>NZ_SODX01000004.1:0-693953 GCF_004366435.1 Flavobacterium sp. S87F.05.LMB.W.Kidney.N | reverse complement strand
AATCTAAAATCTAAAATCTAAAATCTAAAATCTAAAATCTAAAATCTAAAATCTAAAATCTAAAATCTAAAATCTAAAATCTAAAATCTAAAATCAGATAGCAGTAACAATTGCTAAAAAGTCATCAGCTTTTAAAGCAGCACCACCAATTAAACCACCATCTACGTCTGGTTTACCAAAGATTTCTTTAGCGTTTTCTGGCTTAACAGAACCACCGTATAAAATAGAAACTTCATCAGCGATTTCAGCTCCAAAAGCTTTACGAATAGTTTCTCTAATGAATTCGTGCATTTCTTGAGCTTGCTCAGGCGAAGCAGTTTCTCCAGTTCCAATAGCCCAAACAGGTTCGTAAGCCAATACAACTTTTTCCCAAGATTCTTTTGCGATATGGAATAATCCGTCACGTAATTGATTTTCAACAATATTGAAATGATTATCAGATTGACGGTCTTTTAATTCTTCTCCAAAACAGAAAATAACTGTCATGTCATGTTTTAAAGCTGTATCAACTTTATTAGCAATTAAAGCGTCAGTTTCGTGGAAAATAGCTCTACGCTCAGAATGACCTAATATAACTGTGTTAACGCCAATGCTTGTTAACATATCTGCAGAAATTTCTCCTGTAAATGCACCGCCTTCAGCTTGGTGAACATTTTGAGCAGAAACTCCAATAGTTGTATTTTTTAATTTTGCAGCAGCAGCTTGTAAGTTTACAAATGTTGGAGCTACAATAACTTGTGCATTCGTTTTTGCTGGAATTTTAGCAATTAACTCGTTTAATAATTCTTCAGTTTGAGCAGCATTTTTATGCATTTTCCAGTTTCCTGCAACAATCGATTTTCTCATTTTGGTAGTTTTATATTATTTTTTTGTTTTATAATTTAAGGTCAAAAAAAAATTGAAATTGATTTTTGAATTGACATTGTTATTGAAAATTATTTCAATCCTTTTAAAGTTTCGTCTATTTTAGCGAAATCAGTTTCTATAGCGCGATAAAGCACAATTTTTCCTGTTTTATCCACAACAATATATCTCGGAATCCAATCTAAATCAATGGCTTTTCCAAAAAGACCTTTCATGCCATCATTCATCATATAATGATCGCCCTTGTTTAATTCGTGTTTTTCGATTCCAGCTTTCCATTTATCAGCAGTTTTATCAGCCGAAATGAATAAGTAAGAAACATCAGGATTATTAGCTTGTAATTCTTTTAGTTTTGGCATTGCTTTTACACAGTCACCACACCAAGAAGCCCAAACTTCAATAACTAAAGTTTTTCCTTTATATTTTTTCAGAATGTTTTTAAATGTAGTCTGACTATTGTCTGTTCCTAATAATTTCTCGGATAAAGCTTCTTTAGAAAAACTAGTTTTCTGAGCTTGTGAACATGAAAAAGTAATAAATGCAATTACAATTAGGGCAATTTGTTTCATATGTAAATTAAATTATTTTAAAATTAAGTACTGAATTCACAAAGTTAAACAAACAAATTGAAAGCGAAATGTAGATTAACAAAATTTGAAGAGTCGTTTATTTTGTAACAAAACAACAATTTTGGGTTAGAAAAAGGTGAATGAAAACGTAATAGTTGAGGTTAAAATCGTGTAATTTTCTAAATGAATTTTATGAGATTTGAAAAATGGGTGAAATTTTTAAATTGAAGAACAATTTTAGGACATAAAAAACGTCGGATTTCAATGAAAAAAGCCCTCAATAAATTTGATTTTTGAAGGCCTTAATATCATTTTTTTTAATTCAAATCATAATTTCCATTTGCCCATTTTTTACTTGGAACGATCCATTCGTCTAAAGCTTTAAAAAGAAAACCATGTTTGAGATTGGTATTCAATTCAATTTCTTTAAAGTGATTTACTTGGAGTTTTGAAGTTTCCTTTCTTTTGACAGCCGAAACGCCATAAATATCTGATTTTTCATAAATGGTTAAAATATTGCCGCAGAAATTAATATCCGGAATTTCTTCAATATCAGAATCTCTAAAGCATCCAATAAATACAAAATTCACATCTGGATTTGCTAAATAAGTCGAAACGTATTGGGCAATATAACCGCCTTGTGAAGTTCCAATTACTGTAATATAATTTGGAGGGACACCTTTTTTAATTAATGCTTTTACCTGTTTTACGATCTTTTCTGCGTACTCAGCAGAATTTGTGTTTTTCTTTCTTTTTTCACTAAAAACAATAAAATTATCTTTTCTGAATGATTCTAAAATCTCATTGTATTCTGCTTTTCCATATTCAGGATGAGCTGCGTTTAAGGGATTTTCTTGAACAAATTTGTTGTGAAAAAAGAAAATGTAACGTTGGTGCTCATTTTTTGCCTGGCTAAAAGATAAAATGCTAGATAAAATTGTAAGCGAAAAAGTTAAGGCTTTAATGAGTTTTTTCATTTATTAAATTTGGTTTTTTGTTTGATCACATGTGAGATTTTTATTCGTAATCAAAAAGTTAAGTTTGAACAGACTGCAAGTAAAAATAAAGCGCTAATAAAACAATAAGTTTATCAGCGCTTTAAATATTTTAAATGATATTACAATTTCAAATCTTCAACATCATTGTAATGTACTTTTTTGACAACAACGCCTTTGCTTAGAACAACGATACTTGGATTGGCTCTTTCGATTGTTTTTAAAGTTGTTGCATCACAGAAATAAAAATCGGTATCTAAGTTGTATTGTTTTTTAGCTTTTGAAATTTCATCAGCACCAGAAGCAGTCATTGCAATTACTTTATAACCTTTTGCTTTGGCATCTGCCGAAACTTTAGCTAGTTTTTTCATTCCTTCTGGATTTGATTTTGTCAAATCGTAAGTAACAAAAATAACCAATTTTGGCTCTTGAAGTAATTCTTCTTTATAATCAGAATCATCTTTTGTCATTGTGAAATCGTGAATTGGCGGTACATAGCCTTCTGTAATCACTTTGTCTTTTCTATCTACAAATGTTGCTCCTTCTGGAATATTCATTAAATCTTTTTCTGTAAATTCTTTGTCTACACCGTTTACTTTGTAAACGAAAATCATTTCTACAACAGATTTTGGAGCTCCTTCGGGAATTTCCATTCCTTTTGGGATACTAGAACCTACTTTAAACGGACGAAAATCTTTGATCGGATTATGATTTAAAACCCAAACTGCCATAAAAACGCACAAAACAATGCTTATTAAAGTAATTAAGTTGGTAACTAATTTTGAAAATAAAGGTTTTACTAATTTCTTATTAACGAATAAAATCAAAATAAAGAAAAGTAAAACAACGTCTTTTGTGAATGACTGCCAAGGTGTTAAATGCAAAGCATCTCCAAAGCAACCGCAATCTTTTACCACATCAAAATAAGCAGAGTAGAAAGTAAGGAATGTGAAGAAAACAATTAAAAGTAATAATGCCCAAATCGTTAATTTTGATTTATAGCCAACTAACAGCATTACTCCTAAAACTACTTCTAAAATTACCAAGAAAATTGCTAAACCTAAAGCCAACGGTTCTAAAAACGGCATATTGAAAACAGGCTCGCTAAAATATTCGGCCAATTTATAAGAGAAACCAACAGGATCGTTTAGTTTTATTAATCCGGAAATGATAAATAATACACCGACAAATAATCGGGAGAATTGAGTAATGATGTTTTTCATAAATATTAAATTTAAAATCCAATTTTAAAATTCCAAATTCCAAAATCATGTTGAAAAGTTGGAATTTGGAATTTATTTTTTGGAATTTTTATTGACTGATTGGGTTTAAAATTAAAGCAAAAACAGAATAATTAATCATATCCTGATAATTGGCATCGATTCCTTCAGAAACTAACGTAAGACCTTTGTTATCCTCAATTTGCTTAACGCGAAGTAATTTTTGCAGAATCAAATCTGTTAAAGAACTTACACGCATGTCACGCCACGCTTCGCCATAATCGTGATTTTTTGCTTCCATCAAATCTTTGGTTAACTTTACTTTAGCATCATATAATTCAGTTGCTTTTTCAACGTCAAGATCTGGCTGATCGACAACGCCTAATTCCAATTGAATCAAAGCCATAATAGAATAATTGATGATTCCGATAAATTCTCCTTTTTCATCTTCATCAACTTTACGGACATCATTTTCTTGTAAACTTCTGATTCTTTGTGCTTTTATGAAAATTTGATCGGTCAATGAAGGAAGTCTTAAAATTCTCCATGCACTGCCGTAATCTTTCATTTTATTGATAAATAAGGTGCGGCAAACCGTAATTACATTATCAAATTCAAGGGAAGTATTCTTCATTTATTGCTGTATATTTGCTAAAATTTCTTCAAAAATAAGGATAATTTTTTAAGAGTTTCAAGTTTAAGGTTCGCTTTGTTTCAAGTTTTTTCTAAACAAAGTGTTAACGCTAACTTGAAACTCGAAACCTGAAACAAAATAAACAAATGACAATTAACTGCAAAGGCGAACTTATAGATTTATCGATTCCTAAAGTAATGGGAATTTTAAATGTTACGCCAAATTCTTTCTTTGACGGAGGAAAATATAAAAACCAAGACGAAATTATTTCGCAAGTAGATAAAATGCTTTCTGAAGGTGCGACATTTATTGATATTGGAGCTTATTCCAGTAAACCGAGTGCCGAATTTGTATCGGAACAAGAAGAAATCGACCGAATTGTTCCAGCCATAGAATTAATCTTAAAGCATTTTCCGAATGCATTATTATCAATTGATACTTTCAGAGCTGAAGTTGCAAAAGCAAGTATAGAAAGCGGCGCTACTATTATAAACGATATTGCTGCGGGCGAATTAGACGACAAAATGTTTGATGTAATTGCAAAATACAATGTTCCTTACATTATGATGCACATGCGCGGTAATCCGCAGACGATGCAGAGTTTGACACAATACGATGATATTATTAAAGAAATGCTTTTTTACTTTTCTGAAAAAGTTAAAAAAGCAAGAGCTTTAGGAATCAACGATTTGATTTTAGATCCTGGTTTCGGTTTCGCCAAAACAACCGATCAAAATTATGAAGTGATGCAAAAAATGGAGCTTTTCAATATTTTAGAATTACCAGTTTTAGCAGGAATTTCTAGAAAATCTATGATTTATAAAACACTTAATATTACAGCACAAGAAGCTTTAAACGGAACAACATTTTTAAATACTATTGCATTGACAAAAGGCGCTAAAATTCTTCGTGTTCACGATGTGAAAGAAGCGGTGGAATGCGTTACTTTGTTTGAGAAAATGAATTCATAATTTACCACTTGTCATTTCGACGAAGGAGAAATCACACTCGAAACTCGACAAAGATTAGCAATTCTCTTTGAGGAATTCCTAGTGTGATTTCTCCTTCGTCGAAATGACATACTTTGTGTAAAATGAACTTTAAAATTATGAGATACTTTACCCTAATCATCGCTTTTCTTCTTTTCTCCTGCGGAAAAAAAGAAGACGTTCTACTTCCAAAATCAAACATTACGATTGTAAAAGACGTACAAGATCTTTCGCCAATTTACATCTTTTTTAAAATCGAAGGAAAAGATACAATTGCAGATGTAAATAGAAAAAGCAGTATAATTTCGACCAATTGGATTTTGAACATTGACAAACGTTTGCCATTAAAATTGGTAATTCCAGAGGTGATGAAATTGCAGGAAAAAAAGCGAGCTGACAGCGCGCATAAAAACGAAAATGCAGAGAATTATTATTCCTACGCAGATTCTGTTGGAAAAAATTTAGCCTTTTTGCCTTTCACGAAAGTGTTTTATAAAATGGAGAAACCTGCTGCGGGAAGTTTTGTGGTTTATTTTAGTAAAGGGAAAAAACGAGTTTTTATGAGAAATCAGGAGATAAAAATATCAGAAATACTAAAACATTTTTACAGTATAAAGTTTGCGAAAGTACCAGATTTAGTCTTTTTATTTGATAAGAATATGAGTTATGAGGAATATATTCAATATAAGATTCTACTCCAAAAAGATGTGACTCACAATCTTGATACGCTTCCAGTGGAATTCATTTTCTAAAAACTTGAAACAAAGAAAACCTGAAACAAAAATATTATTGATGATGATAAGGTTCATTTCGTAAAATGGTAAATCCGCGGTACAATTGCTCTATAAAAAACAAACGAACCATTTGATGCGAAAACGTCATCAGCGAAAGCGAAATTTTTCCTTGGGCTTTGCTGTAAACTGTATCTGAAAATCCGTAAGGGCCGCCAATTACGAAAACAAGCGTTTTAATTCCGGAATTCATTTTCTTTTGTAATTCTTCAGAAAAACCAACGCTGGAGAAGTTTTTTCCGTTTTCATCCAATAAAATCAATTGATCGGTTGGCGAAAGTTTAGACAGAATCAATTCACCTTCTTTTTCTTTCTGCTGACTTTCAGATAAATTCTTCACGTTTTTGATATCAGGAATAATTTCCAAATCAAATTTGATGTAAAATGACAAACGTTTGGTATAATCGTCAATCAAAGTCTGAAGAGATTTGTTATCTGTTTTGCCTATGGCGATAAGTTTGATATTCATTAGTTATTTTTTTGCCACAAATTACACGAATTATATTTTTTATAGATATACATGGACAAACCTAACAGGTTTTAAAAACCTGTTAGGTTTAGAGTTTAATTTTTAGAAAACTTCGCTTCAAAAGTTTTAAATCTATTATCAAGATCTTTGATCAATTGCTTTTTAACGGCTTCATCCTGAATAAAACTGTAATTGATGCTGTTGTAAACATATTGTTTTATTGTGGCATACGAAACATCAGGATATCTTTTAGCTAACAAAACATATTGCTCTGTCATATTGCTTCTCAAAATTCCTGCATCGTCTGTACTAATTACAATTGGCACATTGAACTCTTTGTAAAGTGTAAACGGATGTCTGTTTTCTTTCACTTTCAAAATGAACTCATTACTTACTAAATTGATCTCGATCGGAATATTGTTTTTAGACATATATTTCAATAAATCATACGAATTTGCTTCGTAAGCAATGTCAACTCCATGACCAATTCGTTTAGCGCCCGCGATATAAATCGCGTCATTAATATGCCATGTTAAATCTTCCGGCTGTACCAAACCTAAAGTCAGTTCGCCCGCATGAAGCGTATATTTTACATTTGGAAATTTAGAATTACAGTATTTAAACATCACCATGTGTAACCAATAATCTTTCATGGAGTTTTCGCCATGTTCAGGAGAAACGATATTTACGCCTGCAGTTAGTTTGCTTTCGTTTGATGAAATAAAAGCGATAACCAGATTTTTAAATAGATCAACCGGTTCCATAAAACGCAGTACAAAGTTTTGATAACGCATTGTAAAACGCTCATCGTCAATTTTTAAGTCTTTGTGAAGTTTTGCTAGGAAATTATTGTTGAAATCTTCCGCATATTTTTTAGCGTCTTTTTTCTGAATTGATTTATACAATTCGTCTAAAAGTTTTAAAACTCCTTTTTCATCTTTTTGAGCAGATGCTTGACGAAGTTTCGCATTGAAATCTGTCAAATCTGAAACATTCATATCGCATGGAATTGTTGATAATTGTGTTTCGATATAAGATAAGTTTTCAGCAATGGCACGCTTTTTTAATTCGAGCATTCCTTCAGCAAAATGACCTGCAATTGTAGGTTCGAATTTCATAAAAGAATCAAAAAACTGATCATCAGAAGGTACAGAACCATTATAATCTTTAACCGACCATGTCTGCATAATTTGTTGTTCGTAAAATGGTAATTTTTCTTTAAGAGATGAAAAACGCTGCCAGTTTCCTTTTTCAGGTTTGGTTTTCGAAACTGCCATAGTTTCCAAATTCAAATAAAAGTCTTCTGCAATGGCTCTTTCCAAAAGCGGTTCTGCATAAATTGATCCTGAAAAATGGTGGTGTAAATCGCCTCCTTTTGGCATTTGTTGAAAAAAAGCTGTTAAGAGAGCTTCATTATTTCTGATTTTTTCTAAATAACTTTCAGCCGATTGAGAAAAGCCGATTTGTGCTATAAAAATACAGAAAAGCGTAATTATCCTTGTCATACTCTAAGTTTAAATTACA
The DNA here is from genome assembly GCF_004366435.1 of Flavobacterium sp. S87F.05.LMB.W.Kidney.N. NCBI lineage: Bacteria > Pseudomonadati > Bacteroidota > Flavobacteriia > Flavobacteriales > Flavobacteriaceae > Flavobacterium > Flavobacterium sp. S87F.05.LMB.W.Kidney.N. The sequence continues at coordinate 685,898 of NZ_SODX01000004.1, read as the reverse complement.
TGCAAATATACGACTTTTCGGAGAAATTTAAAAATCGAATTTCTTTGTGTTTGTTTTTTAACGCAAAGAACGCAAGGTTGTATTCCAGATATCGCTTAATATAAATGCAAAAGTTCGCAAAGCTTTGCCTAAAAAAACTTTGCGAACTTTGCGTAATTCTTTGTGTGCTTTGCGGTTAAAAAAATCTTAGAATCTTAACAACTCAGAACCTTAGCATCTCTTTTAAGAAAGTACATCACGTATTTCCTCAACCTTATCAAAAACACTTTTTGCAAAAGGACAGAGCGGAATAATTTTTACATTGTTAGCTCTTGCATAATCTACAGCGGCTAAAACTAATTTTTTACCTACACCTTTTCCGTTAAAATCTGGACTTACTTCTGTATGGTCGATTATGAATTTTGAATCTCCTGCCCAAGTGTAAGTCATTTTTCCTGCTTCTTTTCCGTCTTCTATTGCTTCAAAATATCCTTTTCTTGTATCGTTTATTTGTTGAATTTCCATGATTATTATATTAATGTAGTTTTAATTTCTATTGAATGCGTAAGTGTTTTATGAATCGGACAGCTGTTTGCAATGGTTTCCAAACGTTGCTTTTGTGTTTCGTCGACTTCGCCTATTACTTCGATTTTTCTTGTGAATACTGATACACTTCGCTCAGCATCTCTTTCAAAATCAATTTTGACATTTATTTCCGAAACGTCCCATTGTTTACGATTGATGTACATTCGTAACGTAATTACGGTGCACGAAGCCAATGAAGCTGCTAAAAGTTCTGTTGGATTCAATCCTAAATTTTTGCCTCCCAATTCTTGCGGTTCATCAGAAATTAGAACATTATCGCTCGCTGATTTTACTTCCGTTCGATACAAACGTGTATCTATTTTTGCTGAAATTGTATCCATATTTATTTGATTCTTGGTTCTGGTAATGGAACAAATTCTGTTTCACCCGGAACTTTTGGGAAAGTTTGGTTTGTCCAGTCTGTTTTTGCTTTTTCGATGAGGTTTTTATCCGAAGAAACAAAATTCCAAAAGATAAAATGTTCTTCAGGAAATGGCTGTCCTCCAAAGATATAAACTGTAGAATTTTCAGCAATTTCAAACTCACAAAGTGTACTGTCGTTTGTAATCAAGATTTGTTTCGGATCGTAAACGTGTTCGCCGCTTTTGATACTTCCTTCTAAAATATACAAACCGCTTTCGCCGAATAAATGATGTCCGATATTGATTTTTTTTGCCTCAGTACTTTTAATTTCAATAAAATAAAGCGGACTGTAAACAGGAACGGGAGATTTTTTGCCAAAAGCTTCACCTGCAATTAATTTATAAGATACGCCGTCTTCTTCCCAAGCCGGAATATCGTCTGCTTCGACATGCGTAAAATTTGGGTCCATTTGTTCCAATTCTTTCGGAAGCGCCACCCAAATCTGTAATCCGTGCAGCATTTTATCTGAATGTCTTAAATATTCAGGCGTTCTTTCTGAGTGAACAATTCCTTTTCCGGCCGTCATCCAGTTTACGGCGCCAGGTTTTATTTCTAATTCTGTTCCTAAACTATCGCGGTGCATAATGCTTCCTTCAAACAAAAAAGTTAGAGTCGAAAGTCCGATATGCGGATGCGGCGGAACATCCATATTTTCATGATCACTTAAATGTGCAGGTCCCATATGATCGATAAAAACAAATGGACCAACAGCTCTTTTTTCACGGAAAGGCAGTAAACGGCCTACCATAAAGTTGCCAATACTGGCAGCACGTTCTTCGATAATTAAACTGATATTTGACATGTGGTATTTTGATTTGATTTGAAAACAAAATTACAGTTGTGATAGAAATCTGTAACTTAATTTAGGTTAAGAAAAGTTGTTTTTGGATTTTCGAATTATAAAAGTAAGGAAAATCGTTTATTAAGTTTTTATATATTTATTAAATTAAGTTGATGAATGTAGTCACAGCGGGACGAAATATTTATAGAAAAAGAATACCCTAATCGTAAAGCTCCAGTGGACCGAAATAATTTCGCTCCGCTGGAGCTTGTTGTTTGCGATGTACATTCTCAGTTGATTTTGATGTTTTGATGTTTTTTTGTGATTTCGACGAAGGAGAAATCTTCGCAAGAAACTCGACAAAGATTGGATTCTCGTTGCGGAGCTACTTGTGGAGATTTCTCCTTCGTCGAAATGACAAGTAGACGACTAAAACTTGATTATTTGCGAAATTTGTTTTTTTTAATCAATCAATTCAAACTCTAAAACTTCACTTTCAGTTCCATTTATGATAATCGACAGTTGATGATTTCCTGTATGAAAAACTCTCGTCGTAATTAACTTAAAAGACTGATTTCTTTCAATTTTAGTTAATTGATTAGGCTGATAGATTTTCTCGCTGATTTTAAAAACTTTTTTTGCCAAATGCCCTTTTGCTTTTTTATAATGAACAGCATATTCTAAACGAACGGTTTTAGGTTCTTCGTTTTTATTATTGAGATGAAATTGAAACTGAAGATAGTCTCCAATTTTTACAGTTGGTGTTTTAATTTCAAAATTAGAAAGTTCAATATTAGTGCTTTCTAGGCCATAATGACTTAAAATTTCTGGATGACCTTGTTTTAATAAAGTTCTGCTTCCGTGTTTTATGATTGCGTCGGTTTCTTTGGTGTGACCTTTCCATCTCGAAGCAATTTCAAGTACAATCTGCGGATTATCTTTTGCAATATCATTTAAATTATTAGCGACACTTCTTCGAACATATTCTGAAGGATCGTTTTTTAGATTTTCTAAAATAGGCAGAATAGAAGAAGGGTCTTTTTTTAAAAACGGAATAGCCATTGCCCACGGTAATCTCGGGCGTGAACCTTCGCTGGCTAATCTTCGTACGTGATGATTTTCGTGAAGTGACCATTTTACCATTTCGTCAATCATTTGTTCTTTATACTTTAAAATAAAAGGACGAACAGCAAATTCACAGCTTATAAATTGTGTTATCGAAACAAAGGCTTTTGCTGAGGTTTTAAAATCGTCTAAACCGTACATTTCGATATAATCTGCAAAGAATATGAATGCGAGATTGCCCTCAGTAAATTTATTTTTCTTGAGATTTTCGATGATTTTATCAATTACAAAAACAGCTTCAGGAAAATTTTGAGGCATAAATTGGTGTAACACAACTGTGGTGTGTTTCATTCTTTCTTTCCATTCTTTTTCAGCAAAATCGCCTTCGTAAATTGCTTCAATAAATTTTTGTTTGTTGAATGAAGGATGGACTTCGGCGACAGCCTGACTAAATTTTTCGTAAAAAGAAACCGAATAAATGTCTTTAATTAACCCCATAAATTTTCTTGATTGAACCTCAAAGATATTTAATGTTTTTAATTGATGATGTAGATTGTGCTAGAAAAATTAATACATAGCGATATAGGTTTTTATAGGAACATTCAATAAAAAGTTTAAAAAAAAATCTAGATTCTAACATATAGTTTATAAGCGCTGCTATGTGAATTTATATAAGTGAACGTCTTTTAAAAGTCTGCAAAAATCTATGTTCCTATGTGTTTAAAAAAATAGGCGATTTAAATATAAATTTAAGTTAATAAGAAACTTTTTGCAGAAAGTAAACTTTCAAATCCATAAAATATATCCTAATTTAGCATCTTATTAAAAATAGAAAAATGATTAGTGAAGCCCAATTTCAAGCAGAATTACAACTTTTGATAAGCAATGCCATTAGAGAAGATGTTGGTACAGGTGATTACAGTTCGCTTGCCTGTATTCCAGATACTGCACACGGTCAGGCTAAATTATTGGTAAAAGACCAGGGAATAATTGCCGGAGTTGAAGTCGCCAAAATGATATTTGAACATGTAGATCCAAAATTAAAAGTAAAAACTTTTATCGAAGATGGAACGCATGTAGAATATGGCGAAGTTGTTTTTGAAGTTTCGGGAAGTTCGCAGTCTATTTTAAAAGCTGAGAGAGTAGTTTTAAACACTATGCAGCGAATGTCGGCTATTGCTACTAAAACTAATCAATATGTTCAGCTTTTAGAAGGAACTGGTGCTAAAATATTAGATACACGTAAAACAACTCCAAATTTTAGAGCGGCTGAAAAATGGGCGGTAAAAATTGGAGGTGGAGAAAATCACCGTTTTGCGCTTTATGACATGGTAATGCTAAAAGACAATCATATTGATTTTGCAGGCGGAATTACGCGCGCAATTTCGAAAACAAAAGAATATCTGAAAGAAAATAATCTGGATTTGAAAATTATTGTTGAAGCTCGTAATTTAGATGAAATAAGAGAAATTTTGTTGAGCGACGGCGTTCACAGAATCTTGATCGACAATTTTAATTACGAAGACACAAAAACGGCAGTAAAATTGATTGGTACAAAATGCCAGACAGAATCTTCGGGAAATATTAACGAAAAAACCATTCGCGAATATGCTCTTTGTGGTGTCAATTATATATCATCTGGCGCTTTAACGCATTCTGTTTACAACATGGATTTGAGTTTAAAAGCTTTTTAGTGGAGTTTTGAGTTATAAGTTATGAGTTAGGTTTGCAGTCTAAAATCTAAACTCAACAATCTAAAATCAAAAAAAATATGTCGCAGGAGATAGAAGCTCGGATTGAAAAATTGCCTGTAATACGCAACCTGGCCCGACTTTTAAAAAGAATAAAGCTGCCTTGGCTCGAAGGTTTCTCATTATATGATTTGCTTGAAATGTATACTTTAGGAATTCTTGAAGGAGCATTTTCATATCATGCAAGTGCGGTTTCTTTTAGCTTTTTCATGGCTTTATTTCCTTTTGCGCTGTTTATTTTAAACTTGATCCCGTTTATTCCGATAGACAATTTTCAGGAAGATTTTTTGCAGTTTGTGCAGCAGAGTGTCCCTCCAAATACATACGATGCGATTAGTAAAATTATCAGCGATATTTTAAATAATAGTCACTCTGGCTTATTATCGTCTGGATTTTTGCTTTCTATTTTTTTAATGGCAAATGGTATTAACGGAATTTTAAGCGGTTTTGAATCTTCTAAACACGTTTTTGATAAACGTGGTTTTTTCAGTCAGTATTTGGTTGCATTGGCAATTTCGCTTGTTATGACGATTATTTTGTTTGTGACAGTGGCAACAATTGTTGTTTTTGAGGTATTCATTCAAAAAACAATCATTCAGGATGTTTTAAGTGACAGGATTCCTCTGATTATTTTAGGACGATATTTATTTGTTATTTTAATGATTTTGATAACATCTTCAATATTATTGCGTTATGGAACAAAACAGTATAATAAAGTTCCTTTTATAAGTATAGGTTCTGTTTTTACCACGATCTTAATTGTTATATCTTCGTTCTTTTTTGGGATTTGGGTTATAAAATTTTCAAAATATAACGAACTTTATGGTTCTATTGGAACATTATTAATTCTAATGTTTTATATTTGGATAAACTGTATGATTCTGCTTTTAGGGTTCGAATTGAATGCTTCTATCAGAAAATTAAAACAAAAAAAAGAAAAATAATATGAAAAATTTGATGCTAACTATCGGAGTGTTCTTCTTTGCCCTGACCATGCAAAGTCAAAGTGTAATTGGAAAATGGAAGACCATTGATGACGAAACAGGTGAAGCAAAATCTATTGTAGAAATCTACGAAAAGTCAGGAAAAGTTTATGGAAAAGTTATAGAAATTCTTCGTGATAGTCATAAAAAAGATCTTTGTACTAAATGTGATGGCGCAGAAAAAAATAAACCTATTTTAGGAATGGTTATTATTAACGGCCTTAAGAAAGATGGTTCTGAATATAACGGAGGAACAATTCTAGACCCAACAAGCGGTAAAAAATACAAATGTTATATTGCACTAGAGTCTGCTGATAAATTAAAACTTCGTGGTTATGTGGGAGTTTCTATTATGGGAAGAACACAGTATTGGACACGTGTGAAAAATTAAATCAAAATAATGCGAAAATTAGCTTCAATAATTTTATTCTTAGTCATAGCTTCAAATAGTTTTGCACAATCTAAGAATTCGCCATTACAAATAAGTCATCTTACAGGTGACTTTTATGTTTATAGAACTTTTAGTGATTATCAGGGAACAAAGATTTCTGCCAATGCCATGTATCTGGTTACAGACAAAGGTGTTGTGTTATTTGATGCGCCTTGGGATAAAACTCAGTTTCAACCGTTATTGGATAGTATAAAAACAAAACATCATAAAGAGGTTGTGATGCTTTTTGCCACACATTCTCATGATGATCGTGCTGGCGGATTAGATTTTTATAGAAAAAAAGGAATCAAAACTTACACTATAAAATTAACGGACGATATTCTTAAAAAGGAAAGCAAACCAAGAGCAGAATTTATAATTCCGAATGATAAAACTTTTACAGTCGGACAGTATACTTTTGAAGTTTATTATCCAGGAAAAGGACACGCATCAGATAATATTGTAGCTTGGTTTGAGAAAGAAAAAGTACTTTACGGAGGTTGTTTTATTAAAAGTGCCGATGCCAAAGATTTAGGTTATTTGGGAGATTCTGATGTAAAAGAATGGAAGCAATCAATAGGTAAAGTAAAGTCAAAATTTAAAAATCCAATTTATATTATTCCAGGTCACGAAGATTGGACTAATACAGAATCTTTAAATCATACTTTAAAATTGGTTGATGAGTATTTGGCTCAAAAATCTTTAGGAAAAAAGTAATTTTCCACTCATATATATAATTGCATGTTTTTTATAGAAGTTATTTTACCGCTTTCTTTAGCAAAAACCTTTACATATCGCGTTTCTGAGGCAGAATTCCATTTTATTAAAAAAGGAATGAGGGTTGCGGTGCCTTTTGGTAAAAATAAAATCTATACGGCGCTTGTTCTGGATATACATGAAAATGCACCAACATTATATGAGGCAAAAGAAATTCACCAAATCTTAGATGAAAAGCCAATTGCAACCGAAACCCAGATCAAGCACTGGCTTTGGGTTGCTAACTATTATATGTGTGGAATTGGTGATGTGTATCGTGGAGCTTTTCCAACTGGATTATTGTTAGAAAGTGAAACAATTGTCTCGCATAAACCAGAAGTTATTGTCAATGATTCTGAACTTTCTGACGATGAATTTTTGATTTATGAAGCGCTGCAACATCAGAGTTCGCTTAAAGTTCAGGAGATTGCTTCAATTTTAAATCGAAAAAATATTCTGCCAATTCTTCAAAAATTAATCGCCAGAGATATTATAGTTTTAGAAGAAGAAATAAAAGAAACATATAAGCCAAAATTGGTTCGCTATGTGAAATTGCATGCGCAATACGAAACAGATCGAGGTTTACAAGAATTGCTTGAAGTTTTGAAAAGTAATAAACAAAAGGAAATTGTTTTGGCTTATTTTCAAATTAGCGCTTCAGAAAAGAAACCTGTAACCGAGAAAAAAATAGTAGAAGTTTCAGGCTGCACTTCGGCTGTTATAAAAACTCTGGTTAAGAATGAAATTTTTGAGGAGTATTATCTGCAGCACGATCGCGTTTCGTTTAACGGAGAAAAATCTGAAAAAGAACTTCAGTTAAGTGAATCGCAGCAAAATGCCTTTACGGCAATTAAAGAAAGTTTTTCTGAAAAAGAAGTTTGTCTGCTTCACGGCGTTACTTCGAGTGGAAAGACGGAAATTTATATTAAATTAATTGAAGAATATCTTCATACGGGAAGACAAGTTTTGTACCTGCTTCCAGAAATAGCGCTTACAACACAATTGGTTTCTCGTTTACGACTTCATTTTGGAGATAAAGTTGCAGTTTTTCATTCGAAATACAGTAATAATGAAAGAGTTGAGGTTTGGAAACAAACACTCGAAAATTCAGAGAAAGCACAAATTGTAATAGGAGCAAGGTCAGCTTTGTTTCTGCCTTTTAATGATTTAGGCCTGCTGATTGTTGATGAAGAACATGAGCAGACTTTTAAGCAGACTGATCCAGCACCTAGATACCACGCAAGGGATGCGGCAATTGTTTTAGCAAATTTTCATAATGCTAAAGTTCTTTTAGGTTCTGCAACTCCAAGTATTGAGACGTATTTTAATGCTCAAAATGAAAAATATGGTTTGGTTACGCTTACAGAGCGTTATAATAATGTTCGTATGCCCGAAGTTGTTTTGGTTGACTTAAAAGACAAACATTTCAGAAAAAGAATGACAGGTCATTTTAGCGACCTTTTAATAGAAGAAATTGCAGAAGCCTTATCTTTAGGCGAACAAGTAATTTTGTTTCAAAATAGGAGAGGATATTCTCCCATAATAGAATGTTTGACTTGCGGTCACGTGCCGCATTGCCAGCAGTGCGATGTAAGTCTGACTTATCATAAACATAAAAACCAGCTTCGCTGTCATTACTGCGGCTATTCTATCGCAAAACCTACCAATTGTCACAGCTGTTCCAGCATCGATTTGACTACAAAAGGATTTGGTACCGAGCAGATCGAGCAGGAGTTAATCTCTCTTTTTCCGAAGGCTAAAACCGCTAGGATGGACCAAGATACCACTCGAGGTAAATATGGTTTTGAAAAGATTATTGATACCTTTAAAAATCGAGAAATTGATATTTTGGTCGGAACTCAAATGCTGGCCAAAGGCCTGGATTTTGATAATGTAAGTCTGGTTGGAATTATGAATGCAGATAATATGCTGCATCATCCAGATTTTCGGGCTTTTGAACGCAGTTTTCAAATGATGACTCAAGTTGCCGGAAGAGCCGGAAGGTCTGAAAAACAAGGAAAAGTAGTGATTCAAACCTATAATCCAAACCATAATACAATTCAGCAAGTTACAAACCATAATTATATGGGTATGTATAAAGAGCAATTGTATGATAGGCAGATTTATAAATATCCGCCTTATTTCAGAATTATAAAACTGACTTTAAAACACAAGGATTTTGATAAACTAAAAGAAGGATCAATGTGGTTGTATCAGGTTTTAAGCCAAAATTTAGGAATGCCTGTTTTAGGACCAGAAGAGCCTGCTATCAGCAGAATTCGAAATGAGTATATAAGGACTATTTTAATTAAGATTCCGCAAAACCTCCATCTCGGAAACACAAAAAAAACTATTCAGAAAATGTTGAATAGTTTTGAGGCCGTGGCTCAATACCGAGCTATAAAAGTTGTGAGTAATGTAGATTTCTATTAATGATAATTAAGAAGAAGTAGAAAGAGCTCTTACTAAATCTTCTTTTTTGTTACGGCTTAACGGTATTTTGGTTATCCCAATTTCAGCAAACTTGCTGTTGAAGCGCTCTACTTTATCTATGTTAATAATGTACGATTTGTGCACACGAATGAATTTATCTTTTGACAAATCATTTTCGAAAGACTTCATTGTTGAAAGAACAAGATTGCTGTCGTCTTCTGTCACAACTCTTACGTAATCTCCAAAAGCTTCAATCCATTTAATTTTAGAAGTGAAAATTTTAAGTTTTTTTAGATTACTTTTGATGAAAATATGTTCACCCTCTTCTTCTTTGACATCTTTTTTAAGCAAGTGCATGTCGATTGCTCTTTTAACAGAGGCGTTAAAACGATCTACCGCAATAGGTTTCTGTAAATAATCTGTTGCATCATAGTCGAAAGCTTTCAAAGCATATTCAGCTTTAGAAGTAATGAATATAATTTGAGGTTTTGATTTTAGGCCGTCTAAGAAGTCAAAACCATTAATAACAGGCATTTCTATGTCAAGGAATATTAAGTCGATATTATTTAAAGAGATACAGCTTTTCGCTTCAATAGCATTAGAGAAGTCACCAATTAAATGCAAGCCTGGGTGATTATTAACCAATTTGGCAATAATTGTCCTTTGTATAGAACTATCATCTACAACAACACAGTTTAGTTTCATAACATTTACATTTAGAATAAATTCAGGATAGCAGTAGTAAATGTATTATTTTTTTGGAAAAAAAACTAAAATGAGCGCACATTTTTTGCATTATGACGAATAAAAGGAAAAAAGTGTTGTATATATAAATATAATCATTACTTTTGCACCCAATTTTAACAAATAAAATTTTTATTTATGAATCATTATGAAACTGTTTTCATTTTAAATCCCGTTTTATCTGAGGTTCAGGTGAAGGAAACAGTAACGAAATTTGAAGAATTTCTTACTAGTAGAGGAGCTGAAATGGTATCGAAAGAGGATTGGGGTCTGAAAAAAATGGCTTACGAAATCCAAAACAAAAAAAGTGGTTTTTACCATTTATTCGAATTCAAAGTATCTGGAGAAGTTCTAATTGCTTTTGAAACTGAATTTAGACGTGACGAAAGAGTTATGCGTTTCTTAACTGTAAGTTTAGACAAGCATGCTATTTCATGGGCGGAAAGAAGAAGAGCAAAATTAAAATCTACTAAAGCTTAATTATTATGTCTACAATAGAGCAATCTGCAAAAGGAAAAAAAGACGGAGATATCAGATATTTAACGCCTTTAAACATTGAAACTAACAAAACTAAAAAGTATTGCCGTTTCAAAAAATCAGGAATCAAATATATCGATTATAAAGATGCTGATTTCTTATTGAAATTCGTTAATGAGCAAGGAAAAATTCTTCCTCGTCGTTTAACTGGAACTTCATTGAAATACCAAAGAAAAGTTTCTGTAGCTGTAAAAAGAGCTCGTCACTTAGCTTTAATGCCATACGTGGCCGATTTATTAAAATAATTAAAAACTCTAGTCGCTGGTTTCTGTTGAAACAGAACCTAACTTCTAAAATATAAGGACAACAACATGGAACTTATTTTAAAACAAGACGTACAAAACTTAGGATTTAAAGATGATGTAGTATCTGTAAAACCTGGTTACGGTCGTAACTTTTTAATTCCTCAAGGTTTTGCTACTTTAGCAACTCCTTCTGCTAAAAAAGTTTTAGCTGAAAACCTAAAACAAAGAGCACATAAAGAAGCTAAAATTGTTGCTGATGCAAAAGCATTAGCTGAAACTTTAAAAGCTCTTGAAATTAAACTTACTGCAAAAGCTGGTGGAGAGAAACTTTTTGGTTCTATCACTAACATCGATATTGCTGAAGCTTTAGAGAAATCTGGAAATGCTATCGATAGAAAATTCATCACTAGCGGTATCGTTAAACGTACTGGAAAATACAACGCAAGCATCCGTTTACATAGAGATGTAATCGTTGACTTACCATACGAAATTATTGCTGAAAAGTAATAGTTTTAAAATCTATACTAAAATCCCGATGTAAATCGGGATTTTTTTGTTTAATGAAATGATTATTAATTATTAGACTTGATGTTGATGGTTAAAGCATATTGCTTCTAGCGTACAGCGTAAAGCATAAAGCCTAAAAAAGAAATGAAATACGCAAGATTAACAAAGGAACAATTTGATGAACTGCATGCAGAATTTGCAAGTTTTTTAGCAACGCAGGCAATTGATAGAAAAGAATGGGAAGAGCTTAAAATTAACAAACCTGAAGTTGCTGAGCAGGAACTTGATGTTTTTTCAGATTTAATTTGGGAAGGCGTATTAACTAGAGCTGAATATCTAGAACACTTTTCAAAAAATCATATCTTTTTGTTTCAATGTTTTGATACTTACATAAAATCAATTGTTTTAAAATCGCTTTCTCCTGAAACTGATTTTTTAACTAAAGAAGGACTTCAATTGTTAAGTGATAATATGTTTACTGATAATATCGAAATGAAAGTAGGGAAAAAAGTATTTACTGAAGAACGAAATAGTTCAATTTTTGAATTGATAAAACAGGGTGCATTTTTAAGTGATGGCCAGTTATTTAATCAGATTAATACAATAATACAGTCGTAGTTTACTAAAATTTAGTGTATATCAATTTTGAAAAGGCAAACAGTTGATTGTTAATTGTTTGTCTTTTTTGCTTCTTTTTAACTTTTGTTTAAACTTTAATTTAAAATTTTACGCGTACATCTACCTGTTTTTTTTGAATCTTTCAATATTTAGTAATTTACAAGCGATTTTTAAATTTTAGATGTAGTTGGTCTAGATTGCGGATAATTTTGTCGATAAAATTTCAATAAATGTAAGATTAATATTTCAATTTTGTTTTTTAACATATTTTGTTTAACTTTTATTTAGGAAATTTTTTACATCATAAAAATGTTAAAATAGTAGGTTTTTCTGATGTTTCAAAGGCTTGAAGGTTCTTTGTTTTTCTTTTTAAAGGTGAAACATAAGAATTTTACACTTGTTTTGTGTTTGTGTTTTTTCTAATTTTAGAATACAAAAGTTAAACAAAGTTTTGCTTTGGTATTTTTTCAAAAACATAACGATAAAAAATAGTTTTTCATACTTCTAAATTATTATTCAAATTATGTTTTATTGAGATAGAAATTTACAATTATTTATAACTTAATAGACCTGCTTATGGAATTGACAATTACTTTCTTCATCAAATTTACTTTAGTTGTTCATTTTATTTTAGCTTTAGTTTTTATTCTATTAAGCTTACTTCGTCTTAATAATGATGAGATGAATCGTTATGCGATTTTTAAATCTAATTTTTTAACTAAAACTCCACATATTCTATTACCGTGTCTTTTCTATCCATTTCGGTGGCTTGGGAAAGAGCTGTAATCTTTTATATTGTTATAATTATTTCAAGTCTTAAATATCTTTTTTGTTTAAGTAATCTCAGAATGACTAATCAACTTTCTTAGAAAATTGGATTTAATTATACAAAAACAGAATTCCCCAATTCTGCTTCAACTAAAAATTTTCATTATGAAAATTAGACCTGCAACAAATCACTCCTCTAGGAAAACTGACTACAATCATTTTTCCTCACAAAAACTAGAACGTTTTTTATCTGTTCGAGATAAGATATGTTCTATGGCATATTTTGATATGTCGAATTCAACATAATTTTTTTAATAAACATAATTTGAAAACTTTTTTTTAAGATTTTAAATTTTGTTTTAACTATTTGATTTTTAACTGATTGTTTAATTGCGTAGGTGCTTGCACTTACTGCGAGAGGTGTTTTATTGTCCATTTTCTAATCTTCCAAATTATGAAAAAAAATTTTACTTTTTGTAATCTCAAACTTCAAAAGAGATTATTAGGACTTTTAACTTTATTCTTTTTATGCACTAATGCATTTTCTCAGACTATTTGTAGACCTGTGTCTCAAACTAATAGTCAAGGTGGGTTATTGTGTGTAGGTTTAAATGTTAGTAGTCCTGCCAATGCTTATGACAGCGCTGGCTTAACGACATTCGCAACTTTGACGAATGCCGTTGGTGTAGGTTGCTTTGTTGAAGAAACAGTAACCTTGAATCAGACGGCGAGGGCCGGAGATCAAATTGCTATTTACTTTGGCACGGGTAATGGCTTGCTGGATGTGAGTTTGTTAGCGAACGCGACTATTCAGGCAAAAAATTCAGGTGTCAATGTAGGTTCCAGCGTGCCTTTAAACAGTCCGCTGCTGAACCTAAACCTGTTAAATGGTAACACAGTTGCAGTCGCAAGATACACTTTGACAGGTGATGCGAATCAAATTCAAGTTCAAGTCGGCGGACTATTAAGTTTGTTGGTGAGTTTGAGGATTTATGATATTCGTTTAGAATTTGCTCAGCCAACGGTAACTGGTGGTCTATCGCAAACAGTTTGTGCTGGTTCTCCAACCACTCTTACTGCGACTCCGGCAGCAGGAACTACTCTTGCATGGTATGATTCTGCGGCTTCTACAACACCATTGGCAACAGGAAATACTTATACGACTCCTGCTTTGACAACTACAACTACTTATTATATAGGAATATCTAGAGTTGCAGGATGCGAAGGAAATGTTCGCGTCCCTGTGGTTTTAAATGTTTCTAATCCGGTTGCACCGGCAATTAATAATACCGGACTTACGGTTTGTTCTACAGGACCAACACAGCAAACGACATTGTCAGTTTTAAATGCTGTGCCTGGAACTATTTATACTTGGTATTCTGCAGCGAGCGGAGGTACAGTATTAGCAACGGGAACTACCTATTCTCCAACGGTTTCTTTAGGGACAACTCCATTTTTTGTAGAAGCCTCTATTGGAAGCTGTATTAGCCCAACGCGTGCGCAAGTAAATGTTGTTTCTACAGCAGTACCTGCGACTCCTACAGTTTTAACACAAAGTGTTACAATTCAATCGGGTCAGAATGCAACTTTAAACGCAGCTACTTCTGAACCAGGAGTACAATTAAATTGGTATGAAGCACCTTCAGGCGGAACGGCAGTTGCGACGAATACAGCTACTTTTATTACACCAATTTTAACTGCTACAAAAACATATTATGTTGAAGCAGAAAGTCCAAACGGAAATTGCGTCAGCGCAGCTAGAGTTCCTGTTACAGTAACGGTTCAACCAGCAGCTTTAGGAGGATGTCTTGAAGCAAGCAGTCAATCTACCACACAAAACGGTTTATGTTTATTGTGTAGTTCTACAAATCCTAATAACTCTGTAGATGGGAATCCTGCAACAGCGGCAAGACTTACAGTTCCTGTTGGATTAATTAATGGCTGGATACAGCAGACTTTGCAATTTACAAATCCAGGTAAAGCTGGTGATATTGTAGATGTAGAGTTGGAATTACCTGGCGGTTTAGCAGACGTTGCATTATTAGGAGCTGTTAATTTGGCAACTTACAATGGAGCCACTTATAATAATGATAGAACTGCAATTAATAATCCATTAATTACTTTGCAGCTATTAAGTGGTAATCGTTTTAGAGCCAGTGTTGTTGCTGGAGCAAATTTTGATCGTGTGGAAATTCGATTGGGAGGTTTGGCAACAGTATTAACTAGCGTAGATATTTATCAGGCAACTTACAGATATAAGGCTCCAACTATTACTGGAGACACAAGTGTTTGTAGTGGTCAAACAACAACATTAATAGCTTCACTTGCTGTCGGTGAAACTGCTAATTGGTATAGTGCTGCTACAGGCGGAGCTTCGTTGGCATCTACTGCAGCATTTACAACTCCTGCTATAACTGTACCAACAACTTATTATGTTGAAATAACGAGAAATGGATGTGTGAATGGCGAGCGTACTCCAGTTGCTATATCAATAGTTAATCCAGTATTACCTGTTGTTACAGCAGTTCCATCCACCATTTGTAGTGGGCGTTCAACGACATTAACAGTTGATACTCCAGTTGCTGGTACTACTTACAATTGGTACGATGATGCAACAGGAGGGAATTTATTATTTACTGGTACATCTTTTACCACACCTGCTTTAACAGCAAATGTAACTTACTATGTGGAAGCTGTTATTGGAAGTTGTTCAACACCAACACGTACTGCTGTACCATTAACTATTAGCCCTATTCCAGCCGTTCCAACTTTTGCTTCGTCAGATGTTATTATACAATCTGGACAAACAGTAACATTATCAGTTTCTAATCCTGTTGCTGGAGTTAGATACAACTGGCTGGATGCGCCAACTGGCGGGAATGTCTTAGCATTTAATACTACATCATATACACCAAGTCCAGCTTTAACTGCGAACCAAACGTATTATGTGGAGGCTTCAAGTATAGCGACTGATTGTGCTAACCCAACGAGAGGGGCTATAAATGTAATTGTGATTGCTAATACAAGTACATGTTTGCAGGCGGGAACTCAGGTAACAGATTTTAATCCAGCGATATGTGTTTTATGTTCTGTTGCAAATCCGAATAATTCTGTAGATGGAGATATTAGTACATATGCTCAGCTTTCTGTTCCTATTGGTACTGGAGGATATATCGAACAACAATTAATTTTTGGTAATCCAGGTCAGACTGGTGATATTATTGATGTTGAATTAGAGGTCCCAGGAGGTGTGCTCGATGTAAGTGCATTATCTTTTATAAGTTTAGCGACCTTTAATGGAACCACTTATAATAGTGACAGAACGGCAATCAATAATAATTTAATTAATATTCAATTACTCTCAGGAAATAGGTTTAAAGCTAGTATTATTGCTACAGCACCATTTGATAGAGTTGAAGTAAGATATAATGCAGGGGTTTCACTATTGACAAATTTATATATTTATCAGGCTTCTTACAGATTCCCAAATGCGACAATAACTGGAGCATCTACTCCAATTTGTGCAGGACAAACAGCATCTTTAACAGCTGCTTCTACTGGAACAGAAACTTTTACATGGTATGATGCACCAATTGGAGGCAATATTGTAGCGGTTAATCCAACTCTTCCTTTGACTTCAACTACAACATATTATTTAGAAGGGACACGTGGAGGAACTTGCGTAAACAGTTTGCGTCAGGGAGTTACGGTTACAGTAGTACCGCTTCCTACCGATGCCGATGTCGTTGTTACAACTCCTATTGAAGCTACCTGTGCGGGTGGGGCGGTTATAGCACCAACCTCTACTATTGCTGGAGCTCAATTTAAATATTATACAGATCAAAATAAAACTCAGGAAATAATAACAGGAACAACAGTAGCAGCTCAGCCAGGAGTAACATTCACAAAAGATGCTACTACGGGAGCACTTACAATCGCTGGTTTAAGTACTAGTGGAGCTCCTTTCAATTATTTTGTTTCTATTTTGAATGGAGGAACTTGTGAGAATGTAAACGGAACATTAAAACAAGTAACTATTAATGCTCCGTCAACTACTACTTTAAGTGTAATTGCAACTCCGTTAGAAGGTTGCGGAAGTGCTAGTTTAAGAAATGCTATTACTAACTTTGATGTATCAGGAAATACAACTTATACTTTCTACGATTCATCAAATAATGTAATAACTGCTGACGCAGCTGCCAATATTACTACTAGCGGAAATTACTCAGTTGAAGCTCAGTTGAACACTGATACATGTCCTTCAGCAAGAGCTACTATAGCAGTAGTTATAAGAGCATTACCAAGTTTGGTTGTAACTAATCCGCAAGAATCTGTGAACGTTGGTTCAAATGTTACTTTAGCAGCAGTTTCAACTGGAACAATTACTTGGTTTGATCCACAAGGAAATGCATTAACAGGACCTACATTTACAACTGGTGTTTTAAATACACCAGGAGTTTATACTTACACTGCTGTTGCTAATGATGGATTTTGTACAGCAACTGCAACAAAAATAATTAATGTTATCGATCTTAGCAGTTGCCAAACATTAGCAGAGAGAGTGTATGCAAATGCTCAGTCAACTGGAAATATAATTACTGGGACAGTTTCTAATCCTGCAAATGCTATCGATGGAAATCCACAAACATTTTCAACAATTACTACAGGATTAGGTCTTTTAGGAATTGGTACAACATGGCAAAATTTAACTTGGGCAAGTACTGTAACAAAAGGAACGCCAGTAACTGTTAAACTTGGATCTGAATACAGTTTATTGGCTGTGGGTCAAAATCTATCTGTAGTCGGAACTATTGGAGGAGTTGATATCGGAGCAATGCAGCCAGTATCTGGATCTCTATTAAATTTAATTTCAGGAGATAATACTTATGAATTTACTTTTGTTCCTTCAGATGCATCAGGTCCACAAGATTATGATGGAATTCGTATCCAGTCAGCTTCACTTGTAAGTGTTGCCCAAAACACAAAAGTTTTTGATGCACACTATAATAGACAAGTTACCAGTGTAGCTTGTACGCCTGGAGATATTCAGGATATTTTTTACGGAACGACCGACTTAGGTCTTCCTGTGGGAGCTGTAACCACTGCAGTAGGAGTAAGTGATGCATGGAATGTCGCAGATAATGATGTGACAACTTTTGCAACTATGTATAGCGGCGTTGGTGCATTAGCAGCGGCTGATTTAACAGTGCAATTTAAAACTCCATCTGTAGTGAGTGACTCTCTAAGAATAGTAATTTCTAAACCTGGAGCGCTTTTAGATGTTAATTTACTTACTGGATTTACAATTCAGCGTTATTTAGGGAATGTTGCCGTTGGAGCTCCAATTCAGAATACGAGTAATTTATTAAGCATAAGATTGCTGCCAGGTAACTCTTTGGCAATGGTACTGGTATCTTCACCAACAGAAATTTACGACCGAGTAAGAATTCGTTTAGGAGGTGTTGCAGGAGTATTAGATTTCTTAAGAGTTCATACTGTAGAAAGAACAGCAAACACAACAGTTATTGGAGCAGATCCTCAAAATAAAATTACGGTCTGCCCAGGAACAGACATTACACTTCAAATTCCAGAAGAAGCCTGTTCAACTTATATTTGGTATGATGCTGAAACTGGAGGAAATCCGCTTGCTACAGGTCTTACCTATACAATACCAGCAAATTTAGCTGCAGGAATTTATAAATATTATGTACAGCCAGTACGTTATGGCTGTGAAAGTTTTGCTAGAGGGGAAGTAACAGTTGAAGTAAAAGCTTCTGCTCCAGTAAATGCTTTGACTGATATCACATTAAATGGTGGCACATCAACTTCAGTTTGTTCTGTGTCTGGAACTGTAACTTTAGCAACTGGTTTAAGCGGAACGCCTGTTTTAACTAATCCAGTTTATGCATGGTACAGCTTTAATGGAACAACAAGCGTGTTAATTCCTGGCGAAACAACAGCTCAATTAGTAGTAAACGGATTAGCTCCGGGAACTTATACATATTATGTAGGAGTGAGTTCAGATCAATTTTGTGAAACTGCAGCAGCAGATAGAAAACAAATTACATTCACAATTCTGCCTCCTTCAACAGTAAATGATATTTTGGTTGATGATTTAACTATTTGCCATAGTTTACCAGCATCATTAACACCAACAGCACCTTCATTAACAGCACCTGTATTTACTTGGTATTTAGATGCTAACAAAACGCAGCCAATTACAAATGGTGCAGTTATTAATAATGTAACTTATACAATAGATGCTGCGGGCGTTCTTACAGCTGTAGGACTAACAAAAGCAATGAGTCCAATTACATATTATGTAGCTGTTTCAAGTACTAATACTTGTGAAAATCTTGCAGGAACATTGCAAGACGCAGTAATAATGATTAGTGATCCAAACACACCAACAACGACAGATGATACTCAGGATTTCTGTTTGTCTAATGCGCCAACAGTTGCTAGTATTCAAGTAAACGAAAGCAATGTTGTTTGGTACGATGCACCAACAGCAGGAAATGTAATTGCTTCGACTACAGCTTTAACAAGCGGTACTTATTATGCAGCAGCAACAGACGCTGTAACAGGCTGTGAAAGCAGTGTAAGATTAGCCGTAACGGTTACAGTTACTAATCTTGGAACACCAACATTGGTAACAGCAGGAACACAGAATTTCTGTTTAGTAAATGCACCAACATTTGCAAGCATTCAGACTAATGAAACTAATATTGTCTGGTACACAGCTTTAACAGGAGGAACTTTAATTCCGTCAACAACAGCTTTAACAACAGGACAGTATTTTGCAGCTATTTCTGATCCGGTTTCTGGCTGTGAAAGTGGTACAAGATTGACAGTTGATGTAATTGTGAATGATCCAGCAACACCAACATTGGTAACAGCAGGAACACAAAACTTCTGTCAGGAAGATGCGCCGACATTTGCGAGTATTCAGACTAATGAAACTAATATTGTCTGGTACACAGCTTTGACAGGAGGAACTTTAATTCCATCAACAACAGCTTTGACAACAGGACAGTATTTTGCAGCAATTTCAGATCCAGCTTCTGGCTGTGAAAGTTCTGCAAGATTAACAGTTGATGTAATTGTGAATGATCCGGGAACACCAACATTGGTAACAGCAGGAACTCAAAACTTCTGTCAGATAAATGCTCCTACATTTGCAAGTATTCAGACGAATCAGGCTAATATTGTGTGGTATACGGCTTTAACAGGCGGAACAGTTATTCCATCAACAACAGCTTTAACAACAGGACAATATTTTGCAGCAATTTCTGATCCAGTTTCTGGCTGTGAAAGTGCTTTAAGATTAACAGTTGATGTAATTGTAAATAATCCGGCGACACCAACATTGGTAACAGCAGGAACACAAAACTTCTGTCAGGTAAATGCACCGACATTTGCAAGTATCCAGACTAATGAAACAAATATTGTCTGGTACACAGCTTTAACAGGAGGAACAGTTATTCCATCTACAACAGCTTTAACGACAGGACAATATTTTGCAGCTATTTTAGATCCAGCTTCTGGTTGCGAAAGTGCTGCAAGATTAACAGTTGACGTAATTGTAAATGATCCAGCGACACCAACATTGGTAACAGCAGGAACTCAAAACTTCTGTCAGGAAGATGCACCGACATTTGCAAGCATTCAGACAAATGAAACAAATATTGTATGGTACACAGCTTTAACAGGAGGAACTTTAATTCCATCTACAACAGCTTTGACGACAGGACAGTATTTTGCAGCGATTTTAGATCCAGCTTCTGGCTGTGAAAGTTCTGCAAGATTAACTGTTGATGTAATTGTGAATGATCCGGGAACACCAACATTGGTAACAGCAGGAACGCAGAACTTCTGTCAGGTAAATGCTCCTACATTTGCAAGTATTCAAACGAATCAGGCTAATATTGTATGGTACACGGCTTTAACAGGCGGAACAGTTATTCCATCTACAACAGCTTTAACGACAGGACAATATTTTGCAGCAATTTCTGATCCAGTTTCTGGCTGTGAAAGTGCTGCTAGATTAACAGTTGATGTAATTGTAAATAATCCTGCAACACCAACATTGGTAACAGCAGGAACACAAAACTTCTGTCAGGTAAATGCACCTACATTTGCAAGCATTCAGACTAATGAAGCTAATATTGTATGGTACACAGCTTTAACAGGCGGAACAGTTATTCCATCTACAACAGCTTTAACGACAGGTCAATATTTTGCAGCAATTTTAGATCTAGCTTCTGGCTGTGAAAGTGCTGCTAGATTAACAGTTGATGTAATTGTGAATAATCCAGCGACACCAACAACAAATGCCGCAGCACAGACATTCTGTTCAGGAACAAATCCGACAGTTGCTAACATTCAAGTGAACGAAAGCAACGTAGTTTGGTATACAACTCAAACAGGAGGAACTGCCTTAGCTTCGACAGCCGCTTTGACAACAGCAACTTATTTTGGAGCTATAAAAGATCCTGCAACAGGTTGTGAAAGCAGTGTGAGATTGCAAGTAGCAGTAACAGTTGGAAACACAATAAATCCGACAACTAACAATACCGCTCAAACTTTCTGTTCTGCAAATGCACCAACAGTTGCCAGTATTCAAGTTAATGAAAGCAATGTAACTTGGTTCTCATCTGCTACAGGCGGAACTGCAATACCAGCTACAACAGCTCTTACTTCTGGAATTTATTTCGGAAATATTGTAGACGCTGTAACAGGATGCGAAAGCACAACACGTTTACAAGTGACAGTTACAGTTGTTAATCCAAGTGCGACACCAACAACAACTAGTGCAACGCAAAATTTCTGTACTTTAAATTCACCAACAGTGGCGAATATTCAAGTAAATGAAGCAAATGTAGTTTGGTACAGCACACCAACAGGAGGAACAGCAATTCCAGCTGCAACAGCATTGACAACAGGTACTTACTATGGTGCGGTTTCTAGTGCTATTGGTTGTGAAAACCCAGCTAGATTAGCAGTAACAGTAAATGTAAACACACCAAGTGTAGTTACAACGCCAAGAACGACTCAAACATTCTGTTTGAATGCAGCTCCAACGTTAGCTAATATTTTAGTAAACGAAGCAAATGTAGTTTTCTATACTAGTGCAACAGGAGGAACACCATTAGCAGCAAACACGCCGCTTACAGCAACAACGTATTACGCAAGTTCATTGACAAATACCTTTAATGGTTGTGATAACGGACCAAGATTAGGAATTACTATAGCATTCGAAAATGATGCTGCAGTTCAAATAGCAACTACAGATGATACTCCATGTGTATTCAAAGGAGTAACCTATTCAATTGCAAATGGAAAATCTAATTATGTTTGGACAGTTAATGGAGGAACAATAATTACTGGTGGAGGTACAACCGACGGATCTGTTACAGTTTCTTGGTCTGATATTGGCCCTGGTACAGTTACAGTAGCTTATGTTAATAATTGTGATGAAAGAACAATTAAAACATTAAATGTTAGTGTAACAAGCTGTTCAGATTTAACAATTACGCATACAGTAGATAACCCAACTCCAAATTTTGGCGATCAAGTAACCTTTACTATAACGGTTAACAATGTTGGAGAAGGAGATTTCATAAATACTATAGTTAGTGATTTACTTCCAAGCGGTTTAGAATTAGTAAGTTCATCTGCAACTTCAGGAACATATGATCCGAATACACAACTTTGGACAATGCCAAGTTTAAATGCTGGCCAAAGCGTAGTATTGACAATTGTTGCAGAAGTATTGCCTAACGGAAATTATACAAGCGTTGCAGCTGTAGAAATTTCAACTCCTTTAGATGTTGATGCTTCTAACAATTCAGCTTCGGTTACATTAGTACCAATTTGTTTAACAGTTTACAATGAGTTTACGCCTAACAATGACGGGAAAAATGATCTATTCAGAATTGATTGTATTGAAACTCATCCAAACAACGAGTTGAAAGTATTCAACAGATGGGGAGCATTAGTGTACAGCAAAGTGCATTATGAAAATGATTGGGACGGTACAGCAAATGTATCCGGAGTTGTTAATAGAGGAGATATGCTGCCAACAGGTACTTATTTTTATGTGATAACCATTGGAGATGGAACGGTTAAAAAAGGCTGGTTGTCTATTATGAGATAATCCACTTCTATTAATCATCTAATTAATTAAACTAAATAAGTATCGTTATGAAACTATATATAAAATCATTAGAAACGTATTTCATTTTAATATGTTCTTTTATCACGTTTTGTGCCACAGCGCAACAAGATCCTCAATATACACAGTATATGTATAACACTATGGCGGTAAATCCAGCTTACGCTGGATCTACCGGAACCATAGAAGCAGCACTTTTATATCGTTCACAATGGATTGGAATTGATGGAGCTCCAGAAACACAATCCTTCTCCATTCATTCTCCTCTTCGAAATGAAAAAATAGGTTTGGGTTTGAGTGTTGTAAATGATAAAATTGGTCCTTCTGATGAACTGTATCTTGATGGAAATTTCTCTTATTCAGTACCATTAGGTTATGAAAAAAGACTTGCTTTTGGATTAAAAGCAGGAATGAGAATGTTAAACATAGATTGGTCTAAAGGAAGATACTACGACAATGATGATGTTTTGTTAAATCAGAACATCAATAATCAAATGAAATTAGCAGTCGGAGCCGGAATTTATTATTATACTGATAAATGGTATGTAGGGCTTTCTGTTCCAAGTTTTATTAGAAATGATTACTATGACGATGTTCAGGAATCTATTGATTATGATCGTCTGCATTACTTTTTAATGGGAGGTTACGTTTTTGATTTGAATCCAAATTTGAAATTTAAACCAGCATTTTTAGTAAAAGCAGTAAGCGGAGCACCACTTACGGCAGACATATCAGCAAATTTTATGATTCAGGAAAAGTTTGTTATAGGAGGAGCGTATCGAACAGATGATTCTGTGAGTATACTGGCAGGTTTTCAAATTTCACCAAGTTTTTATCTTGGATATGCTTTTGATTACACTGTAAGCCAATTGAATAAATACAATGATGGTTCGCATGAAATCATCTTGCGTTATCAATTTGTTAAAAACCAAAGCAAAATTAAATCTCCTCGATTCTTCTAAAAATAAAACCTATGAGAAAACTATATATCCTATGTTTAATTTTGAGCGTTACGTTTAGTTTCGCTCAAAAAACAAACTTAAAGAAAGCAGATGCCTTGTTTAGAAACTTTTCTTATCTAGATGCTTCTAAAGCTTATGAGGAATGTTTGCAGAACATAAAAGATCCTTCAGCTCAAACCCTGAAAAATGCTGCCGATTCTTACTATTTCATTTCAGATTCTAGAAATGCACTTAAATGGTATAGAAAGCTGTATGAAGTTCAAGGAAATAATTTGACTGACATTTACTATCTGCGTTATATCCAATCGATGAAAGCCGTTATGGATTATGATGAAGCAGATAGAGTTACAAAAGAATATCTGGATAAAAAGGGAGATAAAAAAGAGATAAGCAGATATGTTGCCCAAAAGAAATATATGGACAGCGTGGCAAAAGCAAAACCTCTTTATACCATTAAAAATTTAGATATTAATACTAGTAAATCAGATTTTGGAGCCACTTTTTTCAAAGACAATGTGGTTTTTACATCGGCTCGTGACACTACTAAGTTTAGTGAAAAACTATATACTTGGAACAATCAGCCTTTTCTGAATTTATATCTTGCGGAAAGAAATCCTGCCGATGGAAGTTTGTTTAATGAAACAGTATTTCTTCCAAATGTAATGACTAAATATCACGAGGCAACAGCAAGTTTTGATACTCAGGGAAAAACGATTTACTATTCGACAAATATTGTAAAGAAAAACAAATTAGTTGTTGACGATGCAAAAATCAATAATTTTCAGATTATCAAAGGATCAATTGTTGATAATAAATTAGAGAATCCGCAGAAAGTATTTTTTGACAGTGATGATTATTCCGTAGGACATCCAGCATTAAGTGAAGACGGGCAGTGGCTTTTCTTCGCATCAGACATGCCAGGAGGATTTGGTGAAACAGATTTGTACGTGGTAAAAATCGCAGCTGACGGAACTATGAGCTCGCCTTTAAATTTAGGACCTAACATTAATACAATTGGTAACGAAGTATTTCCATTTTTTCAAAACGGGACTTTGTATTTCTCTTCAGACGGACATTATGGCTGGGGAGATTTAGATGTCTATGAAAGTAAATTTCTGGGAGATGGAAATTTCACGACCCCTAAAAATCTTGGTGCACCAGTTAATAGTAACAAAGACGACTTTTCTTTTATAATTGACAGAACAGATGGTTATGGATATTTTTCTTCTAATAGAGCAGGAGGAAAGGGCGATGATGATATCTATTCTTTCGTAAAAGGAAAACCAGTCTGCAATCAGAGTATTTCTGGAATGGCTATAGATCGTAAAAGCAAAAAACCTTTGACTGATGTTACGATAATGGCTTATAACTCTTTCAGCGAAGTTCTTGGAGAAACAAAAACCAATTTCGATGGAAAATATGCCATAGAAGTTCCTTGCAACAAAGTAATTAAAATGATCGCGGCAAAACCGAACTACAGCAGTGATGATAAAACGGTTGAAACCACTAAAGAAAATGGAGGCGAAATCAAAGATGTAAATTTTGAATTGAGTAACTACGATGACTTAGTTGTTAAAAAACAAGGGGTTGAAAAAGTCGATGTAAATCCAATTTATTTCGATTACGACAAATACGACATTACGCCAAAAGCAGTTGAAGAATTGTCTAAAGTAGTTTTTATTATGCGAAAATTTCCAAACATCAGAATCAAAATTGAATCACATACAGATTCTAGAGGAAAAGACGCCTACAATTTAAAACTTTCAGACAACAGAGCTAAATCTACAAGAGATTATATTGTCTCTCAAAACATTGATCCTTCTAGAATTGAAAGCGCAATTGGTTATGGCGAAACTCGTTTAATTAATAAATGTAAAAATGGTGTAAAATGTACAGAAGAAGAGCACCTGTTAAATAGACGTTCAGACTTTATCATTATTCAAAAATAGTTTTATGTTTTCGTGGTAATTTATTGATTATCATTCTAAAACATGTAACGTCGAAACCATTTGGAAGTTGGTTTTTATTAATTCTTTTTTTAAGAATAATGGACAAGGAGAAAATCAGACTGCATGAATTTGCAGTCTGATTTTTGATTTTTTAAAACTTTCAATTTTTATGCTTTTGAACAAAAATAAATTCTAATTTTGATATTCAGTTTATCACAATTATAATTTGCAATATTTTATGAGCATTCAAGAAACCATTCAAACATTACGAAATGAACTTAATCAACACAATTACAACTATTATGTGTTAGATAATGCAACGATTTCAGATTATGATTTTGATATAAAACTGAAAGAACTTCAAGATTTAGAAAATAAACATCCAGAATTTTTTGATGAAAATTCACCAACACAACGCGTTGGCGGAACAGTTACCAAAAATTTTAAAACCATAGCACATCAATATAGAATGTATTCTTTAGATAATTCCTATTCTAAAGAAGATTTGCTGGATTGGGAAAACCGCATTCAAAGAGTGCTCGGAAATGTTAATCTGCAATATACCTGCGAATTAAAATATGATGGTGCTTCAATTAGTATTTCCTATGAAAACGGAAAGTTAGTTCAGGCCTTAACGCGCGGAGACGGTTTTCAAGGCGATGAGGTAACCAATAACATTAAAACGATAAAATCAATTCCTTTACACTTAAAAGGAAAATATCCAGATAAATTTGATATTCGAGGAGAAATAATTCTGCCGCTTGCTGGTTTTGAAAAAATGAACCAGGAATTAATCGAAATTGGAGAAACACCTTATTCAAACCCAAGAAATACAGCTTCAGGAAGTTTAAAATTACAAGATAGTGCTGAGGTTGCAAAACGACCGCTAGAATGTCTGTTGTATTTTGTAACGGGAAATAACCTGCCTTTTTCGTCACAATTCGAAGGCTTAGAAGCCGCAAGAAGCTGGGGATTCAAAGTACCGAAAGAAGCAAAATTAGTCAATAATATGCACGAAGTTTTTGACTTTATTGATTATTGGGATGTGCACCGTCATAATCTTCCTTACGAAACAGATGGAGTTGTAATAAAAGTAAACAGCATTCAGCATCAGGAAGAATTAGGTTATACTGCAAAATCACCACGCTGGGCAATAGCTTACAAATTCAAATCAGAACAGGTTTCAACCAAATTAAAATCAATTTCCTATCAAGTAGGAAGAACTGGCGCCATAACTCCAGTTGCGAATTTAGAACCTGTGCAGCTTGCTGGAACAATTGTAAAAAGAGCTTCTCTTCACAATGCCGATCAAATCGAAAAATTAGATATTAGGGTAAATGATACTGTTTTTGTAGAAAAGGGCGGTGAAATTATTCCAAAAATCATTGCAGTAGATTTAGCCAAACGCCCAGAAAATTCAGAAGTAACACATTATATTTCCTATTGCCCGGAATGCCAGACTGAATTAGTTAGAAATGTGGGTGAAGCCAATCATTACTGTCCTAATTTCTACGGTTGTCCACCGCAGATTATAGGTAGAATTCAACATTACATTTCTAGAAAAGCTATGGATATCGAAGGTCTAGGCGGAGAAACTGTGGCGTTACTTTTCAAAAATGGCTTAGTACACAATTATGCAGATTTGTATGAATTGAGAGTAGAAGATATTCTGCATTTAGAAAGAATGGCTCAAAAATCTGCCGAAAACTTGGTAAATGGAGTTCAGAAATCAAAAGAAATTCCGTTCGAAAGTGTATTGTTTGCACTTGGAATTCGTTTTGTCGGAGAAACTGTAGCCAAAAAATTAGCCAAACATTATAAAAATATCGATGCTTTAAGCAAAGCTTCATTAATGGATTTAATTTTGGTTGATGAAATTGGAGAAAGAATTGCAAGAAGCGTTGTTGAATTTTTTGAAAATGAAGAAAATCAAAAAATCATTGAGCGCTTAAAAAATTATGGAGTTCAGTTTCAAATTGAAGAAAGAGTAAATCCAAATGCGACCGAGAAATTTATTGGAAAAACATTTGTGGTTTCTGGAGTATTTAGTCAATTTTCAAGAGATGAATTGAAGAAAGCAATAGAAGATAACGGAGGAAAAGTTGGAAGCTCTATTTCTGCAAAAACAGATTTTGTTGTAGCAGGAGATAATATGGGACCAGCGAAATTAGAAAAAGCCACTAAATTAAATATACCTATATTATCAGAAGAAGATTTTATAAACAAATTAAATGAAACCGAATAAACCGTCGTTAATTTTGTTTTTTCTGGCATTGTTATGTACAATCATTTTTGATTATACAGAACAAGACTTTTTTGCGACGTATGCCAAAGCAATAGTTCTCCCGTCTATTTTTATTTATTTTTTAATTAGCAATGAATTCAAAATTGGAAAATCAGAAGGTGTGATTTTCTTTTTTTGTTTTGTAGGGCAGGTATATGACTTAATGGATATTGAAAGTTCTGAAATAGGAGGAGTATTATGTTTTTTAATCGTTTACCTTTTAATTATTAGAATCTTCATTCGAGAGCACGAAAGAATAAAATTAACAAAACGCGATATTCTGCCTATTTCTATTGTGGTGGTTTTTATTGTCTACTTATTAGTTTCTGTCTTGAGTTTACAATTAGACAGTATGAAACGGTTTCACATAATTTACACTTTCTACGGAATCGTTTTAAGCGTCTTAAGTTATTACTGTTTTGTAAGTTACATCACCAAAGGAACGCATATTACTTTACTGATGTCATTAATGGCAGTAAGCTATATCTTCTCAGATATTTTCTATATTTTCAATGAATACTTCTCGTACTCAATCGTTTTGGTTTTAATACGAGACATAACTCAAATTCTAGCTTATTTCTTTATGGTAGAATACTTTTTAGAAAAAGCTAGAATTCAAAATAAAGCTACACCACAATAGTTGTACCTTGATTTGTATGTGCTTTGTCTTTATCAAAATAAAAATCTATTCGACCTAAATTGATTCCGTAACAGCCTACCTGATTTACCAATACCTCTTTACCAGCTTTATTTTTTACAATAGTTGGTTTGTCTAAAAAAGTATGAGTATGACCGCCAATAATTAAGTCAATATCTTGAGTTTGTTCAGCAAATTTCAAATCGCTTATTTTAGTTGGATCATCTTTATATTTATATCCCAAATGCGAAAGACAAATTACTAAATCACATTTTTGTTCCTTTTTCAAAAGCTGTGTCATGTCCTGCGCAATTTCTACAGGATTATTATA
Source organism: Flavobacterium sp. S87F.05.LMB.W.Kidney.N (assembly GCF_004366435.1). NCBI lineage: Bacteria > Pseudomonadati > Bacteroidota > Flavobacteriia > Flavobacteriales > Flavobacteriaceae > Flavobacterium > Flavobacterium sp. S87F.05.LMB.W.Kidney.N. The sequence continues at coordinate 656,953 of NZ_SODX01000004.1, read as the reverse complement.
AACAGTTTCCTTGTATAATTGCTTGTCTACCAAACCTTGTAATTCAATTCCAACTCCAAAAACACCAACCTTAATTCCGTTTTTATTGAAGATTTTGTACGGTTTTACATGTCCGTCCATAACCGTATTTTTAAAATCATAGTTAGAACAGATAAAATCAAAAGTGGCGTGAGGAAGCTGAGCGTATAAGCCATCAAGGCTATTATCAAAATCATGGTTTCCAATAGTCGAAGCATCATACTTCATCATACTCATCAATTTAAACTCCAATTCACCGCCATAATAATTAAAATAAGGAGTTCCCTGGAAAATATCTCCTGCATCTAAAAGAAGCACATTCGAATTTTCTTTACGAATAGACTCAATTAATGCCGCACGACGAGATACACCGCCCATATTAGGATTACGCGGATCATCAGCAGGAAAAGGATCAATGTGGCTGTGCACATCATTAGTATGTAGAATTGTCAAATGCTTAATATCGTTAGTTTCAAAACTGCTTAAAGACAATCCTAAACTTAATAGGGCAGTACTTGCTGCTGTTTTTTCGATAAACTCTCTTCTTTTCATTTTATATTTTTTTTGCAGGAATGCTTACTTGTTTCTTTGATTTTTATTCTTCTGTAATTCTGATATTTTTCGGAGCCACAACTGTGTCTACATCTTTAAAATAATCAATCAATACATTTCTAAGTTTATAGTTTAAGTCAAACTTTTGGGTGCCTTTAGCAAAGAAAGTCATACTGTCACCGCCATTTGCCAAATAATCATTTGTAGCTACATAATAAGTCTTGTTCAGATCTAGCGGTTTTCCTTGAACTAGGATGTTTTTTGCAGTATTGTCTTTTGCAATTGTAAAAGTCATTCCAGACAGAGGCTGCGGTTTTTTCTCCTTAATAATATAGGCTGCAATTTCTAAAATTTGTTCCCCTTTTAAAGCTATAACAACCAGATTGTTTTCGAAAGGCATAATTTCAAAAGCGGTTCTCGTAGTTACATTTCCTTTAGGAAGAATTGCGCGGATGCCCCCATGATTTAAAAGACACAAATCGATATCTTTATTTTCACGGGCTTTAAAAACGGTATTTCCTCTTTGAAGGCAAACATCAGCCAATAGACTTCCAATGCTGGTCTGCCATTTTCCTGTACTCTTGTCTAAAGTTTCAGGAGCATAAGCCAAAACATTATCCAAATCTTGGTTAATGTGATCACGATAAGGTTTAATAAAGTTTTCAATTGCTGGAGTTTCAGCAGTTTTTTCAGTAACAGGAAGTTGTTTCCCTTCAATTTTGTTTAGATTATAATTTTTTTGACTACAGGAAACTGTAAAAAAAAGTGTTAAGAATATAACAAAAAGTTTCAAAAATCCGTTATACTTTTTTAGTTTTACCATTTTAAATGCAACTTAAATAATTAATTTTGTAATCTAGTAAAAGTACTATGTTTTTAAATTATATAAAGGAATTTTTTGTAAAAAAATCATTAAAAAATAACTTAAGTAACAATAAAAACGAGGTCTTTTCTAAGAACGTTCAAACAATTGGTTTATTGATAGATGAAAGTAATTTTGACCATTCTGAAGCGCTGATTAACGAATTAAAGCTTCATGGAATTGCTTCAGAAAACATAAAAGTTGTTGCATACAGAGGAAAAATTAACGAGAAAGAAACGTATTTAAGACCTACTTTTGGTAAAAAACATATCAATTGGAAAGGAGAAATTACCGAAGATTTTTTGAACAAATTTGTGAATTCAGAATTTGATCTTTTGTTGAGTTATTATAATGTCGAAAATGTCATTTTAATGATGATCACCAATAAATCAAAAGCTAAATTTAAAGTCGGATTTTCTGCTGTAGATCAAAATTTAAACCGCTGGATGATTAGTACAGAATTAGAAAATTACAAACTATTCGTTTCAGAATTGTTTAGGTATTTAAAAAATATAAAATAAATTACAATTAAAATATGCAATCATTAATAGGAACTGGTGTTGCTCTTGTGACTCCATTTAAAAAAGATTTTTCAGTTGACATCGAAGCTTTACAGCGAATTGTAAACTTCTCTATAGATGGCGGAGTGGAGTATCTTGTTGTTATGGGGACTACAGCAGAAAACGCTACCCTTACAGCAGAAGAGAAAGAATTGGTTATAAAGACTGTAATCGATGTTAATAAAGGAAGACTGCCTCTAGTTTTGGGAGTTGGCGGGAATAATACTATGCAGATTGTTGAAGAATTAAAAACAAGAGATTTTTCTGCTTTTGAAGCAATATTATCTGTTTCACCATATTATAATAAACCAACACAGGAAGGAATTTACCAGCATTTTAAAGCAATTGCAGAGGCTTCTCCAATTCCTGTAATTCTATATAATGTTCCAGGAAGAACATCAAGTAATATGCTTCCTTCAACCGTTATACGTCTTGCTAATGATTTTGAAAATGTTGTAGCAATTAAAGAAGCTGCAGGAGACATGGCGCAGGCAATGCAAATTATTAAAAATGCACCAAAAGATTTTCTAGTTATTTCTGGAGATGATATGCTGGCACTACCAATTGTTTTGGCGGGCGGCGCTGGTGTTATTTCTGTAATTGGACAAGGTTTTCCGAAAGAATTTTCAGAAATGATTCGTTTAGGATTGAATAAAAAAGTGGCAGATGCGTTCAAAACCCATTATTTCTTGTCAGACAGTATTGATATGATTTTTGAGCAGGGAAATCCAGCTGGAATTAAACAAATCTTCCAAGCCCTTGGAATTGCTGATAATACCGTTCGTCTTCCTTTAGTAAGCGTAGATGATTCATTGGCAGAAAGATTAAATGAATTTGTAAAAAACAGTATTAAATAAACGTAAGTTTTACGGTATTTTATTATACTAAAAAATATTTTGTAGTAGCTAAATTAATAACTAAATTTGCCACCGAAACTTCGGTGTGATTTTGCATTGGCAAATTGTCTGAGAGATCATAATAAAAGTAAGAAAATGAAAAGAATAGTATCGCTGTTAATTGTTGTGGCCCTTTTTTGTTCTTGTAGTGAGTATCAAAAAGCATTAAAAAATGAAGATGTTGCGGCTAAATTTGAGATGGCAACCAAAATGTATGATGCTGGTAAATATTCAAAAGCGATTCGTCTTTTCGAACAATTGGCTACATCTTATAGAGGAAAACCTCAGGCAGAAAAGCTATTTTACATGTTTTCGCAATCTTATTATAAAACAAAACAATATTATTTAGCTGGTTACCAGTTCGAAAGTTTTGTTTCAGGTTATCCACGAAGCGAAAAAGTGCAGGAAGCTGCTTTTTTAGGTGCATATAGCTATTCAAAACTTGCACCAGTTTACAGTTTAGACCAAACAGATACCGTAAAAGCATTAGAAAAATTACAAGCTTTTATTGATAATTATCCAAATTCAGAATATGTAGCTCAGGCAAATGAAACTGTGCAGCTGTTAAATGGTAAATTAGAGAAAAAAGCATACGAAAATGCTAAAGGTTATAATACAATTTCAGATTACAAATCAGCTTTAGTTGCTTTTGATAATTTTATCGCTGATTATCCTGGAACACCTTTTAAAGAAGATGCGCTGTTTTATAAATATGATTCAGCATATCAATTGGCAATCAATAGTGTGCCTTCAAAAATGGAGGAACGCTTAAATGTTGCCAAAGTAGCTTACAATAACTTAGTTAAGTTTAAAAGCGACACAAAATACAAAGTTAAAGCAGACGAAATGAATGCTAGAGTTGAAACAGATTTACAAAAATTTACTAAATAAATAAAGTCATGGATTTAAAAAAGACGAATGCTCCTGTTAACACAATAACTTACAACAAAACAGTTATTGAAGAGCCAACAGGAAATGTGTATGAGGCAATTACCATTATGGCTAAAAGAGCAAATCAAATTAATTCTGAGATTAAAAAAGAATTGACTGAAAAATTAGAAGAGTTTGCTACTTATAATGATAGTCTAGAAGAAGTTTTTGAAAATAAAGAACAAATCGAAGTTTCTAAATTTTACGAAAAATTACCTAAACCACACGCTTTAGCTGTTCAAGAATGGTTAGACGGTAAAACTTACCACAGAAGTTCAAACAAATAACAGTATAAATGTCAGTTTTAAACGGGAAAAAAATTTTACTGGGAGTTTCTGGTGGAATTGCAGCCTATAAAACAGCCTCATTAGTACGACTTTTTATAAAAGCAGGTGCACATGTCCAAGTGATAATGACACCTGCTTCTAAGGATTTTGTAACTCCATTAACTTTATCTACGTTATCTAAAAATCCAGTACATTCAAGTTTCTTTAATCAAGATGATGAAGATGCAGTTTGGAACAATCATGTTGAATTAGCACTTTGGGCTGATCTTATGTTGATTGCTCCCGCTACAGCCAATACATTATCGAAAATGGCTACAGGAAACTGTGATAATCTTTTAATTGCAACCTATTTATCGGCCAAATGTCCAGTTTATTTTGCACCTGCAATGGACTTGGATATGTATAAGCATCCTTCAACTTTATCGAGCTTTGCGGCATTAAAACAGTTTGGAAATGTAATGATTCCAGCTGAAAATGGCGAATTGGCTAGTGGCTTATCTGGTGAAGGACGAATGGCTGAACCTGAAAATATAATTGCTTTCTTAGAAGCTGATTTAGAGAGTAAACTGCCGTTAAAAGGAAAAAAAATACTAGTTACTGCAGGACCAACATACGAAGCGATAGATCCCGTACGTTTTATAGGAAATCATTCTTCTGGGAAAATGGGGTTTGATATTGCCAATGAAGCTGCAAGTCTAGGAGCAGAGGTGTTTTTAATTGCTGGTCCAACGCATTATAAGGCTAAGAATGCTTTAGTAAAAGTTGTGGATGTTGTATCTGCTCAAGAAATGTACGATGCTTGTCATTTGTATTTTAATGACGTTGATGCAGCAATCGCGGCGGCAGCTGTTGCAGATTATAGACCGAAATTTGTTGCAGACCAAAAGATTAAGAAAACTGCAGCTGAGTTTTCGATAGAACTTGAAAAGACAAAAGATATCTTGTCTTCTTTAGGAGCTATTAAAAAAAATCAGTTTTTAATTGGATTTGCATTAGAAACTGAAAATGAAATTGAAAATGCTAAGTTGAAAATTCAGAAAAAAAACTTAGATTTGATTGTTTTAAATTCCTTACAAGATAAAGGAGCAGGTTTTAAAAAAGAGACCAATAAAGTAACCTTTATTGATAAAAATTTTGAAATCGAACCAATGGAATTAAAATCAAAAGAATCTGTAGCGGCTGATATTTTGAATAAAGTTATTCTGCATTTTTCAAAATCTTAGATTTAAAATATACGCCGAGAACATAAATCCGAACAATTTATGTTTAAATTTAATATTTATACAATTATGAATAAGATAGTTACGCTGTTAGTATTTCTAAGCTTTGGTTTTGTGCAAGGGCAGCAGCTAAATTGTACAGTAACTATTAATACAGAGCGACTTACGAACCCGAATAATCAGGTTTTTAAAACGCTTCAAACCTCATTGTCTGAATTTGTAAACAAAACAGACTGGACAGGTTCAATTTTAAAACAAAACGAAAGAATTAACTGTTCGATGTATATCACTTTATCATCTAACAGTTCAGATCAATTTACAGGGACTATTCAGGTTCAATCTTCAAGATTGATTTTTAATTCTACGTATTCTTCACCTGTTTTAAATTACAACGACAAAGATTTTAATTTTAGATATACAGAATACGAACCATTGCTATTTAATCCAAATACTTATGACTCAAATTTAGTTTCTGTTATATCTTTTTATTGTTATATGATTTTAGGTATGGATGCTGATACTTTTCAAATGGGTGCAGGAAATCAATATCTTCAAACTGCTCAAAACATTGCTAACGTTGCGCAACAAGGCGGATTTAAAGGCTGGAATCAATCAGATGGGCTTCAAAATCGTTATTATTTGATTAATGATATGATTGCGCCAACTTACAGTGATTTACGTCAAACGATGTACGCTTACCATACTGGTTTAGACGGTATGAGTTTAGATTTAAAAGCCTCAAAAGAAAAAATAAAATCTGCATTAATGCTTATTGGTAAATTAAATTCAGTTAAACCAAATGCGTTTATAACCCGAGTTTTCTTTGATGCAAAATCAGATGAAATTGTTTCTATTTTTTCTGGCGGACCAAATATTTCTGTTACCGATTTAACAGATGTTTTAAACAAAGTTTCGCCATTAAATTCTACTAAATGGTCACAGATTAAATATTAAATCTGTTTCATTTTTAAAACCTACTTTAACCTTTATTTTTACAAAATTGCTCTATGATCACGTCACTGTCAATTAAAAATTATGCTCTTATTGAAAAACTAGCGATAGATTTTTCTAAAGGTTTTTCTATAATTACAGGTGAGACAGGAGCAGGAAAATCAATTATTTTAGGTGCTATTGGTCTCGTTTTAGGTAAAAGAGCAGATCTTACTTCTTTAAAAAATAAAGAAGAAAAATGTGTTATTGAAGCGCATTTTGAAATTTCGAAATACAATTTAAAAGACTTTTTTGAAGCTAATGATCTGGATTATGAAGATGAAACGATCATTAGACGTGAAATTTTGCCTTCTGGAAAATCGCGTGCCTTTATAAATGACAGTCCTGTTAATCTGCAGGAACTTCAAGATTTAAGTTTGTATTTAATAGATATTCATTCGCAGCAGCAAACTCAGGAATTGTCAGATGAAAATGTGCAATTCAAGATTATAGATGCTATTGCCAATAATGGAGGAGTTATTGCAGAATATCAAAAATTGCTTAAATCTTATAAAGCGGATAAATCAAAATGGAATGCTTTGATTAAAAAGCAGAGTGACTCAGGAAAGGAACAGGAATACAATACATTTTTGTTAAATGAATTAGTGTCTGCACAATTGAAATCTGGCGAACAAGAAGAGTTAGAGGCTGATTATGAAAAGCTAAATAATGTTGAAATAATCAAAGAATCTCTTGATAAATCGCTTACAATAGCAAACGAAGAACAGTTTGGTGTTTTTCATAATTTAAATGAAATTAAAGCAGCTTTGCAGAAAGTGGCTCCATTTTCACCAGAATATCAAAACTTATTTGAAAGAGTAACAAGCCTAGCTATTGAATTTGATGATGTTTCTAAAGAACTGGAAAATTGTTCGGAAAAATTGCTGAATGATCCGGTGCAATTAGAATTAGTAAATCAGAAATTGCAATTGATTTATAATTTGCAGAAAAAACATCAAGTAAATTCTGTTGATGATCTGCTTCAAATTCAAGCTGAATTAGGTAACAGTTTATTGGAACTCGATAATATGGATGAAGAAATAGCAGCTTTATCTAAAATTATTGAGGAGAAAACTATAGAACTAGATAATTATGCAGTTCAAATTCACCAAAACAGGGTAAATGCAATTCCGAAGCTTTCAGAACAATTAATTTCTATTTTAGAAACTTTAGGAATGCCAAATGTTCGTTTTAAAATGGAATTATTACCTTCTGAAGTTTACTTTCAAAACGGAAAAGACGAATTGCAATTTTTATTTTCTGCCAACAAAGGAACGGATTTTGGTTTGTTGAAAAAAGTAGCATCTGGAGGAGAGATGTCTCGTATTATGCTGGCTGTAAAAGCTATTTTAGCAAAATATTCGAAATTGCCAACCCTTATATTTGACGAAATTGATACAGGAGTTTCTGGAGAAATTGCGATTAGAATGGGTGAAATTATGAAAGAAATGAGTGCAAGCATGCAGATATTTGCCATTACGCATTTGCCGCAGATTGCAGCAAAAGGAGATTCTCATTTTAAAGTTTCAAAATCAACAGTTGGAGATGATACGCAGTCTGAATTAAAGCTTTTATCGCAGGAAGAACGAATTTTAGAAATTGCGCAGATGTTATCTGGAGCAAATATTTCTGATTCGGCTTTAAACCATGCAAAACAATTATTGAATTAAAAACATAGGAATGGAAAGTTTGAGTTTTTACGAAAATCAATTTATAAAAGCAGATGCGTTAATTTCTGAGGGAAATTCGGCAGACGCAAAAGAATTACTTGAAGAAATTTTAGCGCAGTATCCTGATTTTGGAAAAGCTCACAATCATTTAGGATGGATTTATTACAATAAATTAAGTGATTATGAGAAAGGAATTTATCATTACAAACTTGCGATGAAGTTCGATACTAAATATCCTGCACCTTATTTAAATTATACTTATTTATTAATTGATATTGGCAGATATGCCGAAGCAAAAGAGCATATTAATTTTACTTTGGCTAATTTAGAAAATGCAGATAATTCTACTTATAATAGTGAATTAGGTAGAATGGCAGAGTATGAAAGTCAATATATTATGGCTTATAATTATTATAAAGCAGCAACCAAAAATGCATTAAACCCAAATTTTATTGACAATATGAATGCTAATATGAAAAGGGTTAAGGATAAAATGTCTATTTTTGAAAAATTAAAACTGAAATTGAAATAATACAAAAAAAAATAATTGCAAGATGATTATAGAACCTAGAATGAGAGGATTTATTTGTTTGACTGCCCACCCAACGGGAGCTGAGCAAAATGTTAAAAATCAAATTGAATATGTTAAATCTAAAGGAGAAATTGCTGGTCCTAAAAAAGTTTTAGTGATTGGTGCTTCTACAGGTTTCGGATTGGCCTCAAGAATTACTAGTGCTTTTGGTTCTGGTGCTGCAACAATTGGAGTGTTTTTTGAAAAACCGCCGGTTGAAGGAAAAACTGCTTCTCCAGGATGGTATAATTCTGCAGCATTTGAAAAAGAAGCTCATAAAGCAGGTTTATATGCAAAAAGCATCAACGGAGATGCGTTTTCAAATGAAATTAAAAAAGAAACTCTAGATTTAATCAAAGCTGATTTAGGACAAGTAGATCTTATTATTTATAGTTTAGCTTCGCCAGTACGTACAAATCCTACTACCGGAGTTACACATCGTTCAGTTTTAAAACCAATTGGACAAACTTTTACAAACAAAACTGTTGATTTTCATACAGGAAAAGTTTCTGAAGTTTCTATCGCTCCAGCAAATGAAGAAGATATTGAGAATACAGTTGCTGTAATGGGTGGTGAAGACTGGGCAATGTGGATCGATGCGTTAAAAAATGAAAATTTATTAGCAGAAGGAGCTACAACTGTTGCTTATTCTTACATCGGGCCATCTTTAACAGAAGCGGTTTACCGTAAAGGAACGATAGGACGTGCAAAAGATCATTTAGAAGCTACAGCGTTTACAATTGGAGATTCTTTAAAATCTATTGGAGGAAAAGCTTATGTTTCTGTAAATAAAGCTTTAGTAACTCAAGCAAGTTCTGCAATTCCTGTAATTCCGTTATATATTTCTCTTTTATACAAAATAATGAAAGAAGAAGGAATTCATGAAGGTTGTATCGAGCAAATTCAACGTTTATTCCAAGATAGATTATACAATGGTTCTGATGTTCCTGTAGATGAAAAAGGAAGAATTAGAATTGATGACTGGGAAATGCGTGAAGATGTTCAGGCTAAAGTGGCTAAACTTTGGTTAGAAGCAACTACAGAAACATTACCAGAGATTGGTGATCTTGCAGGTTATAGAAATGATTTCTTAAATTTATTCGGATTTGAATTTGCTGGTGTTGATTATAATGCAGAAGCAAATGAAGTTGTTCAAATTGAAAGTATCAAATAACAATATTTACTTACTAGTAAGCAAAAACCATCAACCAAAAGTTGATGGTTTTTTTGTGAATATACCATATCTTTGTTAAAATTTTGAAACCTAAAAAATATACCCTTTAATAACGCGCATTCTGCTATGATTTTTTCCTTAATTATACCCGTGTATAATCGTCCAGATGAAGTTGATGAACTTTTAGAAAGTCTCTCAAAATCTGATTATAATGAAGCTTTTGAAATTGTTCTTGTCGAAGATGGATCTTCAATACCATGCAGAGATGTGGTAATGAATTATCAAGGAAAATTAAATATATCCTACTATTTTAAACAAAATTCAGGACCTGGAGATTCTCGTAATTTTGGAATGCAAAAGGCGAGAGGAGATTATTTTATCATTTTTGATTCAGATTGTATTATTCCTTCCAACTATTTGACGGAAGTACGTAAAGCATTAAATGAAAAATATGTTGATTGCTTTGGAGGACCAGATAAAGCGCTTGATAGTTTTTCGGATATTCAGAAAGCAATCAATTTTGCAATGACTTCTTTTTTGACTACAGGAGGAATTAGAGGTGGTTCTGAAAAGATCAATAAATTTCAGCCGCGAAGCTTTAATATGGGAATTTCTAAGAAAGCTTTTGAAGCTTCAAAAGGTTTTGGAAACATTCATCCAGGTGAAGATCCTGATTTATCTATCCGTTTATGGAATTTAGGATTCGAAACAAGACTGTTTTCTGAGGCTTATGTGTATCATAAACGTCGAATTGACTGGGAAAAATTTTCTCTTCAAGTAAAAAAATTTGGTATTGCAAGACCGATTTTAAATAGTTGGTATCCAGAACATAATAAGCTGACTTTCTTCTTCCCAACCGTCTTTATATTAGGTTTATTATTAGCTTTTTTATTGTTAATTTTCAATATTGATATTTTATTACAATTATATTTCGTATATTTCGTTATAATTTTTCTTACATCAAGTGTCCAAAATAAAAGTATTAAAATTGGATATCTTTCTGTAATAGCAGTGTGGAAACAGTTCTATGGCTACGGAACAGGATTTTTGGAATCTTTTATAAAAGTAATTTTATTAAAAAAGAAACCTCAGGAAGCTTTTCCACGTATGTTTTTTAAAGTATAATAATGACAAAAGTTATTGGTCTTACAGGAGGGATTGGAAGCGGTAAAACAACTATTGCAAACTATTTTGCAGCAATGGGAATTCCAGTTTATATCGCAGATGATGGAGCCAAAAGAGTAATGCAGTCAGATGTTATTCTTAAAGAAGTTAAAGCTGTATTTGGCCAAGATATTTTTGACGGACAAGTTTTAAATAGAGCAAAGTTAGCTCAGATAGTTTTTAATGATAAAGAACAATTAGCAAAATTAAATGCAATTGTGCATCCAGCAGTAAAACAAGATTTTAGATTATGGATGCAGGAGTATAAAAATTTTGATTATGTAATTTATGAAGCGGCCATTTTATTTGAAAGCGGACGTTATAAAGAATGCGATATAATCATAACGGTTACAGCTCCAGAAGAAGTAAGGATTGAGCGTGTTATTGAACGAGATAAAACTACAAGGGAACAAGTTTTAAGCAGGATGAAAATGCAATGGAATGACGAAAAACGAATTTCTATGAGCAATTTCGTGATTAATAACAATAATCTTAAAATTGCTAAAGAAGAAGTTGTTAAAATTCTTAAAATTTTGAATATAAAACAAAATCAGTCTTAAATGTTAATATTTGGTTAATGTATTATTTAGTATATTGTTAAAATATTAATTTTGTTTCGATGAATAAATTATTTTTTAGAATACTTGTTTTATTGATGAGTTTGTCCTTAATCGGGATAATTCTGGTACAGGTATTTTGGTTTAATTCTTCGTTCAAGAATAATGAAGAACAATTTAAATACCACGTTACTCAAGTAATTGGAAATGTTGCAGACAAACTGGAACAACAAGAAGAGTATAGTTTCTACGACAAATACAACCGTATAAAAGATAGTACGGGTAAAATTCCAAAAAAAGAAGATTTACTTGAAGTACTATATGTACAGAGAAACACTAAAACGAATAAAACAATTGTTTATTCGAATACCTTGACATCTGAAGATTACGATATTAATGGTTCTATTTTTAACAAAAAGTTCAGCAGTGAACGTTTTAAAAATTTTAGTTCAAAAAGAGTAACTGAAGTTTATAATAACAATGGGATTGATAATAATAGTTTAGGACAAAGTATTATTCCAGATATAAGGGATGAAAAATCTGGAAGTTTGGATATTTTAAATAAAGTTCAACAGCAGATTCAATATAAAGACATTGCCTCTTTGACTCCAATTGAAGGAAGAATTACAAAAGACAAGCTTTCTAAATTATTAAAGAAAGAGCTGGAAGAATATGGAGTTAAAACCAAATTTGAATTCGGAATTTATAGCAGCGGCGTTCCAACAAAAATAAAATCTGACGGATTTCATTATGACAAGGATGCAACTTACAATATTCCAGTTTATACAGATAATGAAGGAAATAGTAAATATGAATTGTCAGTTACTTTTCCGCATAAAAAGAAATTTTTATTATCTGAATTATTAAGTATCACTATTTTATCAATAGTTTTTACCTTAATTATAATTGTTGCTTACACGAGTGCATTAAATCAATTACTGCGTCAAAAACATATTTCTGAAATCAAAACAGATTTTATAAACAATATGACGCATGAGTTTAAAACTCCAATTGCAACTATAAATTTAGCATTAGATGCTATTAAAAATCCAAGAATTATAGAAGATAAAGAAAAAGTTTATCGCTATCTTCAAATGATTCGAGATGAAAATAAAAGAATGCATGCACAGGTGGAAAATGTTCTTCGTATTTCTAAATTAGAAAAAAGAGAACTTGACATCACCAAAGAGCCAACTGTAGTTCATGATATTATTGATGATGCAATTGAACACGTGAATCTAATTCTAGAGGATAGAAAGGGTACTGTAGTAAGACATTATAATGCAGCGAGAACAACCTGTTTGATAAATGAAGTTCATTTTACAAATGTATTGGTTAATATTTTGGAAAATGCCATCAAATACTCACCAGGTACACCAGAGATTGAAATCTTTACAGAAAATGTAAAAGATATGATTTTGATAAAAGTAAGAGATCATGGTTTGGGAATGAGTAAGATAGCTCAAAAACGAGTTTTTGAGAAGTTTTACAGAGAGCATACAGGAGATTTGCACAATGTAAAAGGCCACGGTTTAGGTTTGGCCTATGTTAAGAGAATTGTTGAAGACCACAACGGTCAAGTATATGTAGAAAGCGAAAAAGGAAAAGGTAGCACCTTTATAATAAAAATACCATTAATAAATTAAAATATGGAAAATACTAACAAAAGAATACTTTTAGTAGAAGATGACCTAAATTTTGGGGCAGTTCTTAAAGATTATCTAATGTTAAATGACTTTGAAGTTACTTTAGCTAAAAACGGTATGGAAGGTTTCGAAAAATTCAAGAAAGACGTATACGATCTTTGTATTCTTGACGTAATGATGCCTTATAAAGATGGTTACACTTTGGCCAAAGAAATTAGAGAGAAGAACAGTGAAGTGCCAATTATCTTTTTGACAGCCAAGTCTATGAAAGAAGATGTTTTAAAAGGATATAAAGCTGGTGCAGATGATTATTTAAATAAACCTTTTGATTCTGAGGTTCTTTTAATGAAAATTAAAGCAATCATTCAAAGAAAATCAGCAGATACAAAAGCAGAACAAGTACAATTTGAATTTAACATTGGTAAGTTTCATTTAAATTCAAAATTGAGATTCTTGACTTTCCAAGATGAAGAGCCAATCAAATTATCTCCAAAAGAGAATGAATTGCTTAAAATGCTTATTCTTCATGAAAATGACTTAATGCCAAGAGAGTTAGCTTTAACAAAAATCTGGAGAGATGACAACTACTTTACTTCAAGAAGTATGGATGTTTACATCGCTAAACTTAGAAAATACCTAAAAGCAGATGAAGATGTTGAAATCTTAAACATTCACGGTGAAGGTTTTAGATTAGTAGTAAAAAGCAAAGTTACTGAATAACAAATTCACACTAAAAAATATAAGCTCTGAGAAATCAGGGCTTTTTTTATGCTCCATTTTTTAGCTTACAACTCTAAATCTTGGATTCGTATGATTTTTTTCTTGCTGAAAAGAGAGAAAAACACATAGAATTATTGCTAGAGTTAGGGTTTTGATTTTTAGATAGATAATCTAGTTTTTATATATTTAGAATTCATCAATTATTTTTTTAGATGTATTTTCTTTAAATAAATTTGGAAAATCAAAAAACAATTCTGAATATTTGCAGACGAAAAAAATAATAACCCTTTAAAACGAAGAAAAAATGTTTGTACTTACATCGACATCACAAAGCTTCACACCAAACAAATTTGGTGCAGCACTTCTTCGTGGCTTATTTCAATCTTAGAAATACATTTTTAGATATATAAAAAAGCCCGAAGACATTTAGTTTCGGGCTTTTTTTATTCTAGACACTTCAAATTTTCCCGAAAAAAGATTCAAAATAATTATCCGGAAGGATAAAAAGTTTGTATGCTTAAATTTTATTTAATCCTTTTTGTATTAAGTGGACTTGGGCATGCTGTAAATAGTAGTATAAAAAATTTATGGGAAATAAATTATCTGGAAAAGACCTGATCAAATTAGGCTTTCCAAAAAACAATTCAATAAATATCGCCTTAGGGCAGATAAACAGATATAGAAAAAGAGAAAAAAAGGAATCTATTCTAACAGAAGCAAAAGACGTCTTGCTAAATCCTGAAAAGTACGAAGGAAACGGAACTTGGGGGAAAGTAGCCGAAGGCTTAATAAAACCAGTTCAAGTAAGGATGCATCAGTTGAAAACAACCAGAGCTCCTTTTACAATTTTTGGTGAAAATGAAATCGATCAGCAGGCAAAATTTCAATTGTATGATTCTTTGAAACTGCCAGTCTCGGTTGCAGGAGCATTAATGCCAGACGCACATTCTGGATATGGTTTACCAATCGGCGGTGTTTTAGCAACCGATAATGCTGTGATCCCATACGGAGTTGGGGTTGATATTGGGTGTAGAATGAGTCTTTCAATTTTTGATTTGCCAGCTTCTCATTTCAAAGGAAGAGAGCATCAACTAGAAGCTATTTTAAAAGACAATACCAAGTTTGGGATGTATGAAACGCATGCGTCAAGAGTAGACCATGATGTTTTTTATAAAAGTGAATTTCAAGATATTCCGCTGTTGAAGAATCTTTTACCTAAAGCTTACAAACAATTGGGATCTTCAGGCGGAGGAAATCATTTTGTAGAATTTGGAATTGCTAAAATCGATAATCCAGAAAACGAGTGGAAGCTCGAAAAAGGGGGGTATTTCGCTGTTCTTTCGCATAGTGGTTCACGTGGTTTGGGCGCAAACATTGCCAAACATTATACTTATTTGGCGACAAAGCAATGTCCGTTACCAAAAAATGTGCAGCATTTAGCATGGCTGGATTTGAATACACATGATGGTCAGGAATATTGGCTTGCAATGAATTTAGCTGGAGAATATGCAAAAGCTTGTCATGATGATATTCATAGAAGAATTGCCAAAGCTATTGGAAAAAGAGTAGTAGTAACGATAGAAAATCACCACAATTTTGCTTGGAAAGAAATGGTAAATGGTCAAGAATGTATTGTTCATAGGAAGGGAGCAACGCCAGCAGCTGAAGGTCAATTGGGAATTATTCCGGGTTCGATGACTGCGCCTGGATACATTGTAAAGGGTAAAGGAAATGCAGAAAGTTTAAACTCTGCCTCTCATGGAGCTGGCCGTTTGTTTTCGAGAGCAAAATGTAAAAGTACTTTTACGCAAAGTGAGATCAAAAAGGTTTTGAAAGCCAATGATGTAACCTTGATTGGAGGAAATATTGACGAAGCTCCAATGGCGTACAAAGACATTACAAAAGTTATGGCGAATCAAACCGATTTAGTAGAAGTTTTGGGAACTTTTACGCCAAAAATCGTTAGAATGGATCGTTAAAAAGAGATTAAAAAAAAATGGAAAGAATAATTCAGATAACAGCGGGTCGCGGACCTGCAGAATGCACTTGGGTTGTTGCCCAAGTGCTTAAAAAAGTTTTGGAAGAAGCTCAAGATCAACAATTAGAAACCGTTTTACTGCAGCGAGAAGCAGGTCAGGAAAATGGAACGGTTGAAACGGCTTCAATTGCTGTAAAAGGAAAAAATGCTGAGCAATTTGTAAAATCGTGGATTGGAACGATTCAATGGATTGGGCAGAGTCAGTTTAGAAAAATGCATAAACGCAAGAACTGGTTTATTGGAATTTTTGAAATCGAACCGCAGAAAAAGACAGCGGTTTCAGAAAATGATATTCAATATCAGGCAATGCGTAGTTCGGGAGCGGGCGGTCAGCATGTAAATAAAGTGAGTTCGGCAATTCGGGCAACACATATTCCAACAGGAATTGCAGTTGTTTCGATGGACAGTCGTTCTCAACACCAAAACAAAAAACTAGCAACAGAAAGATTATTAAAAAAATTAGAAGAAGAAAAACTGATTCAGCTTAAAAATCATGTTGGTAAACAATGGGAAAATCAACTCAATGTTGAGCGTGGAAATCCTGTGAGAGTTTTTACCGGAAGTGATTTTAAAAAGAATAAAGTGGAGAAGAGTTACAAAGGAACTCGTCAGAAATTAAAAAACGATTTACGAAATGAAAACAACTGATAAATATCTTTTTCAGGCCTTGGATAATTATCCGTTTTGGCTTGAAGGAACAATAGAATCTTTAGATTACGCTTTTTCTTATGATGATAAAACACAATGGTTTTGTGTTTATACGCACGAATTCAGGCAGAACAATTAATGAATTACGAAGAAGCAAAATCTTATTTTCAGCAAGCGTTAGCTATTAATATTCATGCTCTTGAAGTATATCCGTATTATTTGCAGACATTGATTGTGAATGAAGATTATGAAGAAGCTGAAAAGCTAATTGATTTTGCTTTGACTGTAAAAGGAATAAACAAGTCTGAAATTTATATCAAAAAAGCAATTTTATTAGAAGTACAGCATAAATTTAAAGATGCTTTAAAAGAAATTAAGCAAGCAAAATTACATTCTATTCAACATGATTATGACTCTGGAATTAGTGAAGTTGAGAAAAGAATTAAAGGTAAACTTGATTTGTTGAAAAAGAAGAAAGATAAAAAAACAAAAAAAGATTCTAAAAAGAAATCGAAATAATTTTAAACAAAAAACGATGCAATTTTGCATCGTTTTTTGTTTAATTAAGTTACAAACAAAGTTTGTCATTTCGACGAAGGAGAAATCTTCGTAAGTAATTCCACAATCAAAATAGTCAATCTTTGCAGAGCTTCTCGCGAAGATTTCTCCTTCGTCGAAATGACAATATTGAGGAATGTCAGATTTAAAAAACCTTTATTTCCAATGCAATTCCAAAGCAAAACATGTTTTTTCGCCTTTTGTAATACTGAATGTTGCTTTTGTATGATCGTCATCTTCACTTTCGTGAATGACAACATTGTCTTGTAATGAAAGCTCTTTCATGAAGTTCATTTCGAAACTTTTCACTTCTTGTTTTAAAATTCTTTTCGGATCAACGTGATCTATGCACCATTCCAGATATTTTACGTTATTAACGTGATTTACAATATCCAGATCTGATAAATAAACTGTTTTTTCAAAAACAGCTTCTTTTTCGTGGTTGATGTTTATTTTAGAAAAACCTTCTTCTGTAGCTCTATTTTCGGGAAATAATTCAAAGTGTTCATATGGTAAAGCCAACGCTTCTGGACGGCGCGCCTGCGTATTGAAAACAGCCCAATAGGTTTCACATCCTACAATTTTTTTTCCGTTTACATACATTTCAAGAGCACGAACTGAACGTGAATTTTCTAAACTATTAATCCATGTTTTTACAGTTACGACATCCTGCCATTTTGGTAAAGCATAAACTTCAACGCGCATTCGGCTTAAAACCCACGCTTGGTTAAATTCCTGCATATCATAGAAACTAATGCCACCAACTTCTGAATGTGCTGCAGCAGTTAATTGTAAAATATTACACAAATCGGTATACTTTAAATAACCAGCGGGCGTACATTGTGTGAAATTGATTTCCCAGTCTTTACTTAAAACTGATGTGAAATTTGGAGATATTGGCATTTTTTAATTTTAGATTTTTATTTTAGAAAATAGAAGGAAGATGAAAGAAAATAGATTTTTACTTTAGAAGATTTTCTATATAGCTTATAATTTCCTTTCTATCTGCCGCGTAATCAAACCATTTAGTGTTTTCATTACGTTTGAACCACGTTAATTGTCTTTTGGAAAATCTTCGAGTATTTTTCTTGATTTCTTCTATTGCAAAAGGCAATGTAAATTCTCCGTCAAAATAACTAAATAATTCTCTATAACCGACCGTTTGCAGAGCATTTAACGCTTTATTAGGATACAAGGTTTTGGCTTCTTCAAGTAAACCTTCGTTCATCATAATATCAACACGCTGGTTGATTCGGTTGTAAATGATTTCTCTTTCGGCATCTAAACCAATTAGAATAGGAGTGAAGCCTCGATTATTTTTCTTTTGATTTAAGAATGAAGAATACGGTTTTCCTGTTCCAATGCAAACTTCTACAAATCGCATCATTCGCTGCGGATTTTGTAGAGTTTGAGGATTTTCGATAGTTATTTTTTGGTAATAATCTGGATCTAGATTTTTTAGTTGTTCCTGAAGATATTCAATTCCGAGTTTCTCGTAATTTGAATTTACTTCTGAGCGAACTTCTGGATTGATTTCTGGAAATTCATCAAAACCTTTTAAAATGGCATCTACATATAATCCTGATCCGCCAATAAGAATTGCATAATCGTTGGTTTGAAAAAGTTCTTCGATTTTTACTAAAGCTTCTTTTTCGTAATCTCCAACAGTGTAATTTTCAAAAATGGATTTATTTTGAATGAAATGATGTTTGGCAGAATTCAATTCTTCTTGATTGGGGACGGCTGTACCAATAGTCATTTCTTTAAAAAATTGACGGCTGTCGCAAGAAACGATTTCGCATTTAAAATGTTGTGCCAAAGCAATACTTAAGGCTGTTTTGCCTATTGCTGTTGGTCCGACAATGGTTATTAGGTATTTCATATTTTTTAGCCCAGATGGAAATGAAAACCCCGGACTTATATTTGTTCGTTTTTTTTGGTGTAAAAGAGCGACCAGCGGAAGCTCCTTTTATGCCTTAAAAAAACAACAAAGATAAGGAGGAGTTGCAATGTACAGCTGGATTAGCTTCTAAAATTAATTATTTGGCAATTCTGTTCCACATTCGTAGCAATATTTTGCGCTGTCAAAATGGACTTGGGAATTGCAGTTTTTGCATGTTTTTTTGGTGCTTACTGCACTGTTTCTCAAACTGCTTTTGGCGAATTCTGCGGTAACAATTCCGGTTGGAACCGCAATTATTCCATATCCTAAAATCATTACTAATGCTGCAATAAATTGTCCTAAAGGAGTTTGCGGCGAAATGTCACCATAACCCACCGTCGTTAAAGTTACAATCGTCCAATAGATTCCCATTGGAATGCTTGTAAAACCAGATTCTCGGCCCTCGACTAAATACATAATCGTACCGATAATTACAGTGCTAATGAGTACAAAATATATAAAAACCAAGATTTTTTCTTTGCTAGCTTCTATTGCCTCTTTTAATTGCAGGGATTGATGTGAAATTTGCGGAATATGTAAGATTTTGAATAATCGCAAAAAACGTAAAGCTCTTACGATAGACAAAATACTTGCTCCAGGGAAAAATATAGATAAATACATGGGTAAGACTGCAAGCAAGTCTATAATTCCGTAAAAACTGAAGATATATTTAACAGGTTTTTGAATTGATATGATTCTTAAAATGTATTCTATTGTAAAAAAAACGGTGATAACCCATTCGCAAATAAGAAGTTGTTCATGACATTTTGAACTGATTCCTCTAACTGTGTCCAGCATGATTAAAAGAACGCTCAATAAAATTAAACCTAGCAGGACTAAATCAAACATGCGCCCTAAAATGGTATCGGTGCCATATAGAACTACCTTGACTTTTTCTCGAAAGATTTCGTATTGTGATTTTTTATTTTTCATATCCACTAAGATAATGAAAGTTTTATATTGTTAAAAATTTAAAATCTTAATAGATTTACTTTTACGGAGGTAGCTTTGAAGAATGTTTTTTACATCGCGGTTGTGCTCCATCGGAATCAAGATGTTTTTGAGAATTTCAATGTTCGTAATTTGATAATTAAGATCATAGTAAGCATAACCTTTATAGATTCCATTTTCGATTAAAATGGCGCTTCGTTCGTTTACGTTACGGCCTTTGTCAATCAGAATCATACTTTTATTTTCAAAACTATTTTCGGAAATAAATTGCTGTACTCTTAGATTGTAGACTTCAGGAGTTATTTCACCAATACAGGCGCCGTCACATTCTTTGATTGAATATTGAAAACACTCTTTCTTGCTATGATACAATCCTGTTAACTTTTGGCACAAATGATATTTCGCTGTGAATTTAAAAAGTGCATTTTTGCCTTCTTGCACAGAAACAAACGATGTGATGTCTTTTTTTCGTCCGTCAGCTTTTTCAAGTTTTAAATTGAGATAACCATTCGAGTCTTTCTCGGCATATAATGCAAAAGGAAATACTGTTTTTTTCTGCGAGCGATTATGTCTCGGACGATTAATTTTTACTTCCTGACTTTCTTTTAAAAGTGCAATTAATTCACTTCCTGTTTCATCGTAGGTTATGGTAAAAACTTCGGCCTGGATTCTTTTACTTTTAGTTGTAATTCCAGTAAAATGCTGGTTGACTCTTTTTTTTATGTTATGGCTTTTGCCAATATAAATTAAGGTGCCACTTTCATTATAAATATAATAAACACCAGTTTTAGCCGGCATTTGACTTAAAAGATCTAAGAATTTAGGGGCAATTCCTTTTTCGACTTCGAGTTTTATAAAATCTTTTACGATTGTTTTTTCTACGTCTTTTTCCAAGAGCATTTTAAACAGTTTTGTCGTAGCCATTGCGTCTCCGCTGGCACGATGTCTGTCTGCCATCGGAATTCCAAGTGCACGAACCAATTTTCCTAAACTGTAAGAAGGTTGTTCAGGAATTAGTTTTTTTGCCAATTCTACAGTACAAAGCGTTCTGGCTTCAAAATCGTAGCCTAAACGTCTGAATTCTGTTCTTAAAATTCGGTAATCGAAAGAGGCATTGTGAGCCACAATAACGCAGTCGGATGTTATTTCGATAATACGTTTGGCGACTTCATAAAACTTTGGTGCAGAACGCAGCATAGCATTATTGATTCCGGTTAGCTTTACTACGAAAGGCTGAATCGGAATTTCAGGATTGACAAGGCTTATGAATTGGTCAATTACTTCGTGTCCATCAAATTTATAGATGGCGATTTCAGTAATTCCTTCTTCGTTAAACTGCCCTCCAGTTGTTTCTATGTCTAGTATTGCGTACAAATTTAGTGTTCGGTCTCAGTTTTTAGTATTCAGTTTTTGTATAGGCGCGTATCCGTCCTTACGAAATGTGGTTTTTGATAATCAACGGCCTCCAAAAATGCTGCTTCCAATGCGAACCATTGTGCTGCCGCATTCTATTGCAAGCTGATAATCTCCAGACATTCCCATAGAAATTGTAGAGACGCATTGCAATGCATCTTTACCATATCCGTCAATGTTTTTTAATGAGTCAAAAATGGATTTTAAATGGGTAAATTCTTTTTTAATTTGGTTTTGATCTTCTGTGAAAGTTGCCATTCCCATTAAACCTAAGATACGAATATTTTTTAACTCTTTGAATGCTGAAGAAGTTAAAAGTTCGTTTAATTCGTTTTCGTCAAGACCAAATTTAGTTTCTTCTTCGGCAATATACATTTGAAGAAGACAATCTATAGTTCTATTATTTTTTAAAGCTTGTTTATTGATTTCCTGTAATAATTTCAAACTATCTACACCATGAATTAAACTCACAAATGGTGCCATAAATTTTACTTTATTCGTTTGAACATGACCAATCATATGCCACTGAATATCTTTTGGCATTTCTTCCCATTTTTCTGTCATTTCTTGGATTTTGTTTTCTCCAAAAATACGCTGGCCGGCTTCATAAGCTTGCATTAAATCTGAAACAGGTTTTGTTTTAGAGACAGCAACAAGAGTTACATGTTCAGGTAAACTTGTTTTGATTGTATTTAAGTTTGATGCTATTGACATTTTTATTTTATTTTTTTGAAAGCAGAATATGTAATCTTTCCTTTCTTTCCGATGGAATGTAAAAATCGATCTTTTTGTTTTCCATTTTTAATTGAGTATCGAATCCAGGACCTTTTGCATCATCTTCTAAAGGTGTATAAAACGATCCCATATCACTTTGAAAAAGACTCCCGAATACTTTATCATAGCAATCAAAGGAACCACAAGTATAACCTACTACTTTTTCATCAAGATTTACAACTATTATTTCAAAGTTTGATTTTATATCTAAATCTCTTAAATATAAAATTAAAAAATTGTGTTTTCGTTTTTTATCAAAACTTTCGGTGCTTTTAAAGACGCAATTATCATACTTTTTGTTATTGATATCTAATTGATAACCGTTTTCTTGTTTTAAAATTCGGGCTATTCCAAAGAAATAATTAATAGTCACTGGTTTGTAATAATAAAGAGCAACTAAACTAAAAACTATTAAAATGACTAATAAAAATATTTTTTTCATTGAATAAGCGAGATTTTACAAAAACTGCTTAGAGATTTTCTCTGCTTTTTTACTTTCACTATAATCATAAAAACCTTCTCCAGATTTTACGCCTAGTTTTCCTGCTCTTACCATATTAACCAATAATGGACAAGGAGCATATTTAGGGTTTTTGAAACCTTCGTACATTACATTTAAAATGGCAAGGCAAACATCAAGACCAATGAAATCAGCTAATTGAAGTGGGCCCATAGGGTGTCCCATTCCTAATTTCATTACAGTATCAATTTCGTAAACTCCCGCAACTTTATTGTATAACGTTTCAATTGCCTCGTTTAGCATAGGCATTAAAATTCTGTTGGCTACGAAACCAGGATAATCGTTTACTTCAACAGGAACTTTTCCTAATTTCTCAGATAAATCCATGATGATCTTTGTGACTTCATCGCTTGTGTTATAACCGCGGATGATTTCAACTAATTTCATAATTGGCACTGGGTTCATAAAATGCATTCCAATAACACGTTCAGGATGAGTTACAACAGAACCAATTTGTGTAATCGATATAGAGGAAGTATTAGTTGCTAAAATAGTATTATGAGAACAAGCTTCGTTTAATTGCTTGAAAATATTTAGTTTTAATTCTACATTTTCTGTTGCAGCTTCAACTACTAAATCAACACCCACAACACCATCTTTAATATCTGTATAGGTAATAATATTGGTAATAGTTTTAGCGACGTCTTCTTGTGTAATTGTACCTTTTGCAAGCATACGGTCTAAATTGGCCGCAATAGTTGCCATTCCTTTATCTAATGATTTTTCTGAAACGTCGATTAGTTTTACGGTAAAACCACTTTGTGCAAATGTATGAGCAATTCCGTTACCCATTGTTCCTGCACCAATTACAGCTATAGTTTTCATTTAATTTTGGTATTTAAATTTTAAAAGTTAAGGTTTAAAGTGACTTTTCTGCCAGCTTTAAACCTTAAAAATAATGAGTTATATTTTTTATTATTTATCGAAACAATCAATAATCTGGTAGGCTACACGCAAAGCATCTGTTGCTTGTTCTAGTGTTACAACCGGCGTTGTATCTGTATTAATTGCATGTGCAAAAGATTCTAACTCGTCCAGAATAGCGTTGTTTTGTTCAACATCTGGATTAGTGAAATAGATTTGTTTTTTTACACCTTCTGCATTTTGCAGAATCATATCAAAATCTCCAGGAACTTCCGGGGCATCTTTCATACGGACTACTTCACATTTCTTTTCTAAAAAGTCAACAGAGATATATGCATCTTTTTGGAAAAAACGAGATTTTCGCATATTCTTCATCGAGATTCTGCTGGCTGTTAAGTTGGCAACACAGCCATTTTCAAATTCAATTCTTGCATTGGCAATATCTGGCGTATCGCTGATAACAGAAACACCGCTTGCATGAATATCTTTTACTTTTGAATTTACCACACTCAAAATGGCATCAATATCGTGAATCATTAAATCCAAAACCACAGGAACGTCTGTACCACGAGGATTAAATTCTGCCAAACGATGCGTTTCTATAAACATCGGGTTTTCGATCATGTTTTTTGTTGCGATAAAAGCAGGATTAAAACGCTCAACATGACCAACTTGACCTTTTACATTGTACTCTTTAGCTAAAGCTATGATTTCTTCAGCTTCTGCTACAGTATTGGCAATTGGTTTTTCTATAAAAATATGTTTTCCTGATTTGATTGCCACTTTTGCACATTTATAGTGCGAAAGCGTTGGAGTCACAATATCGATTACATCGACAGCATGAATAAGTTTTGCAATTGTGCTGAAGTTTTTATAGCCAAATTCTTTAGAGATTCTTTCGGCATTTTCTTGATTTTCGTCGTAAAATCCAACTAATTCGTATTTGTCAGATTGTTGTAATAAGCGTAAATGTATTTTACCAAGATGACCAGCACCTAAAACTCCTACTTTTAACATGAGAATGTATTTTAAACAAAAATATAATTTATTTGTCGAAAGTGAAAATGAATTTAACTAATTGTGAGTTGTGAGTTATGAATTGTAAATTATCAGCTAGGGCTTTTGATTTTCGGCTTTTGACTTTCGATATTATTAATTTAATAATTAAAAATCAATATTTGATTTCCTTTTTAGATTCTTTACTTTTGCGAAAATAAAACCTACCCATTTTGAAAGACACTGCCAAACATCAAGGACTTCGTAATCAATTAGTAAGCACTTTAGAACAAAAGGGAATTACTGATAGAGCGGTTTTAGAGGCGATAAAAAAAATCCCAAGACACCTTTTTTTGAATTCAAGTTTTGAAGATTATGCTTATCAAGATAAGGCTTTTCCTATTGGAGCGGGTCAAACTATTTCGCAGCCTTATACGGTTGCCTTTCAATCGCAGTTATTAGAAGTGAAAAAAGACCACAAAATTCTAGAAATTGGAACTGGATCTGGATATCAAACTGCTGTTTTGTTTAATCTTGGAGCAAAAGTTTATACTGTAGAAAGACAAAAAGAATTATTTAAACAGACTTCTATTTTGTTTCCAAAACTAAATATTCGTCCTAAACATGTATCTTTTGGTGATGGCTACAAAGGGTTACCAAATTATGCTCCCTTTGACAGTATTATAGTTACAGCTGGTGCACCATTTATCCCGAAACCGTTAATGGCGCAGCTTAAAATAGGAGGAAGGCTTGTGATTCCGCTTGGAGAAGATGTTCAGATTATGACTTTATTAATTAGAAAGAATGAAACGCAATTTGAAAAACATGAGTTTGGAGAATTTAGGTTTGTTCCTTTATTAGAAGATAAAAATTAAAGAGAAAGCCCGGTTTATACTGGGCTTCTTTTATTTTTCGACTAATTGTATAGCCTTTTGTAGATTTTCCTTTTCAATTTTCAAGATATGATTAATAAAGATAGATTTATCGTTCTTAATTTTGCTTTCTTCTATAATAGATAGATATTCATCTATAGTATTTTGATTCTCTTCAACTGAAGCATACACATAATCATGTTGAAGCAAAATCCAATTTAATATCAAATTTGATATTTGGAGATTTCCGTTTTCAAAAGGACTAATTTCAAGTACTTTTAAATGTGCTTCAGATGCAAGAATTATTGGATGAAGGTTATTTTTATGTGATTCATACCAATTAAAAAATAAATTCATTTCTCTTGTAATCAACGAATCATTTTTATATTTTCCTGAATTTTCATTTTCAATTCCTTTAAATATTAGATTATGAATAAAGATCAATTCCTTTTCGTTTATTGATGTTTTCTTTTGACTTAAATCTTTAATATACAATGTTGTTTCTGAAAAATTAATTGCTTCAAGATGATTCTGTATACTTTTTCCAGCAATAGTTGATCCATCATTTATAACAGATTTAGTTTCTTCTAATGTTAAACTGTTTCCGTTTAAACGAATGCTCTTAAAAATAAAATCTAATTCTAAAGTTTTTGAAATTTTGCGTAATTCAAAATGATTAAAAGATTGAATTTTATTTTTTAATATTTCGATCTCATCTAAGATTGTTCGAATCGAAGATGATACAATAGTGTTAATTTCCTTTTTATTATTGTGAATTTCTTGTTCAGCTAAAAGTAGAGCCTTCAAAGCAAATTCTTCATCACCAATTTCATAAAGTATTTTTTCTTTAAGCCAGGCAATCATTAAGGTTTCATAATCAATTTCTAAAAGTTGCGCTAATTTTGAAATCTGTTCTTTAGTCGGTTTTCGGGTTCCCGACTCAAATTTGCTGATTAATGCCTGATCTATTCCTGCAAGCTGTGCCAGTTCACGGGTTTTTAAACCTTTTTGTTCTCTTGCGTTTTTTAAAAGCGATTTCATTATGAAAAATTTAGTCTTGACAAATTTAGTCAATTTTTTGTTTGTAAAAAAAGCGACCTTAAAGTCGCTTTTTTATATCTTTTATTTTGGAGGTAATGAACCGTCTTTTCTCATTTCTTTAACTACAGCCTGCATAATAGCATCAACTGTTTGTCCTAAATCTGTGACATATTGAGATTCTGTAGTTCCTGTCCAGATTAATTTATTTTCTTTTAATGAAAAAATATTGGTCTCTACCATATAGGATGTTGTTTCCTGATAATATCCCGGATCGTAGAAGTTTGGAGAATACATTCCGTACCAATTCCCAAAACCATAACCATACATTCCTGCATACATGCCGTCAAAACCTCCATAATACATTCCAGTGTAAGTTCCAGGAACATAGGTTGTTTCTTTTTCTTTACTAACTAATCGCATGGTTATTACTCCGTCAAAATTTTCATCTTGAAGTATTTTTAACTTCTGTTCTTTAGTAAGGTCTTTGGTAGATTCGTTTAAGTATTGGTAAGAAGTTTTGAAAATTTCGTTACCAGCAGCAATTCTGTTTTCCGTAACTCTTCGTGAAGCTTCATCTTTTACCAAAGCGACGACTAAAACCTTCTTGAAGTTTTCTTGAGAAACGGTAATTTTTGGATCTCTCCAGCTGTTTACGATCGAAGTATTACTGCCGCAACTTGATAACACCACTACAGTGAAAAACAAAAATAAATACTTTTTCATATTTTACAGTTAAATTGGTTATAAGTAAAAATAACGATAAAATATTAATAAATAGGAATTTACCTAAATTAAAAAAGCTTTTTAATTAAAAGCTTTTTTAATACGGTCTAAATCACGTTTAGTATCTTGTTCTTTTAACGATTCTCGCTTGTCGTAATTTTTCTTTCCTTTACACAGACCAATCTGAAGTTTTGCTAAACCTTTTTCATTTGTGAATAATTTTAGCGGAACGATAGTAAGTCCTTTAGCCTGAACACTTTTGTGAAGTGTTTTTAATTCTTTTTTATTTAAAAGCAATTTTCTTTCGCTTCTAGATTTATGATTGAATTGATTTCCAAATGAATACTCTTCTATGTAAGTATTGATAGCAAAAAGCTCCATACCGCTAAACTCGCAAAAGCTCTCTGTAATGTTCGCTTTTCCTAAACGTATCGATTTGATTTCGGTACCCGCTAAAACAATTCCAGCAGTATACGTGTCGATTATTTCATAATCAAATCGGGCTCTTTTATTTAATATATTGACTGATTTTAACATGTGTGCAAATGTAAGACAAAAATGAAAAACTTTATGAAGAGCTAAGATAATTAAAGTTTTTTTTTAATCTATGATTTTAATCAGCTGCGACAAAAATGCTTCCTTTTAAGTTTGCTTTATAATTCAAAAACAAAATTAAAATGAAAAAAATTGTAACACTGGTAAGTATTGTATTAATTAGTTTAACAGCTAAAGCCCAAGATTCAAGTCAAGGTATAAAGGGAACTTGGTTTGCAACATCTCAATTTGGTTATCAGCAGACGAAATCGGCTGATGCGAAAAACACCACTTTATCTGTACTGCCAATTGTTGGAACATTTGTAACGCCATCAGTTGCTGTTGGTGCAGGAGTTGGATATATTAATATTAAAGCAGATTCTGATGCAGGAACAGCCGCCAAAACAGATTTGTTTGTTGCGCAGCCTTTAGTGAGAAAGTATTGGAATGTTGCGGGTTCTCTTTATTTCTTTGGGCAGGTGGCAGTTCCAATTATTACTGGTAAAGAGAAAGAAAGTGAATTAAAAGTAAATCAGGTTGGTGTATCGCTATCAGGAGGATTCGATTATTTCGTAACTAAAAATTTCTCTGTCGAGTTTTCTTATGACTTGGCCAACTTTACATCGACAACAATTGATCCAAAAACGGGAGAAAAAACAACAGTTACCAATTTTGGTTTAGCTCATGTTGCAAATGTAGATCCGTTTTACAATACAGCTTTAGGAGGAAGTAATCCTAATTTAACGTCTCCAATTTCTGTTGGATTTAAATTCTTGTTCTAATTATTTTTTATTTGATTGATGTAAAATTCTATTTAGTAATTTTGCAAAAAAGAAAGACCGTACTTTTTTATAGTACGGTCTTTTATATAATTTAAAAAGTATAAAATGCAAAATCAGTCCAAAGATCCTTTACACGGAATCACACTTCAAAAAATTGTAGAAACTTTAGTAGATCATTATGGTTTTGATACTTTAGGAGAACTAATTCCAATTAAATGTTTTCAATCAAATCCAAGTATTAAATCGAGTCTTACTTTTTTAAGAAAAACAGATTGGGCTCGAAAAAAAGTTGAAGAACTTTACGTAAAATCGTTGCCCAAATTCTCTAATTTATAATTTATACGAAATCATTACGCCACCACGGTAAGGAAGCCATTCGCCGCTTTTATTCCAATGCACCGCTTTTTCATATCTTCCTGGAGTTCCATCGTTGTAATACCCATGATAAAAACCTTGATGCCAGCCTCCGCCAACGAAAAAGTCTAGTAAAAATTTGTCGTTTAATTTTAGGTTGTAACCTACAGTAGCACCAAGCCTATAACCGAACCCATCTTCATAATGATTACTATTCCAGTAATTCCATTTTTGTAATTCATATTTATCAGCTCCTATATGACCGCCTAAATAAAAGCCATTATATTTTTCTTTAAAATGGTAACGAATTTCTGGAGTTACAGTAATAAATTTCATTGGATTATAACCATTAAATGATTCCCAAAAAGAAGCCATTACATCAGCACTAAAAGTCATTTTTTCGCCAATACTTGTTTCAATTCCAACATTTGGGATTGCAAGCAAAGCAGTTGCTCCATTAAATTTTACAAAAGTCTGACTTTGCAACTGTATACAAAATAAAAGAACAAATAAGGCAGGTATTTTTTTCATAAAAGTGTTTTCAGGTTCAAAACAAGCAATTTTAGCTAATTTCGAGCGCAAATATAACGTATAATGGTAGATAACTATTGTGTAAAAAGTTACTTTAACAAGAAGAAAAGTTTATCTTTCTAGTAATGAATAAATTACCTTATCAAGAAATTTTCCTTCATAAAATTCAGCTTCTCTAAGATGGGCTTCCTTTGTAAAACCACACTTTTGGAGTACTTTTTCTGAAGCATAATTTTCTGGATCAATAACAGCTTCAATAGAGTGCAGTCTCAAGTCTTCAAATCCGAATTTTATAAGTCGAGTAACAGCCTCTGGAACTAAACCTTTTCCTTGAAATTCAGGTAAAATAATATAACCAATTTCAGCACGGTAATTTTCTGGCTGTAATCTGTAAAAACCAATAATTCCGAGAAGTTTAGAATTATCCTTCAATCGAATAGCCCAATTTATTCCAGTATTATTTTCAATTTTTTCCTTTATCATTTTAATATGTTCCAGCGCATCTTCATGATCCTTTACCAAAGGTCTTGGAATATATTTCATGGTTTCAGGATTAGAGCGTAGTTCAAAAACTTCTTTTACGTCTCCATCATTGACTTCATCCAAAATTAAACGCTCGGTTTCTACGACTGGGAACGGACTAAAATTAAAATCTAACATTTTGTTGTGTTATAATATTGTGATACTAAATTTTGCAGAGAAGTTTTTATTTTCTTCTAAAGTCAAAATTCCTTCTTTTTTATATAAATCTCCTGAGTTTTCGTCAGTATCGGAATATCCAAGCCATGGTTCAATGCAAATAAAAGGTGCATTTTCTTTGGTCCAAATTCCTAAACTTGGGAAATCATTATAAGCTACTTTTACATAAGGTTTTGAATCTTTAAGAATAGTCAAAGATTTTGATTCTAATGTTTTAAAGATCAAAGCATCATTTTTAAATAACTCATAATTCAAAGGCACAATATTATGAGTAGTTTCTAGAATTTTGGTTTGAGATGAAATCAAATCATTTTCAAGAATATAATATTTTAGTGCTTCTTCTTTTTCGAATTCAAGAGCGTAATCATCGAAATTTCCAGGAAGTGCAATTGCAGGATGTGCACCAATAGAAAAAGGCATAGTGGTATCTCCTTTATTAATAACCTTGTATTCTAAAGTTAGTGAACTTTCGTTAAGCGTATAAATAAGTTGTAGTTCAAATTCGAAAGGATATTTTGTCAATGTTTCTGTAGAAGACTGCAGTGAGAAAACTACTCTATTTTCGCTCTTATCGATTAATTCGAATTCCAGATCACGAGCAAAACCATGACGGGGTAAATGATATTCCTTATCGTTAATTTTATAAGAATTGTTTTTTAAAGTACCAACAATCGGAAAAAGAACAGGGGAGTGCTTGCCCCAGAAATCTGGATTGCCCTCCCAGATATACTCATTGTTTTGGTTGTTTTTTATAGAAAATAACTCAGCTCCAGAATGTTTTATAGAAGCGCTTAATATTGAATTTGATATAGTTGTAGTCAAAATAATAAGGATAAAATGAATGTGTTTATATACTGATGTAAATATATTTTATAAAATTTAGTTTTCTAAGAAAAAGGCTTAAATTATTTTATTGATAAAATTTTGCTAAAATTGAATTTATGTTTTAAATTTTCTCTGTGAATAGCTTTTTTTTTCATTAATTTGCTACATAAACAGCTAAAAAATATGAAAAAGCAATCTGCAAAAGCCATTTTAACCGCGGCTTTATTTTTTGGGATTTCATCTGTTTGGGCGCAGCAAACTCCGTCAGCGACAACAGCAAATCCAGTCAATAATTACAATTATCATGATGCCTTTGGTCCACATTTTTATACAAAAAATGGAACTACAACTCGTGCTGCGAGCGGTCAGCCTGGGCAGGAATATTGGCAGAATAGAGCCGATTATCAGATTACGGCAAAATTAAATGCAACTACAAATGAGATTGTAGGTACAGACGAAATCACATACACAAATAATAGTCCAGATAAATTGTCATTTGTATGGTTGAATTTAGATCAAAACTTATTTAAGGAGGATTCTAGAGGAAACGCTGTTGTGCCATTAACAGGAAGCCGTAACGGAGCTCAAGGGCAAGTTTTTGACGGTGGAAACAAAATTAAATCAGTAAAAGTAATTTCTGTTGGAAAAAAGAAAACAGAAGTTGATGCAAAATATATTATAACAGATACAAGAATGCAGATTTTTCTTCCAGAAGAATTGGCTGCAAAAGGAGCATCTGTAAAAATTAAAATCGAATTCTCTTTTATCGCGCCTTTCGAAGGGTCTGATAGAATGGGGGTTTTAGAAACTAAAAACGGAAAAATCTTTACAATCGCACAATGGTACCCGCGTATGTGTGTGTATGATGATGTAAGAGGGTGGAATACTGCACCTTATTTAGGCGCTTCTGAGTTTTACTTAGAATATGGCGATTTTGATGTGAAATTGACTGTTCCAGGAAATCATTATGTAGTAGCTTCTGGAGAATTATTAAATGGTCAGGAAGTATTTTCTGGTGATCAATTCAAAAAATACAAAGAAGCATCTGACAGCGATAAAACAGTTACAATTCGTTCTGCAGAAGATGTGGCAGCGACAGCAAATACAAACGCTGGAACAGAAAAAACTTGGCATTATAAAATAAAAAATGCACGTGATTTTTCTTGGGCATCGTCTCCAGCTTTCATTTTAGATGGAGCAAAAATAAACTTGCCTAGCGGTAAAAAATCTTTGGCATTATCTGCTTATCCTGTAGAAAGTGCTGGTCAAGGTGCTTATGGACGTTCTACAGAATATGTAAAAGCATCGATTGAGCATTATTCTAAACAATGGTTTGAATATCCTTATCCAGCGGCGACAAACGTTGCAGGAAATGAAGGAGGAATGGAATATCCTGGAATTGTTTTCTGTGGATGGAAATCTAAAGGGCAAGATTTATGGGGAGTTACAGACCACGAATTTGGTCATATCTGGTTCCCAATGATTGTTGGTTCAAACGAGAGATTATTCGGATGGATGGATGAAGGATTTAACACTTTCATTAATTCACTAAGTACAGAAGCGTTTAATAATGGAGAATACAAAGAGCCTGCAACAGATTTACATGAATCAGCAGAATCTTTTACTCGTCCTGATCTAGAAACAATTATGAGTTCTCCTGATAATATGAAGGAAGCAAATATTGGTATGTTGTGTTACTTCAAGCCAAGTGCAGGTCTTATTCTTTTAAGAGAACAAGTTTTAGGAAAAGAACGTTTTGATATTGCTTTTAGAACTTATATCGAACGTTGGGCTTATAAACATCCACAGCCAGATGACTTTTTCAGATCTATGGAAAATGTTGCTGGTGAAGATTTAAGCTGGTTCTGGAGAAGCTGGTTTGTAAATAACTGGCGTTTTGATCAAGGAATCAATTCAGTTAAATATGTAAAAAATGATCCGTCAAAAGGAGCTGTAATTACAGTTGAAAACTTTGATAAAATGCCAATGCCGATCGTTTTAGATGTTAAAGGAAAAAGCGGTAAAGTGACAAGGGTTAATCTTCCTGTAGAAATCTGGCAGAAAAATAAATCTTGGTCTTTCAAACATAATTCTACTGAAGAAATTGAAAGTATAACATTAGATCCAAATCATGCTTTTCCCGATAATAATGAATCAAACAACGTTTGGACAGCGGGAAAAGGTAAATTAGAGAAAGATATTATTTTAGACGGATATTTAGGAAATTATAGTACTTCTAAATCACCTCTAACAATTGAATTGACAGAGAAAAACAGTGTGCTAAATGCAGAACTTCCAAATTATCCAAAATTTGCTTTAGATCCTGTTGCAAACGAAAAAGATACATTTGAGTCGCAAAGAGCTGGATTAAAATTTAAATTTAATGAAGCCAAAACTGGTTTCGATATGATACTTTTAGGAAACGGTCAAGTAATTCCGTTTACGAAAAAGTAAAATTGTAAAAATATAAAATATTTAAAACCCGATAATTAGCAATAATTATCGGGTTTTGCTTTTGTGTTTATTCACAAAACGTAAAAAAAATGTTAGTTTTTTATTTTTTTGTCTTGTAAATAAAAAAATAATGTACTTTTGCACCGATGAATAAAATAAGTTTACATATAACTTCTTTGTCACGGACAAACTCACCGATTACTTCTCCCGAAGTACGGATACTATCTCTATAGTATTCACTGAGTTTTATAGCCGTATATTTATTCATATCCATTTTTCATTTTGAAATCACATAATTTGTCCATTGGACAAACATATCCTAAAAGTATTTATTATTTTGTAAATTTTCTGAATCAACATTTTGATTTTGAATATGTTACTTCTATTTTGATTAATTTTATTGGATTCAATTCTGGATTTCAAAACAAACAATATTCTTTAATTTTTAACTCTAACTTCAATTATTGAAATGAAGATCTCTATTGTTGTTACCCAGGAAGAACACTTCAAATTCGCACAAGAAATCTGCGATACGATAGAATCATCTGCCTTATTAAGAGGTACGGGGATTGCTAAAAGAACTCCTGAGTACATTCAGAAAAAAATGTCGAATGGTGATGCAATGATTGCTCTGGCAGACGGGAAATTTGCAGGTTTTTGTTATATCGAAAGCTGGCAGCACGGAAAATTCGTGGCACATTCGGGATTAATTGTACATCCTGACTATAGAAGTTTAGGTTTGGCAAAAAAAATTAAGTCGAAAGTGTTTGACTATTCTTTACAGAGATTTCCAGATGCAAAAATATTTGGTATTACCACTGGCCTTGCTGTAATGAAAATTAATTCTGAATTAGGTTACAAACCTGTTCCTTTCTCTGAATTAACGACAGATCCAAGTTTTTGGGCCGGCTGTAAAACTTGTACCAATTTTCCTATTTTACAAAGCAAAGAAAACAAAATGTGCCTTTGTACGGGGATGTTATACGACCCAAAAGAAAAACAAAAAACACCGCCGAGACACCCTTTTAATGAGGCTGTTTTGAGCAGACTTAAAAAAATTAAACAGGCTTTATTTTTAAACAAATTATTGTCGTTTGTTTTTTTATTCAAAATTTAATTAAAAAGAAATCTCAAACTGCTAAATACGAAAGTATTAGCCAAAATTATAAAAAATGAAAAAAGTAGTATTAGCTTATAGCGGAGGATTAGATACCTCGTATTGTTTGAAATATTTAAAAAATGAAAAAGGATACGAAGTTCATACTGTACTTGTAGATACAGGAGGATTCGATGCAGAAGAGTTATCAGCCATTGAAAAAAGAGCCTACGAATTAGGAAGTGCCCAGCACGCAAATCTTACAATCGTTGACAAATATTATGATAAAGCTATAAAATATTTGATTTTCGGAAATGTATTAAAAAACAATACTTATCCCTTATCAGTAAGCGCAGAACGTGTTTTTCAAGCAATTGAAGCTATAAAATATGCTAAGAAAGTTGGCGCAAATGCAATCGCACACGGAAGTACGGGCGCAGGAAATGACCAAATTCGTTTTGATTTAATTTTCCAAACCATCGCTCCGGAAATCGAAATTATTACGCCAATTAGAGATTTAAAACTTTCAAGACAAGAAGAAGTAGAATACCTTCAAAAAAATGGTGTGAGCTATTCTTGGGAAAAAGCACAATATTCTATCAATAAAGGACTTTGGGGAACAAGTGTTGGAGGAAAAGAAACTTTAACATCAGGGCAGCCATTGCCAAGTGAAGCTTATCCTTCTCAATTGCAAAAAGAAGGTGAAGAAAAAGTAACGCTTCATTTTGAGCAGGGAGAATTAGTTGGACTTAACGGAAAAACAGATAAACCTTCAAACAATATTGTAGCCCTTGAAAAGCTAGCAAATGCTTATGCAATTGGAAGGGATATTCACGTTGGTGACACTATTATAGGAATTAAAGGAAGAGTTGGTTTTGAAGCTGCTGCACCATTAATTATCATTAAAGCGCACCATTTATTAGAGAAACATACTCTTGGAAAATGGCAGCAATATTGGAAAGAACAATTAGGAAACTGGTACGGAATGTTATTTCACGAAGGTCAGTTCTTAGATCCAGTAATGCGTAATATCGAAACGTTTTTGCAAGACACGCAAAAAACAGTAAACGGGACTGTAACGGTTTCACTAAAACCATATCATTTCTCACTTGACGGAATTGAATCTAAAAACGATTTGATGAACACAGGTTTTGGCCAGTATGGAGAAATGAACAACGCATGGACATCTGAAGATGCAAAAGGATTTATCAAAATTCTTGGAAATGCACAAAACATATTTTCATCTGTAAATCAATTAGATCATGATTAATGTCGGAATAATTGGTGGTTCAGGCTATACAGCTGGAGAACTCATCAGAATATTAATGTATCATCCCAAAGTAAACATAGATTTTGTTTACAGCACGACAAATGCGGGAAAACCACTTTCTGTGGCGCACCATGATTTGATGGGTGATATTGAAATGAGTTTTACTGATATAATCAATCCTGACGTAAATGTGGTATTTTTATGTTTAGGACACGGAAAATCAATTTCATTTTTGCAGGAAAATAAATTCGCAAGCCATACAAAAATTATCGATTTAGGAAATGATTTCAGATTGAATAAAGATGCTCATTTCGAAGGAAAAGATTTTATTTACGGTTTGCCAGAATTGAACAAAGCTGAAATTAAAAAAGCAAATTATATTGCAAATCCAGGTTGTTTCGCGACAGCTATTCAGTTGGCTTTATTGCCTTTAGCGAAACATAACGGACTGAATAATGATGTTCATATTAATGCTACAACTGGAAGTACAGGTGCGGGCGTAAGTCTTTCTGAAACTTCACATTTTAGCTGGAGAAACAATAATATGTCGCATTACAAAGCTTTTGAACACCAGCATTTGGGAGAAATCGGAGAAAGTTTGGTGCAGTTACAAGAAGATTTCGAAAGCGAATTACTTTTTATTCCGAACAGAGGAGATTTTCCAAGAGGGATTTTTGCAACACTATACACACTTTCAGATGATAGTTTGGAACAATTGGTTGCGAAATACGAAGATTTCTATAGAAATGAACCTTTCGTAACCGTAACCACAACAAACATCAACATGAAGCAGGTGGTGCAAACGAATAAATGTATCATTAGTTTATTGAAAAAAGGAAACCGGGTTCTCATAACATCAATTATCGATAACTTAACCAAAGGTGCATCAGGACAAGCGATTCAAAACATGAATTTAATGTTCGGATTAGAAGAAACCACCGGTTTACATTTGAAACCAAGCGGATTTTAATAATAGTTTCAAGTTTAAAGTTTCAGGTTACACGTTCTGCGAGCAACTTGAAACATGAAACCTGAAACAAAATAAACAAAACAAAAATGAACTTATTCAACGTTTACCCATTATACAACATAACTCCAGTAAAAGCAGTAGATTGTACAATTATTGACGACAAAGGAGTAGAATACTTAGATTTATACAGCGGACATGGTGTGATTTCTATCGGACACACACAGCCTGATTATGTAGCAAAATTGAAGAATCAATTAGACCATTTAGGATTTTATTCCAATGCGATTCAGAACCCTTTACAGGTTGAATTGGCTCAGAAATTAGGAAAGCTTTCAGGTTTAGAAGATTATGAATTGTTTTTATGCAGTTCCGGTGCTGAGGCCAATGAAAATGCATTAAAGTTAGCTTCTTTTCATAATGGAAAATCAAGAGTTGTAGCTTTTGATAATTCTTTCCATGGAAGAACTTCTGCAGCTGTTGCGGTTACTGATAACAAAAAAATCGTTGCGCCATTAAATGCGCAGCAGGAAGTAACTTTTTTACCGCTAAATCAAATTGAATTAGTTGAGGCTGAATTGGCAAAAGGAGATGTTACAGCAGTAATTATTGAAGGAATTCAGGGAGTTGGAGGTTTAGACCAAGGAACTACCGAATTTTTTCAGGCGTTAGAAAAAGCGTGTAAAAAACATGATGTCGTTTTAATTTTAGACGAAGTACAATCAGGATACGGAAGAAGCGGAAAATTCTTCGCGTTTCAGCATCACGGAATCAATGCTGATATTATTTCAGTTGCAAAAGGAATGGGCAACGGATTTCCGGTTGGAGCCATTTTAATTTCTCCAAAATTTGAAGCAAGTTTCGGATTATTAGGAACTACTTTCGGCGGAAGCCATTTATCTTGTGCTGCAGGAATTGCGGTTCTTGATGTAATCGAAAAACTAGATTTACAGAAAAATGTAAACGAAGTTTATGAATATTTCTTAGAAAAAATCAAAGAAGTTGAAGGCATCAAACAAGTAAAAGGAAAAGGGTTAATGCTTGGAGTAGAATTCGATTTTGATGTTGCAGCTTTAAGAAAAAAGCTAATTATCGAGAAACATATTTTTACAGGAAGTGCCAACAACAAAAATCTATTAAGAATTTTACCGCCTTTAACTGTCAAAAAAGCTGATATTGATACGTTTGTAAAAGCTTTAAAAGAAAGTTTAGAAGAATTAAAAAACTAATTCTCATTACGTTAAACCTGACGGGTTTTTAAAAGCTGTCAGGTTTCGAAAGACAAAGTATAGTATCCTAACAGGTTTTTAAAACCTGTTAGGTATCAATAAAGTTTCGATAAAAAGAAACAACCAAAAAACAACCAACCACTAGAAATTATGAATCCATTATCAATTGAAAAACGCAATCTCGTTTTGCGCTCCATGGCAAAGCTAGTCGAGCAGGAGCGGAATGAGATTATCTTAACCAATCAGGAGGATCTTGCCGATTACGACGGTTCAGATTTAGCGATGGAAGAACGCTTAAAAGTAGATGATAAAAAAGTCGATGAGATGATTTTATCATTAAACCAACTAGCTTCTCAAGAAGACCCCGTTGGCGTTGAGCGTTTTCATTTTACGCATGATAATGGAATTAAAGTCATTAATAAAACAGCCGCTTTCGGAACGATTTTAATTATTTACGAATCACGTCCAGACGTTACAATTGAAGCCGGCGGAATCGCTTTTAAATCTGGAAATAAGATTTTATTAAAAGGGGGAAAAGAATCTTTAAAATCAAATTTGAAGATTGTGAGTCTTTGGCATCAAGCTTTGGAGGAAAATGGTGTTTCGAAAGAATGGGTGGAATATCTGAATTATAATCGTGCAGAAACTCAGGCTTTCTTAGAAAAACCAACTCAAAAAGTCGATTTAATTGTGCCGAGAGGAGGAGAAAAATTAATTGAGTTTGTAAAAGCACACGCCACTTGTCCGGTAATTGTTAGCGGACGCGGTAATAATTTTGTTTACGTTCATGAACATGCAGATACTGATTTGGCTTTAAAGGTAATTCTGAATGCCAAAACAGCTAAAATTTCAGCTTGTAATGCGGTTGATAAAGTTTTAATAGATTCTAAGCTTCCTAATTTTGAAGGTTTTACAGCCATTTTAATAGAAACATTAAAGGAAAATAATGTTGAAGTTATCGTCGACAAATCTTTAGAAAATTTTGAAGATACAGAAACCCTTCAAAACGAAGATATTTGGTACGAAGAGTTTTTGGATTATAAAATTGTAATCGGAACAATTGACTCTGAAGAATATGCAATCGAAAAGATCAATAAATATTGCGGCGGACATTCGGCAGTAATAATTACCAGAGACGACCAAGCAGCAAAAGAATTTATGGATGCAGTTGATGTTGCTGCTGTTTATCAAAATGCTTCAAGCCGTTTTACAGACGGAGGACAATTTGGTTTAGGTGGAGAATTAGCCATAAGTACTGATAAACTTCACCAAAGAGGTCCAATTGGTTTACAGCATTTAGTAACAAACAAATGGTACGTTTACGGAGAAGGACA
Organism: Flavobacterium sp. S87F.05.LMB.W.Kidney.N; assembly: GCF_004366435.1. Lineage (NCBI taxonomy): Bacteria > Pseudomonadati > Bacteroidota > Flavobacteriia > Flavobacteriales > Flavobacteriaceae > Flavobacterium > Flavobacterium sp. S87F.05.LMB.W.Kidney.N. The sequence goes on along the minus strand of NZ_SODX01000004.1, from coordinate 617,721 downwards.
AATTAGATAATTATTAGACTTTCTTAGATTGTTAGACTTCTTAGAATTTTAGATTTTAGATTGATGACTAACGATTTTGGAATTTGGATTTTCAAATTTGGAATTTAAGTATAGATAAAGCTTTGCGAACTTTGTGTTTACAAGCGTTTGCAACATTAAAAAAACCTTGCGCCCTTTGCGGTTAAAAATAATTAGATGAGCAAAAAAAGGATTTTATTAAAAATAGGAAGTAATACTTTAACCAAAGAAACCAATCATATTTCGCGGGGAAAGATTGAAGATCTAGGAATTCAAATTGCGGCTCTAAACGACGAATACGAATTTATTATAGTCAGTTCTGGAGCTATTGCAGCGGCCAAGCAATTTGTAAAGCTGGATAATCAAGATAAAGATGTTTTTGTAAAGCAGGCATTAGCCTCTATTGGACAACCTCATTTAATGCGGATTTACAATGAAAATTTTAAAGATTTAGGATTAAATACCTCACAGTGTTTACTTTCTTATTCTGATTTCGAAAAAGAACAGACCAAAAAGAATATTGTAAATACAATTAATGTATTAGTTAAAAACAATTACATTCCGATTATCAATGAAAACGATACTGTTGCCACAGATGAGATTCGGTTTGGTGATAATGATAAATTAGCAGCTTTAACGGCGGTGCTGCTAAATGTTGATATTCTGATAATTGCCACTAATACAAACGGAATTTACACCAAAGAATCCATTCACAATGAAGTTCCAGAAACAATCAAATTGGTAAATGATTTGAAAACGCTTGAAAAAGAAATCGGTGAATCAAAATCATCACATGGAACAGGAGGAATGCAATCTAAAATAGAAGCAGCCGGAATCGCAAAAGCAGCAAATATCGAAACCTGGATCGTAAATGGATTAAATGATAATTTTATATTGAAAGCATTAAAGGAAGAAATTTCTTTCACAAAAATTGTGTAGATTTATACGCGGATGACACGGATTCACTTCGTGAAAACGCGGATTTTTACGGATTTTTAAATGTTGAAATATGAATTTATTGCATGAGGAGTTGACGGATACTATAATTAAAACTTTTTATGAAGTGTATAATGAATTGGGATATGGTTTTTTAGAGAGAGTTTATCAAAATTCATTATACTTAGAACTAAAAAGTAAAGGATTGAAAGTTGAAGCTCAAAAGAAAATAGAAGTTTATTATAAAGGAATTGAAGTTGGACAATATTATGCCGACTTAATAGTAGAAGATTTAATTATTTTAGAATTAAAAGCAGCAGATTGCATAGCTAAAGAATTTGAAAATCAAATTTTGAATTATCTAAGAGGAACAAATTGCGAAGTAGGTTTGCTTTTAAATTTTGGTGCAAAACCAGAATTTAGGCGGAAAATTTTCGAAAACAGTCGCAAAGTAAGAATAGAAAAATCCGTATAAATCAGTGTCTTCGCGATAGCGAATCAGTATAATCAGCGTCTAACTTTAGACAACTAACAAAAACAAAAAACAAATGAACTATATCTCAATAAAAGACATCAACTCATTATCAAAATGGGTAAAACAAGCGATAAAAATCAAAAAGAATCCGCTTAAAAATCAAAGTTTAGGAAAGAATAAAACCTTAGGAATGTTATTTTTCAATCCGAGTTTAAGAACGCGTCTGAGTACTCAAAAAGCGGCTTTAAATTTAGGAATGAACGTAATGGTAATGAATTTTACCAACGAAGGATGGACTTTAGAATTCGAAGATGGAGCAGTAATGAATTCGGGTGCTTCAGAACACATTAAAGAAGCGGCAGAAGTAGTTTCTCAATACTGTGATATCATCGCAATCCGTGCCTTTGCAGGTTTGGTTGATAAAGAAAAAGATTACCAAGAAACTGTAATCTCAGGATTTTTGAAATACGCTACAGTGCCAATTGTAAATATGGAAAGTGCTGTTCGTCACCCGTTACAATCTTTAGCAGATGCCATTACAATGGAAGAATTCAAAACGAAACACAAACCAAAAGTAGTGCTTTCATGGGCTCCACATCCAAAAGCCTTACCTCAAGCCGTTGCTAATTCATTCGTAGAAATGATGCAGATGCAAAAAGATATGGATTTTGTAATCACACATCCAGAAGGTTACGAGCTAAGTCCGGAAATTACAAAAGAATGCACAATCGAATATGATCAAGATAAAGCTTTTGAAAATGCCGATTTCGTTTACGTAAAAAACTGGAGTAACTTCAACGACTACGGAAAAGTAACCAACAGCGATCCGAATTGGACTGTTACAGCTGAAAAAATGGCTTTAACGAATAACGGAAAATTCATGCACTGTCTTCCAGTTCGTCGTAATGTAATTGTTAGCGATGAAGTTTTAGACGGCGAAAATTCAATTGTAATCGAACAAGCGAATAACAGAACGTATTCGGCACAATTAGTTTTACAGAAGATTCTTAAAAAAATATAATTTTTTTAAAGTTGCTAAGATTCTAAGCTACTAAGATGCTAAGAAACTTTGCGCAAAAAAACTTAGTATCTTAGAATCTCAGAACCTTAGAATCTTATGAATGTATCAGTAATAAAAATAGGTGGAAACATCATCGATAATCCAGCAGAATTAGAACAATTCTTAACCGATTTTTCTAAAATTGAAGGACATAAAGTTTTAGTTCATGGTGGTGGAAAATCGGCTACAAAAATGGCGCAGAGTATTGGTTTGGTTCCCCAAATGATTGACGGACGCCGAATTACAGATGCTCCAATGCTTGATGTTGTGGTAATGATTTACGCCGGACAAATCAACAAACATATTGTGGCGCAATTGCAGGCCAAAGACAATAATGCAATTGGTTTTTCAGGAGCTGATGGGAATTTAATTCAATCGGTAAAAAGAAACCATCCAACAATCGATTATGGATTTGTAGGTGATGTAAAACAAGTGAATACCAAATTATTGGCAACTTTGTTAGAAGCTGGAGTTGTTCCTGTTTTCTGTGCCATTACACACGACAAAAACGGACAATTGCTAAACACAAATGCAGATACTATCGCAAGCGAATTATCAATTGCATTATCTGAAGCTTTTGATGTTACGCTGACATATTGTTTTGAAAAACAAGGCGTTTTGCAGGATTCAGAAGACGATTCTTCTGTAATAACAGAAATCAACGAAACATTATACAATAAACTAAAAGAAGAAAAAGTAATTCATTCTGGAATGATTCCGAAATTGGATAATTGTTTCAATAGTTTGTCAAGAGGTGTGCAGAAAATCAAAATTGGACATCACAGAATGCTTCAAAATTCAAATATTCCGCATACAACGATTACATTATAAAAAAATGTTGCCACAATTTGACTCTGATTTTTTTAGTTAAAAGAGAAAATAATTTTAGACTTACATGAAAAAGTTTATTTTGATTTTAAATCTGTCACAAAAAAGATAATTTGTGAAAATTCGTGCAAGTAGTGGCAAAAAAACGGAGCTGCGCAGTGCTTTTAGAATTTAATTTAAGAAATTTGCGCCAATCAAAAATGTCGCAAATTTAAATTAAAAAACTTTGTGACTTCGCACCTTCGTGGCAAAGAAACCAAACTTATGAAAAGTATAGATACGCTTACCCAAGAAGCAATTAGTTTATTAAAAAGCTTAATCGAAACCCCTTCATTTTCGAGTGAAGAAGATCAGACGGCTCTTTTAATCGAAAATTGGTTCAATCAAAACGAGATTCCTTTCAAGAGAGAAAACAATAATGTGTGGGCTTTCAATAAGTATTTCGACGAAAACAAACCAACACTTTTACTCAACTCACATCACGATACCGTAAGACCTAATCAGGCGTATACGAATGATCCGTTTAAAGCAATCGAAAAAGACGGAAAACTATTCGGATTAGGAAGTAATGATGCTGGAGGCTGTCTGGTGTCATTATTAGCGACTTTTGTTCACTTTTACGAAAACCAAAATCTATCGCATAATATTGTTATTGTGGCTTCCGCCGAAGAAGAAAGCAGTGGAAAAAACGGTTTAAACAGCGTTTTAAAACATTTACCAGAATTAGACTGCGCTATTGTAGGAGAACCAACTTTAATGCAGCTAGCAGTAGCAGAAAAAGGTTTATTAGTTCTGGATGTAAAAGTAAAGGGAACAGCAAGCCACGCAGCGCATCAAAACGACGATAATGCTTTATATAAATCAATTCCGGTAATGGAATGGTTTAAAAACTATAAATTCGACAAAATCTCAGACGTTTTAGGTCCTGTAAAAATGACCGTAACGCAAATCAATGCAGGGAAACAGCATAATGTTGTGCCGTCAGAATGTGACTTGGTTGTCGATATTCGCGTAACAGACCGTTATACCAACGCTGAAATTTTGGAAGTTGTAAAAGCAAATGTAAACGCCGAAGTAACACCAAGATCAATGCATTTAAATGCTTCTTCTATTCCAGTTGCGCACGGTTTAGTGCAGGCTGGAATTGCTTTAGGAAGAACAACTTATGGATCTCCAACACTTTCAGATCAATCGGTTTTGAGCTGTCAGTCTTTAAAATTAGGGCCAGGAGAAACGTTACGTTCGCATTCAGCAGACGAATTTATTTTTGTAAATGAAATTGAAGAAGGAGTCGATTTGTATATCAAAATACTAACTGATTTCTTTAAATTATAATATTTTTTAGGAGCTAATCCCGCTATCCGTTCCAATCTTTTATTTTTTTAAAGAAAAAAAATAAAAGGATTTCCACTGCTATCGGGGCTAGAACACTCGGGAACTTAGAAACATTAAGTGAAAAGAAACTTTGTGAATCTCTGAGAACCTTTGAGTATCTCTGTGAAACAAAAAACATACATCTTATGAAACTTTGGGAAAAAGGAATACCAACAGATAAACAAATCGAACAATTTACCGTTGGAAACGACCGTGAACTGGATTTGGTTCTGGCAAAATACGATGCTTTAGGTTCAATTGCTCATGCTAAAATGCTGGGACAAATTGGTTTATTAACTGAAGAAGAAACAACTTCTTTGGTTGATGCGTTAAACGAAATTATCGCTGATATTGTCGTTGGAAATTTCGAAATCGAAGACAGTTTTGAAGACGTACATTCTAAAATTGAATATTTATTAACGGTAAAACTGGGCGATGCCGGAAAAAAAATACACACCGCGCGTTCTCGTAATGATCAGGTTTTGGTAGACGTTCATTTATATCTTAAAGACGAATTAAAAGCGATAAAAGAACAAGTAAAAACACTTTTTGACTTGTTAATGGAATCTGCGGAAAAGCATCAAAACGTTTTATTGCCAGGTTATACACATTTACAAATCGCCATGCCATCGTCATTCGGAATGTGGTTTTCTGCTTATGCAGAGAGTCTTATTGATGATATTACGATGCTGAACGCCGCTTCAAAAATTGTAGATCAGAATCCGTTAGGATCTGCTGCAGGTTATGGAAGTTCATTTCCAATCAATAGAACATTTACAACAAAAGAATTAGGATTTGAAACCTTAAAATACAATGCCGTTGCAGCACAAATGAGCCGTGGAAAAGCGGAGAAAACAGTTGCTTTTGCGATGACAAGTGTGGCTGGAACGTTATCAAAATTTGCGATGGACGTTTGTTTGTATATGAGCCAAAACTTTGATTTTATTGGTTTACCGGCACATCTTACAACTGGTTCAAGCATTATGCCCCACAAAAAGAATCCTGATGTTTTCGAATTAATCAGAGGAAAATGCAATAAGATTCAGGCGCTTCCATACGAAATCACTTTAATCACCAATAATCTTCCAAGCGGTTATCATAGAGATTTACAGCTTTTAAAAGAAGGTTTATTTCCAGCGATTCAGACTTTAAAATCTTGTTTGGATATTGCAATATTTTCTATAAAAGATATTACAGTTAAAGATCATATTTTAGAAGATAAAAAATACGATTATTTGTTTACGGTTGATACTTTAAACGAAATGGTTGTAGCAGGAATGCCGTTTAGAGATGCTTACAAAGCTGTTGCTGAGCAATTAGAAGCGGGAAAGTATAAATCTCCAAAAGAAACCAAACACACGCACGAAGGAAGTATCAATAATTTATGCCTAGATGCTATTAAAGATAAAATGAAAGCAGCTTTTTAGTTTTTGTGAAATGTAAAAAGTTGGATGTAAAAAGTAAAAGGTCATTGATTTGTTTCAATGACCTTATTTTATGAAGTAAATTTAGTTTTTTACCAGTTTAAAAGTTTTGCTTCGGTTTTCTATTTGTACTTTACAGATATATAGGCCTTTGGTAAGATTTCCAACATTCAGTTCTAATTTTTCATCGCCAGAGATATTTTTTGATTGCGAATATACTTTTGCACCATTCGATGAAAATAAATTAACCTGAGCCAATCCATTATCTGTACTTGAAAAATCTATATTTAAAAGACGATTAATAACCGATGGATAATATTTTAGATCTAAGTTATTTGTATTTTCATTCAATCCTAAATTATTGCAGCTTGTAGATAAAACACCTTGAGCAGTAACTTGAAGTGTTGCTCCAGCACCACAAGAAGAATTCGAAACGAATCCTGCAACGTTAGCGATTGGTAAAGTACTGTAAGAATAAGAAGGTTTAGTTACAGCAGTTCCTGAACTTGTTGGCGCATTTAAACAATCTGAAAAAGCAATTCCAATTGTACCGCCATCTGTGCTCACATAGTTTTTAAAAGCAGTTCCAATTTTGGCAAAATCAGTACCTTCTACATAACAAGTTGTGTTGTTGCTTCCACCGCCTAAACCAATTGCAAGCGAACCCGATACTGATGTATTGTAATAACAGTTTAAGATATGAAGTTCGGCATTTCTTGCTCTAGGCATTCTTTCTTTACAGCCTTCAGCCCAATAACAGTTTTTAAAAGTAATGCTGTAATGACCGTCAGAAGGAGCGTCGGTTTTAGAAGAGCCTACTAAATCTGAAAAACGGTGGTCATCTGCACCGCCGGATCCGCCAGATTTTGGAGCCTTTAAGTAAATAAACTTACACCAAGAAACAGTTACATTATCTGCTGCACCTTTGTTGTCAAAATTTCCATCCATTCCATCTTGAAATTCACAATGATCAACCCATATATTGGTTGCTTCAGAGGTTAGATTATCGCGTCCGTCAACATCATAAGCACCTGGGCCCTCAAAAATTAGATTTCTAATGATAATATTATTTGATCCGGGTTTTAAACTTAAAATTCCAGAACCTGCAGCGGTTTGATCTAAGTTTACTAATCGTGCTCCAGGAAGACCGATAATGGTCTTGTCATTCACTAGGAGGCTCGTGTATGAACAATTTATAGTTCCAGAAACTAAAATAACCTGCGGAGTAGTCAGCTTTAATTTTGCTGTTAAATCGGTTAAAGTCGTCACAGTTACAGGAGGCGCATTTCCGCCTCCAGTTGCTGAAGCTCCAAATCCTTCTGGTGAGCTCATAAAATAATTTTGAGCAAAAAGATAGGAACATGGCAAAAGGAGTGCGAGTAGAATAAGTTTTGTTTTCATTTAAGCGTGGTTTTTTGTGGTTTTAATAGTTAATGTAATCGATTGCACAAATGTAAAAGAATAAAAATTATTTCAAATTAATTTATCAATTTTTTATCATTTAATGTTTTGATTACAAGTATTATAAGTGTTGTTTTTACACTAATAATTATTTCATGATATTAATAATCAGGTAAAAGATTCGGGTAATGATTGAAAAGGTTTTGAAGTAAAAGGAGAAAATTCATGCTAAATACATATATTTGATAATCACTTTAAACAATTCGAATGAAAAAATTTGACGAGCAGTCTACTTTAAGTCTTTATGAAAAAGGTTTAATTACAGAAAATCAGTTTGAAGAAGTTAAAGCATATCGAAATTTAAATATCTTTTCGGTAAATGCAGAATTAAAGTTATTTCTTTATTTATCTGTTTTATTATTTACTTCAGGAATAGGAATTCTGATTTATGAAAACATAGACACGATTGGTCATATTGCTATTCTTTCCCTTCTTTTAATCGTAATAGCAATTTGTTTTTATTATTGTTTCAAGAATTCAAAAGGTTTTCAAAAAACAGAAACAACTTTCGAGCATCCTGTTTTAGAATATCTGGTTTTATTAGCTAATATTTTAACCTGTATTTTTATTGGTTACCTTCAATTTCAATACAAACCTTTTGGAGAACATTATGGATTAGCAACTTTAGTTCCAACAATAGTCAGTTTCTTTTGTGCATACTATTTCGACAATAAAAGCGTATTAACAATTGCCGTAACCGGTTTAGCAGCTTATATCGGACTTTCGGTAACGCCTCAGGATTTATTAAACGGGAATGATTTTTATGCCAGCGATAGTTTGAGCTATTCTGCTGTTATGCTGGGAGTTTTACTCATAGTATGGACCATTTATAGTAATCGAATTTCCCTTAAAACTCATTTTAGTTTGATCTTTCTAACTTTTGCTCTGCATATTATCAGTATTGCGGCAATAAGCAATTTACTGCATCATTATATTTTAATTTGGCTGATTTTCGCAGGAGTTTTAATTGGTTCAACATTTTATTTTTATAAAGTTAGTTACGAATTCAAAGCAATGTCGATCTATGTATTTATGATTGTGTACGGTTATGTTGGAATAAATATATTGATATTTAGAATTTTCGAAAATGTTGATTTCTCCAATATTTGGGAATTATTTATTTTCTTATTACCGGCATATTTTATCGGTTCAATTATAATGTTCATCAAATTAATCAAAAACTTTCATAAAGAAATCGCGGAATGATAGTATACGACAAACAAATATTAAATAATGATGCATTAGTTGATGAAGCCGATACTTTATACAAAGGAGGTTTTATAAGCAAAGAGCAGAAGAAGTTTATAAAAAAAGAATTACCCGTTTTTAAAAGTCAAGATAATATTCTGGTGAGGCTGGGGTTCTTTTTGTTGGGGAATTTATTGTATAGTTCGATATGTGGAGCAATTTCTATTTTAGGATTAAGTTCAGAACATATCTTTCTTGAAATTTGCTGTTACTTGTTTGCTGCTGTTGGTTTTGTGGGCTCAGAATTATTGGCAAAACAGAATTTCCATAACCACGGTTTAGATGACTCATTTATATTAGGAGCACTTTTAAATGTGGGATTTGCTATCGGAATCACTACAGAAGGTTATGAAATAGTTATTGCTTTCTTTGTGGCTGTTGTGGCCATTTTTATGTTTTTGAGATATTTACATTTACTATCGATGCTGGTGTTTTGTCTAGCTGTAACAGCTTTTTTATTTTTCGGAATGTTTGAATTCGGAGATTTAGGAAAAGCTATTCTGCCTTTTACAGCAATGATTTTAGCTGCAATTTTTTATTTTGTAACAAAGAAATTAATTAATAATCTAAACGAAAGTTACTATTACAATGGACTTCTATTAGCCAATAGTTTTTGTTTAGTGCTGTTTTATCTTTCTTGTAATTATCTGGTAGTTAGAGAGCTTTCTGCAGAACTTTTAGGAACAGAAATTAAACCAGGAACTGATATTCCATTTGCATTTTTCTTCTACGGATTTACTTTTATTGTTCCAATTGTGTATTTGGTTCAGGCTTTAAAAACAAAAGATAGGATAATGTTGTGGATCAGTTTTTTAGCTATTGGATTTTCAATTTATACAATCCGTTTTTATTACGCAGTTTTACCTATAGAAGTTGCGCTGACTCTTGGCGGGCTTATTTTATTTGCAATTGCCTATTTCTCCATTAAAAAATTAAAAGGAAAGGAAAGTGGCTTAACTTTTAAGCCTGATAGAATCAATCATTCAGATGCTATTTTAAGCGCTGAAGCTTTAGTAGTAGCTTCTACTTTTGGAATGAAACCGGAAGTAAAACCACAAGCTTCTCCTATGGAGTTTGGAGGTGGAGGCTTCAGTGGAGGAGGTTCTGATGGAAGTTTTTAGAAATGTAAAATGTGACATGTAAAATGTGACATGTAAAATGTGACATGTAAAATGTGAAATGTGAAATGTGAAATGTGAGAAGAAATAACTATTACTCCTTAACTGTCTTACATTTCACATTTTACAAAAAAAAAATTACACTTTACTTTTTAAAGCTTGTGCGTCAATATCGCTGTGGGAAACATTATAAACTGCTTTTCCATTTTTAATTAAAATTAATTGCGGAGATTCGTGATAAACACCGAATCTGCTTGCTATTTCATTTGAAATATCGCGATGAGCAATCAAATCTAAGAAATACGCATCGACAATTCCTTCAAGATCATAATCTCTTTCAAATTGTTTTAATGCCATTCGGCTGATACTGCATCTTGTACTATGTTTAAAGATAACCACTGGTTTTTCATTTGATATTGCTTCGATTTCCATTAATTGAACAATATCTGTTAATTCTGTCCAGTTTACTTTACTTTTTGGAGCTTCTGAGTTCTCTGAACTTCCGAAGATTGAATTAAAAAAACTCATATTTGACTTGTTTTATGACTTTTTGACATTTAAAAATGATAAAAATCATCTTTTTAATGTCATTTTGTCTTTATTTTTGATATGGAATATAATTTGTCTATTCGAATACAAAGTTAGAGTATTTGAACTAAAAAAGTATCTCAATAAGTTGTAACTTTAATCTTATTGAATACCAGATAAATAAAATCAATCAAATTGAAAAAAATATGAATATTAACAAGTTTACTATTAAATCGCAGGAAGCCATTCAGTTGTCACAGCAAATAGCACAACGAAATGGCCAGCAGCAAATTGAAAATGAGCACATTTTCAAAGCAATTTTTGAAGTTGATGAAAACGTGGCGCCTTTTATATTGAAAAAATTAAATGTTAATGTGCCTTTGTTTTTACAAATTCTAGACAGTACAATTCAGAGTTTTCCAAAAGTTTCAGGAGGCGACATTCTGCTTTCGAGAGACGCCAATAAAGCTTTGAATGAAGCTGAAATTATTGCACAAAAAATGAACGACGAATATGTTTCGATCGAACATTTAATTTTAGCGATTTTCGACTCAAAAAGTAAAGTTTCTCAGATTTTAAAAGATCAGGGAGTTACTGGTAAAGGTCTAAAAGCCGCAATCGAAGAACTTCGCAAGGGAGAAAGAGTGACATCAGCTTCAGCTGAAGAAACTTATAACTCCTTAAATAAATATGCTAAAAATTTAAATGAGCTAGCGCGCACCGGAAAACTAGATCCTGTTATTGGACGTGATGAAGAAATTCGCCGTGTGCTGCAGATTCTGACTAGAAGAACCAAAAACAACCCAATGTTGGTTGGGGAACCCGGAGTTGGTAAAACTGCAATTGCAGAAGGTTTAGCACACAGAATCGTTGATGGGGATGTACCGGAAAACTTAAAAGATAAAATCGTTTTCTCATTAGATATGGGAGCTTTAATTGCCGGTGCAAAATTCAAAGGAGAATTTGAAGAACGCTTAAAATCAGTTGTTAAGGAAGTTACAGCTGCAGAAGGGGATATCGTTTTGTTTATTGATGAAATTCACACCCTTGTAGGCGCGGGTGGAGGAGAAGGCGCCATGGATGCTGCCAATATCTTAAAACCTGCTTTAGCTCGTGGTGAGTTAAGAGCAATTGGAGCAACGACATTAGACGAATATCAAAAATATTTTGAGAAAGATAAAGCGCTTGAAAGACGTTTCCAAAAAGTTCTAATCGACGAACCAGATACAGAAAGTGCGATTTCGATCTTACGTGGAATTAAAGAGAAATACGAAACACATCATAAAGTTCAGATTAAAGACGAAGCTATTATTGCAGCAGTTGAACTTTCGCAACGTTATATTACAAACCGTTTTTTACCAGATAAAGCCATTGATTTAATGGACGAAGCGGCTTCTAAACTGCGTATGGAAATCAATTCAAAACCAGAAGAATTGGATGTTTTGGATCGTAAAATAATGCAGTTAGAAATTGAGATTGAAGCCATTAAACGCGAAAAAGAAGAAAGCAAACTGAAGATTCTGCATATGGATTTGGCGAATCTAAAAGAAGAACGCAACGAAATCTACGCAAAATGGAAATCAGAAAAAGATGTTGTTGACGGAATTCAGGCTGTAAAACTTGAAATCGAAGACTTTAAGTATGAAGCAGAACGTGCAGAACGTGATGGTGATTACGGAAAAGTGGCCGAAATTCGTTACGGAAAAATAAAAGAAGCACAGGAACGTCAGGAAGCTTTGCAAAAACAATTACTTGAATTTCAATCGGGTACATCTTTGATTAAAGAAGAAGTTACCAGAGAAGATATTGCCGAAGTTGTAGCAAAATGGACAGGAATTCCAGTAATGAAAATGCTTCAAACAGAAAGAGAAAAACTCTTGCATCTTGAAGATGAGTTACACAAACGTGTAGTAGGACAGGAAGAAGCGATTGAAGCCGTAAGTGATGCTGTTCGCAGAAGTCGTGCTGGTTTACAGGATATGAAAAAACCAGTTGGAACATTCTTATTTTTAGGAACAACAGGAGTTGGTAAAACAGAGCTTGCAAAAGCATTGGCCGAATATCTTTTTGATGATGAAAACGCCATGACGCGTATCGATATGAGTGAATACCAAGAGCGCCACAGTGTGAGCCGTTTAGTTGGTGCGCCTCCAGGATATGTAGGTTATGATGAAGGAGGTCAATTGACAGAAGCTGTTCGTAGAAAACCATATTCTGTAATATTGTTAGACGAGATCGAAAAAGCACATCCAGATACCTTCAACATACTGTTACAGGTTCTAGATGAAGGGCGTTTAACAGATAACAAAGGTCGTCTGGCTGATTTTAAAAACACAATTATTATCATGACTTCTAATATGGGAAGCCAGATTATTCAGGAGAAATTCGAAAATCTGAAAGGTGGAGTAGAAGCAGCAACAGAAGCAGCTAAAAACGAAGTTCTAGGATTATTAAAACAAACTGTTCGTCCAGAGTTTATCAACCGTATCGATGAAATCGTAATGTTTACGCCGCTTACAGTTGATAATATTTCGAAAATTGTAAGTTTACAGCTTAAGAGCGTTACTAAAATGCTGGCATTACAAGGAATTACAATGGATGCAACTCCAGAAGCAATTGCTTATTTATCAGACAAAGGATATGATCCTCAATTTGGAGCAAGACCTGTAAAACGTGTTGTACAAAGAGAGGTTTTAAACCAGCTGTCAAAAGAAATTCTGGCAGGAAATATAACAACAGAGAGCATTATTTTATTAGACGCTTTCGATGGCAAATTGGTTGTTAGAAACCAGACAGCTAATTAATTTTTTTTTTTCATTGTTAATCTTAAAAGCATCAGTATTTTACTGGTGCTTTTTTTTTATCCGTGAATTCTGAAACTTTTACCCTCATTTGTGTAACAACAGATTTATTAAAAACATAGAATTTTATAATTAATATAAATCAAACAAATTCAAATAATTAATTTAAAAAAAGAAAAGCTATGAATAATATATTTAGAGGTTTAATCGCAGGATATGGTGCAAAAAAGTTAGGTGGAGGATGTTTCGGAACTATTTTAGTTTTTATTATTATCTGGGTTATTTTAGGACAATGCAGTTAATTTTTCTGCAGATTGTAATACAGAAAATTACGAATAAATCGATAAATTTTGACAAGATATTGTTGGGAAGATTAAGTCAAAATGTCTAGATTCGCATCACTAAAATAAATTTAAAAAATGGCTTCAGGTTTTTTCGTTCTATTAGATGATATCGCAGCAATTATGGATGACGTTGCAGTAATGAGTAAAGTTGCCGCAAAGAAAACAGCTGGAATTCTGGGTGATGATTTAGCAGTAAATGCTGAAAAAGCATCAGGATTTGCTTCATCAAGAGAACTTCCCGTTTTATGGGCAATTAGTAAAGGTTCGTTGCTGAATAAAATAATTATTCTTCCAATTGCATTTTTATTAAGTGCATTTTTTCCAATCGCAATCATGGTAATTTTAGTGCTTGGAGGATTGTTTTTAGCTTACGAAGGAGCCGAAAAAATATACGAATTCATATTTCCGCACAAACACGAAGAAGCAGAAGGAATTACTGAAGAAGTTTTAACCGAAGAAGAAATTCTAGTTGTAGAAAAAGCAAAAGTAAAATCTGCAATTGTAACCGATTTTATTCTTTCTGTAGAAATTGTGATCATTGCTTTAGGGACTGTGATCGGAAAACCATTATTGTCGCAGATTATTACAGTGTCGATTATTGCCGTAATTGCAACAGTTGGTGTTTATGGTATTGTAGCGCTTATTGTTCGCATGGACGAAGTAGGTTTCAAAATGATTCAGCACAGTAAAAAAGAAAACAGCCTTTTAAAAACTGTTGGAAACATTTTAGTTCAAGCGCTTCCAAAAGTAATTAAAGCACTAACTATTATCGGAACCATTGCATTAATATTAGTTGCGGGCGGATTATTTGTTCACAACATTGAATTCTTTCACCATCTTTTCCCATCATTGCCCGCAATAGTAAAAGAATTTTCCATTGGACTTGTAATGGGATTTATTGTTCTGGGAGTTGTAAATCTCTTCAAAAAGCTTTTTAAAAAGAAAATAGCTAAATAAAAAAAAGAAAATATATTTAAAAGAAACATCAGTTAACGCTGGTGTTTTTTTATTTAGAAGCACGCTAATTCGTTTTCAAAAGTACTTTTTGTCCCGCTATCCGCTATATCTTTTCCCCGCTAAAGAAGCGGGAAAAAGGATGCCGCTTCTATCGGGGCTAAGTAAGATCTTTTTATTTTCATAAGAATTAACGGTAATTGTAAAACTTTTTTTTAATAAATAAGTTTTTGATTTATAAGTGTTTAATGTCCGGTTAGAAATTTTTAACATTTTTTCAAAGCAACCATTGCAACCAACCCGCATCTTCATAGTAATTAACAATTAATTATTATTTTATATGAAAAGTTTTAGATTAAAATCAGTTTTGGTAGTATTATTTTTATCAATTGCATTTGTTTCATGCAACAACGACGACGATGAAAAGCCAGTAAACCAAAATACAAAGGCAGCATTAGTAACAGAAATTAAAGGACCAGCGACAGGAAAAGTAAATGACGAATTGAGCTATGAGGTAACGTATATTGTAGATAACGCTTGTGCTGAATTCGACAAAATCTCTGAAGTAACAATTGGAACAGAAAAAGGATTACAAGTAATTGCAAAATATCCATCAGAAGTTTGTACACAACAAGTTCCGGAACCTAAGAAAACAGTTTATAAATTTAAATCAACAGTAAAAGGAACTTTTGAAATTAAATTCAAAAAATCAGAAACAGAATTCTTAACTCAAAAAGTAGTTATCGAGTAACAACTTGCATAGTTGATTTTTTAGGTTGTAAAACCATTTTGCAAATGTTTAATTTTAAACTGCTGTGAAATGGTTTTTATAGTTTAAAAAAACTGATTCAAAATACTTATCTTTGAAAGATCAAAATAATATGATTATGGGAGCTTTAGAGTTGAGAGAAAGTGTGTTAGAATATATTAATACGGCTGATGAGCGTCTTTTAAAAGTTGTAAAAGCAGTTATTGAAAGCTATCAGGAAAAAGAAATAGTTGCATTTTCAGTAGAAGGAAAACCAATTACGAGGAGTGAATATAAAACTCAACTAGCAGATGGTAAATTAGAAATTGAAAAAGGACAATATACTTCTCAGGAGGATTTAGAAAAAGAATCTGAGAACTGGTAATGGAAAAGAATTTAAAGGTAGTGTGGACTGATACTGCCAAGAATCATTTAAAAACAATTTTTAATTATTATAAAGAAAAATCGATTCAAGGCGCTAACAATATTAAAAGTGAAATTCTAGGTACTACTAAAAATATACATTTTAGGGAACAGTATCAAAGAGATGAAATTGAACCAGAATATCGAAGAATTATAGTTAGGGATTATAAAATATTATATTTTGTAAAAGATGAAGTGATTTATATTTCTAAAATCTTTTCTACAAAACGAAATTTATAAACAATTATCGAAAGAGCTGAAGAGCTCTTTTTGTATATCATATAGTTAAGTAAAGTAAACTCGCTTTGCCATTCCTTTAAAAAGTGTTATTTTTGCACTCTAAATTTTATGTCATGCCGAAAAGAAAATATAAAATATCAGTAATTCAGTTAAACCTTAATGATGTTGCTGAAAATAATCTTAAAAAATGTATCAGCTGGGTAAGAGACGCTGCAAGTCAAGGAGCAGAAGTTATTTTACTACCTGAATTATATAGCAGTCATTATTTCTGCCAAAGCGAAGATGTAGATAATTTTGCATTAGCAGAACCACTTTACAGTACTTCATTTATTGCTTTTAGCGAATTGGCAAAAGAATTAGGAGTGGTAATCATTGTTCCTTTCTTCGAAAAAAGAATGGCTGGAATTTATCATAATAGTGCATATATCATTGATGCAGATGGTACAGAAGCAGGTTTATACCGTAAAATGCATATTCCAGACGATCCGCATTTCTATGAAAAATTCTATTTTACGCCAGGTGATTTAGGTTTTAAAGCAATTGAAACTAAAAAAGGAACAGTTGGAACTTTAATCTGCTGGGATCAATGGTATCCAGAAGCTGCACGTATTACAGCTTTAAAAGGAGCAGAGGTTTTATTCTACCCAACTGCAATTGGATGGCATCCTAAAGAAAAAGAACAATACGGAGAAAACCAATACGGAGCTTGGATGAACGTAATGAAAGGTCATGCCGTTGCAAATGGTGTTTTTGTCGCTGCAGCTAACAGAATTGGTTTAGAAAAATACATTGAAGGAACAGAAGGAATTCAATTCTGGGGAGCTTCTTTCATCGCTGGACCTCAAGGAGAAATATTAGCTCAAGCTTCTCACGATAAAGAAGAAATCTTAATTGCAGAAGTTGATTTAGATTTACAAGAAAATGTTCGTCAAAACTGGCCATTCTTTAGAGATAGAAGAATTGATGCTTTTGGCGACATTACAAAAAGAGCAATTGATAAATAATTAAATTTATCTTTATAATAGAAAAGGACAAAGCTTTTATGCTTTGTCCTTTTTTTATGTGCAAATAAAAAGGCGGTTTCAATATTTGAAACCGCCTTTTCTATATTTAAATTCTTTAGAATTATCTTACTTGGAAAGTAACTCTTCTCACGATTTGACGTGCTTCTTTAGAATTTTTGTTCACAGAAGTATCTTCACCGTTAGCAATTACATTTAATCTAGAAGCATCAATTCCAGCATTTGTTGCTACTTTTTTCACAGCTTCAGCTCTTTTTCTAGATAATTCAGTATTGTAGCTTGAGCTTCCAATTTCGTCAGCATATCCAATGATATCTGCAGATTTACCAGGATTATTTTTCAAGTATTTTACTAAGAAATCAACACCAGATAAAGAAGCGTTTGTTGGTTTAGACGAATTGAAATCGAAATAAACGTTTACATAACCACCGTTAATTAATTCTTCAACAGTATTGTTTGTAGCTGTTCCAGCGCCTTTCTTTTCGTAAGTTTTATCTAAATAGCTTTCTAACTCATCCGGCACACCATTTTGATTCGTATCAATAGATTGTCCTTTTGTGTTAACAGCTACTCCTGCAATTGAATTTGGTTCTAAATCGTATAAGTCAGCAACTCCATCTTTGTCTGAATCGATAAGACCAGTTTCGATTAAGTCCACTCTTTTTTCCAATTCACCAATTCTATCTTCTTCGCCAACCCAGTCAGCATGTTTTTCATTTTTACCTAGGTAGAAAGTTAAACCAACAGAAGCATTTAATAAAACACCGTCAAAAGATCCAGTTGTTGTATTACCCATTCCGTCGAAGTTCCAGTTTTGTCTTCCGTTAACAATTCCAGTAAGATCTCCAGTTAAGGCAACTCTATTGCTTAATTTGATTTGTCCAGTTAAACCAGCGATTCCATGTGCCATGTAATCTTGTCCGCCAAATCCTGTTTCAGTACTAATTTGAGAAACTCCAAAACCACCATGTGCCAAAACACCAATAGTGTTTGTCCAAGTTTCAAAATTTAAGGCACGTCCAACATTGATAACTCCTTGTAAACTCGCTCTAACGTAACGGCTTTCAAAATCTGGAGTATTTTTTTTCTCTTTAAATTGGTCGTATCCAACATCTAATTTCAAACCAAATTTTGGATTAAACATATATCTCACACCCAAATCTCCGTGAAAAAAATTCGCAGATTCTGTAGTGTAACCAGGAGTCATTGTTCTCGTAGGTTTGTTAACACCACCATTAAGTTCGATAGACCATTTGTTATATTCTTGATCTACACTTGGTGTGGTAGAAGTCGGAGCCATATTTTGTGCGCCTGCCGCAATGGATAGTAGTAATAAAGATACTGATACTAATTTCTTTTTCATGATATCAAAAATTAAATTGTTTTTATTTTAAACTCATGACAAAATTAGAGGACGTGTTTCAGAATGTGTTCTATATGCTCTTACATAATTCCCACCTTTTGGCATTTAATTATGTAAATACGTTAATATTAGTATAATAGAAACCAAAAAAAAAGAACAAAATTCACATTTTGTTCTTTTAAGTATTTGTTAAAATTGTATTATTTCAAATCTGGCTGATAAATTTTAACCGTTCCATCACCTTCACTGCTTACTACTAATAAGCTTCTTTTTGTAGGACTTTTCGAAGCTGGAATGAATAATATGCCTTCTGGTGCGTCACCTGTTTTTACAGTTTGTAAATATTGCGGCGAATTTGGATTAGTAACATCATAAGTCATAAACGCATCAGATCTTTCTAGACCAACAAACAAAATGTTTTGAGATCCCATTTTTGCCACATATACGGCTTCGGGTTCAGAACCTTTATCGTCACTTCGTTTATCATCGTAAGTTCCTAATTCGTTAGTTTTTTTATCTACATCATTTTTACTGTCATAAACGATTTTTCCAGTGTTTCCATTCCAAATAGAGAACGATCTTGCGCCAAAACTTACCATTTCGTCTAAATCTCCATCGCCATCTGTGTCTCCCATATCAGTAACAAGATTTAATCTTCCTAAATTAGCGTCTAGTTTCAAAGTAGCTGCATCAGGAAAAAGAGTTGCATCAAGTTTTAAACTTTTCATACGTTTGATATCTGTGTTGGCAGTATATTCTCTTGCATCACCTTCGTTTGCAGTCACAAAATAAGGAACATTATTAGCAGAAAAATGACTAATAGCATCTGGCATAAACATTCCTTTTACTTTCCAAGGATTAAAAGCAATTTTATCATCACTGTCGCTTACATCAATAGCATTTTCAGCAGTATTGAAATCTTTAAAACCTAAAGGATAAATAGCAGTAATTGTTTTAGAAGTTAAATCAACTTTTGCTACACCGTTGTTTTCTTGTAAAGTAACCCAGGCAGTTTTAGAATCGTCAGAAATTGTAATATATTCTGGCTCAATATCCTGAGCGAAGCTTTTAGCAGCTTTTGAAATTCTAAATCCATCTTTTGCTAATGCAGCAGCCTGACCGCTGAAAGAAGCGAAATCTAAAGTTGTTACAGTATAAGTACTAGTTTCGATGATTGAAATCGTTCCGTTTGGATCTTGAGAATAATCTGTATTTGGTTCACCCTCATTAGCAGTCATAATATATTTTCCGTCTGGAGAAAATGTAATCATGTCAGGCAAGGCTCCAACTGTAACTTGTTTGATTAAACTGTAATCTGAAGTATTGAAAACAGCAACTTTGCCGTTTCCTTGTTTGTTTGCTGTAGATTCTAAAGCCACAGCTAATTTTCCGTCAAAAACAGAAACACTATTTGCTGCACCTTCGTAAGCTACCAGATCAATTTTTCCAATTTTTGTTGGTTTTGTTGGATCGGTAATATCAATAACATCAATTTGGTTTACACCACTATTGTTTACAGTAAATAATTTTTTTGTTTTTTCGCAGTAAGCAGAGATTTCAGCAGCAGCTTCGCCTCCAATAGTAATAGAGCCAATTTCTTTAAAAGCTGCAGGGTTTTCGTTTACCACAATTTCAGGTTCGTTGTTTGTGTTTTCATCATTATTACAGCTTGCCATTATAAAAAGAGCTGTTAATAGAGAAATAGATACTTTTTTCATGTGTTAGTTTTTAGTTCCGGCAAAAGTAATTACAGCATTTCTGTTCAAGATTAAGAATGTATTATTTAATCTTTAACTTAATTTTTGGAAGATATTTGTTGTGAAACCCCAATCAATTTTAATCAATAGTTTTATAATCCTAGCGAATGCTTATCTTTGCACTTTCTAAATTAGAACCTATTTATGTCAACAAATAATAGAAGATTTCCAGCAGAATGGGAAAAGCAGCAAGGAATTGTATTGTGTTTTCCACATAATGGCAACGATTGGCCAGGAAAATACGAAGCAGTTCAATGGGCTTTTGTAGAATTCATTAAAAAAGTAGCCACTTTTGAAACGGTTTTTTTAGTCGTGGCCGATGAAAAGCTAAAAGAAAAAGTTGCCGAAATGCTTGAAAGAGCCCGCGTAAACATTCAAAACGTTTCTTTTATTATTCATAAAACAAACAGAAGCTGGATGCGTGATTCTGGACCAATTATAGTAAAAAATGGTTCTAAAAGAGAAGCTTTAAATTTCAACTTCAACGGTTGGGCAAAATATAAAAACTATCAGCTGGATAAATTTGTTCCAGGTAAAGTTGCTAATTTTATTGATGTTCCATTAACTCAGGTTACTTACAAAGGAAAACCAGTAATTGTTGAAGGCGGCGCTATTGATGTAAACGGAAAAGGAACATTACTTACTTCTGAAGAATGCTTAATGCATCCAACAATCCAAGTTAGAAATCCTGGTTTTACTAAAGAAGATTACGAAGCCGTATTTAAAGAATATCTTGGAGTTACCAATGTAATTTGGCTGGGAGACGGAATCGAAGGTGATGATACACACGGACATATAGATGATTTATGCCGATTTGTAAACGAAGATACGATCGTTACAATTGTAGAAACAGATAAAAATGATTCTAATTATAAACCTTTGCAGGATAATTTAAAACGTCTGCAAAATGCAAAATTAGAAAACGGAAAATCACCAGTTATTGTAGCGTTACCAATGCCAAAACGTGTTGATTTTGAAGATTTAAGACTGCCAGCAAGTTATGCTAATTTCTTGATTCTGAATAATTGCGTTTTAGTTCCAACATTTAATGACAGTAATGATCGCGTAGCATTGAATATACTTTCAGAATGTTTTCCAGACAGAGAAGTAATCGGAATCAGCTGCATTGATTTCATATGGGGATTCGGAACGTTACATTGCTTAAGCCAGCAGATTCCTTTATAGAAATAACTGCTACTAGCTAATACAGTATAAATTTTATTTTTTTGTCAGGCCTGAGCGAAGTGGAAGCCCACGCAAAGTTTTTTCTCAAAGTTTGAATAATATAATAATCTAAATCCGAAAGGTTTTTAAAACCTGTCGGGTTTTATTGCGTTTACTATAAAATGAAACAAGAATAAATTATCGCAACATTCAAAATAAAAAAAGCTTGTTAGAGTAAACTAACAAGCTTTTTTATAATTTATCGATACCATCAACCATTAACCATTAACCATTAACCATAAACAATTAAAAAAATTAAAAATTAAAAATTAAAAATTAACCATTAACAATTAATGTCTTTTCTCTTCATGGTCTAATAAATGGAGGTAAAAGCTGGCTGCAAACTTCTCCGAAACCAATTCTTACTTCTGCATTTTCGCAGAAACCTCTAATGATTACAGTATCATTATCTTCAATAAATTTACGTTCACTTCCATCATTTAATTTCAACGGATTTTTTCCGCCCCATGTTAATTCTAACATAGAACCAAAACTATCAGGAGTTGGTCCAGAAATAGTTCCTGAACCCATCATATCACCAGAATTTACACGGCATCCGTTAGAAGTGTGATGCGCCAATTGCTGACTCATCGACCAATATAAATACTTGAAATTTGATCTTGAAATAATAGTTTCTTCTTGATCCTCAGGTTTTAGAGATACTTCTAAATGAATGTCAAAAGTCTTTTTTCCTTTAGTCTGAAGATAAGGAAGCGGTGATGGATCTTGTTTCGGCCCCTTGGTTCTAAAAGGTTCTAGAGCATCCATAGTAACAATCCATGGAGAAATAGAAGTTGCAAAGTTTTTAGCCAAGAATGGTCCAAGCGGTACATATTCCCATTTTTGAATATCGCGCGCACTCCAGTCGTTCAATAAAACCATTCCGAAAATATAATCTTCGGCTTCATAAGTTGGGATATTTTCTCCCATTACATTTACATCTGTCGTAATAAAAGCAGTTTCAAGCTCAAAATCTACTAAACGAGACGGTCCAAAAACTGGATATTTTTCTCCAGCAGGCAGTGTTTGCCCCATTGGTCTGTGCACCGGAATTCCCGATGGAACAATTGTAGAGCTTCTTCCGTGATATCCAACTGGAATATGAAGCCAGTTTGGCAATAAAGCATTTTCTGGATCGCGGAACATCTTTCCTACGTTTGTAGCATGCTCTTTACTAGAATAGAAATCAGTATAATCACCAATCAAAACTGGTAACTGCATCTCTACATCTTCGATTTTAAATATAACAATATCTCTGTGTTTTGTTGAATCTCTTAGCTGTGGATTGTTTTCGTCGAAAATATCAGCGATGCGATTTCGCACCAGACGCCATGTTTTTTTTCCGTCAGAAATAAAATCATTCAGCGTATCCTGCATGAACATATCATCGGTTAAATCAATTCCTTCAAAATAGTTTAATTGTTGTAAAGCCCCTAAATCTATAGCATAGTCGCCGATTCTTGTTCCTACGGTAACGACATTTTCTTTGGTAAGAAACACGCCAAAAGGAATATTCTGAATAGGGAAGTCGCTATTTTCTGGCACTTCTAACCATGATTTTCTACTGGTGTCGTTGGCGGTTATAGGCATGTTTAATGTTAATTATTTGTTGAAAAATTACATGTCAAATATATCATAATCTAGCAGTTTGACAAACGTTTTTTTGTATTTTTGCGTGAAATTAACGAAAAACAAAGAAATGCAACGCGACGAACAAATTTTTGATCTTATCCAAGAGGAGAAAGAAAGACAAATTCACGGACTAGAACTTATCGCTTCAGAAAATTTTGTAAGTGATGAGGTAATGCAAGCAGCTGGGTCTGTTTTAACTAATAAATATGCAGAGGGTTATCCTGGCAAAAGATACTACGGCGGTTGTGAAGTAGTTGATGTTATTGAGCAGATTGCTATTGACAGAGCCAAAGAATTATTTGGAGCTGAATATGCAAACGTACAGCCTCACTCTGGTTCTCAAGCAAATACTGCTGTTTACCATGCATGTCTAAATCCTGGTGATACAATTTTAGGTTTCGATTTATCTCACGGAGGTCACTTAACTCATGGTTCTCCTGTAAACTTTTCAGGTCGTTTATACCGTCCTGTTTTTTACGGAGTAGATGCTGAGACTGGTCGTCTGGATTATGATAAAATTCAAGAAATTGCAACTAAAGAACAGCCAAAATTAATTATCGCTGGAGCTTCAGCTTATTCTCGTGATATGGATTTTGCTCGTTTCAGACAAATTGCTGACAGCGTAGGAGCGATCTTATTTGCTGATATTTCTCACCCTGCAGGTCTTATTGCTAAAGGATTATTAAACGATCCAATTCCACATTGTCATATTGTTTCTACAACAACTCACAAAACACTTCGTGGGCCACGTGGAGGTCTTATTTTAATGGGGAAAGATTTCGAAAACCCACAAGGTTTAAAAACTCCAAAAGGAGAAATCAGAATGATGTCTTCATTATTAGATTTAGCTGTTTTCCCTGGAAACCAAGGTGGGCCTTTAATGCACATCATTGCTGCTAAAGCGGTTGCTTTTGGTGAAGCACTTAAAGATGAGTTCTTTACTTATGCAATGCAATTACAAAAAAATGCAAACGCAATGGCTGATGCTTTCGTAAAAAGAGGTTATAATATTATCTCTGGCGGAACAGATAACCACATGATGCTTATTGACTTAAGAAATAAAAATATTTCTGGGAAAGAAGCTGAAAATGCATTAGTAAAAGCTGAAATTACAGTAAATAAAAACATGGTTCCGTTTGATGATAAATCTCCATTTATCACTTCTGGAATCCGCGTCGGAACAGCTGCAATCACAACTCGTGGTTTAGTTGAAAAAGATATGGAAACTATTGTAGCTCTTATCGATAAAGTTCTTACTGATCACACAAACGAAGATCTTATTGAAGAAGTTGCAGAAGAAGTAAACGAATTAATGAGCGAAAGACCGATTTTTGCGTATTAAGAAATAGTTTCAAGTTTAAAGTTTCAAGTTTAAAGTTTTACGCTGTTCGAAAGACAGTTTGAAACTTTAAACTTTTTTCGTTCCTAAAAGAACCTGAAACCTGAAACCTGAAACAAAATAACAAAAGACTATGGGCGTACTAAGATTACAATTGCCAACAGATCCAAGATGGGTAAATATTGTTGAGAAAAACATAGAAGAAATCTTGACAGATCACGCGTGGTGCGAGCAGAAAGCAGCAACAAACGCGATCACAATTATCACAAATAATTCAGAACATCAAGATTTAGTTCAAGATTTATTGGCTTTGGCCAAAGAAGAAATCGATCATTTTGAACAAGTTCATAATATCATCATCAAAAGAGGACTAAAACTAGGTCGTGAGCGTAAAGATGATTACGTAAATGAATTATACCAATACATGAAAAGAAGCGGTGACGGAAGTCGTGTTTCTGGACTTGTAGAAAGATTATTATTCTCAGCAATGATCGAAGCTAGAAGCTGTGAGCGTTTCAAAGTTCTTTCTGAAAACATAAAAGACGAAGAACTTGCTGTGTTTTACAGAGAATTAATGGAAAGCGAAGCGGGACATTATACAACTTTCATCACATACGCTCGTAAATACGGAAAAGGAATCGATGTTGAAAAACGTTGGAGAGAATGGCTGGAATTTGAAGAATCTATCATTACCAATTACGGAAAGGGAGAGACGATACACGGGTAAGTTTTAGTTTTAAGTCTCAGTTGCAGTTTTCAGTTTTTTCGTTTGTCAGGCTGAGAGAAGTCGAAACTATCTTGTAAATAAAAAAATCCGTTTTAATCAGCGTTTTCGCGAAAGCGAATCCGTTTAATCCGTGTTCTATTTACGCAATAATTTAATAAAATCTACAATCTAAATTCTAAAATTCCTTACATTTGAGAGTAACCAAAATCTTGAAATATGAGAATAGAAATGGATTTAAAACTAGGTTTTAAAGATGTAATGTTTAGACCTAAAAGATCAACGCTAAAAAGCCGTTCTGAAGTTTCTTTAGAACAAAATTTCAAGTTTTTGCACAGCACAGCATCTTGGACAGGAATTCCGATTATGGCTGCCAATATGGATACCGTAGGAACTTTTGAAATAGCGAAAGTCTTAGCGGGAGAAAAGCTCTTTACTGCAATTCATAAACACTATACTTTAGAACAATGGAATAGTTTCTTGAAAGACGTCACTCCAGATTTCTACGATTATATTGCTGTAAGTACAGGAACAGGGAAAGAAGATTTTGAAAAGATTGGAAAGATAATTACCGCAAATCCGTTGTTGAAATTCATTTGCATCGATGTTGCAAACGGTTATTCGGAGCATTTTGTTCAGTTTTTAAAGAAAACCCGTAAACAATATCCGGATAAAATTATTATTGCAGGAAATGTTGTGACAGGAGAAATGACCGAGGAACTTCTATTAGCTGGTGCTGATATCGTAAAAGTCGGAATTGGGCCTGGTTCTGTATGTACAACTCGTGTCAAAACGGGTGTTGGCTATCCGCAATTATCGGCAATTATCGAATGCGCCGATGCTGCTCATGGTTTGGGCGGACATATTATAAGTGATGGCGGATGTACAACTCCCGGTGATGTTGCCAAGGCTTTTGGCGCTGGCGCTGACTTTGTAATGTTAGGCGGAATGCTTGCAGGACATTCTGAAAGTGGCGGAGAACTGATCGAAGTAAAAGGTGAAAAATTCAAACAATTTTACGGAATGAGTTCTAAAACCGCAATGGACAAACATGCTGGTGGTGTAGCAGAATATAGAGCAAGTGAAGGAAAAACAGTTCAGGTTCCGTTTAAAGGAGATGTGATTCATACTGTTTTAGATATACTAGGAGGAATAAGAAGTACCTGTACTTATGTAGGAGCTTCAAGGTTAAAAGAATTGACTAAACGAACGACTTTCATCCGCGTAAGCGAACAGGAAAATCAAGTTTTTACAAAATAAAATATGATTACAATTACCGAAGCATCAATTGAAGATATTACTAAAATTCAAGAGATTGCAAACATTACATGGCCGAGAACTTATGGTGAAATTCTAACAAAAGAACAGTTAGATTATATGCTGGATTTGATTTATTCTGATCAAGCGTTATCGAAACAAATCAAGAATAAAGAACAGTTGTTTTATTTAATTTCAGATTCAGAATCCATAATTGGATTCATTGGAATTGAGCATAATTATAAAAACGAGGCAATTACCAAAATTCATAAAATCTATCTTTTGCCAGAGACGCAAGGAAAAGGTTATGGTAAAATTGTTTTTGAAGAAATTGGAAAAATGGCTTTAGAAAATAATTCGAATGAGCTTTTATTAAATGTAAACCGATTTAATACGGCGTTGAATTTCTACAAAAAACTTGGTTTCGAAATCAAAGAAACGGTTGATATAGAAATTGGGAATGGGTATTTAATGGAAGATTATGTGATGGGGAAAAATATTTAAAAGTAGTTTTTTCTCAATCTTGTCATTTCGATCCCGAGGCTTCGGGAGAGAAATCACACAAGTATTTCCGCAAAGTAAATCGCCAATCTTTGTCGAGTGTGATTTCTCTCCCGAAGCCTCGGGATCGGAAAACAAACTGTACGTATTTGGCTCATTCAACTCACAATCACATCATGCTTAAACAATAATCCTTTAACTTCATTCAAAGAAAAAACAGCTTTCTTTAATTTAGTTTTAGAAGGATCAATAGTATAATTATAACTCGTTTTAAAATCGGCTTTGTTGGCTATGGCTTTTGCAAATTCAGCGCGGTACAAATCGCAGTTGTCAAAAATTACACTTGTTAAATCTACTGCCATAAAGTCAACTGCTATCAAACTGCAATTCGTAAATACTGTTCCTTTTAGTTTTAAGGTATAAAATTTAGAGAAATCCAAAATGCAGTTATTAAATGCAATTTCAAAAATCAGTTTGTCACACATTGCAAAATTCACATCTTTAATTTCACAGCGGTTAAACGTGGCTGTTCTAAAGGCAACATAATTAATTTTTGCTTCATTAAAAATACAATCGTTAAAAATGCAGTCAATAAAGGTTACAGCAAGAAAAGTACAGGCAGAAAAATTACAATTATTAAAAACGCAGCATTCAAAATCTTTAAAATTAAGATCGTCTTTGTCGTAAATAATCGTATTGTATTCTTTATCAAGAAAATATTCGCTTTCTTTTTTCAACTGTATTGTGATAATTATTTGAGGCTGAAAAGGTAATAATTTACCACAAAATATTCTTCGTTAATTGTAAATGATTTTGATTTCATTCATATTTTTATCCATAATTTGATGTAGCTTTACGCTTATTTTTTTTAGTCAAAACATATTATTTTATTATATGGAACCAACAAGAAAGGAACATGATTTTTTAGGGGAATTAGAAATTCCGAATCATTTATACTACGGAATCCAGACTTTTAGAGCTGTAGAGAATTTCAATATTACAGGAATTCCGATTTCAAAAGAACCTTTGTTTATCAAAGCTTTAGGTTATGTGAAAAAAGCTGCAGCTCTTGCCAATAAAGACTGTGGCGCAATTGATCCTAAAATTGCTGAAGCAATCTGCTACGGAAGCGATCAGGTTATTGCTGGTAAATTTGATCAGGAATTTGTGAGCGATTTAATTCAGGGCGGCGCAGGAACTTCGGTAAATATGAATGCAAACGAAGTTATTGCGAATATCGGATTAGAATATTTAGGTCATAAAAAAGGAGAATACAATTTTCTTCATCCAAACAATCATGTAAACTGTTCACAGTCTACAAACGATGCGTATCCTTCGGCATTTAGAATTGCTTTGTATTTGAAAATGGAAAGTTTTATTAAAACTTTTGCAGGTCTTGAAGTTGCTTTTGCGAAAAAAGGAGAAGAGTTCAAAGAAGTTTTAAAAATGGGAAGAACGCAGCTGCAAGATGCGGTGCCAATGACTTTAGGACAAGAGTTTAAAGCTTATGCCACAACAATTGGAGAAGATATTCAACGCTTAAAAAATGCTCAGGATTTATTATTAGAAATCAATATGGGAGCAACGGCGATTGGAACAAAAGTTAACGCTCCAGAAGGATATCCTGAAATTTGCGTAAAATATTTAGCTGAAGAAGTTGGAATTCCTTTAACGCTTTCACCAGATTTGATTGAAGCAACGGTAGATACAGGCGCTTACGTTCAGATTATGGGAACATTAAAGCGTTCTGCGGTTAAGATTTCTAAAATCTGTAACGATTTACGATTGTTGAGTTCTGGACCAAGAACTGGTTTTAATGAAATCAATTTGCCAGCGCGCCAGCCAGGTTCATCAATTATGCCTGGGAAAGTAAATCCAGTAATTCCAGAAGTGGTAAACCAGACTTGTTTTTATGTAATTGGTCAGGATTTAACGGTAACAATGGCTGCAGAAGCAGGACAGTTACAGCTAAACGTTATGGAACCTGTTATTGCTTTTGCGATGTTTACGTCTTTAGATTATCTTTCAAATGCAATTCAGACTTTAATTGATAAATGTATTAACGGAATTACAGCAAACGTTGATCATTGTTATAATATGGTGATGAACAGCATCGGAATTGTAACGCAGTTAAATCCAATTATTGGTTACGAAGAAAGTGCAAGTATTGCGGGTGAAGCTTTAAAAACAAACAAAAGCGTACATCAAATTGCGGTTTTGGAAAGAAAATTAATTACTCAGGAAAAATGGGATGAAATTTATTCTTTAGAAAATTTAATTCATCCAAAGTTTATTACGAAATAATATTTATTATAACATTAAAAAGCCGTCAATTACTAATTGACGGCTTTTTTAATTTATTCAGTGATTATTCTTAGTTGATTATTTTATAAAATAAACCAGCCATAAAAACAAATGCAATGAGACATAATATATTAACTCCAAAAACTTTTAAGTATTTTTTTACGGCAGTATCATCACTTCTAAAAAAAGTATAATTCATAACGGTCGCAACCCCGCCAATAAATCCGCCAATTGCTCCACCACTAAGTACAACAAGAATAGGGAGTCCGCCGATAATATATTCGTACCATTTTAATTTCGCTGCCATGCGGTATTTTTGACCATTTATATTTAAGCATTGTGCAGAAATATCAGGAATATTGGCTTTAGGAAAAGCTTTAACTATTTCATCATTAGCTCTTTTTATTAAAAATGGTTTTCCTTTTTCTTTGCTTTGTTCTACCAGAGCACCATTTTGTTTTAAAGTTGCTTTTCCTGAAAATATATTATTTTCATATTCAAATTTGTCATTTGGAAAATCTGTCAGGGTAAATTCAAAATTATTTTTCATTTTATGTATGCTTTTTGTTTTTTAATGTTCTCAAAATGAGATCAATACTTGTTTTGTAAATATTTTACAAAATTACTCTGTGCTGATTTTCAATTATGTTTCTAAAAGCCAAAAAAATAATAGAATAAGATTTTTTATTATATAAATCTGAAAAATCTAAAGATTTGTTTTGTGTAAAATGTTGAAAATAAATACTATATTTACTATAGGTTACTGGTTTTTATTAAAATAAACTTTTCTTAAATGGTGAATTTTTTAAAAAATAATGCCTTTCAGTACAAGTATAACATCTTAGGATTATTGTTTTTTATTTCATCTAATTTATATTGCCAAGAAGAAATAACGAATCCAGAGCTCTGTCCGCCCAAAACTATTTTTGATATTTTTAAAAAACAAGACGATGCTTTAGTCGTTAAACCCACCAAAAATAATTTCTTTTTAGTAATTCCAGCTATTGGTTCACAGCCAGCAACTGGATTTTTTTTTGGTGCTGTAGCGCAGTATACTTTCAAAGGAAAAGAAGAGAAAGATAAATATTCCATTGCTAATGTTGGGGTTACATATACATTAAAAGATCAGTGGCTGGTTAATATCAAAAACAATATCCTGCTAAAAAATAATAAAATCTTTTTGAGCGGCGATTATCGTTTGTACTTGTTTTCTCAGCCCAATTATGGACTTGGAACAGATATTATTCCGCCAAGACGCGATAGGAGTCCAAGTTTTAGTATTGATTCTATTGCACAGGATATGGATTATAATTATTTGAAATTTCACCAAACCGTTTCATTTGAAGTAAAAGAAAATTATTATGTAGGCGGAGGAATTAATATTGACTGGTATTCCAGTATTAACGATAAAAAATTGGATGTTGAAAATGGCGTATTCACCTATCATTATAATTACAGTCAGAAATACGGATTTGATAATTTAGAGTATTTCCTAAATGGAGTAAGTTTGAATTTGGTTCACGATTCTCGTGATAATCAGGTAAATGCTTCGCGAGGCTGGTTTGCAAATATCAATTATAGATTTAATCCTGTTTTGTTTAATAATCAGGAATATAGTAGTGTATTGTTTGCAGAGTATAAGCATTTTATACCTGTTTCGCATAAAAATCCAAATTATATTTTAGCCATTTGGACTTATGGTCAGTTTGTAACCCGAGGAAAAGTTCCATATTTAAATTTGCCTGCAATTGGCTGGGATCAGCGAAGCAGGAGCGGGGAGGGCTATACGCAAGGGCTTTTTAGAGGAAATGGTTTGGTTTATTTATCTACAGAATTTAGATTTCCAATAACCTGCAATCAATTATTAAGCGGCACTGTTTTTACCAATTTTGTTACTGCCAGTAATTCAGATACTAATTTGGAGCTTTTTAAATCGATTCAGCCGGCTGCTGGGATTGGTTTGAGGCTTTTAATTGATAAAGCGACAAAGACAAATTTGATTTTAGATTATGCGTGGGGTAATAATTCGAAAGCTTTTTATTTAAATGCTGGAGAGACTTTTTAGGTTGTTAAGGTTTTAATATTCAATTATTTGAGTTTTAATATTTAAGTTTTTTCTTTCTAAAAATATTCTTTTTTTGAAAGAAAAAAGCTAAATTTGATTATCCAATTAACAATCAAAATCAAAAATTATGAAACAGTACAGTTTATTATTAGTTGTATTTCTGTCGGCGATAGGAATGCAGGCTCAGGATGCAGGGTCTTTTTCGCTTAATTTGTATGGTGGTTATAATTTTTCAGATAAGCTGGAGTACGACGGTTATTCTGCAACAATAGAAGATGGTTTTCAATACGGAGCAGGGTTTGAGTATTTCTTTTCAACCAATAACTCAGTGGAATTAAAGTACTTAAGATCAGATGTTAAAATACCATTATATAATCCTTCTGGAGCTCAAATCAACACAAACGATAAGGGAGCATTTAATTTTATTTTAGCAGATTTCACCCATTATTTTGATACAGGTTCAAATCTTCTGCCTTATTTGGGTGCTGGTGCTGGAGTTGGTATCGTAGAATCACCCCAAGGCGGAAGTGGCACTTATTTTGCCTGGGATGTCAAGGGCGGGGTAAAAATCAAAACTGCATCATCTGTTTCTGTAAATATTAATGCTTATTTACAATCCATGTCGGCAGCAGTGGGTGAAAGTTATTATTGGTCCTATTGGGTAGGTCCAGTAGCATTTGAAGATTATATTTCTACTTATCAGTTTGGACTTGGAGCGGTTGTTAGTTTTAATTTCAAAAATTAGTAATTATAAGGCATTAAATGCAAGATAAATATCAAAAAGCAGGCTATTAGGTCTGCTTTTTTTATTCTTCATAATTAAATCATAATTTGTAAATATGTGCCGTTTTTGTTAAATTCAATTCTTATTTTTGTTGTATATACAAACTTCTCAAGATGAAATTACTAATAGTCGAAGACGAACCAAATCTATTATCTATTCTGCGTAAAGGATTTGCCGAAAATAATAATGAAGTAAGTGTGGCTCTAGATGGTAAAACTGCTCTGGAGATGATTCATAATTATACTTTTGATGTTGTAGTTTTAGATGTAATGCTTCCAGATATTAACGGAATTGAAATCTGCAGAAGACTTCGTGCCAGCAAGAATTTTGTACCTATTTTACTTTTAACAGCTTTAGGAACTTCAGAAAACATCGTGACTGGTCTTAACGCCGGCGCAGATGATTATTTGGTAAAGCCTTTTAAATTTGGAGAATTAGATGCTCGTGTAAATGCACTCTATAGAAGATCGCATCAAGAAACAGAGAAAATTGATACTATTACAATTGGTGATCTGGAGATCAACGGACGCGCTAAATCGGTAAAGAGAGGTGGAGAAAACATTGTTTTAACTGCAAAAGAGTTCAAACTATTGTATTATCTGGCAAAAAATACGGGTCGAATTGTTTCCCGCGATCAGATTTTAGATAATGTCTGGGATATTAATTTTGACATGAATACGAATGTTGTTGATGTATATATAACCTATTTAAGAAGAAAAATTGATAAGCCTTTTGATACCAAACTTATTCATACCATGAAAGGATTGGGTTATGTTATAAAATCGTAAAATGGACATTAGAAAAAAAATTACTTTTAACTACGTTGCCCTTTCTACCTTTAGTACATCACTATTGTGTATCATTGTTTTTTTCTTATTTAGAGAAAACAATCGTTATCACTTTTTAAAACGTTTAGATGACAGATCAAAAATTGTAGCTTCAATACATTTTCAAAAAGATCCAGAAAAAATAAAATATTATAAGAATCTTCAAAAAAATGGACTTGAAGAATTAATCGAAGAAGAAGAATATGTATTAAAAATCAACAGCCATAATAGTTTTGATTATAATACAAATCTTAATCTTCCGAATACTTTTTATACCAATATTTTAAGCACAGGAAAAGACTCATACGAAAAAGATAATAAATATTATTTAGGTCAGATTTTTGAAGAAAACGGACAAAAATATATTGTAATTGTAGGTGCTAGAGATCGTAAAGGAAAAGATACGACTATTTATATTGTCAAAATTATGCTTTTTGGCGGAATTGGTTTTGTGATTCTTGCCTTTCTTTTAGGACGTTTTCTAGCCAAACGTGTCATTAATCCAGTTGCACGAATTACCAAAGAAGTAAAAAGAATTAGTGCGTCGAATCTTCATAATCGTCTTCCTGAAGTTAAAAACTCTGATGAAATATCCGATCTGACCAATACTTTTAATAATATGCTGGACAGGCTGGAAACCTCTTTTGAAATCCAGGCTAATTTTATCAATAATGCTTCTCATGAATTAAAAACGCCCATAACAACTATTATTGCCGAAGCAGAAATTATGCTGCTCAAAGAGCGAGAAGTTCAAGAATATGTACAGTCTTTAGAAAATATTTATAGTCAGGCATCTAGATTAGGAAACTTAACGGAAAGCCTTTTGAAATTGACTCAAACAGGTTATGACGGTCAAAAACAAGTATCTGACATTGCCAGAATTGACGAATTGCTAATGGATGTAAAATCGGATTTGGATAAAATATTTCCAGGAAACCGAGTGAGCATTAAGCTTAACTTTGCTCCAGAAGATTCTAATTTATTATTGCTTCCGTGCAACAAACCATTGTTGGAATTAGCAATCAACAATATTATTACCAATGGTGTTAAATATTCTGATAATAATGAAGTATTCGTAAATCTTTCGGCAAACGAAGAAATGATTAAAATTACGATTAATGATATCGGTATAGGAATTCCGCCAGAAGATATTCCGCATTTGTATGAACCTTTCTTTAGAGGTAAAATTGCGGCAAAATATATTGGTTACGGTTTAGGATTGCCGCTGGCTTCTAAAATAATTCGTATGCACGATGGAGAATTGCAAGTACAGTCTGAGCAGAATAAAGGTACAATCGTCACGATTATCTTTAAAAAACTGAAGATTAAAAAATCTAATGTTTAATCTTAGAAAATTCTAATTTTAAATTAATAAAGGTATAATTAGCGGATAGTTATTTTGTAGGTATAAAACTAAACAATTATGCTTATGAAAAATTTTCTTATACCTACGACTTTAAAAGATGACACAATCTCGGCTGTTAAATCTGCGGTGAATCAGTCAAAAGATACTGAATCAGAAATTATTTTAGTATTAGTTTCAGAATCACCAGACACATTTTCGACTTCAAGTTTTTTACGCGAAATGCGATCAGGATTAACCAGAAGCCAGGAAGAGGTATTGGAAACCTGCAGATATATTATCGACCATTCTCC
The DNA here is from genome assembly GCF_004366435.1 of Flavobacterium sp. S87F.05.LMB.W.Kidney.N. Lineage (NCBI taxonomy): Bacteria > Pseudomonadati > Bacteroidota > Flavobacteriia > Flavobacteriales > Flavobacteriaceae > Flavobacterium > Flavobacterium sp. S87F.05.LMB.W.Kidney.N. The sequence goes on along the minus strand of NZ_SODX01000004.1, from coordinate 583,286 downwards.
AAATACAAAACTGAAAGTTCACAACCAATACGGACTTTCGGCTCCAATTTTCAAGCGTCTTATCGAAGCTTTTTCTGTAAAATTGGTTATTCTCACACATTCTTATAAACAAGAAACCAAAAGAATTCATCAATATTTGGTTCAGCTGGCTGGAAATCAAAAATGTCCAATTCTGCATTTAAGTACAGAAATTAATAAAGAAGTCTTCAGCAAAGCTCTTTATGTAGAAAATTCAAGCAAAAGCATACATGTAAAAGATGTACAGCAGTATTTAAGTGAAAATTTCTCTTTCGAAATAGTAAGTCAGACTGCCAATTTTGAAGACAATTACGAGAATGTTGCGCCATTTTTATCAGAAGCCATTTCAAAGCATAATATCGACATGCTTGTAGAAACTCGGAAAGGCGAAAAAATCAAATTCAAAAAAGTAAAAAAAGAAAACATCAATGAGAAGCTGGGACTTCCAGTTCTTTCATTGTACGAAGAGATTGTTTAGTTCTTAGTGATTAATAATTAGTCCTTAGTCCTTAGTAATTAACTCTTAGTAATTAGTTCTTAGTAATACTTATAATTAATCCGTTTTGTACTGTAAGAATAGGAAATATATTTTTTTAGGCTGTTATTAAACTACAGTTAATTACTAAGGATTAATTACTAATCACTAAGAACTAAAAAAAAGCTATAATATTTAATTTAAAACCGAAAATATGTTATTAAAGAAAAGAATACCAATGAAGTACGTTCTCGGGAAAATTAAAGTAGAAATCGTTCTAGTATTGGCTTATACCATACTATTTGAAATATTTCACCACTATTTTGTTACCCTTCCTGTAGATATTCCAATTGCGATTCCAACCATGATTGGAACCATTATTTCCTTATTATTAGCCTTTAAGTCCAATCAGGCTTATGACAGATGGTGGGAAGCCAGAATTGTTTGGGGCGCAGTTGTAAACGATTCCAGAACATTAATTCGTCAGGTTTTGACGTTTTATAAAGATCCTGATTTTTCTGTTGAAGCCAGCGAATTCAAAGAGAATTTTGCTAAAAGACAAATTGCATGGTGTTATAGTTTAGGGCAGTCACTTAGAAATAAAGATGCCATAAAACCACTTGAAGGTTTGATGAGTGAAGAAGAAATAAAATACATTAAGAATCATCAAAACGTTCCAAATGCTATTTTGATGCTGCACGCCCGCGATCTTAGAAATGCTAAGAACGAAAAGAAAATCAACATGTATCAGCAGGTTGAAATCGACAATACATTGTCAAGATTATGTGATGAAATGGGAAAATGTGAGAGAATTAAAAACACCATATTTCCAACAACATACAGTATGTACATCAGGCTGACATTGTGTTTGTTTATTTTGTTACTGCCTTTTGGGTTAACAAGTGTTTTAAGCTGGTTTGCAATTCCGTTAATTACAGCTATTGGCGGGGCTTTCTTTTTGATCGAAAGAATGGCGATTCATTTGCAGGATCCATTCGAAAACCGACCTACAGATACGCCTGTAACGACGATTGCAAATACTATTGAAAAAAATATCAAGCAAATGCTTAATGAGTATCAAAGTGAATTTGATATTCTAAATGAATTTGAATTGAACAACGAACCTAAGAAAGTCGAAAAAGGCGCTTATTTCGTACTATAACTATTTAATTTTGGTCTTCTTTTAATTGTTGGCTGGACAGTGTGTAGTTGCGCTGTCCAGTTTTTTTATTTTTTATAGGTGTAGTTCGTCATTTCGAGGAACGAAAAATCACACTTGCAAATCCATAAAGATTAGCGAATATCTATACAGAATTTGTAGTTCCTAGAATGACAAAAACTTGCTCTACAATTGTGTTTGAGCTAGTCTTCCCAACGTTTGAATAGCAGTTCTTAACTCATTTGACCACGGCAGACCAAAACTCAATCGCATACAATTTGAAAATTGATCTTGAAACGAAAAAATCCTGCCAGGTGCAATACTGATATTGTGTTTCATCGCTAAATGATAAAAAGCAGCAGTATCAATTTTTTTATCCAATTCAATCCACAGAAAAAATCCACCTTGAGGCTGACTTACTTTTGTTCCTTTCGGAAAAGATTCCAGAACTGTATTAATATAATTGTTGCAATTATGATTTAATATTTGGCGTATTTTTCGAAGATGATTTTCATAACGTCCGTTTTTTAAAAAATCCCCCACGACTTCGTGTGTAATAGTAGGCGAGGAGAGCGAATGATAAATTTTGTTTCTTAAGATTTGTTTTTTGAATTTCCCAGGCGAAACCCATCCCACGCGATAACCGGGAGCTAATGTTTTTGAAACAGAGCTGCAGCAAAGTACAATTCCGCTTTCATCATAAGTTTTGCAATTTGTTGGTCGGCTCGAACCAAAGTACAAATCGCCGTGAATATCATCTTCAATCAATGGAATGTTGTAGAACTCCATTAATTTCACCACTTCTATTTTATGCTCTGCCGGCATCATACTTCCAGAAGGATTGCTAAAATTACTCATCAGCAAACATAGTTTTACTTTTTTAGAAGAAAGCGATTTTTTGAGTGCTTCTAATTCTATTCCAGTTGTCATGTTTGTAGGCAGTTCCATGATATACAATCCCAATGATTTGGCCAATTGCAAGATGCCAAAATAAGCAGGACTTTCTGTAATTATGGTATCGCCGGGCTGTGTTAACGTCATCAAACAATGTGATATAGCACTTGTACAGCCAGGCATTGTAATAATATCTTCTTCTGTTAGCGATCCTCCCCATGTAAAAGACCATCGGGCAATTTCTCTTCTTAAATTAAGATTACCTTTTACTTGCTCATAACTCGTTCCGCTGTTTGGAAGTTGACGCATCGCCTGAACCATTCCCTTATTTAATTTAGCAATAGGAAGAAGTTCGTTTGACGGAAATCCCAAAGAAAGCATCGTAATATTTGGATCTGTCATATTGCCGTAAACCTGATCGATTAAATCTTCGCGGTCAATATTGGCACATTTTAAAATCGGACTGCTGGGCGATGGTTCTGGAATCGTTCTTGCTGAAATATTACTCACATAGTATCCCGACTGCGGTCGAGATTCAATCAAAGAACGGCTTTCGGCTTCATAATAAGCCTTACTTACAGTGCTCATGCTGTAACCCGTTTCTGCGCAAACTTCTCGAATAGAAGGCAGTTTATCGCCAACGCTCAAGACACCAGACTTAATTTGTTTTTCGATACGGTCAGCAAATTGAAGATATAAGTAATTAGAATTTTTCATAAAAAAATAAAACTGTTATGGTGCAATTTACAAAAACTGTATCTGTATTGCTGTTTTATTTTTTAGAAATTTGCTTAAATAGAAAACTAAACAATAAACAACATCTCGTGAAAACAACAAAATACTACATCGCTGCTATTACATGTTTTGTAATCTGGGGATTTTTCAGTTTGGTTTTGAGACCAATACATGACTATCCTTCTTTAGATATTTTATTCTATCGTGTTTTTAGCTGTAGTATTTTAATGCTTCTTATTGCATTTTCTTTCAAGAGAAAAAGAATGAAAGAAGCTGTACAAACTTTTAAATCAATGCCGGCTTTTGAGAAACGTAAAACTATCCTATTAAATATTGGCGGAAGCGTTTTTCTAATGGCGAACTGGTTTACATTTATTTATGTAATGAACCATGTTAGTGTAAAAGCGACTTCCTTGGCTTATTTGGTTTGTCCTATTTTAACCACGCTGCTGGCTTATTTTATTTTGCATGAAAAACTAAATAAAACACAATGGATTGCGGTAGGATTAAGCATTTCAGGATGTATTCTGTTGTCTTATGCAAATATTATGGATATGCTTTTTAGTGTTGTAATAGGGTTTACATATGCTTCATATTTAGTAAGTCAGCGTGTCAATAAAGGTTTTGATAAATTTATAATTCTAACTTTTCACATCACATTAGCGGCATTATGTTTACTGCCTTTTTATCCATTTTACAGCGGAACAGTTCCAACAGAATTTAAATTTTATTTCTGTATCGAAACCATTGCCATTTTGTTTACCATTTTTCCATTGTTTCTTAATTTATATGCCCTTTCGGGAATAAATTCTTCGACAGTCGGAATGCTTTTAAATATTAATCCAATGATTGCTTTTTTATTGGCAATGTTTTTATACAAAGAACAATTCGGATTTATACAAATTGCTGCATACGGAATTATTTTTGCCGCAGTTGTAGTTTTCAATTCACATCATATTTTTGCGGCCAAGCAAAAAAGAACCGCAATATCCAAAGGTTCTCAATAATAGTTTTCATATTTTTTATTGGTTTAAAATCGAAAATTACCAGAATCTTAACAGGATGTTTAAACAGGAATGATTATTTTTCATTCCTGTTTTTTTTATCGCATTTGAGTTTCGTTTAGTTGAATAAAATCAGTTATAAATTTTACTACATTTCCTTTTTTATCATATCCAACATATCTTGAATAAAGTCCATCACCATATCCTGAGCCAAACATAATAATGTTTCTATCAGATTGTTCAAGGCTGTAATTAATCCAGTCTTTACCTCGTGAGCTTTTAGGGATAAATTCATTTTTATCAAAGTATGATGCTAGAACATCATTATAATAATTAGCTTTTTTATCTATATTGTAGAAATCCTTGATTTCTTGTTCATAAATTTTGAAGGTTTCGAAATCCGAAAAACAACTTAAACCTGTTTCAACAGGATATAAACCATTCATCTTTTTTTCAAAATCATCTGATAGTAATTCTTCTGAAATTAAGGATAATTCCCAAAATGCTGGAACTTCATCTTTAACAACTAATTCAGCATAAGCAACACGACCATTAAAATCATCTTCCAAACCTATGTATAAATAGACGGGATATTTACCCTTATCAATTGTCCAGCTTTGCGGCAATCCCAATTCTTTATATAGTGGATCAGTGCATACGACTTTTCCACTAATAATATTTAAGTTGCCAGCCAAAAATCGGTCATAATATTTATTATTTTTTAAATCATTAAAATCAGAATAATTAAACTTTGTTTTTTCTCCAAAGACAACTTGAGAAACCACCTTGCTTTTAGGATCTTGTTCAGACTGAAGATGAAATTTTTGATTTTGTTTATCATTACAAGAAAAGAATGTCCAAATTGAAGCCATAATAAATACTATTTGAAATTTATTCATAATATATTTTTCGCAAAAGTAAATTTTTTATAATATTTAGCTTGTTAAAATTATGAATTTTAATTGTATGACTTTTGAATTTTTTGAATTTTTAGATTATCAAATATCATTTTTTACGATTTAATTAACGTATCAGAAAATTATGTTAGTAAGGAAAATTCATAAATTTAACCAATGCTAAATTATTCCTTATAATATGAAAAATACCAAACTTCAAGCCTTTACTCCGTTATTTTATTTAGTGTGGTCAGATGATTTATTGACACAAAAAGAATTTGGAACATTAAAAGAGTTTATAAATTCCCTGAATGCTTTATCAGAAGAAGAAAAAGAATATTTGCGTTCTAAAGTAGATATTTCAAATCCGCCTTCGCGAAATGAACTCACACAATGGAAATTGGATATTGAAAAAAGTATTCAAGATAAATCTTCTATCAAATCGATTTTTGATATTGCAAAAGCACTTTCAGGAAACGATTTGGATTTAACACCAATAGAATCAGATTTCAAAAAATTAGAAAATGATTTAGGAATTTTAGGAGAAGAAGCACTTCAAAATTTTAAAACAAAAGCAGGTTCTTACACGGTAAATTCTCATACTAATGCCACTTTCGATATCCAGAAAATAACCAAAATTTTAAACGGAAAAGAAGCAGCAATAATTGAAAAAGTAAAATCGGTTATTTCTAGACCTGAATTTGCTTATGAAACTTCTACCGATATCAATGTTTTTAGGGAGACTGTTTACAAATGGTGCAAAATTCTAGCCGATGAAAATCTTGGAAATATGGCTTATCCAAAACAATATGGAGGAGGAGAAAACATAGCCGATTATTTTGCGATTATGGAAACGCTGAGTTACCACGATCTAAGTTTAGTAATAAAATTTGGAGTTCAGTTTGGATTGTGGGGAATGAGTGTTCAATCTTTAGGAACAGAAAAACATTACGCTAAATATTTAAAAGACATTGGTTCGCTAAAACTTCCAGGATGTTTTGCCATGACCGAAACACATCACGGATCAAATGTAAAAGGATTGGAAACGACGGCAACTTACAATCATAACGATCAGACTTTTACCATTCATACACCAAATAAAAATGCCCAAAAAGAATACATTGGCAATGCAGCAGTTCATGGCCAAATGGCAACTGTTTTTGCAAAACTAATTATAGACGATCATGATTATGGTGTAAATGCATTTGTGGTTCCGTTACGTGATCCTAATGGAAATGTTGTAGATGGTGTTACAATTGGTGACTGCGGTCATAAAATGGGATTAAACGGAGTTGATAACGGTACTATTAGTTTTGATACTGTTGTGATTCCGAAAGAAAATATGCTTGATCGTTTTGCTTCGGTAAATGAAAATGGAGAATTTGAAAGTCCGATTCCGAGTGATAACAGAAGATTTTTTACCATGTTAGGAACTTTAGTTGGAGGAAGGATCGGAATTCCGCGTTCGGCTCTCGCTGCAGCTAAATCGGGGTTAACAATTGCCATTCGCTACAGCGACCAAAGAAGACAATTTGGACCAGAAGGCGGATCTGAAGTACCAATTTTAAATTATAGAATGCATCAACGCAGATTGTTACCCCATTTGGCTAAAACCTATGCAGTTCATTTTGCACTTCAATATCTGACCAATAGATTTTTAAATAGAACAGAAGCCGAAATGCAGGAAATTGAAGCTTTAGCAGCGGGAATGAAATCGTATTCTACTTGGAGTACAAGAGATATTCTGCAAGAATGTCGTGAAGCGTGCGGAGGAAAAGGCTATTTGTCTGAAAATCGAATTGATGCACTTAAAAATGATACCGAAATTTACACGACTTTTGAAGGAGATAATACGGTTTTAATGCAATTGGTTGCCAAAAATCGTTTGTCTGAATTCAGAAAATCGTTTGGAGAAATGGGTTCTTTAGGCATTATTAATTATGTGTATGAAAATGCTAAAACTGCAATTACAGAAAAGAATCCAATTGCAACAAGAAAAACAGACGACGAACATTTATTAGACAGCGAGTTTCATTTACAAGCTTTTGTTCACCGAGAAAAAACAATTCTAGCTTCGGCAGCGAGACGTATTAAAAAATTGGTTGATGGCGGATTAGAAGCGTATGATGCTTTTAATGTCGTACAGCATCAAATGATAGATGTTGCTCAAGCCTATTTAGAAAGAGTAGTTTTAGAACAATTTCAACTTGCAATAAAAGAAATTGAAGATGAGGAATCTAAAACAATTTTAACGAGATTGAATCAATTGTATGCACTTTCGCAGATTGAAAAAAATAAAGCTTGGTATTTAGAAGACGGTTATATGGAAGCGGTAAAAACCAAAGCAGTACGTAAAATGGTTAATCAGCTTTGCTGGGATATTCGTCCAGATGCAGTAGCTTTAGTAAATGCATTTGATATTCCTGAAAGCTGTTTAGCTGCGCCGATTGCAGTATAAAATAAAAAAAGCTTTGTCATGATTTAAATTCAGACAAAGCTTTTTAGTTATCTAAATGAAATCAATTTATTTATAGATAAAGCTAAATGTTATTTTATTTTTTATAGCAAATCTAAAACACCCCTCATATTGTACATTTTTTACTCTAGTAAATAATTCGCATTATATATTTTTGCTTTTCTATATTTGTAATTCCCTTTATATAAAGTCAGCTTGAAAAATTATTTTTTATTTCTCTTAATTCTTATAGTAAACTTTCCGGTTTTTGCATTGGAAAGTACCGATGTTATTTTAAAAGAATTAAATAATGCGATAAAAAATAAGCAGCAGTATGTAAAACTTAAAGAAGAAAGAATTCTGAATTTTAAGAAAATAAAATCGGATAATCTTACGCCCGAACAAGAATATAATTACAACAAAACCTTATATCTTGAATACCAAAAATTAAACTCAGATTCGGCTATTCGATACGTTAAAAAGAATCTTAGAATAGCAGAACAATTGCAAAACAAAGAACTTTTTAATTTAGCACAGCTGCAATTGGTAACGCTTTATTCTTCATCTGGAAAATACCGCGAGTCTGAAGCTCTTCTAAAGAGTATAAACAAAAAGAATCTGGCAGTTTCATTGCTTCCTAATTACTATATTTCGTATCGGGAGTTTTTTGAACATTATGCAGCGAATAGTGATAATCGAGAATACAGAAAACAAATAGGAAAATATCGAGATTCGCTATTAAGTATTTTAAAACCTAATACTCTTGATTATCAAATTAATAGAATTCAGCAAGATATCTTTATTCATAAAAAATTCGAAAAGCCAAAAAAGGAACTGCTTACTTTATTGAATAAAATAAAAGAAGAAGATCCGAAATATGCTATGATTACCTATTTGCTGGGGAAAATTTCAGAAGCAACCCATCAATTAGAAGAAAGAAAGAAATATTACGCGCTTTCTGCCACTTCGGATATTAAAAACGCCAATAAAGACAATGCTTCACTGCAGGAATTAGCATTGGTTTTTTATGAAATTGGTGATGTTGATATGGCGTACAAATTGACACAATCTGCCATTGAAGATGCGCTTTATTGTAATGTTCAATTTAGAACGCTCTTAATGTCAGAAGTATATTCGATCATCAATACTGTTTATTTAGAGCGTGAGGCACAGCGAAAAAGCGAATTACAAATCTATCTGCTTTGCATAAGTCTGCTTTCGTTATTTCTGTTGGTTGCTATTATTTATGTTTACAAACAAATGAAAAAAGTTTCGAGAATTCGAACAGAACTTTACGAAACCAGTCAAAAATTAGCAGAACTAAATAAAGATATTACAGAAACAAACAGTCAGCTTCAGGAAAGTAATCTGCAATTGTCTGAATCTAATTTAGTTAAGGAAGAATATATTGCACATTTCTTTAATCTTTGTTCGACTTACATCAATAAACTGGAAAACTATCGCATTATTCTCAACAAAAAAGCAACTGCGAAACAGTTTGATGAAATTTATAAAATTTTAAAGTCAACTACTTTGGTTGATAATGAGTTAGAAGAATTATACAAGAATTTCGATATTATTTTCCTAAACCTATATCCAACATTTGTAAAAGATTTTAATGCGTTATTAATTCCAGAAGAGCAGATTGTTCTCAAACAAAACGAATTATTAAATACAGAGCTTCGAATTTTTGCACTTATTAGACTCGGAATCACCGATAGTGTAAAAATTGCAGCATTTCTTCGTTACTCTTTAAGTACAATTTACAACTACAGAACCCGAGCTCGAAATAAAGCGGCAGTTTCGCGAAATGATTTCGAAGAAATGGTCATGAAAATTGGTTCAATATCATTGAAAGTATAGATATTTATTTTAAATCTACTACTTTTTTTGATGTGTATTTTTTATTAATATACTGCAAATCAATATTTTAATTTTTTAATTTACTACTTTTTTGTATCCAAAAATGTAACATGTACGATAACGTTTTAGTTTTACCATATGATAAATAAAGTACTTTTATATGAAGTTACTTTTATATTATAAACTAATGCTTTAATAAATACTGTTATGTTTAAAAACGTTAAAACAATTGTTGTTTTACTTTTACTTAGTTCTTTGGGTGTAAATGCCCAAAACAAAGTGCCAGTTTATCTTGATGATAAAAAGCCAATTAATGAGCGTGTAGAAGATGCACTTAAAAGAATGACAACTGAAGAGAAAATTGCCATGATTCATGCGCAGTCTAAATTTAGTTCTCCAGGTGTAAAAAGACTTGGAATTCCAGAAAACTGGATGACTGACGGACCACACGGAATTCGTACAGAAGTAAAATGGGACGAATGGGATCAGGCCGGATGGACAAACGATTCTTGTATTGCTTTCCCAGCTCTTACAGCACTTTCATCAACATGGAACAAAGAATTGGCTTCTTTATATGGAAAATCAATTGGAGAAGAAGCACGTTTCCGTAACAAAAATGTTTTATTAGGCCCAGGTGTAAATATCTACAGAAGCCCATTAAACGGTCGTAACTTCGAATATATGGGAGAAGATCCGTTTTTAGCTTCTAAAATGGTTGTTCCTTACATAAAAGGAGTTCAATCGAACGGAGTTGCCGCTTGTGTAAAACATTTCGCTTTAAATAATCAAGAAACAAATCGTAATTCTGTAAACGTAGTTGTAGACGATCGTGCATTATATGAAATCTATCTTCCAGCTTTTAAAGCGGCAGTTCAAGATGGTGATGCATGGGCAATTATGGGATCTTATAATAAATACAAAGGACAACAGTGCTGCCACAATGAATATCTATTAAATGATATTCTTCGCGGAGAATGGGGCTTCAAAGGAGTTGTAGTTTCAGACTGGGGAGGAGTTCATGATACCAAACAAGCAATTCATAATGGTTTAGACATGGAATTTGGTTCTTGGACAAATGGACTTTCTTGGGGAACTAGTAATGCTTATGACAATTATTATCTAGCAAAACCATATTCTGAAATGATCAGAAAAGGTGAAATTGGAACTAAAGAATTAGACGAAAAAGTACGTCGTATTCTTCGTTTGTCTTTCTTGACTACAATGGATAGAAATCGTCCTTTTGGATCTTTTGGAACAGAAGAACATGCTTTAGCGGGACGTAAAATCGCTGAGGAAGGAATTGTATTATTGCAAAACACAAATAACATTCTGCCAATTAATCTTTCTAAAACAAAAAAGATTGCTGTAATTGGAGAAAATGCCATCAAAATGATGACCGTTGGTGGAGGAAGTTCTTCACTTAAAGCAAGATATGAAATTACTCCTCTTGAAGGATTAAAGAAAAGAATTGGCAACCAAGCTGAAATTGTTTACGCAAGAGGTTATGTTGGTGATCCTACTAGTAATTATAACGGCGTTGTAGCTAAAGTTAGTTTAGAAGAAAAACGCCCGCAGGCAGAGCTAACAGCAGAGGCTTTAAAAGTTGCTAAAGATGCTGATATTGTTCTTTTTATTGGAGGTTTAAATAAAAGTGAAAATCAAGATGATGAAGGACACGATCGTAAACATTTAGAATTGCCTTATGGTCAAGATAAATTGATCAGCGAATTAGCGAAAGTCAATAAAAATATTGTTTTCGTAAATATCTCTGGAAATGCTGTTGCAATGCCTTGGATTAAAGAAGTTCCAGGAGTTGTTCAAGGTTGGTTTTTAGGAACTGAGGCTGGAAATGCCTTAGCAAATGTTTTGGTTGGAGATGTAAATCCGTCTGGAAAACTTTCTTTCACTTTTCCTGTAAAATTAGCTGACAATGGAGCGCACGCTTTAGGAGAATTTCCTGGCGGTGATGAGGTAAAATATAATGAAGGAATTTTTGTTGGATACCGCTGGGTGGATAAGAATAAAATTAAACCTTTATTCTCTTTTGGCCACGGTTTAAGCTACACCACTTTTGGTTACGGAAAAGTGACAGCTGACAAAAAGCAAGTTAACGCAGGAGACAAAATTACATTCTCTGTTAATGTGAAAAACACAGGAAGCAGAGAAGGAGCAGAAGTAGTACAATTGTACATTACAGACCTGAAATCTTCTTTACCGCGTCCGATAAAAGAATTAAAAGGTTTTGAAAAAGTTGCGCTTAAAGCAGGTGAAGAAAAAACAGTAACTTTTACAATTGATAAAACAGCTTTAAGTTTCTTCGACGATAAAAAACATGACTGGGTGGCTGAACCTGGTGATTTTGAGGCAATCATTGGAGCTTCATCAACAGACATAAAATCTAAAGTGAATTTCTCACTTAAATAAGTTTTTTATTTCTAAAAATTGGTTGGTTTGTAAAGCTGCAAGTGTCAAAATTTGCAGCTTTGCTTTTGTCTTAAAAAGTTAGATGTAAAAATGTTAAATGTGAAACGTTATAAGTTTTGCTTTTTTTTAAAAATAAATAATCAAATTATAAATGAAACGAATATTATTATTAACGATTGGTTTTGTATTGTTTCAGAACCTTTCAGCGCAGACTTTGAATAAAATGCAATGGTTTAATGAACCTGAAAAATGGGAAATTAAAAACAATGCATTAATAATGAACGTAACAGCAAACAGCGATTACTGGAGAATTTCGCATTACGGATTTACTGTTGACGATGCACCTTTTTACTATGCTAATTATGGAGGTGAATTTGAAGCCAAAGTAAAACTAACTGGAAATTACATTGCCCGTTTTGACCAAATGGGATTAATGATCCGAGTTGATGAAAAAAACTACATCAAAACTGGAGTTGAATTTGTCGACGGAAAATTTAATATCAGTACTGTGGTTACGCACGACAAAAGCGATTGGAGTGTAACAACTTTAGAAAAAGTGCCTCCTTTCATTTGGATTAAAGCCGTACGACGATTAGATGCTGTCGAAATATTCTATTCTTTTGATGATAAAAATTATATCATGACTAGAAATGCACCTTTGCAAGATAACACGCCAGTTATGGTTGGTTTAATGGCAGCTTCGCCAGACGGAAAAGGTTTTGAAGCCAAATTTGAGAACTTTACGGTAAAACATTTACCAGATCAAAGAAGAACAGAGTGGCTTAAAAATCACCAATAAATTAAATCACAATTTAAAAACTCCAAATTCCAAACTTAATTTTCAAATTTTCAGAGTGCAGAAAATCTAAAATCTGAAATCTAAAATCTTCAATTAAAACCTAACCTAACTGAAACCCAAAACAAATGAGTTCAATTTCATCTGATATAAAACCAAAAAAACATTATGAAATTCTTGATGGATTGCGTGGTGTAGCAGCAATTTTGGTAGTTGCTTTTCATATTTTTGAAGCTTTTAGCGGTGGAAACCGCTTCGTACAAATTATCAATCATGGTTATTTAGCTGTTGACTTCTTTTTTCTTTTATCGGGATTTGTTGTAGCGTATGCTTATGATGACCGCTGGGAAAAAATGGGACAATGGGAATTTTACAAACGCAGATTAATCCGTCTCCAGCCAATGGTAATTATGGGGATGATTATAGGCGCTATATTTTACTATTTTCAAGCATCTGATATACTGTTTCCAATGATTGGAGATATGGCCGTTTGGAAAGTTATTTTAACGATGATAATCGGTTTTACATTATTACCAATCCCGCCTTCATTAGAAATTAGAGGCTGGGGAGAAATGCATCCTTTAAATGGTCCGGCATGGTCACTTTTTTTCGAATATATTGCAAATATCTTGTACGCCTTAATCTTTCGTAAATTTTCGAATAAAGTACTATCAGTTTTTGTATTGATATTTGCCGGACTGTTAATTAATTATACTGTTTTCGGGCCAAAAGGCGACGTAATCGGTGGCTGGTCATTAAATCTGGAGCAGATGAATGTAGGTTTTACACGTTTGCTTTATCCGTTTTTTGCTGGAGTTTTGTTGTGCCGTTTAGGAAAATTAATTCATGTAAAAAATGCTTTTTGGGTTTGCAGTATTCTAATAACTATTGTTTTAGCTTTACCAAGATTTGGAGACGAAAACAGCCTTTGGATAAATGGGTTATATGAATCTTTCTGTATCATTTTAGTTTTTCCAATTATCGTTGCCATTGGCGCAGGAGGCGAAATTAAAAATGAGTTTTCGCTTAAAATCTGCAAACTTCTTGGTGATATTTCGTACCCAATTTACATTACACATTATCCGTTAATTTATTGGTTTACAGCATGGGTTGTAGATAACAAAGTTTCAATGGAAAATGGATATTTAGAGGGTATTGGAGTTTTAATCGCTAGTATTGTCATGGCATTTGTATGTTTGAAATTATATGACGAACCTGTTAGAATGTGGCTTCAGAATAAATTCCAAAAGAAAAAAGTTTTTTAGAGTGGCAAAGAGGCAATGGGATAAAGGCTCAAAGGAAAAACTTTGTCCCTTTGGACCTTTGTTTCTCTGAGCCTTAAATAAAAATATTGAATCTCTTAATTTTGTTAGTTATGATATTCAAAAAGGGGATGAACTTAATTGTTTATCCCTTTTGTCTTTATAAGGAAACAAAATAAAAAAAAGGCTCAAAGGGAAAACTCTGCCCCTTTGAACCTTTGTAACTATGTACCTTTAAAAAAAAAAAACTTATTCTAAAACCAATTGTCCCAAAGCTTCTTTACTAAAACCTTTTAGTTGATCTGTTTTTCCAGCTTTAATTTTAGCAACCCAATTCGGATCAGATAAAAGAGGTCTTCCAACAGCAACTAAATCAAAATCGCCTCTGTCGAAACGTCTGTTTAGTTCTTCTAAAGAAGTTGGCTGTGAACTTTCCCCGGCAAAAGCACCAAAGAAATCACCAGATAATCCAACAGAACCAACAGTAATAGTTGGTGCTCCAGTTACCTTTTTAGCCCATCCAGCAAAATTCAAATCAGATTCTTCGAATTCAGGTTCCCAGAAACGGCGTTGTGAAGCGTGAATAATATCAACACCAGCATCAACAAGAGGAGTAAGCCAAGCTTCTAATTCCTGTGGGTTTTTAGCCAGTTTATAATTGTAATCAGAAGGTTTAAATTGAGAAAAACGCATGATAACAGCAAAATCATTCCCAACTTGTTTTCTAATTTCTTTTACTACTTCAATAGCAAAACGGTTACGTTCCGGCAGTGTTTTTCCACCGTAAATATCTTCACGCAAATTCGTTTCAGCTCTAAAAAACTGGTCAATTAAATAACCGTGTGCACCGTGAATTTCGATAGTGTCAAAACCTAGTCTTTTAGCATCAGCAGCTGCTTTACCAAAAGCCAGGATAGTATCTTCAATGTCCTTTTCTGTCATAGAAACTCCGTTTCTAAAATCAGGACGATTTAATCCAGACGGACCTTCAAAAGGAACTGGAGGAACCCATCCTGATTGATGATTGTCCATAATTCCCATATGCCAGATCTGCGGTCCCATAGAACCTCCAGCTGCGTGAACTTCGTCTATAACTTTTTTCCATCCGTTTAAAGCTAAATCTCCGTAAAAATGCGGCACATTAGCATCGTTTGATGATGAAGGTCTGTCAATTACAGTTCCTTCAGATAATATTAAACCAACTTCGCCTTCAGCTCTTTTTTCATAGTAAGCTGCTACTTCGTCAGTTGGAACTCCGTTTGGAGAAAATGAGCGCGTCATTGGCGCCATTACGATTCGGTTTTTCAGATTTAACGTTTTTAAGTTAAATGGAGAAAACAGGTTGTTTGTACTCATAGTAATTTTACAAATTAGATTGAATTAATTTACTGAGTGCTTCAAAGGCACCTTCGTTGCGTTTATAGTAAGTCCATTGTCCAACACGTTTAGACTCGATAAAGCCGGCGCGCTGTAAAATAGACAAGTATTCAGATACTGTAGATTGTGTCAAACCAGCCTTGGCTTGAATCTGACCAACACAAACACCATGTTCAAATCCTGCATGCTGCAATTGATCAGGAAAATTGATTTCGGGTTCTTTAAGCCATTCCAGCATTTGCAGTCTGGACTTGTTTGACAAAGCTTTAAATATTTCTATCGTTTCCATGCTGCAAATATATCGACTTTTCCCGATATACCAATTAAGTATAATTTATTTTAGGATAATTTTATGATGGAGGAGAAGATTTATGAAGAAGTATTTATATTTGTTTGGAGATTAAAAAACAGCCACAAAAACAAAAACTTAATCAATTATGAAGAAAATATTACTTATTTTAGGATTATTATGTTGTGTTATAACCAGTACAAAAGCTCAGGTTGTTGGAGTTGATGTAGGCGATATTGCTCCAGAAATAGATCTTCCTGATACGAAAGGAAATAACATTGCACTTTCTTCCTTAAGAGGAGAATTGGTTTTAGTAGATTTTTGGGCTTCTTGGTGCGGACCCTGTATTAAAGAACAGCCAACATTACTAAAAATGTATAATGCTTATCCTGATAAATTTACAATCTACAGCGTTTCTATGGATACTAAAAAACCGCTTTGGCTGGGAGCAATTGCAAAAGGAAAATTACCGTGGACACAAGTAAGTGATCTAAAATATTGGACTTCTCCAGTTGTAGGAGATTATATGCTGCAATCTGTTCCCTTGAATTTTTTAGTAGATAAAAACGGAATTATTCTAGCCAAAAATATTCACGGAAAAGCCCTTGAAGATATGGTAAAAAGTATTGTTGAATAATAAAAGATTTTGTTTCAAGTTTCAGGTTTCAAGTTGTGAGGCTTTTAGTTTAACAGTACAGCATAAACTTGAAACTTGAAACAAAGAAAACCTGGGACAAAAAAACATATAAATTATGATTCAAAAAGCACTTGTAATATTGTTTGTTTTGATTGCAGTGAAATCTAATTCGCAAACATTAGAAACAGTTTCAAAACTGAAAGCAGAGTATCAGAAATGTTTAGATAAAGGCAGTGCGATGAGCAATTGTTCTTACGCCTATTACAACCAGTCAGATAGTTTGCTAAATGTTGTGTATAAGAATTTAAAAAATAAAATAAGTCCGAAAGAACAGTCTAAGTTAAAAAAAGAGCAGTTAGACTGGCTCAAAAAGCGCGATCAATATTTTCAGCAGTTATATACAGACACCAAAAAGCAAGGTATTTTTACCGAAGGAACCAGAGATTTTGATATGGTTATTTATGACGAAGAGGCCAATTATGTTTTTGCTCGGGTAAAGGAACTTATTCGAAAAATTTAAAAAAGTATTTTAAGCTAATAACAAAAAAGTTTGCCAATCAAACTTCAAATCGGAATTAATGGAATCAAAATTAAGTATCGCTGAATTCCGAACAAGATTAAAAGACAATACAGAAATTGGTTCTCCAAAAGAACTTTTAGGACAATCGAGAATATTTCCTTTATCTGGACCAATAAAGCCCTTTTATGGATTTTTTGATGATAGAAGTTTTTGTTTAACAGTAAATTCAGCAAAGTCTTCAGCAGTTTTTCTTGTAAAAGGAAACTACGGGAATATTAACAATAGACTTCAAGTAAATTACAATGTTGAACCCATCAGTAAGCTTCATTCCGCTTGGGTGAAATATGCTCCAATTGTTCTGATACTGACAATTAATATATTTTTTCTTTTTTTTGCAAAAGGACTCAGACGTGCCTCTACAATAGTTAATTTGTTTTTACTTTTTATGGCTTTCTATTCCAGATGGAAAGAAGAAAAGAAAAGGAAAAAATTAGAAGAAAAATTTATTCGGATATTTGAAATTAAATAAAACATGTGACGTTTCATTTTTTTTTAGGCGATTTTAAAAAGCAATTCCGAATTGAAAACCAATAGTTAAAGATGCGGGATGATCGTTGCCAAAACGAATAGGAACAGGAATAGCCGCAAAATAACTGCAATTCTCACTTTTTATAATCGTTTTGTTTATTACTGGAGTAATACCATATCGTCCGCTGCTTTCAAAAGCTGCTCTTCCTGCAAATGTATAGCCGTTTCCTAGTGCGACTAAAACACCTGGATGAAATAATAAGTTCGTCACTTTATCACTATTTCCCTGCACTCTAATATTAGGTACAACTTCAAAAGAAAAACCAATTTTCTGATTTTTCCAGATATTAATTCCAGTTGGAAATCCAACAGCATAATAATCTCTAAAATTTACGTTTGTTTGTTCACTGCTAAAGGTCACGATGGGGTGAAGAATTCCAAAATAACCTGTGATTTTTGGATAAGTAGTTTGAGAAAATATATTCAAACTTAAAGCGAATAAAGTGATTGCGAAAAGATGTCTCAATGAAATCATAATAGTTTTATTAATTAAAAAACAAAACTATTGACAATGAAAATCTATAAATAGAACACTATTTACCTTTTGTATCTGGATTACTTTTTAGTGCATTTTTTCTATAAGAAGAAGGGTTTTTTCCAGTTTGTAACTTGAATATTCTGGTGAAATGACTTTGGTCTGAAAATCCAGTCATGTAAGCTATTTCGGTTAAAGTATAAGTTGTATTTTGAATCAGGTTTATGGCTTTTTCAATTCGTAATTTTCGAACATATTCACCGAAATTTAAGTCTTCAAAATACTTAGAAAACTCTCTTGATAAATAAGATGGATTCAATTCTAAATCACTAGAAATTTTCTTTAAGTCAAAAGTAAACTGTGCATCTATTTGATCTTGAATAATATTTTTTAATTCTTTAACCCATGCAGGTGTTTTTTGATTCGATTTTTTCTCAATCAAAAATTTATTATAAACTTCGTGCAGTAAATTTTCGAACGGACTATTTTGCAGATGATTTTGTTTATACAGATATTTCGCCCAGCTGTATAGAGCATCGTAAAGTTTTAATCCAGTTTGGAGTAATTCAATATCATTAGTAATGTTATGCGAAAGTCCAGCTGAAATTGCCCAAAGTCCAGCTGCTTCTTTAGCAAGATCGTGACGATCTGTATCGGCGCCACGAACAATTTTTGCCATAATTAAAACCGCTGGATCAGCAATTTTATACTTTTTTATAATATAATCAAAAGTACATTCTTCATTATAATGCGTGAATTCTACATTCGGGATATCAAACGGAATGGCGTTTATTTCTTTTGCTTTATGCAAAACTTGATCAAACGGGACATAGATAAACTCGGCTTCTGAATCAACAAAATTCAAGATCAGCCAAGGACAGGCAATTCGGTCAATTTTAGGTCTTTCCCTAGTGATCCATTTCATTTAAAAAGTATAAAGCATTATTTTATAAAACAATTAATTTAGTCTGTCCATATGATGCCTCACTCCGCCATAATTCGTTTTCAAAAATTCTCTAATTTGAAATTGTGTCTTGTTACGCGTAACATTTTTCCATTCATTAAAATCAAAAATATGAATTTCGCGTGCATTCGGATTGGTAACAAAAGAAAGTCTTGAAATAGAATATTTATAATATTTTAGTTCGTGCGAAATATGTCTGTCTGGCACAACAACCAATATAGTTTCCCATTTTAGAAAATCCTTTGGTACGTCAGCTCTTTCAGTTAATCCAAGTGCATCAAAAAAAGCAATTATCTTTTGATCATTTAATTTATCTATCTTCTGATCGATGTTTTTAATGGTACTATGCAGCAATTTTTCATCTTTAATAACACTCATAATAGTACAGTTTTTATTGAATTCAAATATAAAATTACATCAAAAGAGAGAAATTTAACAGAGTAATGTCAATAGAATGATTCTAAATTTTTATGATCTACTTTTTAAGTAGAGTTAATTATCTGTAAGTAATTATAAACGATTATATTTTGATAAAATACTATTATTTTAATCGCTTTAAAAAGAATATTTTTATAGCTATTTGCTAACCATTCTTACTAACCACATTATTTATGAAAACTATTTCTATAAGAGGAATCCTGATTTATTGTATGTTTTTAATCTCTTTTCATGCTTTGGCACAAAATAAAACAGGAAGGGAATTAATTTTAATAGATAAAGAATGGAAGTTTTCGTTTGGACATTTATACGATACAAAAAAAGATTTCGGACATGCAGAAGGCTACTTTTCCTATTTAACCAAAACAGGATTTGGCGATGGTCCTGCTGCAAAAGATTTTGATGATCGTGCTTGGAGAAAACTTGATTTACCACACGATTGGGCGGTAGAACAATCCTTTAGCGAAAGTGCCAGTTTCAGTCACGGATTTAAAGCAGCGGGTAAAAACTTTCCCGACAAAAGTATCGGCTGGTACAGGAAAAAAATAACCATTCCAAATGAGGATCTTGGAAAAGTAATTTCATTAAAATTTGACGGTGTTTTTAGAAATTCAAAAGTATTTTTCAACGGGTTTTATTTAGGAACGGAACAAAGCGGTTACAATGGTTTTGAGTATGATGTAACGGCTTATGTTAATTATGGTGGAGAGAATACGATTGTGGTTCGAGCAGATGCTTCGATGGAAGAAGGCTGGTTTTATGAAGGTGCAGGGATCTATAGACACGTTTATCTGCAGAAAACAAATCCGATTCATGTTCTTACAAACGGAACTTATGTAACTTCTGAACTCAAAAATAGCGATGCCTCAGTTACTGCTGATGTAACAATTGAAAATAAAGGAAATTATAAAGGATCAATTGAGATTTCTCAAACCATTTTTAATAAAGAAAATAAACAGGCTGCTACTTTTTCTGAAACTATATTAGCTCCTGAATTTTATAAAACAATCACACATAGCACAAAACTTCATGTCGAAAATCCGCTTTTGTGGGATATTGATTCTCCCAATTTATATCGTTTGGTAACTCAAATCAAACAAGATGGAAAAATTATAGATAGTTATGAAACGCCTTTTGGAATCAGAACTATTGAATTTAATGCAGAAAGTGGATTTTTCTTAAATGGAAAACCATTAAAATTAAAAGGAACAAACAATCATCAAGATCATGCGGGAATAGGGACGGCGCTTCCAGATGAAATTCAGTATTATAGAATTAAAAAACTGAAAGAAATGGGATCTAATGCGTATCGTTGTTCGCATCATCTGCCAACTCCCGAATTACTGAAAGCTTGTGACGAATTGGGAATGCTGGTTATTGATGAAACTCGTTTAATGGGAATCAACGATTATCATTTGAATGATTTGCAGCGAATGATCGAACGTGACCGCAATCATCCGAGTATTTTTTGCTGGTCGGTTGGAAATGAAGAATGGAATATTGAAGGCGGTATAGTTGGGGAAAGAATAACAAATGTGATGCAGGATTTTGCCAAAAGCATCGATCCTACAAGACCTGTGACAGTGGGAATTAGCAGCGGTTTTAAAAGCGGTATTTCTTCTGTAGTAGAAATTATGGGATATAATTATCTCGGAAATGGAGATATTGACGGACACAGAAATCAGTTTAAGCAGCAGTCTGGAATGGGTACAGAGGAAGGTTCGACTTTTGCAACCCGAGGAATTTATTTTACAGATGATGCTAAACACTATCAAAGTGCTTACGATAAAAAACCGCGTCCGACTTTTTACAGTATTGAAGAAGGCTGGAAATTTTATGCCGAGCGACCTTATTTGGCTGGAGTATTTTTTTGGACGGGTTTTGATTACCGCGGAGAACCAACACCTTATGGCTGGCCGTCTGTAACTTCGTATTTCGGAATGATGGATGTCTGCGGTTTTCCAAAAGACAATGTTTTTTATCTGAAATCATGGTGGGGAAAAGAACCTGTTTTACATCTACTACCGCATTGGAATTGGACTGGGATGGAAGGAAAAGAAATTGATGTCTGGGCATATTCAAATTGCGATGAAGTAGAACTTTTTCTAAACAAAAAAAGTCTCGGCAAAAAGAAAATGGAGCAAAACGGACACTTAGAATGGAAGGTAAAATACATTCCCGGAACTCTAGAAGCAATTGGTTATAAAAACGGAAAAAAAATAATAACTGAAATTCAAAAAACTACTGGGAAGGCAGAAAATGTAAAATTGTCTTTAGATAAGGAAAACGTTTTGAAAGGAAATGTATCTGTTGTAACTGTTGAAGTTACAGATAAAAACGGCTTACATATTCCAACAGCAAATGATGAAATCAGCTTTTCTATAAAAGGTGGTAAAATTTTGGGTGTAGGAAACGGCGATCCCACTTCTTTAGAAAGCGATCAATTTATTGATGACATTTCTTTTTCTGCAATAACTAATTTTATGGAACAGAAAGGTGAAAGTTCATCTCTTCCTAAGCAAATGACCAACTATGACGAAAGTAAATGGACAGAAGCTTTTAAAGAACGTGATTATAAAAAACAGGCACCATCGTATATATATAAAGGAGAATTTGAATTGAAAAATAATGCATCTACAAATGTTGTGAGTTTCTTTTACAAGAAAATAGGAGTAGAGACAGTAGTTTTTATTAATGGAAAAAAAGTACAACCTAGCTCAGAAGATCCTCAAAAATATATTTTGAATACAGCTATTTTGAAAGAAGGAAAAAACACAATCCATATTGCTGTAACACCGTTACAAAAAGTAAAAGACTGGGACGTTATGAACACAGATCCTGGAATTATTCAAGTAATTACGCCAGCAGCATCTTGGAAAAGAAAGCTTTTCAACGGATATGCACAAATTATTATCCAGAAAGCCGAAAATGCAAAAGAAGTTGTTTTAACCGCTTCCGCGAAAGATTTACGAGCAGGGAGTTTGAATCTAAAATAAATTCTCTCGCAGATTTTGGAGATTGGCAGATATCAAAAAAATAATTGTAATCTCTTGAATCTGCAAAATCTGCGAGCAAAAAAAACTTAGCGAAACTCTGCATAAATTTTTAAACTTGAAATAAAGAAACCTGAAACCTGAAACAAAATAAATAAAAATATTGTTTGATTTTCATAACTTTGCAAAATGAATAATCAGACAGAAACTCAGAATTGCGATTTTACTTCAGATTTAAAACTAAAAGGTTTTAAAGTATATCAGATAAATGGAGATCAAAGTAAAATTCCCGTTTACAGTCGCAGGGATTTTTATAAAATCTGTATCAATACTAGTAAAAGTATCATACAATACGCTGACCGCGGTATAGAAACCGACGGAACAATTCTGTTTTTTGGAAATCCGATTATTCCATATTCATGGGAAACAGTTTCAGAGGGATATGAAGGTTACGCCTGCGTTTTTACAGAAGAATTTTTGAAAGCAAAAGACCGCTCAGAGACACTACACGAATCACCGTTATTTAAAATAGGAGGAACACCAATTTTTTCTTTAAATGCTGAACAAAAGCTTTTTATAGATTCTTTATTCCAAAAAATGATCAAAGAATATGAAACCGATTATGTTTTTAAAGACGATTTGATGCGCAGTTATATCAATTTGATTATTCACGAATCGATGAAAATGCAGCCTTCAGATAATTTCTTTAAACATAAAAATGCTTCTTCCAGAATTACCTCTTTGTTTTTAGAATTATTAGAAAGACAATTTCCTATAGAAACTAAAAACGAACCTTTAGCATTAAAAACACCGCAGGATTATGCGCAAAGCCTTGCTGTGCATGTTAATCATTTAAATCGTTCGGTAAAAGAAGTTACAGGAAAACCTACAACAGCTCATATTACCGAAAGAATTATAAACGAAGCAAAGGCATTATTACAGCATACGGACTGGAGTATTTCGGACATTGGCTACTCGCTGGGATTTGAATATCCGAGTTATTTTAATAATTACTTTAAAAGGCTTACAGGAACAGTTCCGAAATCTCTTCGAATGTAAATTGTTTCAATTTCATAATTTTTTGTTTGAATATTGTTATTTTCAAAAAGCATTGTTATCCTAATTTTGCCCTTGAAAATAACAGTATTAATCATTTATCAGTTTTAACGACTAAATAAATACTTCATAAAGCGCCTTCTAGCTTTCCAAAATTTAGTTTCCTGATTCTGATAATTCCAAAACAAAGAAATTTATGAAAACATCAGATAATCAATATAATGACGCCATTTTCCCTAAGGGAGATTTAGCACCTTCAGAATATTTTACAGGAAAAGCATGGGTTAAAATGCTCGTTCCAAACGATGAAGTTTTAAATACTGCCGTTGGAAATGTTGTCTTTGAAGCCGGTGCAAGAAACAATTGGCACACACATCCCGGCGGACAAATTCTTATTGTAACACACGGAACAGGATATTATCAGGAAATTGGAAAACCAATTCAGTTATTACAGGTTGGAGACGTTGTAAACATTCAGCCCGAAATAAAACACTGGCACGGCGCGTCTCCCGAAAGTGAATTTACACATATCGCCATCAGTACCAATACAGCAAAAGGAATTGTAGACTGGCTGGAACCCGTTACAGATGAAGAATATAACAGTTATCAATAAAATTAATCTCAAAAAATAACTAAATTTATGTCAACAAATTATTCAGCCGTTATCGAAGAAGGAAAAGTCCCTAGCACATATATGACGGGTGACGTTTCCTATAAAAAACAGAGCAGTGATATTCATCCTGAAAATACTGTTATTAAGGAAGTTACTTTTGAGCCTTGTGCTAGAAGTAATTGGCATAGTAATGCAGGTCTGCATATGCTAATTGCAAAAGAAGGAGCAGGTTATTATCAAGAAAGAGGAAGTGCCGTTCGTAAACTTCAAAAAGACGAAGTAGTTACAATTTTACCAGGAGTAGAACATTGGTACGGAGCAACTCCGTTTGAAAAGTTCTCTTATGTTGCGATTATCACAGAAGTGGATAAAGGCCACGGAGTATGGTTAGAAAAAGTAACTGATGGAGAGTATTTTCTATTAAGCAGTCACTAGGTTAAGGGGCTAAGGTTCTGAGATACTGAGAGTCTAAGTTTTTTATCTTAATAAAGAAAATTTCCCTTGTGTACTTTGCGTAAATCTTAGCGCTCTTTGCGTGTAAACCTGAAACCTGAAACTTCAAACTTGAAACAAAACAAACAAAAAAATATGGGAACAAAAAACATAAAAGCCTTTGGTACCGAAGCAGCCGAAGCACCATTGCATACACTTGATATTAAACGCCGTGAAGTACTTGCCCACGATGTAGAAATTGAAATTTTATACTGCGGAATCTGTCATTCAGACTTACATTCTGCTAGAAACGAATGGCACGGAACTATTTATCCAATTGTTCCAGGTCACGAAATTGTTGGTCGTGTAACTAAGGTTGGTGATCACGTAAAGAATTTTAAAGTTGGACAATTAGCTGGAGTTGGTTGTATGGTTGATTCTTGCAGAGAATGCGAACATTGTAAAGAAGGTTTAGAGCAATTTTGCGACCCAGGAAATACATTGACTTTTAATTCTCCTGACGTTCATTTAGGCGGACAAACTTTTGGAGGTTATTCTCAAAGTATTGTTGTTGATGAAAATTATGTATTGCATATTTCAGATAAATTAGATCTTGCTGGAGTTGCACCTTTACTATGCGCTGGAATCACAACTTATTCTCCCTTAAAACATTGGAAAGTTGGTCCAGGCCAAAAAGTAGGAATCGTTGGAATTGGAGGTTTAGGACATATGGGAATCAAATTGGCAAAAGCTATGGGCGCTCATGTGGTTGTTTTCACTACTTCATTATCTAAAACAGAAGATGCAAAACGTCTTGGAGCAGATGAGGTTGTTTTATCAACAGACGAAGAACAAATGGCACAACATGCTAAAAGCTTAAACTTTATTCTAGACTGCGTTTCTGCAGAACATAATATCGATGCTTACTTAAATTTACTTAAAGTTGACGGAACGCTTACTTTGGTTGGTGCGCCTATGGAGCCGCTTCCTGTAACTTCTTTCAGTCTTCTTTTAGGAAGAAGAAGCTTCGCAGGTTCAAATATTGGCGGTATCGCTGAAACTCAGGAAATGCTTGATTTCTGTGCAGAACATAATATTACTGCAGATATCGAATTAATTGGTGTAAACGAAGTAAATGACGCTTACGAAAGATTATTAAAAGGAGATATCAAATATCGTTTTGTGATTGATATGGCTTCTTTAAAATAAATAAGTTACTAAGATTCTAAGGCGCTAAGTTTTTTTCTTAGAACCTTAGAATCTTAGTCTCTTAGCAACTTAAATAAAATGCAAAACCCCTTAAGCAATTCAACTCTTAAGGGGTTTCTTAAAAATAAATAATAACCAATTAAATTTATTTTACTTTTTGTCTAGGTTTTGTTTCAACAATTTAGCATGTTCTAAATGTGCAGTTAAACCCGCAATATTGTTTGATGCCCAAGTTTTTACGTCTTCGTCGTGAGCATCTTTAGTAGCGTCTTGAAGTTTTTTAATCGCTTTTTCGTGACCATCGATCATCATGTCTGCGAATTTTTTGTCAAAGTCAACTCCTGTTTTTTCATTCAATTTATTGTATTCTTCTTGACCTTCTTCAGTCAAAGAAGTTGGTAATGTAAAGTTTTTAGCTTTTGCTAATGCACTTACTTCAGAAGCAGATTTAGTGTGCTCATCAACAAGCATTTTACCAAATTTTTTCACTTCTGCGTTAGTACTTTTAGTTTGTGCCAGTTTACCTATTTCGATTTCAGCTAGATTAATTTCCGCTTGATCTACTAAGAACTCAGAATCATCTTCTTTGCTGTCAATAGAATCAAATTTAGCCTCGTTTGCATCTTCAGCAACTTCTTTTGGATCTTCTTGTTTGGTTTCGTTTTTACAAGATTGAAGGAATAAAATAATTAATCCTGCTCCTAAAATGGCTTTTCCGGCTAATAGTAACTTTTTCATGATTTTAATAGTTTAATGTTATAATGTAAAATTATTGAGAAGTTACAGCAATGTCTTACAGGATTTTTAGAGATTGTTATATGATTTAAACCTAAAAATTTTCGTACCAAAATTTGGAATTTGTATGTTTGTCATTTTTCTAATAAAATTTAATATGAACATATTCAAAAGAATTTTCGGAACTACTAAAAATGAAGCTAATCTTCAGACGGATTCATCTGACGGAATTACAAATAAAGAGTCTTTGCAGTCAGTAAATCAATTTTTAAGTAAAAGTAATTTGGAACATAATACTCCTGAATTATTTAAACATGAATTATATGATTCATTAAATAGATATTATTCAACTCCAGATTTTAATCCTCACTTAAATTTGACAGACGAAAATGGAGTAACTTACAAAGAACATGAGGCGTTCAATAGCACCTTTGAAGAATGGAAAGAAATTAGATCTGTTTGGGATAGAAGAAGTGTATTATTTTCTCTTTGGGATACTTCAGAAATAACTAAAATTGGTAAGTGGCAAATTATAGAAAGATTCGTAAAAGATAGATACGGAATTAAAGGTATTAATTTTCATGAAAATCATATACAAAAAGAAGATTTTGAAAATATTAGATTAATGGTTTCATTATCTAAACTTTATCGAGTTATGGATTCTTATGAAAATTCTTTAAAATATATAAAATATGCGTATGAGGCAAGACCGGATATAGATATAATAAAAGTTGAATATGCCACAGTTTTACATTTATCAGATAAGGAAGAAGATAAAGTTAAGTCACATAATTTAATGAATGAAGTTATTGAGAATAAAATAAAGAATAGCGATGCTAAGGAAATTCCGCTTTTAAATTATTTCGTATTTTCAAAAGATTATATTGACTCTTCTGTATTTGCTACAATATATCTTAATATTGGGAATTGTGATCTGGAGACTTGGGATAATCTAGCAGAAGAATATTATTGGTGTCCAAATTTTAGATATGAACATGCCGTTTTCTTAAGTAAAGCAGGAGAATCATTTAGAGCAATTGCAAAATTAAATTCTTTAGCAAATGAGTTTCCTTGGTTTGCTAAGGGAGTATTAGCAAATATTGATGCGATAAAACAATTTAGAGATTTAAACGGTGATCCTAGTTTTATGAGTGAAGAGATGAATCAAATGAAAAAATATCTTTCAATGATAAAAAATAATCGTTAGTGATCAATAAACTATATTTTTTTAATTTTTGTGAGTTTATCATAATATGAAGAAAAATATAGTTTCTTGTTTTAAAACCTGAATTAATAGTGGCAATTAAAAAACTAAATCCCAATTCTCCAAGAATTGGGATTTTTTTTTTGAAAATTAAATCAAATCCAACAATTAACAGCTTATAATTAATAATTCACAATTATCCATAACCTTAATTATGAAATTTCTAACGAAAATTCTATAACGAATTTCTTTCACTTTTAAAAGAACTTTGAATTATGAGATTTAGAAAATGTTAAACCTTAAAAATATATAGTCATGCCAGATCCAAGAATTAAAAATGAAGAACAATATGAGGCGCTTGTAAAAAAGGGATATAGCAAAGAAAAATCTGCTAGAATTGCCAATACGCCTCATGCAGGAAAAAAAGGCGGAGAAGCGAAACCTTATGAAGAATGGACGAAAGAAGAACTTCAAAAACAAGCCAGCAAAGTTGGTATAGAAGGAAGATCTTATATGAATAAAAAAAGTCTGATTGATTCTTTAAGAAATAACTAAAAATTGATTAAAACTATCCCAGTGATAAATAATTAAATACCATGAATGCAGCGGCCAAAAAAGAAGTTTTAATGAATCAGTTAATTAAGACTCCACATTTAGTGATTGAAAAATTAGATTTGGAATATATTAATGATCATCAGCTGACAATTGTTCGATGTCGCGAAGGAGAAAATTTCGTTTATAAAAAAAATGGAAGATCTCTAAAAAATAAAAACGAAATAAAAAGAATTAATAGTTTGGTGCTTCCGCCGGCATGGGAAAATGTTCGAATTACAGATGTTACAAACGGACATTTACAGGCTGTTGGAATAGACCTTAAAAATAGAAAGCAATATCGCTATCATCCAAAATGGAATCTGCTTAGAAACCAGACCAAATTTTACAAAATTGCTGAGTTTGGAGCTAAACTTCCAGCTATTAGAAAACAAGTTGATATTGATTTAGAAAATAAAGAATGGTCGAAAGAAAAAGTTATTGCTTTGGTTATTCGTTTGATGGAAGAGACTCATATTAGAATTGGAAATGAAAAATATGCCAAAGACAATAAATCATACGGACTTTCAACTTTAAGAAAACGTCATATTAACATCAATAGAAATTCGCTTCGATTTGAATTTGTCGGCAAAAAAGGCAAGCAGCATACGATTACAACCAGAAACAAACAATTGATAAAACTGGTAAGCCGATGCGAAGAAATTCCAGGCTGGGAAGTTTTTAAATATTACGATAAAAACGGAGAAAGAAAAGTACTTGACAGCCATATGGTAAACGAATATCTGCATAATATTTCAGGTGAATATTTTAGTGCAAAAGACTTTAGAACATGGGCAGCGTCAATTATTTTCTTTGAAAGCTTAATGGAAATTGGAGTTACTTCTGATGAAAAAGAAGCTAAAAAAAATGTGGTTACCGCATTTGATTTAACGGCAGAAGCATTAGGAAACACTAGAAAAGTCTGTAAAGATTATTACGTTCATCCGCTTTTAATTTCGACTTATGAAGACGGTTCAATTCAAAAATATTTTGATTTAGCTAAAAAAAGCCGAAGTACGAGAAAGTATTTTACGAAATCAGAAATTGCATTTTCTGAGTTAATCCAAAATTATGAGATTAATTTAGAATCGTCGTGCAGTTAAAAAATAGAGTTTCAGCATCTCTTAAAAGCTGAAAAGTTTGAAAAACAAACAAAATCATTATTAACTAAAAAACTATTATTATGTTACGTTGGACAGTCACATTTATTATTCTAGCCATAGTGGCGGGAATATTTGGTTTTGGTGGAATCGCCGCTGGAGCCGCAAGTATCGCTAAAATTTTATTCTTTATATTTTTAGTCTTATTCGTTATTTCATTAATCAGCGGAAGAACGAGAGTTTAATAAAAATATCAGTAAATAAAAGAACAAAAAAACGACACAGTTATTTTTATAATGTGTCGTTTTTTGCAGTTTCAATAAAAAAAAATAACAGTCATGGGAACAAAAAGCGGTGCTTACCAAGATGTCTTCATTAAAAGAGATGACGAAATGGTGAGCTTGAAAAATGATGTTACAGATTTTTGTGAAAAATATATAAAACCGGTTCATCCTGAAAATTGGGATTGGTCGGTTCGAGATTTTGATAATCCGGAAAATGATCCTACGGTTGCAGAGGCCAGAGCAATTGCAAATGTAGTTTATAAAGATTTAAGTGACAGCACACAAACTGACGTAGATCTTTCGACTATGAATAATGTGCATGCTATAAAAGCCTATTTGGATCCGAATAGCAAACACGAAGCTTTTAACATGGAAGAATTTGCTTTTGCCTTAAAAGTAGAATTGGAACATGGCAAAATTAAAGATGTCAATGTTACCAATAATCATCCTTTTTTAACGGCCATGATTGCACTTGCACACATGACCGAAAGTCTCACTTATTACAAAAGATTAAAAGTGATGGAAGCAGAGGGAGAAATCTATGAAATCTTAAGAAAATTGGAACATTCGACAATTGAAAAAGAAAAATGGTATAAAGAATTGGGTAAAGCTGAAGAAGAACTCAATGAAGCAAGAGCTGGACTAGCAGAACGTCTGGCTAAAATGGATGATATTCCAGTATTGAAAATTATTGGAGATTAGTTGAATTTTAAACTCAAAAAAAACCGTTAAGTAATTAACGGTTTTTTATTTTTTAGAAGCAGAGAAATTTACAATCGGCGTGGATCGTTTTGCGGATATTCTGGTTCTTCTTCCTGAACATCATCTTCAATATAATCGTTGTCTTCATCGTCTTCGTCTTCGTCGTCAATATCTTCCAAATCGTCTTCGGTTTCATTAAAGTCGTTTTCAAAAGTATCGGCAGGATTATCGAATTCGTCATTTTCTACTTCTTCATCAAGATCTTCTTCAACATATTCGTCCTCATCTTCTTCATCTTCTAAATCATTTTCATCTTCTAAAACAACTTCAAAGACATCGTCATTGTCTTCAAGATCTCTATCGGTATGAAAATCATCATTAAGATCATCTAAATCGTCATCATATGCTTGATCTGGATTTGGTCGGTCTGGATTATATCCATCTCTAACTGTATAACCGCGTTCTGCATCTTCTGCTCGGCTTTTCTGAGTTTCTTTTGTATTTAAGTCATAAAGTTCCTCATTCATTACAGTATTTCTGTCTGAACTATTTGGATTTCCTGGATCTCTAGGAAAAGTACCGTTTGTTTTATCTGTAGTATTCATGATATTTAATTTTAGTAATTTATATATACAAATCTAACCCCTAATGCTCTGCCGTATTTTATAGGATTATTTAATGTAATTGCATAATTAACAGATGCTTAGAATGAAATTTATATTTAAAATAGTATAACCAGTCTGATTCTGCAGGCAGTACTTTTATGATGTTATTAATTATAAAAAATCATTACCATGAAAACTACAGATAGTAAAAACAATACGTCTAAAAAAGAGACAATCGAAAGAGGAGTAACAAAACCAAAATCAAACGCAGCTTCTGGATTAACTGAATTATTTGAAGACAGTTTAAAAGACATTTATTGGGCTGAAAAAGCTTTAACTAAAGCCTTGCCAGTTATGCTTAAAAATGCATCGTCTGTTGAATTGAAATATGCTCTTGACAACCATTTAACAGAGACAGAAGAACAAATTTCACGTTTAGAAGAAGTTTTTAAAATTATAGGTAAAAAAGCCACAGCAAAAAAATGCGACGCGATGGAAGGTTTGATCGAAGAAGCAAAAGGATTGCTTGAAGAAACCGAAATTGGAGTAGTGCGAGATGCGGCAATTATTGCTGCAAGTCAAAAAATTGAGCATTACGAAATTGCAACTTATGGTACTTTAAGACAGTTTGCAGAAACACTTGGTCTGCCAGAAGCGGCAACTTTGCTGGAACAAACTCTTGATGAAGAAAAAGGTGCAGATAAAATACTAACGGAAGTTGCTGTAAATGCTGTAAATCTTGAAGCAGCAGAAATTGAATAAGCCACAAGAATGTACTCAAAGTGCAGTTTTCGGACTGCACTTTTTAGTTTAATTAAAAATAAATTTTATGCCCGAAGGTCCGTCTATAGTAATTTTAAAAGAAGAGGTACAGCAATTTACAGGAAAAAAAGTAATTTCTGTTTCTGGAAATACCAGTATAGATATTTCTCGCCTAAAGGATAAAACCATTCATGATTTTAAAACTTGGGGAAAGCATTTTTTAATATGTTTTGACTCTTTTACGGTCAAGATTCATTTACTGATGTTCGGAACATACAGAATAAACGAACGTAAAATATCACAACCGAGATTGAGTTTAGGTTTTGATGATGGTGAAATAAATTTTTATACCTGTTCCGTAAAAATATTAGAAGGAAATATCAACTCTCATTACGATTGGAGTGTAGATGTGATGAATGATGACTGGAATCCGAAGAAGGCACAAATTAGTCTAGAAAAAATGTCAGACAAAATGATCTGCGATGTTATTCTAGACCAAGACATTTTTTCTGGAGTTGGTAATATTATAAAAAATGAAGTTTTATATCGCTGCTACATTCATCCAGAATCAATTGTTGGAAAAATTCCACCAGAAGAAATGAGTCAGATTATTGCTGAATGCTCAACATACAGCTTTGAATTTTTATACTGGAAAAAGAAATTTGAGCTCAAAAAACATTGGGAAGCTTATACAAAATCAGTTTGTTTAAGATGTAATCTTCCATTTCATAAAAAACAGACAGGAGAACGAAAACGAAGAAGTTTTTTCTGCACTAATTGTCAAAAAAAATATACATGAAAAATAAAGTATTAATAGGATGTTCCAGTTTTTATAACAGCTTTTGGAAGAACATTTTTTATCCGCAAAATCTGCCATCCAAAAATTGGTTTGATTTTTATTGCCAGCATTTTAACACATACGAATTTAATGGTAGTTTTTATAAATTTCCTACTCTTAGAATTTTTCAAAACTGGTACGATAAAACCCCAGAATCTTTTTTGTTTTCTATTAAAGTTCCAAAAGAAATTACGCACATCAAAAAGTTACAGGATTGTGAAGGTCTTTTAAATGATTTTTACAATGTTTGTAAATCTGGTATGAAAGAGAAACTCGCTGTTATTTTATTCCAATTTCCTCCCAGTTATGCTTATAGCAAAGAGAAATTAGAAAATATAATAGGCAGTCTAAATTATGAATTTGAAAATGTGATCGAATTTCGTCACGAAAGCTGGTGGAATGAAGAAGTATGGAATTCGTTCAAAGAAAACAAAATTACGTTTTGCAGCGTTAGTCATCCGGATCTTCCTAAAACAATTTTCAAGGATTTTCCATTGGTTTATGTACGATTTCATGGTGTTCCTAAAATGTTTTATTCCAGTTATTCGACAGAAGAATTAGAAGCAGTAAGCAATAAATTAGATTCGAAAAAAGGATTTGTTTATTTTAATAATACTGCGAGTGAAGCAGGTATATTAAATGCATTAGAATTAAAACGAATGAATACTTAGATATTAATTATAAAAAAATTAGCCACAGAGTAAAGAATCATAGATTTTGAAATCATAGTAATCTTTGCTCTGTGGCTAAATTTTTTTTGTATGAAATAGAATAGAAAACTATAGTTTCAAAGTTCCTTCAATTCCATCATCCATTGTTTTTCCAGTTACAAATGCGGCAGTCATTTTAGCAATAGCTACGATTTTACCGTTTTTATTGTTCCAGTAATATCCATCTTCAGGAACTACTTTAATTACACTTAAATTCGGATCATCTTCGCCGCCTGGCATCCAAACTTTAACAATTGGGTCGTACAATTCTTTAATAGTTTCTCTATCATACTGGATAGTTGCTGTTCCATGAAGGGTTAAAAACTTGTCATGCGGTTCAGCAAAAAATAATTCCACCATTGGATTTAAAGAAATTTCAGCATTATGACTGCTGTTTCTATCTGATAAAAACCAAAGGTTTCCTAAATCATCAATTTTTTGAACAGACATAGGTCTCGACTGCAGTCGGTATTCATTGTAAGTACAAAACATACATGTTTTAATATTCTCTGCAAGATCTTTTATTTTATCTACTGCAAATTCATCTGTAAGGTCTTTATGATCGCCCATAACGTTATATTTTAAGTTTGTATTTGTTTAATTTCATACTAGTAAAATTGGTTATTTTTATCTTTTTAGGCTTATATAATTAAACTTATAAATTATGAGATTTCAATTTATATTTTTGTAAGAATAAATACTCATATTGATTGTTTTGCAAAAATGCTTTATATTTGAGTATTAAAATCATACTCGAAAAATAATGACAAACTATACTATCTTTTATGCTGATGATGACGAAGATGATTTAAGTATTTTTGCTGATGCAGTAGAGTCAATAAATCAAAAAATCACACTTCAGACTTATACTGGAGGAGAAAAATTATTGGATGCTATTTTTAATCCGCCGCCAACACCGCACGTTGTTTTTCTGGATTTAAATATGCCTGGAAAAAACGGTTTTGAAGTTTTAGAAGAAATTAGAAGTTCCGAGGATAAAAAAGATATCCCAGTAGTAATTTATTCTACATCAAGTGAGCCCAGCATTATCGAGAAATGCCGAAATCTTGGAGCGAATTGTTTTATAACCAAGCCCGTTTTAATGAGTGATATTATAAAATCAATAGAGCACGCGATAAGTATAAATTGGAAGCAGTTTGTGCCAAATAAAAGCAATTTTGTTTTCAAATATTGATTTTTAAGACATATCAGGAATATAAATATTAAACACAGAACCTTTGTCTTTTTCGCTGGAAACGGTAATGATACCTTTATGGTTTTCAACGATTTTTTTCACGATAGCAAGACCAATTCCTGTTCCTCTATATTCACTTTCTGTATTCAGGCGCTGAAAAACTTCAAAGATTTTTTCTTTATAGACAAGATCAAAGCCAATTCCATTATCAGCAACTTGCAGATGATGATACATTTTATCTTTAAACTCAGCATTTGGCAGAGAACTTCCTTTTACCAATTCTGACGATATTTCTACTCTTGGAGGAACTCCTTTTCTAGAAAATTTAAGCGCATTTTCTACCAAATTATGAAGCAGCTGTCTAAATTGAAACTGAATCAAGGTTGCTTCTCCTAAATTATGATATTCTACTACTGCATTTTTTTCTTCAATTCGATCAGAGAAATCACTGATGACTTCTTCTGCAATTTCGTCAATATTAACCGTTGTAAAAACGCGTTCTGCAGAATTAGCTCTAGAATAGGCGAGCAGGTCTTGTATTAAATTCTGCATCCTTTTGGCAGAAATCTCAATTCTGGCTAGATATGTTTTAGCATTTGCCGATATGTTTTGTTCATCTAAATCAGATAAACGGCTGGCAAACGTTTGTATTTTTCGCAAAGGTTCCTGAAGGTCATGGCTCGAAATATAAGCAAACGACTGCAGTTCGATATTCATGTTAACAAGATCTCTATTTTTAAGTTCCAGCTGAGTAGTACGTTCAATAATCTGCTCTTCAAGCTGATTGGTGAAGTTTTTTTGATCTTCAATATCTGTACTTGAACCCACCCACATTTGAATATTTTCCTGTTCGTCCAATTGTGCAATAGCGCGGCTCAACTGCCATCTGTATTCACCATCATAACGTTTAAAACGGTGAACGAATAAAAAGTCATTACCTGTTTTTACAGAATGCATCCAGAGTTTAACATTTTCTTCCCGATCGTCAGGATGTACAATTTGAAGCCATCCATTTTTGTCGATTTCCTCTTTAGAGAATCCAGAATACTTGTAAAAAGTTTCATTAAAATAATTTAGATTTCCCAAAGTATCACTAGTCCAAATAAGCTGCGGCATAGAATCGGCAAGAAGTCTAAATTTTGCTTCATTCTTCATCAATATTTCCTGGCTGTTTTTCTCATCAGTAATATCCATCAGAGTCCCGATCATCTTTGAAGGGTCTTTATTTTCATCAAAAAATATCCTGCCGTGCACTTTTATCCAGCTGATAGAATCATCTAATTTTTGGATACGTGCTTCGTATTTATAAATACCTGTTAAAAGTGCCTTTGCAAAAGCTTCTACTAAGATATGCTCGTCTTCGGGAAGCACTCGGCTTCGAATATCCTGATGTACTATTTTTGTTTTTTTTTCAAAGCCAAAAATATCCAGGATTTTATCACTATAAATTAATTTTTTATTCTGAAGATCAAGATCCCAAGTCGCAATTTCTCCAATTTCGGCTGCTAATCTTGCTCTTTCTTCAGCAGTTTCTACTTTTTTTCTTGCTTTAACTTTAGACGTTACATCGTTAACAGTAACCATAACGCCAGAAGCCTGCCCATTTTTTTCAAGAAGCGAAGTATACTCGTAATCCAAGTAGAATTTCTTTAGTTTCCCTTTAATATCAACATAAGCAATCGCTTCGTTCTCTTGAATCGTTTTTCCATTAGCAATAACATCATTTAACAATTCGGGATATTTTTGATTTTCC
Source organism: Flavobacterium sp. S87F.05.LMB.W.Kidney.N (assembly GCF_004366435.1). Classification (NCBI taxonomy): domain Bacteria; kingdom Pseudomonadati; phylum Bacteroidota; class Flavobacteriia; order Flavobacteriales; family Flavobacteriaceae; genus Flavobacterium; species Flavobacterium sp. S87F.05.LMB.W.Kidney.N. The sequence continues at coordinate 547,235 of NZ_SODX01000004.1, read as the reverse complement.
AATTCTGGGAAAACTTCCAATAAAGGCTTTCCAATTGTATCCTTTTCTTCTTTCTGCCAGATATTGCGCATCATCGAAATATTGGCCATTTCGATAATATGATCTTTACCTCTAAATATTGCCATTGCAATTGGAGAATCCATTACAATATTTCGAAATGCTTTTTCGCTTTCCGTTAATAAATGTCTCGCTTTTACCTCTTCGGTAACTTCGTAGGCAACAATAATAACACCTGTAATCGCATTTTCTTCTTTTAAGGGATAAAATACAAGATTAAAATAACCTAACTCCTGTTTGTTATAACGATTTAAAGTAACAGGAAGTTCGTCTGTATAGTAAGGTACACCTGTTTCAAAAACGTTTTTTAGTAGTGGGAAAACAGTCTCTTTTGCTTCAGGAACAGAATCAAAAATTGGCCTGCCTAATATATCTTCTTCATTTTTATCAATAATATGCAGATAAGTATCATTCGCCATTTCTACAACGAGATCTTTCCCTTTAAAAATTCCAATCCCGAGCGGAAGCTGTTTTACAATATTTCTAAAACGCTTTTCGCTCTCCTCAACAGCAGTGCGGGAAAGGACCTGCAGCGTTACATCATTGGCAATAGCCAGAATACCAGAAATAGTACCATCGGCTTCTTTTAAAGCTTCATAAGTAACATTTATAAAATTAATTACCGGTTTTCCTTTTCGGTTTAGACTTACAGGAAGTTCGTTGGCGGTAAATTTTTCACCAGTAGTATAAACATTTTTCAGAATTTCTTCTAAACCCTGATTGGTAACTTCGGGAAGTGCCTTAAAAACAGGTTTATGGAGAACCTCTTCTTCTTTTCGCTCCCAAATTTCCAGCATCAATTTATTGGCAATTTCTATTGTATAATCTTCACCTCTAAAAATACACATCGCATTTGGAGCTTGAAGAATGTTACTTAAATAGCGTTCGTTGCTTTCTTCAAGCCTTTTACGAATGTTTACTTTATCGGTAGTTTCGTTGCAAATTACAAGAACTCCATTTATTATTCCTTCATCATTTTTTACAGGGCTATAACTGAATGTCCAGTAAACATCTTCGATTTTGCCATTTCTGTAAATCGGAAGCAGCTGATCTTCATGCCAGGTAGCTTCTCCTTCAATAAGTACTTGATCCAGTAAAGGTTTAATAAAATGCCAGATTTCCGGCCATGAATCGGCGCCTTTTTCACCAAGGATTGAGGGATGTTTACCATCGTTTCCAAGACTAGGACGATAGGCATCATTATAAAAACAAATATGATTTGGCCCCCAAAATAAAAACATGGGGAATTTGGAGTTTAATAAAATTCCTAAAGTAGTACGAAGACTTTGCGGCCAAGATGCTTCTGGTCCAACCTCAGTTTTACTCCAATCTTTGGCACGGGTAAGCTGTCCCATTTCGCCTCCATTGGCCAGAAATTCATAATTGTTAGTGTTCATTAAATGTGGTATTTATTCTCTTATTAATAAACAGAGTTTTATTAATTTTTAAATGTAGTAATTCTTGCCTAAAGTTAGGCTTCGTTAAAATTAATAAAAAATAAATATTCAAAAAGTCTCATTTTTGAATGAGGCAAGATTAAAATCGTTTGAGTTAATTTTATCTGGTTTCAATACGGAAATTTGATAAAGAGATTAAAAATAAAAAAGCCATGAAAAGAGAAGATTCAAAACACGAAACCGATTATATTAAAAGATATCAAGAAGAAGGATATACAGTGAATTATTTATTTGAAAATGATCAATTAATAGATTCAGAAACTAAAACAGCATACAAACCAGAAGATATTTTTATTGTAGCCCACCATCGTTATGAAGGTATGAGCGATCCAGATGATATGTCTATCTTGTATGTTATTGAAACAAAAGACAACAGAAAAGGAACCCATTTATTAGGATACGGACCAACAGCTGACTTAGAAGAAGCTGAATTTTTTAAAGATATTCCGAAAGCTAATTATTCTAAAAATGCTGATATAAGCGAATTGACATAAAAAGTAAAAATAGATTGGTATTTTTATTTTGCTGATGAGCAGTTGTTCCAAATTTATTTGGGGCAGCTGCTTTTTTTTTGAGGTTCAAAGGTTCAGAGGTTCAAAGGTGCAAAGGTTAGATGGAAAAGAGAAAAATTGTAGTAAGGGGCAAAGTAAACCTTTTAGCCTAAAAAAAAACCTCTGAACCTTTGCGACTTTGAACCTTTGTCCCTCTAAAAGAAATCTCTGAACCTTTGCAACTTTAAACCTTTAAACCTTTGTCCCTCTCAAAATAATAATTATGAAATATCTCTCCAAAATTGTATAAAGATTTGACAGACAATATAAACGAAATTTGGATTATAGAAATAAGATAAAAACCAAAGTTAGTTTTTGTACGTAAATAACTACTAACCGTTTTATTTAACCAAAATATTATAATGAAAAAACTTTACATAAATACTGGAGGATTTGACGATGTCTTTAACAATCTTAAAGATAGTTTTGGCGGTGATTTATTGATCAGCGCAAACGAATATAAATTAACATTCAAATCGAAATGGGCAACAGGAAGCATTTCAGGAGTTCGTTTTGAAAAAGAAATGACGTACTTAAATTTTGACTTAATGTTCAATCACGATGTCAATTTAAGTATAGAATCAAATCCGTTATCACCGGTATTTTTTGTGTATTGTGAAAAAGGAAATGTAGTGCATAGTTTTGGTGCAAATGGAGAAATAAGATCTTTAAAGAAACAACAGTCTGGTATTATGAGTAATTCCTCAGTAATTAACAGCGTGTTGTATTTTAAAAGCCACCAGCACATTCAATTTTCATTGATTGGAATGCCAACCAATATAGAAAGTAAAGTAACCGATTTCGATTTTACATCGCAGGTAAGAAAAATATTTACTCATGAATCTGGAAATTATATTTACATAGGTCCAGAAAATCAAAAGATAGGCGAGAAGTTCCAAGAACTTAAAACGATTCCACAGCAAGGCACAGTTCGTTATTTATTAATGAAGAGCATTTTGCGTGAAGTTTTAGAACTAGAGATAGCGCAGCATAGTTACAATTATTTAACTACGTTTCAGCCTATTTTAAACTTTGCTGTTAAACAATTAAGCGAAATTAAAAAATTGTCAAATTTGAAAACAATTATGGCGCCTGTATTATTTTTCAAAAGAAACCTGCAGCCTCGAACTTTAAAAGAAAAATACCATTTGACATTCAAACCATACAACCAAAAATTAGCTAGCTAGTAAGCATACCATATTCTTCACTCTCAAAAAAACAGCTTTGTCGAGCTGTTTTTTTCTTTTATAAAATCTTATTCTTTTTCATAATAAATAATAAAATAAACCATAATTAGATTCAAGATCAGCGAAACGCTATTGGTAATAATAATTGCTAAATCGTTTTTCAAAATACCATAAACGACCCATACCGCGATTCCAAAAGTAAGTGTACCAAACATTTTAAGCGAAATTTCTTTTACTTTTTTAGTTTTCCAAACTTTTAAAATCTGCGGAATGGTTGCTATAGTTACGCAAGTTCCAGCAAAAAGACCGATGATGTCTACGTAGTTCATTTTTTTTTTAAGATTCTGAGGTTCTAAGTTGCTGAGGTTCTAAGTTTTTTTTAATTGAAAAACAATTAGAACTTGGTGACTTCTTGTTTTTCCGAGATTAAAACAAATCCCACGTAAAAACTTTGTATGATTAATGATCTTCTAAAGACAGATTTATCCTCCAACCAATTCACCTCCATTGATATGGATAAACTGGCCTGTAATATAACTGCTGTCTTCGCAGGCTAAGAATACATAAGCAGGCGCAACTTCAGAAGGTTGTCCGGCTCTTTCCATCGGATTGTCTTTTCCAAAATCGGATAATTTATCAAAACTGGCGACGATTAAAGGCGTCCAAATAGGACCGGGCGCAACGCCGTTGACACGTATTTTCTTTTTGGCCAGCATGCTCGAAAGTGATCTAGTAAAACTTACAATTGCACCTTTTGTACTCGCGTAATCTGCCAGATGTTCGCTGCCGCGGAAAGCCGTTACAGATGTGGTATTAATTATGGTATCTCCTTCTTTTAAGAACGGAAGAGCTGCTTTTGTAATATAAAAATAAGGGTAAATATTGGTTTCAAAAGTTTTATGCAGCTGAGATGCAGTTATCTTTTCCAATTCATTTTGAGGAAATTGTACCGCAGCATTATTTACTATAATATTAATATCCTTAAAAGTAGTCTGGCATTTTTTAATGGCTGCTTTGCAAAATTTTTCATCTTTCAAATCACCGCTTATCAAAAGGCATTGTTGTCCTTCCTTTTCAACCATTTCTTTAGTTTCACGTGCATCTTTATCTTCCTTTAAATAAACTATGGCAATATTAGCACCTTCTCTGGCAAAATGTACAGCAACACTTCGGCCGATACCGCTGTCGCCTCCAGTGATAAAAGCAGTTTTACCTAGCAATTTACCGCTTCCAACATAATTTTCTCTAATTATTTCTGGTTCAGGTTTCATCATGTGTTCATTACCAGGAAGATTTTGTTTTTGTTCAGGGAATGTTTTTGTCTTTTTCATGATTCTTCTTTTTTTTTTAGGCTATTTTTTGCTTATTAAAAGTAGTGCAGTGTTAGAATTTCCTTTGTCTTAAAAGAAATTTTGTTTGCCCCAAAAGATAAAATAACGTGATCTTGTATGAAAATACGTTCATTCATTTTCAATATTTGAAAAATATAGCATTTATAAGGGCTTAAAGATCATAGTGAAACGGAAACAACAGCATCAAAGGTGGGAATTTTGTAACGAATTTCGATTTAGATAAAAAACCATCTGATATTTTTTTTTATACATTTGAGATTTTACACATAAATTTTAATAGTTAGTTGTGCAATTCAATAAAAAAATAAGAAAATTTTTAAATTTCATTTTAAATTCAACAATTGTGATTCACAATAAATTTAGCTTCAAAACGGAATGGTATTAATTGTAGACGATATAAGGGCCAATATCATTGCCTTAAAGAAAACATTAGAGCTGCATAATATCGATGTCGATAGTGCCGAATCTGGAGAAGAAGCTTTAAAGAAAATATTAAAAACAGATTATTGTCTGATTATTATGGACGTTCAAATGCCGGGACTCGACGGCTTTGAAGTGGTTAAAATTCTCTCTGGAAATAAACGCACAAAAGATATTCCTGTTATATTTCTTTCGGCACTTAATACCGAGAAAAAATATATTTTCAAAGGATATGAAACGGGAGCTGTAGAATATATTACAAAGCCAGTTGATTCTGATTTATTGATTTTAAAAGTAAAAACTTTTATTAAAATCTATGAGCAGCAAAATGAACTTAAAGCCATAAAAGACCTTCTCTCTAAAGAAATTAAAATTAGAAAAGAAGCGCAGGACAATCTTGAAATTAAAATTGCAGAAAGAACAAAAGAATTGGTTCAAAAAAATGAAGAATTAGAACTTCGTAATCACGAATTACAACAGTTTTCATGGGTTGTTTCACACGATTTAAACGAACCTATCCGCAAGATCCAGATTTTTATTAAAATTATAAAAGACCTTTATCTAAAAACCGACGATAAAGCAATCGATTATGTAAATCGAACAATAAAATCGGCCGAAAGGATGCAGACTTTGATTACAGATCTTTTGGCATACTCCAGACTTTCAGCTCAGGTAAAACCAGAAAAAACAGATCTTAATGAGGTTTTACAAGAAGTACTTTCAGATTTCGATTATCTGATAGAAAACAAAAATGCTGAAATAAAAACAAACGAACTTCCTACTGTAGATAGTATTCCGAGCCAGATGCGACAGGTTTTTCAAAATTTGATAGGAAACGCTTTGAAATTTTCTGGAAGTGAGCAAAAACCAGTAATCGAAATTACCTCAGAAATAATACTCGAAAAATCATTTGACAGTGTAACCTCGCCAGATGGAAATTTTTGCAGAATCACGGTAAAAGACAACGGAATTGGGTTTGATGAAATTTATTTAGATAGAATTTTTATTATCTTTCAAAGTTTAAATGACCGCCAAACCTACGAAGGAACTGGAATTGGACTGGCAATTGCCAAGAAAATTATTGAAAAGCATAACGGATTAATTACCGCTAAAAGTAAACAAGGCGAGGGGGCAAGTTTTATAATTATACTTCCTTTAACTAGTAAATAACCAAATAAACAAAATAGTACAGAATCTCTATGGACAGTAATTTTAAAAGAAATTTACTAATCAGTTCGTCAATTTCCCTGCTGATTTTAATGATTAGTTCGACTGCATCTTTTTTAAGTATTAAAAGTCTTCTCGACAGTAATGCCTGGGTTAATCATACACAGGATGTTATTTATAACCTAAATACCGCTTCATCTGTTATTACAGATGCCCAAACCAGTATGCGCGGCTATTTAATAACCGGAAACAAAGATTTCCTGCAGGAACATTATGACGCAGAAAAAGAATCTGCTGTTTATTTTGAAAAGCTGGATGAATTAACCGTCGACAATCCCACACAGCAAAAAAGATTGAACGAATTAAAACCGCTTCGTTCTAACTTTTTTAAATATCTCCACAACCAAGTTGTAAAAAAACAGCTTGGAGGTAAAAATGCCACTTTTGATCTTGAAGAAGGTAAAAAGATGATGGATGAACTTCGCAGTAAATTTAAAAGCGTAGAAAATACGGAGCAGGCCCTTCTAAGAGAACGAATCGGAAATTCTGAACGATACGGAAACTATAGTTTTATTTTAATTATTACAGCATTTATAATTGCAATGATTATTACTGTTGTATTCTTTGCAAGAATTTTAAGAGACCATAATGAAAGAGCCTTACTGCAGAAAGAATTAGAGCGTAAAGATATTGAAACGGCTGAAAGACTTGAAGTTATAAGCAGTATTGCAACACAAATTTCTAATGGAAATTATGATGTGCAGATTGATGATAGAAAATCGGATACTTTAGGAGCATTAGGTTCATCACTTCACGAAATGAAAGACTCGTTAAAAGGTTCTTTCGAATTATTATCTCAGAAAGAGTGGCTGCAGTCTGGTATTGCATCATTAAATGATAAAATGCTGGGCGAAAAAACGATTCAGAAACTATCAAAAGATGTCATCGAATTTTTATGCCAATATACCAACAGCAGTGCTGGGGTTTTGTATGTTATTGATGGTGAAGAATTAACAGTAACTGGTGGTTACAGTTATATTCCGAGTAAAAATCGCGAAAGAATTAAAAAAGGAGAAGGTTTAATTGGCCAGGCCATCGTTTCAGGCAAAATGCTGGAATTAAAATCTTTATCTCCAGAAGATATTCAGATCAATTATGCTTTAGGTGAAATTAAGCCAACGCATGTTGTTGCTGTTCCATTAATGGATTTTAAAGTAGAAGGAGCAGTAGAATTAGCCAGTATTTATGGTTTTTCTTTACTGCAATTGGAATTCTTAAATTTGGTTTCTAATAATATTGGAATCGCTTTAAAAGCAACTCAGAATCGCAAAAGAGTTATGGAACTCTTGGAAGAAACCAAATCGCAGTCTGAAGAACTTCAAATTCAGCATAGCGAATTAGAAGCTATTAATGCAGAATTGGAAGCACAGACTGAAAAATTACAAGCTTCTGAAGAAGAGCTTCGCGTGCAGCAGGAAGAATTGGAACAAACCAATGAAGAATTATCTGAAAGAAGCGTTTTATTGGAAGAAAAAAATACTGAAATTCAGAAAAAATCAGAAGCTTTAGAATTAACGACACGTTACAAATCGGAGTTTTTGGCGAATATGTCGCACGAATTAAGAACTCCTCTAAATTCTATTTTATTGTTGAGCCGCTTGTTGTCTGAAAATAACAACAAAACAATGAACAAAGAAGAAATCGAATTTGCACAGGTAATTCAGAGTTCTGGAAACAGCTTATTGGGATTAATTGACGAAATCCTTGATTTATCTAAGATTGAGGCAGGAAAAATGGATTTAGAATTTTTAGAGGTTTCAACAAAAGAAATTACAGATAACCTGCATAATTTATTCTATCTGGTTGCCAAAGAAAAAGGAATTAATTTTGAGATTATAGACAAAGACGCACCAATTGTTATTAAAACTGACAAAATGCGTTTAGAACAAATCCTGAAAAACCTTATCTCTAACGCTATTAAGTTTACCGAAAAAGGAATAGTTTCTCTTGAAATTAAAGTAGACAGCGATGATGATAAAATTATTTGCTTTATTGTAAAAGATACCGGAATCGGAATTCCGCTAGAAAAACAACCATTAATTTTTGAAGCTTTCCAGCAAGCCGATGGTTCAACGAAACGTAAATATGGCGGAACTGGTCTAGGATTATCAATCAGCCGAGAATTAGCCAAATTATTAAGAGGAGAAATTATTCTGCATAGTAAAGTAAATGAAGGAAGTACATTTACACTATGCCTTCCGGTATTAGGTTTTGCAATTAATAAAGTTTCTGTCAACAAAATTCCAGAGGCTGAATTAATAGAAGAAGAAACAGAAGATCAAGAGCCAAAACCAAGATATATTAGTGAAGTTGTTCCTGCAGAAATTGAAGACGACCGTGATTCTATTGTTGAAGGTGATAAAGTAATTCTAATTGTAGAAGACGATATCAATTTTGCAAAATCATTATTGGCTTTCACACAGAAAAAAGGATATAAAGGAGTTGTTGCCGTAAGAGGAGATTATGCCTTGAATTTTGCTTTAATTTACCGACCAATCGGAATTTTATTGGATATTGAACTTCCAATTAAGAGCGGCTGGGAAGTTTTAGAAGAATTGAAAAATCATTCTCATACCAAACACATTTCGGTACACATCATGTCTTCTCACAAACTAAAACAAGAAAGTTTGTTAAAAGGAGCTGTGGACTTCTTAGACAAACCAGTTGCTTTTGACAGAATTCCAGAAGTTTTTATGCGCATTGAGCATATCATCAATAACGAATCGCAGAAAGTTTTAATTATTGAAGATAACCCACAGCATGCCAAAGCACTAGCTTATTTCTTAGAGACATACAATATCAATTCTGAAATTAAAAGTGATGTTTCTGAAGGATTAACTATTTTAAACAAAGAAGATGTTGACTGTGTAATTCTAGATATGGGAATTCCAGATAAACAAGCTTACGAAATTCTAGACGGAGTGAAGAAAAACCCAGGTTTAGAAAATCTTCCGGTAATTGTTTTTACAGGGAAAAGTTTGTCGATCAAAGAAGAATTGAAAATTAGAAAATATGCCGATTCAATTATTGTAAAAACCGCACATTCATATCAAAGAATGCTTGATGAGGTTTCGCTTTTCCTTCATCTAGTAGAAAGCAAGAAAAAAGAAGGAAGTGATAAAAAAGAAAGTGCTAAAAAACTGAATTCATTAAATAATATTTTATATGAAAAGAAAGTATTAATTGTTGATGATGATGTTCGTAATATCTATTCACTTTCTAAGGCTTTAGAAGCTTTTAGAATGAATGTTATTACAGCTTTTGATGGAAAAGAGGCTATTAAAATTTTAGATGAGAATCCAGATACAGATGTTGTATTATTAGATATGATGATGCCAAATATGGATGGTTATGAAACAGCAGAAAAGATAAGAAGTAACCCTAAATTTCTTAACTTAGCAGTAATAGCTGTAACAGCCAAAGCAATGACCGGCGATAGAGAAAAATGTATCAAAGCGGGAGCTTCAGATTACATTACAAAACCTGTCGATGTAGATCAGCTGTTATCACTGCTTCGAGTTTGGTTATATGATAAAATCTAATCTTTAAAAATACTGTAAATGGAGAAGAAAAAAGTATTAATTGTAGATGACGATTCTAGAAATATTTTTGCTTTAGTGAATACTTTAAAAGCAAAATCTTTTGACTGTTTGTCTTGTTTAAGCGCAGAAGAAGCTTTGAAAATATTATCAAATGACAATTCTATAGATGCCGTTTTGATGGATATGATGATGCCAGAAATGGATGGTTATGAAGCAATTCCGCTGATAAAAGCAATTCCGTCACAAGAATCTACTTTTGTCGTGGCAGTAACTGCCCAGGCAATGAATGGAGATAGAGAAAAATGTTTAGAGGCTGGAGCTGATGCCTACATCTCAAAACCCGTAGATGTTGATAAATTACTTCAAATCTTGGGTGAAATTTAAATGAAATTATGATTGAAGATATTGAATTAGAAACTCTTATAAATGAAATTTACGAATATTATGGTTTTGATTTTGGAAGTTATTCCAGAGCCTCACTTAAAAGACGCGTAAACAGGGTTTTTTATTTGGATGGCTTTAAACATTTTCATGAATTTTTGTCAAAAGTTCGAAGAGATCCGGAGTATTGTAAAAGAATGATTGATGAAATAACGGTTAATGTTACAGAAATGTTTCGTGATCCGTCTTTCTATATGGCACTTCGAAAAGAAGTTCTCCCGCTCTTAGGAACTAAGCCGTTTATAAGAATATGGCATGCAGGATGTTCTACAGGCGAAGAAGTGTATTCTATGGCTATTATGTTGAAAGAAGCAGGTTTACTGCATAAATCAATATTGTATGCAACAGATATCAATGCAACCGTTTTAGAAACAGCAAAAAGCGGTATTTTTCCGTTGAGAATGATAAAAGACTACGCCGATAATTATCGAGATTCTGGAGGGCAGGAAGATTTTTCGGATTATTATATTGCAAATTATGGTTTTGCGAAGTTTAATGAAAACCTTTCTGAAAAAATGGTTTTCTCTCAGCATAATTTAGTGTCAGACACTTCTTTTAATGAATTTGACCTTATTTTATGCAGAAATGTTTTAATTTATTTTGATAATAATCTACAGAAAAGAGTTATAAGCCTTTTTGATGATAGTCTGGCTCCACTAGGTTTTCTGGCACTCGGGACAAAAGAAACAATCAAATATTCTATCTCTCAAACCAAATACAAACAATTTGATAAAGAGAAAATATGGAGGAAAATAAAATAATAAATCATTATAAAGTAGTTATAATTGGAGGCTCTGCAGGAAGTTTACAAGCACTATTACAGATTTTGCCATTTATCGAAGATTCTATTTCTTTTGCCTTGGTAATCGTTGTACATAGAAAAAGTACAGACGAGCAAACCTTGGAAGATTTAATTGCTTTGAGATCCAAAATAAAAGTAAAAGAAGTAGAGGACAAGGTAAAATTAAGAACTGGATTCATTTACATTGCACCTTCAAATTATCATTTGTTGTTTGAAAAAGACGAAACTCTTTCGTTAGATACTTCAGAAAAAATAAATTACAGCAGACCAAGTATTGATGTTTCTTTTGAATCTGCAGCCGAAATATATGGCCCAGATTTAATCGGAATACTGCTTTCTGGTTCAAATTCTGATGGAACTGTTGGATTAAAAGCCATTCAGGCGGCGGGCGGTAAAATTGTGATTCAAAACCCGTTGTCTGCAGATATGCCTTTTATGCCTAACAACGCCATTTTACACACAACGCCAGATTTTGTTTTAAGTACCGAAGAAATCTTAGAATTCATAAAACAAATAAATAAACTTTAGTTTTTGTCTTCCGGCAGTATAACCTTATTCATTTCGGCATTTTTTTCTGCTCTTCTTTGTGCTGCTTTTCCTTTTCCAATAGGGATTCCAGCTGTCAGGTACAAAGATCTGTTGTAGACATTTGGTCCGTCACCTTTCATAACAGGAACCAATCCGTAGTAATATTGAATTGTTATATTTAATCCGTTGCCAATATTCATATGATAGCCGGTTCCCAAAGCAATTCCAGCATCTATAACACGAATCTCGTCTCTGATTTTTTTCTTATAAGTAACATCGTTTTTATTAATCTCGTTGGTAAACTCATCAAAAGCCGAAGCCAGAAGTCCAAATTGAGGTCCGGTTTTAAGATAAATTCTATTTTTGAATTGGTATTTAATTAAAATCGGCACATTAAAATAGCGTATTTCACGATTGACACTTCCACCTTCAAAAGTATTATCCAAGTTAACATCATCTAAAGAGTAAACAGGAAGGTGGTGCGCACCCATTGGCGATTTAACAATAACACCTGTATTAATCATCCATGCGGGATTTTTTTTCGATCTAAAATCAAAATAAAAACCCAGATTAAAACCAGGATTAGTTCCAGAACTTTCGAGCCCAGAAATATCAGAAAGGTTGAGTCCGCCTTCTAGACCAAATTCTAAAAAAGGCGAATTTAGTTTATCTCCAAAAATTAAGGAAATTAAAACTTGAGACCGCGCTTGAGCAATGGAGAAAAGCATAAAAAGCAATAATAAACCTTTTTTCATATTCTAAGATTAAAGTCCAAAACGGTATTGAAGACCTCCTAAAACCTGTGTACGACTTCCTAAAAATCCTGTTTCAAGTCTAAGCATTATATGTTTGTTATACTGAAACTGCGTTCCAACAATAAAATTCCACATATCTTTTGGTGACTTTTGGAGTGAATATTGAATTGTCGAAGAATCTGCAGTACTTAAAGCTCCGTCTAGAGTAGTTAAAAAAGTACCTGCTCTTTCTAATGCACGGTTTGCTGTATTATGTTTAGCAACATTTACTGGATTTGCCTGTTGGGCCGGAGTTAATCCATTCCACCAATTATCCACTTTTGTTTGGTTTTCAGATACTTTTGTCAAACCGTCATCAACTTTGGTCTGAGCATTGCTAAGATCAAAAATATCCGATAAAGCTATATTTCCTTTTGTTCCTCCTTCAATATGAACTCTAAAACCGCCAACCCATACAGCGATATTTCTTTCGGGTTTACGAAGTTTAAAAGTTTTACCTAATCTTGGACCAAATATGTAAGAGAAAGCCGGTTTGTCCAGCGCATCCACATCGCTCCAGGACATATTCATATCCAGTGCCAGCCAGCCTCCGCCAATACCAATGGTTGGAGTCATACCAATTCCGAATGTGGTAGCGTCAAAATTTGCTTTTGTATTAAAACTTGCAATCTGAGACCAATTATTATCAGCGTCAGGAATCCAAATTCCAGCATTGATTTTAGTTGTTGGTTTTGCTTTACCAAAAATTCCGTAAATATTTAAGAAAGGAAGCAGCCAAATATCTGGTCTAATAGTTATAGCACCTGCTTCTACAGAAGATTTATCAAAGCGAACAATTTCGTCTAAGTTGTAAAGTGGACCGTTATTGAACCCAACCTCCAGATTTTTTATGACGATTTCAGAATCCTGCCAAAAGTAATTTACAGATAATCCGGCAGAGTAAGGTAAATTATAACCTTTTTGGGCCACCTTCTGACCCCAAATTGGTAAAGAATAAGGATATTCCACTACTTTAAGACTGTCTTTAAGCTGTTGGTTTTTCTCTCCTACGATTTTGTCGGTATAAACCTGACCAAAAAATTGAATACTTGATAATAAGAAAAAGGCTGATATTAATCTTTTACATTTCATTTATTAGGGGTATTAGATAATTAATAAAACTGCGTAAAATAAAATATGACTTGTGTATTCTTAAAATATAATTTGGGCTGTAATTTTACTTTTATTTGTTTTCGGCGTAGATTTTTGAATAAAAAATATGTTATTTCATGTTAAAGTTAACTAAATTTTCTTTTGCCGAAAATAAATTTTAAAGAAATATGATTAAAAGTCAATTGATTATGTTTTTTTTCAAAACGGAATTAAATAAAGTATTATTTTTACACTCATGAGATGGATAGCAATTGTAATGTCAATTTATTTGATGGCACTTTCAAATATGCCCTGCGCAGATATGGAAGTAAATAGCGCTATGCATAAAACAGCTCAGTTTTCATCTGAGGATAATCATTCTCATGACAAACACAATGATTTGTGCTCTCCATTTTGCACCTGCAATTGCTGCAGTGCACAAGTTTTAAGCTATCAATCAGTTTTAAGTCTTGAATTTCCTGCCGCATACAATCTTATTTCTATTCCTTTACCCAATTATCGTTCTGTTTTTGCTTCTAATTTCTACGGAAGCATATGGCAGCCCCCTCAAATAGCATAATGATGCCTGTTTCCGAAAATTCGGAATTCGGGTTAGAGAGTTGTGGACTTACCACAGGTTTATAAGACATATTCTTGTCTCATTTCTCATGTCATTATTTTATTATTCAAATGCTAGATAAAATCATTCAATTTAGTATACGAAACAAATTCGTTATACTATTATTTACCCTTGTTTTAATAGCTTGGGGAAGCTATTCACTTAAAAATTTACGGCTAGATGCTTTGCCCGATGTAACCAATAATCAAGTGCAGATTATTACAACAGCCCCAACTTTGGCAAGTCAGGAAGTGGAGCAGTTAATTACGTATCCGTTAGAACGAGCGGTCAAAACCGTTCCAGATATTATCGAACTCCGCAGTATTTCCCGTTTTGGACTATCTGTTGTAACCGTTGTTTTTGAAGACGACGTTGATATTTACTGGGCACGCGAACAAATTTTCCAGCGTTTAAAACAAGCCGAAGAAAATATTCCAGATTATGTAGATTCTCCAGAATTAGCACCAATTTCAACTGGTTTGGGAGAAATTTACCAATATGATGTTTACGCTAAAAAAGGGTATGAAAACAAATACAGCGCCGTCGAATTAAGAACCATTCAGGATTGGATTATTATTCCGCAATTGCAGGGAGTCCGTGGTGTTGCTGAAGTAAGTGCCTGGGGCGGAAAACTAAAACAATACGAAATTGCCGTTAACCCTAACATGCTGAATAGTTTAGGAGTTACGATTACTGAAATTTTTGAGGCATTAGAAAAGAACAATCAAAATACCGGCGGGGCTTATATTGAGAAAGATCAATATACTTATTTCATCCGTGGCGTCGGAATGGCAAAAGGGGTTAAAGACCTTGAAAATGTAGTAGTGAAAAACCGAAACGGTTCACCAGTTTTGGTGCGTAATGTGGCGCAGGTTCGCGAAGGTGTTGCATTGCGCTACGGCGCTTCTACAAAAGACGGAAAAGGCGAAATCGTTTCGGGTTTGGTATTAATGCTAAAAGGAGAAAACTCAAGCGCTGTTGTCAACAGGATTCACGACAAAATGGCTCAAATTAATGAAAGTCTTCCCGAAGGAGTTGTTGCAGAAGCCTTTATCGACCGAGGAAAACTCGTTGATAATTCTATTAAAACAGTTGCAAAGAATTTGCTAGAAGGTGCTTTAATCGTAATTTTTGTACTGATTTTATTTTTAGGAAATCTTCGCGCAGGACTTATTGTAGCATCTGTAATTCCGCTGGCAATGTTATTTGCGGTGATTTTAATGAATGCCTTTGGTGTAAGCGGAAATTTAATGAGTTTGGGGGCAATAGATTTCGGAATCATTGTCGATGGTGCCGTTATTATTGTAGAAGCAACCATGCATCATCTTCAGAAAATCAAAAATAAAAAGGAATTGACGCAGGAAGAAATGGATGATGAAGTGTATAATTCGGCTTCAAAAATCAGGAATAGCGCTGCTTTTGGAGAAATCATTATTTTGATCGTTTATCTGCCCATTTTAGCCTTGATTGGAACTGAAGGAAAAATGTTTAAACCAATGGCAATGACGGTTAGTTTTGCCATTATTGGAGCTTTTATACTTTCATTGACTTACATCCCGATGATGAGTGCTTTATTTCTGTCTAAAAAAACAGAGCACAAATCCAATTTTAGTGATAGAATGATTGCGTGGCTCGAAAATCGTTATACGCCTTTACTTAATAAGGCTTTAAAATTTAAAAGAGTTGTTCTTACAACTGCACTGGCATTATTTGCTTTAGCATTTATTATTTTCCAAAATATGGGAGGCGAATTTATCCCGACAATTGAAGAAGGTGATCTAGCAATAAATGCTACGATTATGACAGGAAGTTCGCTGACGCAGATGGTAGAAACTGCAACCAAATATGAACAGCTACTAAAAGCAAGATTTCCTGAAATAAAAACTATCGTAACCAAAATTGGAAGCGGTGAAATCCCAACCGACCCTATGCCGATTGAAAGCGGTGATTTGATTATTGTTTTGAAAGACAAAAAAGAATGGAGGAGCAAATATCGTAATTGGGAAGAATTGGCAAATGCGATGAAAGAAGAAATGGAAGTGATTCCCGGAGCGAATATTGAAATTTCTCAGCCCATTCAAATGCGTTTTAACGAATTAATGACCGGAAGCCGATCTGATATCGCCATCAAGATTTTTGGCGACGATTTAGAGATTCTAGACGCGAAAGCGGCAGAATTAATTTCGAAAATAAAAAGTATTGAGGGAATAGGAGATTTAAAGGCCGATAAAGTTACAGGACTGCCTCAGATTACCGTTAAATACGATTATGACAAAATTGCACTCTACGGACTCAATATTTCAGATATCAATCAAATCATTCGTTCTTCTTTTGCGGGAGAAAGTGCTGGAAAAATCTACGACGAAAGCAAAAGATTTGATGTCGTGGTGAGAATGGATGAAAACAACCGAGCCGATATTACAGATGTCAGCAATTTGTTTATTCCGCTTCCAAACGGCCAGCAGGTACCGCTTTCTCAAGTCGCTTCAGTTGAATACGAACAAGGACCAGTGCAGGTCATCCGCGAAGACGGAAAAAGAAGAATTACAGTTGGATTGAATGTTCGCGGAAGAGATATTAAAAGTGTAGTTGAAGAAATTCAAGCAAAACTCGATAAAAACTTCAAGCTTCCAGTAGGATATTACGTAACGTATGGCGGACAGTTTGAGAATTTAATCGAAGCCACACAAAGACTTTCTGTTGCTTTGCCAATTGCGTTAGGGCTGATTTTGGTATTGCTTTATTTTACATTCAAAAGTATCAAACAAGCCCTTTTAATTTTTACCGCAATTCCGTTATCTGCGATCGGAGGAGTTTTTGCGCTTTCGCTGAGAGGAATGCCTTTTAGTATTTCTGCCGGAATTGGTTTTATTGCCTTGTTCGGAATCGCAGTGCTGAACGGAATCGTATTGATTTCGTATTTCAATCAATTGAAATCAGAGGGAATTTTAGATCCGTTTCAAAGAGTTTTTATCGGAACCAAAACAAGATTACGTCCCGTTTTGATGACGGCTGCCGTGGCTTCTTTAGGATTTCTGCCAATGGCATTATCGACAAGCGGCGGGGCAGAAGTGCAGAAACCTTTAGCAACAGTAGTAATCGGCGGCTTATTCTCAGCAACAATATTGACATTAATCGTTTTACCGATTTTGTATTTAATGCTGGAAAGTGGTTTTAAACGCAAAGAACGCTAAGGTTTACGCAAAGCACAAAAGAAAAATTTTAAAGAAATGAAAAAATTACCATACAATCTAAGAAAAATAACCTTTGCGAACTTCGCGCATCCCTTGCGATCTTTGCGGTTAATTGCATTCCTTTTAGCAAGCACGCTAATATCAGCGCAAACCAAAATATCTTTAGAAAAAGCAATAGAACTTGCCAAATCAAACAACATCGACTTAAAAATTGCTGATAAAGAAATTGAAAAACAAACCGTTTTAAAGAAAACTGCTTTTCAACCAGATCCGTTACAAGTGCAGTATCAGGGCGGGCAATTCAATAGCGTTGATTTTGATCATAATGTTTCTGTACAGCAGTTTTTTCCGTTGGGAAACATTACCAAAGCCAATAGGCAATTACAGGAAGAACTCGCAAAATTGGCTGAAAAACGAAAAGCTTTATCTTCTTATGAAGTCGAAAAAGCAGTAACTCTGGCGTATTATCAATATTTGTATGGAGTTTCAATTCAGAAATTAAACTCAGAATTAAATGAAATTTACACCAAATTTTTAAAAAACGCCGAACTCCGTTTTAAAACGGGAGAAAGCGGTAATATCGAAGTGATTAGCGCCAAAGCCAAAGTAAAAGAAATCGAAACCCAAAAAGCACAGCTAGAATACGATTTGGCGATTTACCAGAAACAGCTTCAGTTTTTTGTTCAGACCAATGAAAACATTATTCCAGATGAAAATACAGCTTTACAATATACTTTCGTAGAAAATCAAGAAACCTCGAAAGCAGAACTTCTGATGACCGATTTCTATCAACAGCAAATTTCGGTTTATCAAAAAGAAGCTGGGACTTTTAAAGCTTTGCGAACTCCGAAAGTAGGTTTAGGATATTTTGCGCAAACCATTAATACAGAATCGTTGTTTCAAGGTTTTACAGCAGGATTACAGATTCCGTTGTTTGGAGGTGTTAACACAACCAAAGCGAAAGCGGCTGAAATCAGTATTTCGCAGTCCCAAATGGCTTTGGATAAAAATAAAATGATTTTAAATCTGCAAAAAGAAGAATTACAGAATAATTTTAAAAAGCACCAGAAAAGCTTAGCTTATTATCAAAATGAGGGTTTGCAGTATGCCAATCAGATTATTGATACAGCACAAAAAAGTTATGCCAATGGCGATATGAGTTACTGGTCGTATATCAGTTTTTTAAATCAGGCGATTGATATTAAAAAACAATTTGCAGAAGCGACACACAGCTACAATCAAAGCGCCATCGAACTCCAATTTCCAACCATCAAAAACAATTAAAATGAAAATAAATTTAACCGCAAAGATCGCAGAGATTTTATCGCAGAGTCCGCAAAGAAAGTTAGCCTACAGCTTACTGCTTATAGCTTACTGCGGCATTTTAAATTCTTGCAATGAAAAAAAGACAGAGGAAATACACGAAGAAGAAAAATCACAAACGGAAGTTGCTTTAACCGAATCTCAATATAAAACTGTGGGTATTGAAACAGGATTTGTAGAAAACAGAAACCTGAATAAAATCATCAAAGCCAATGGCTTCACGACAGTTCCACCGCAAAATTCCGCTGAAGTTTCGACTTTAATTGGCGGAACGGTAAAAGATATTTATGTTTTGGAAGGAACATTCGTGAACAAAGGAAAAGTTTTGGCAACCATTCAAAATCTCGAAGTGATTGAAATGCAGGAAGATTATCATTCGGCTTCTGCCAATGTCGAATATTTGCAGTTAGAATACAACCGCCAGAAAACCTTGAGCGATGAAAATGTAAATCCGAGAAAGGTATTTCAGGAAGTAAAAGCAAAATTAGCGGCCGAAAGAGCGCGTGCGCAGGCAGCCAAAAACAAATTAGAAGCTTTGCATGTTTCCACAAAAGGAAGTTCGTCTTTAGTTCCAATTGTGGCTCCGATAAATGGTTACGTTGGAAAAATCAATATTGCGAAAGGCGCTTTTGCCAATACTGGAGTTTCGCTTTTTGAAGTGGTTGACAACAGCCAGATGCATTTAGATTTGAATGTTTACGAGAAAGATTTGGGTTCTATTTCGATTGGTCAGATAATTGATTTTGTATTAACGAATCAGTCGAATAAATCCATTAAAGGAAAGATATTCGGAATCAATAAATCTTTTTCTAACGAAAGTAAAACCGTTGCCGTTCACGCCAAAATCGATCCAGCCGATGCCAAAGGTTTGATTCCTGGAATGTATGTTTCTGCTAATATCAATATTACAAATGCAACCGTTCCTGCATTACCAAAAGATGCTGTAGTTCGAAATGCAGATAAGTATTTTGTTTTTGTACAAGAAGAATCGCATACTAAAGAAAAACACAAGCATACCGAAGGCGAAAAAGAAGAATCTCATGAAAAAGAAATTCATTTTAAAGCAGTTGAAGTAATGCCAGGAACAACAGATTTAGGTTTCACAGAAGTAAAATTTGTAGATAAAATTGATTCAGAAGCAAAAATAGTTACTAAAGGGGCTTTTTATCTGCTTTCTGCCATGAAGGGCGGTGGAGAGCATGAACATTGATTGTTTTAAGATTCTGAGATGCTAAGTTTTTTTAATGCTGAGATTTGGTAGCAAAGTAGCAGAGTCTCCAATTTTCATTTAATATTAAATTGAATTGCCTACAGCTTTAGATGGAGGCAATTCAAAATATAAAACTTAGTGCCTTAGCGCCTTTGTGGCAACAAACAAAATGCTTAAATTTAGAACATTAATTTATTCAAAGGTTAAACTTGCAGCCTGAAACAAATAAACTTGAAACTTTCCCATGATACATCAAGATAAAGAAGTTAAAAATATAAAAAGTAAACCCAAAACTGCCTGCTGTTGTTCGCATGACGAACCCGAGCATTCTGATAATGATGGGCACGACCACGACCACGACGGACACGATCATGAACATAATGTAGAAGGCAGCGGGTTTAAATTGTTTTTACCTGCCATAGTTTCATTCGTTATATTATTAATCGGAATTGCCTTTGATAATTACTTTCCACAAAGTTGGTTTACAGGATATGTGAGAACTATTTGGTACGCCATTGCTTATCTTCCAGTTGGGCTTCCTGTTTTGAAAGAAGCTTATGAAAGTATCGTAAAAGGAGATGTTTTTTCAGAATTTTTCTTAATGTGTATTGCCACAATTGGTGCGTTTGCTATAGGAGAATATCCAGAAGGTGTTGCCGTGATGTTATTTTATACGATTGGAGAAACCTTTCAAGGAATGGCAGTTAATCGGGCTAAATCTAGTATTAAAAGTTTATTAGACCAACGTCCCGATGAGGTAAATATTATTGAAAATAATACTGCAGTAAAAGTTAAGGCAAAAGACGTTCAGATTGGCGCTGTTATTCAGCTGAAAGCGGGAGAAAAATTAGGTTTAGATGGCGAATTACTATCAGACTCAGCTTCGTTCAATACAGCAGCTTTAACGGGAGAAAGCAAACCCGACACTAAAAAGAAAGGCGAAACAGTTCTGGCCGGAATGATAAACGGAAACACAATTGCAGAAGTAAAAGTTACGACTGCTTATAATGACAGCAAATTGTCTAAAATTCTAGAATTGGTGCAGAACGCTACTACAAAAAAAGCCCCTGCAGAATTATTTATTAGAAAGTTTGCTAAAATCTATACGCCTATTGTAGTGTATTTGGCAATCGCTATTTGTCTGGTTCCAATGCTTTTTGTAGACAATTATGTTTTTAGCGATTGGCTGTATAGAGCCTTGGTTTTTCTGGTAATTTCTTGTCCTTGTGCTTTGGTAATCAGTATTCCGTTGGGTTATTTTGGAGGAATCGGTGCTGCCAGTAAAAACGGAATTTTGTTTAAAGGCAGTAATTTTCTAGACAGTATTTCCACGATTCAAAATGTTGTTGTTGATAAAACCGGAACCATGACCGAAGGTGTTTTTAAAGTGCAGGAAGTCATTATAAAACCTGAATTTGATAAAGAAGAAATCCTGAAGCTGGTCAATGCTTTAGAAAGCCGAAGTACACATCCCGTTGCAACTGCAATTCATAATTATGCGGGACAAATTGATACTTCAGTTGAATTGAAAGATATTGAAGAAATCTCGGGACACGGATTAAAAGCTTCATATAATGGAAAAGAACTGCACGTAGGGAATTTTAAGCTTCTGGATAAGTTTTCTATTGCTTACGACATTGATCCGACATCAATAGTGTACACTACAATTGCAATTGCTTACGACCAGAAATTTGCGGGCTATTTAACCATTGCCGATGAAATAAAAGAAGATGCCCAAGAAACGGTTACCAAACTAAAAACTTTAGGAGTTAAACTAACCATGTTGAGCGGCGATAAAACCAATGTAGTACAATTTGTTGCAGATAAACTCGGAATTGTAAAAGCTTTTGGGGATTTGCTTCCAGAAGATAAAGTCAATAAAGTAAACGAAATTAAAGCCAGAAACGAAACTATTGCTTTTGTCGGTGATGGAGTAAATGATGCACCCGTAATTGCCTTGAGCACAGTCGGAATTGCAATGGGAGGTTTAGGAAGCGACGCCGCAATTGAAACCGCAGATGTTGTCATTCAGGACGATAAACCGAGCAAAATTGCAATGGCCATAAACATTGGGAAGCAAACCAAAAAAATCGTCTGGCAGAACATCACTTTAGCTTTCGTCGTAAAAGCTTTTGTTTTAATTCTCGGCGCAGGCGGACTGGCAACAATGTGGGAAGCTGTTTTTGCTGATGTTGGAGTAGCCTTACTAGCAATTTTGAATGCTGTTAGAATTCAGAAGATGAAGTTTTAATTTGTACCAAAAATAAAAGCCCAGTTCCCAAAGAAAATGGACTGATTAGATTTACAGATTTAGGACAATTTACAAACTAACTAAATTATTTCGGCATTTCTGGCACCATAATTCTTCTGGTTGGCGTACTCAAAGTTTCAATAAAAGCTAAAAGATCACTTATTTCTTCTTTGCTTAAATTTAGTTTCTTAAGTGCAGGATCTACTTTCGGAATTAGTGAATCTCTTGGAGTTCCCAGATATTTTTTCTGAACGGGAGAAGGATTTCCTCCATTATACAATTCTACCACATCTAAAAGAGTTGGAAAATGCCCGTGATGCATCCACGGTTTTGTGTTTACCACTTCGCGAAGCGTTGGCGTTCTGAATTTGCCAATGTCTTTTACATCTTTCGTTACATTATAACGTCCGAAATCTTCATTTTTTGTTCCGAATAAAGTCTGACCGTCATTATGAAACTGATTGTCGCTGAAATAAGGCGTATTATGGCAGTTGATGCATTGCGCTTTGGTTCTGAATAAATGCATTCCCTTAACCTGAGAATCAGTATAAGTCTCTGATTTTCCGCTCACAAAATGATCAAATTTACTTTTCGGACTATTAATTGATCTTTCGAAAGTCGCAATTGCGTACTGAATTCGTTCCAAAGTCACTTTTTTATCTCCAAAAGCGGCGGCAAACAGTTGATTATAACCTTTAATCTTGGCAATTTTATCTACGGCAATCGTTAGTTTTTCATTCATTTCTAGCGGATCTGAAACAGGAAACTGCGCCTGATCTTCTAAACTATTAGCGCGTCCGTCCCAAAATAAGGATGTGGCATACGCCGAGTTTAAAATTGTCATCGAATTACGTTTTCCCGTTTGGCGATCATGCCCGAAAGAACGCGTCAAATTATCCGTCCAGCCCAATTCCGGATTATGACAGGAAGCGCAAGCAATTTGTCCGCTTCGCGATAACCTCGGATCAAAAAACAAGATCTTTCCCAAACTTTCTTTTTCCTTAGAATACGGATTATAAGCTGGATAAGGAACCGCAGGAAGTACTCCAATATCCTGAAATTTAGTTTTATCGATACTTTCATGCAATTCCGCAGCAGGCCATTTGGAAGCATCACCGCCAGAATAAATTTTTCGTAATTCCTGAACATCAATATAATCTGGTTCTTCAACGCTTTTATAAGCCGACAAACCCAACAGTAATAGGAGAGGGAAGATTAGTTTTTTCAATTTGCTTTGTTTTTTATGTTTTTGTTTTTTTGTTTTTTTTGTTTCAGGTTTCAGGTTTCACGTTCTGCAGCAACCTGAAACCTGAAACTTTTTTTTTACCCGCCAAAAGCTTTGGTAAAGTTTAAAACTTTGACAAAGCTCTATCGCGATCAACCATCAACCATCAACCATCAACCATCAACCATCAACAATTAACAATTAACAATTAACCATCAACAATTAAAGAGTTACTTCTTTCGGGCATTCAATATTTAAAGGAGTTGGTTTGGTATAAACTCTATTATTGTACATTCTGTATTGCGTAGAAACAGTTCCTCCGAAAAGTTTCTCGTTTGTTAGTTTTAGTTCAAATGAAATTTCGTATAAACCGTTGCTGATTTCTTTGTAGGTTCCATCTCCAGAAATGGCAATTTGATACGTGTTTGCTGCACTTGATCCGATTGTAATATCCTGCGGAATTACGAGAACTGTTCCTTCTGTTTTGCTGTTTCCGTTTGCTGGGAAAAACTCTAACGCTGAGGTGATATTAAATCCAGGAGAAACTGCAGCCGAATTACTTTCATTTGAAAACCATCTTTTTAAGCCAAAAGAATTAACTGTATTAGTCCCAGTTGAAACATTAAATCCGATTTTGAAAGCGTCGTGGTATACATCGTCATTTGGATTTGCTGTTCCTTTATCGCTGTATAAAATAGCATTTTCGTTGTCTTTTGTTACAATAACCGGAAAAGTTAAAGCGTTAAAAGTCTGCCATGTACAGTTTCCATTATTATTGAACCAATGTTCGCCGTATGTCAAATAAAAAGCATTGGTTGGATCTGTAAATTTTGATGCGGGATACGCCTGAATATCTCTTGGCGATTTTATAGGTTTTACAATAGTAAGATTAATACTTCCGGTGGCGTTATAATTTGGAATATTTACTAATGTAATTTTTGATTCATAGCGGGCATCATCATTTTGAATATCTTCAAGCAGTGTTAAATGATAATTGATGGAACTTCTGTTGTCACCAAAATCGTCATGCGTTAATGAATATTCAAAACCATTTTGGAATTTGAAAATAGATGCATTTTCTATTTCAGAAGGGAAAAATCCGTTAGGGAAATTTACTTTAAAATCGATTGTTTCTCCAACTTCTCCTTTAACAACTAATTGATTAACAGGAAATGTATAGTTTGTAGTAATTGCGGCCAGATCAATTTTAAAAGTATCATTTAGATATTCTGTATTTAGATTTCCAATATGAATTTCTGGATCTGAAACAGTTTCCAATTTTAAAGTAATACTCTGATTTGCAGCCCATCTTTTATCAAAAGAAACGGCGATAGTATCGGTTAGTTTAGTTCCTTGAAAAGTTAACTGATTAACTGGATTTACTGTAAAACTTTCGTTATCACCTGTTGATGATACTGCACTAAAATTGGCAGTAACCGTATTTTTTAAGTTACGAGTAGTTAATGCAACTGGCACTTTCAATGTTTTTACTGAAGTATTTACGTAATTAGACACAGGAACTAAACTTCCGTTTACAGTTGGATATTCTACAGGTGTGTTATCGCTTTTTACCAAGAAATTGAATCTTAAAAACGGATCAATTTCAGAACCTAATTTATAGTCATCTTTTGAACAGGAAATAAATAGTACTCCTATGAACAATATGCTAAATATCTTAATACGAGTCATTTTGTTGTAAGTTAGGGTTGAGATTAGTGTTGAATGTTGGTATTGGCAATACAAATTTTAAAGAAGGATATGTCAAGCTGCAGCTAGTTGAAATACAGCCGTCATTTCTTGAAATATTCTTATGATTGCGAACAAGATCAAAAAATAAATGACCTTCAAAGCAAAGTTCTTTTCTTCTTTCTAATAAAATATTTTCTTTAAGATTCACCGTACTAGTTAATAATGCAGCATTTGCACGGGCGCGGATAATGTTGATATCTGCCATAGCGATATCCGCTCTGTTGGTTTCATAAGCAGCTTCGGCACGTATTAAATACATCTCACTCAATCTGAATGCAACATAACCCGCATTATTTTGGAATTTTCTAGTGAAGTTATAATTTACAGGAGCTAAAACGCCATTTACTAAAGTCTGCAATGGCTGCGTCAGGAATAATTGTTTTCTTAAATCCGAATTTTCATAGAGATTAACCAAATCATCAGATGCGACATATTTATTATAGCTTGTTGCCGATGTATATCCAAAATAGCTTGCCATAGAACTACCAGCAACACCCTCAGAATCTTTTGGAATTGAAAATTCTAATAAAATTTCAGATACAGGAAGATCTGTTTTTGCCCATTCGCCAAGATAATTGTCTTTTTCTACTAGGTTAACTTCAGAATTTGTAATGACATCATTTGCAGTTTCATAAGCGTTTGTCCAGTCGTTTTTTTGTAAATATACTCTCGCCAGTAAAGCCTTAGTACTGTTAACATTAAAGTAAGAATATGCAGGTCCGTTAAGTAACGAACTTGAAGAGTAATTACTAATAGCCTCTTTTAAATCGTTCATAATTAAATTGTAAGTATTAGCAGCAGTTTCTCTGGCCGGGTATTGTATTCCTTCTTTAATTGATTTTGTGTTGTAAACAATTCCTAAATGAGAAGCATCTGGAGTATAATTATAATCTTGGCTGTAAACAATCGCTAAAAGAAAATGTGCATAAGCTCGAATTGTCATAGCCTCGGCCGTAATTTGATTTTTTTCTTCTTCTGTAGCATCTTTTAGGGCAGGTGTGTACTCTAAAATTAAGTTGGCTTGATTTATAATATCATAGCTCCCATCATAAAATGATTTGAAGTTACTGGTTAGCGCTAGATCTTCAAAAGAATAAACCTGTTCAAGATTTCCCGGCGGCGAAATTTGACCTCTACTGGTTCCTGAAGCTGTTGGTGTAAATTTTATATTTCCTCCTTGTAAATCGGCATAAACAGCAAAACGTTCGCCTCTTACATTGGCTTCAAGTTCTGTATAAAGACCTGTTAAGGCAGTAATTACACCTTGTTTATTCTGCAAAAGCTCATCAATAGAAGTTTGTGTTCCAGGTTCTTGCTCCAAAAAATCACTACAGCTTTGTAATGAGAAAATCAGAAAAAATAATGTGATGTATTTTGAATATTTCATTTCTTTAAAATTTTGCATTAAGTCCCAGAGAAATTGTTCTTGCCTGAGGATAAATAAAACTATATTCACGTATTCCGTTCATTCCTTTCGGACTTTTTGCTTTGTACCAATATGCCACATTTGAAGCATCTGCAAAAACAGCAAGCGAATCCAGAAAAGTATTTTTCAGGGGCACATTATAACTCAAATTAATATTGCTGATTCTAACATACGTACCATCATAAACATATTTGCTTAAGTTAGAAAGAATAGGAGAGGATGTAACTGCTGACTGCGAAACAATATCTCCAGGATTTCTCCAGTGATCTGCTGCATTTACAGAAAGATTTCTATTTAGAGTATTGGAATATTTATCGATGTAAACATCAGAAATAAAAACATCTCCTCCAAGTTGAAAATCTCCTCTAACCGATAATGTCAGATTATTGTAAAATGTGAAGTTGTTGTAAAAACCTCCATATGCATCTGCCTGAGTATCTCCAATCGGCACCCAGTCTGCAACGGTATGAGTATCATTGTATGTTTTTGTATCGTAAATTTGTCCATTCTTTTCGACAAGATCTCTTCCAGTTGCAGGATCAACACCAACCCATTTTATTCCCCATAATGTTGTCGTGCTGTAGCCAATTTTTTGTGCTAAAGCAATATTTCCTAAAGCATAATCACTTCCTAAACCTTTTAGATCGGTTACTTTACTGTCTACTGTAGAAATATTGAAAGTAGTTGTCCATTTAAATGGCTCGCTTTTGATCCATTTAATTCTGGTAGTAAGCTCGAAACCTTTGTTGTACATACTAGAGGCATTTAATTGAACAGAATTATATCCAGTTTCTGTAGGAATATCTCTAGTCGTAATTAAATCACTTTTATTATCATAATAATATTCAAGTGTTAATTCGATTCTTTTAAAAATGTTAAAGTCAAAACCAACATTAAATTTTGTATTTTTCTCCCAGCTTAAATTGCCGTTTGGCGCGGCTCCCGTAGTTGCTCCAGAGTTACCATTATAATCGTTTTGACTAATATTATATAAACCTTTTGATCTGTATGAACCAATTCTTGAGTTACCTGTAGAACCGTAACTTGCTTTAAATTTTAAGAAATCAATCCAAGTGTTTGATTGTAAAAAGTTCTCATTACTTGTAATCCAGCTTAAACCAGCACCTCCGTTGAGGGCAACATTAGTATCATCTCCAAAAACCGAGCTCTCGTCGCGTCTTAAATTGGCTAGAACATAATAACGTTTTTTATAGTTGTAATTTACCTGAGATAAAAAGGAAACTCTAGAATTATAACTGATTTCATTTCGATACGTCTGACCGCTTTTCGATTCGTCAACTAAAGGCGTTGCTAAATTATCGTCCCTAACCGCATCGGTCACTTTATTAATCTGATCTGGATTTACGAATCCAACTCCAGATTTATAATTAAAATCTGTTCTGTCTTCAGACAATTCAAAACCTGCAATACCATCAATTTCGTGGTTTTCAGACAATTGTTTATTAAATAAAACTTGTCCCTGCCAGTTCCATTTAGTTGAATTTCTTTGATTTAAAAGTCTACGTCCCCATGCTGGATAAAGAATTCCGTTAAGTGTAAAAGTTCCATTGAACTGACCACTTTCGTTTGCAGCAGAAAAGTAACGATCTTGCTCTTTATCAGTGTAGTCCATTCCAAAAAGTGTAGAAAATTTAACTGCTTTACTTAACTGATAAGCTAAATTTATACTTCCTAAAAGACCATATGTCTGTGTTTCATTTTTATTTTGTTCAATAGCTGCCAGCGGATTTCCTCTTGTAATACCGCTCACTCCTAAATCTGCATAAGAACCATCAGCGTTGTAAACTGCAAGAGTTGGTAAATAGGCAAAACTAGCAAAAATGTTTGGAGCATCTTTTTGTACATAACTTGGGTTTAACATCAAATTTGCACTCCATTTGCCAGAATTGAAACCTAAATTAATACCTGCATTTAATTGTTTGGTATCGTTACCCAATTGCGGCTCATCAATTTTTGTATAACTTACGTTTGTACGGTATGAAAATTTTGAAGTAGCACCAGAAACATTAAAATTATACTTGTTATAGATTCCAGATCTGTTTAAAACCTCAAACCAATCTGTGTTTATACCATTGTAGGCAACAGGAACATAACCTGTTGTGGTGTTTTTCATGTATTCGTTTCTAAGCTCGGTAAATTGCTCACCATTTAGATACTTAATTCGGTTAATAGCCGATGAAACTCCAAGCTGATTAGAGAAACCAAATTGTGTTTTTCCTTTTCTTCCTTTTTTAGTAGTGATTAAAATAACACCATTTGCTCCGTCAGCACCATAAATACCAACTGCCGCAGCATCTTTTAAAACCGATATTGTTTCGATATTTTCTGGAGCAATTTTCATCAGCGGATTGGCTAAATTTTCTGCAGTATCGCCACTTCCATCAAAAAAAGAACTATCAATACCGTACTCTTCGCTCATTACCACACCATCTACAATTATTAAAGGCTGAGTAGAAGTTCCCGTTTTTGCTCCTGTTAAAGATGATAATGTTCCCTGACCACGAATATTAATTTTTACCGGACCACCAACACCAGAAGTATTTTCAACCATTACCCCGGCAATTTGCCCTGTAATCATTTTATCGATGCTTTCTGAAGCTTGTTCTACCGCAATATCTTTGGCATTTAAAGTCGAAATACTTCCTACAATTTCCTCTTTTAATTTTGTAGTTCCATAAGATGAAGTAATAACAACAGGATTTAATTCGTCTGTAGTTTCCTGAAGATAGAAAACAAAATCTTTATTATTTCCTGCTATTTTTGACTGAGATTCCATTCCTAAAAAACCAACTTCAAGTATAAGATTCTGGATGTTATTTCCTTTTAACTGATAAACAAATTTCCCGTTAAAGTCAGTTATAGCACCCATTCCAGTTCCTTTTATACGTATAGTTGCGCCTGGAAGCGGTTGTTTGTCTGTGGCATTATAAACCGTTCCGCTGATGAATCGTTCGGTTTCCTGCGGTGTGCCAGAATCATTTGTAGAACTTGCACTGGTCAGTAAGACCTGCTTTTTCTGAATGTAAAAAGAGATATTTTTTCCGTTAAATAGCTTTGTTAAAGTGGTTTCCAATGATGCGTTATCAACATTAATATCAGCTAATTGTTCCACATCAATTTTTCGGGCATTGTAAATAATCCTATAATCGGTCTGCTGTTCAATCGATTTGATAATTAGGCTTATAGGTTTGTTTTTTACATGTAATGTAATAGTTTTATTTTGAGAAAAAGCTGAAAAACAGGATAATAGGAAGCCTAAGAAAAATAGAATTTTTCTTAAATTGGAATGTATCGTAGATGTCATGTTTTATTTAGTTATGGGAAATTGGTGTTATGGTTATGGTGTTTTGTTTAATAGAATAATTGAATGGCGTGTCACGTTTTAGGAGTTCTAAAATATTGGCGACACTAGACTCACTAATTTTTATTGAACCTGTAAAATTCTGTCTGGCCAAAACAGTATTTTCGTTGATAATTTCAACGTCATAAGTACGTTCAATAATTTTTGCAATAGTAGAAAATGGGGTATTTTGAAATACAAGTTCGCCTTGAGTCCAAGCTTCATAAACAGCTGTGTCAACTGTTTGTGTTACGATTTTTTTTGACTCATTCTGCCAGACTGCCATTTGGGACGGTTTAAGCAAAACGGCGTTCAAAGGATTGTCTTTTTCAGACATTTGGATACTTCCTTCAACCAAAACACTACTCACAGTTTTGTCTTCGGGATATGCAGTCACATTAAATTTTGTTCCGAGAACCTCAATATCAATTTTATCAGAATGTACAATAAACGGATGCTGTTTATCTTTGGCAACTTCAAAAAAGGCTTCACCAGTTAAATAAACATTCCTTTTTCCGTTTATTCCAAATTGCTCTGGATAGCGTAGAGTAGTTCCAGAATTTAAACTTACAAAGGTACCATCTGAAAGTGTAAGCTTAAATCTTTTTCCATACGGCACTGTCAGAGTATGGTAAGAAACTTCTTTATCGAGAACTTTTCCGAAATAAACAATTCGGTCTGAAAATTTTCGGGCGATTAATTCGCCTTTACTATTGACTAAATTATTCTCATTTTTCTGCGTGAAATATTCAAAACTTCCATCGCTTAATTCCAGAACAATTTCTTTAGAAGCTGTTGTTCTTTCATTAAAATAAAAAGCGAGCCCTGCTAAACCAATTAAAACCACAAGAACGGCCGCGTAACTAAAATACTTTCTTGCATTGTTTTTTGGTTTCAATGCCATTACGGAAGCAGTATTAGGTGAAATAGTTCCACTAATTGCTGTTAAAGTCCAAGTCTTTTTTAAAGTTATAAATTGACTTTTGTTTTCTTCTGAAGCATCAATCCAATCAAAAAGTTCTTGAACTTCTTGTTCTGAAGCTTCATTAGATAAGTATTTATAAATTAGTTCCGATGTCATAAATGCGTTTTTAAACTTGTCGCTATAGTTAGTACACCTCAGAATTAAAATACCCTACCTTTTATTCTTAATTATTATAAATAAGGATAAAAATTAGAAATAAATAGTCGGATAATTTTGTTTTTAAAATCTTCAAAGCCTTTGTCATATGGGCTTCTACAGCTTTTAAGCTAACATTCATTTCTTCGGCTATTTCTGCATTTTTTTTATTCTCAAAGCGTTTTTTTATAAAAACTTCGCGGGTTTTGGGCGGTAATTCGTTAATCGATTCCTGAATAATACGCTCCAATTCTGTTAATTCTAGTGTGTCGAACTGAATTGAATTTAAAACCTCAATATCCAATTCTCGTTCTTTGTGGTTAAGCAGGTCATTCTTAAATTTGTCCTTCACTTTATTGTGGCGGATTAAATTCAGACATTTTGATTTGGCGTAGGTAAATAAGAAAGCTTGAATACCGTTAATAGATTCTACGTTTTCTCTATTTTGCCATAAGTGTAGTAAGGCTTCTTGAGCAAGGTTTTCAGCTTCGTCCTGATCGTAAATAAACTGAACGTTGAAAGATTGGATTCTCCTAAAATATTTATCGTAAAAAAACTTAAATGCAGTTTCGTCTCCTTCCTTAAAGGATTTGAAGAGATTTAATTCGAAACTGTTATTGTGGTTCATGAAACGAAATTTACTTAGGATAAGCAATATTAAGTAAATTTTAAAAACTACTCAGATTTGCTCAGAAAGCGGCAAATATAAAAGTTTATTTATATTAGTTCTAAATAAAATAAAATTATTAATTGTTTGCAGAAATTTTATTCAGAATAGGTTTAGAAACAAGAATTTGCTTGTGTTTTTCTAATGCAAAATTGTTTGATAGGCTGATATTTTTAACGCAATCCCGAAGCCTCAGGACGCAAAGGTTTTTTGATAGACTTGATATTTTTAACGCAAAGAGTGCAAAGATTTTTTGACATGCTGAGTTTTATAAAAACACAAAGTTCGCAAAGCTTTGTAAGAACTTTGCGAACTCTGTGTAAAACCTCTGTTTTCTCTGTGGTTAAAAACGTTTTACCTATCCAAAGCTAAAAACTTAGCGTCCCGAGGCTTCGGGATTGCGTAAATCTTAGCGTTCTTTGCGGTGAAATTATGCGGTTAAAAAATTAAATTGCTTCACGTTTAAAATTCCTCCATCCAAAACCAATCATAACTAAATTGAAAAGCAGTAATGGTAAAAATGCTTTTGCAAAACTTATTTGTGTTGGATCATTAAACGTTTCGACTTTAAACTTATCCCATTTTTCTGCATTTACGGGAGCTTCTGAGAATATTTTTGGATAAAAATACAATCTCATTTTTTCATGAAAATGCTTCGTTTCTTTCAAAAATAAAAGCTGATTTCCTAAATCGGCGTGGGCGATTTCGTTTAGTTGCAGCTGCGTATGAAGCGTGGGTATAAATTGTGCAATTCTCTGACTGGCAACGTTTCGCTGCTGTAATTTGGTTTCCAATTCGCGGGATTCTGCTGCCGACTCATCGTCGCCCATTTGCTGCATCGCGTAATACCAAAGCCAGCTGAATTCTTTTTCTGGTAAAACATAACTTTTAAACTGCGGGTAGTGTTTGTAAAATTTCTCCACAGTCTCATTTTTATCCATGTCCCATTTTTCGTGATACGCATTTCGCTGTTTCAAAGTCAGTTCTAAAGCTTCTGGAACTTTGTATTGATTAACGATGTAAGCATTAATTCCGGCAGGAACAACGATTATTAAAAACAACCAGACCGTCAATAATAGAACAGCATTAAAATTAGAATGTTTTTGAAGTGAAACAATAAAAAAGCATACCGAAAACCAAAACAAAATATACAGAATCCCTAGTCCGTAAAAGAGGATAAAAGTCTGATCCAGTGGAATATTCAAGAATAAAACAGCTGTCAAAAGTAAAATAGTAAACAATGCGATTAAACTCAAAATTCTAACGTAAAATAACTGTAGAATGTAAATGAAGGTATTCTGACTTTGCGTTGCTACAATTTTCCAAGTACCGCTTTCTTTTTCTTCTGAAATAAGATTGTACGAAAAGGAAATAATTAAAAGCGGAAAAAGATAAATCAGTACAAAACTGAAATCGATATTTCCTGCCAGAAGATTATTAGGGTTATTGAGTTCTGAATCGTATTTCTGACCTTCCAATCCACGAATCGTAACACTTTGAATAGAAGGATTAACATCGCGTTGTCCGATCGCTAAACTGTTTATAGGCAGTGTTTTATTAACTAAGGAAAACTTGATGTAATACAGTAAAAGTCCGATTTCATCTTTATGAAATGCGGCATTTCTGGCGATATGTTCTTTCTGGTAAACGGCAGCTTGTTCGATATTACTCTGCTGTTTGTCCTGAAATTGTTTTCCAATTAAAAGACTTATAAAACCAATGCACAACAAGAAAAGCAGCCCAATTTTGGTTCCTTTTGACCGAATGAAATTTTTATATAATAATGCTAACATATTAAATGGCTTTAAGTTTTTTGGATGCAATTCGAACTAAAATGAAAAGCAGTGAAATCCAGAGAATAATTGAAATAATCGAGATAATTTCGTTTTTAAGAACCGTTCCGATTTTTTTAGGTTCGTAGTGAAATTCTTCTACATCGGCCCAATGTTCTTTACCAATCGTAAGCGGTTTATCATTTGGTCCAGGTTTTTTATTGCTGATGTATTTAATCTGAAGTCCATTCATTTTCTGCGCCATTGCATAACGATAATCTTCGGCTTGTTTTTGAAAATCTACATACGATTCGTAATCGGTATTGGATAAACCCATCGATAAGTTTTTCATCGCGATATACGGATTCAAAAAGGAAACTGTCTTTGAAAAGCTATTTTGCTTTTTGTAAATTTTTAAAAGCTCTGCTAAATGCTCATTGTAAATTCTGGAACTAATTTTTTCTCCTTCGGTCATAATATAACCAGAGTAATTAAAGGGAAGTTTTTGCACAGAATCGACTTTGTAAGCGCGCAGCAGTGAATCTTTTATGGCTTTATAATGCGGATCATTCGGATTATGGCTGTCTCCCTGCTTCAGAATATCTTTTTCGATCTCACTCTGAAACTGAATTTTAGACGGCGCTTCGTAGATATAAGCCCCAATTGCCTGAGTTGTTCGGGGTAAAATAATCGTAAAAACCAGCCAAATTCCGATTAATGAAATCAAAGCTTTTTTTGATGTTTTGGCTGAAGCCGAAATTAAAACGGCAATCACACAAAAGAAGATCAGATAAATAAAATGAAAAAGAATGAATAAGACCATTTTAATCGTTTCATCTGAAGAAATGGTAAAATTCTGAAGCAACAGCCAGATAAAAACAAGTACCAAAATCGTCGGAATAAAAAGCATCATAATCACACTTGCAATTCCTAAAATTTTACCCCTTAAAAGTTGTTTCCAACTGATTCCCTGACTCAAAAGCAGTTTTAAAGTTCCGTTTTCTCTTTCGGCTGCGACCGCATTAAATCCGAGGAAAAAAATAAGAAGCGGTAACAAAACCTGCAGCACCATCGCAATACTGATTTCGCCAAAACGAAGCATACTGTTCGAAAATCCAGCTTCAGAGAAATTGGCTGTATTTTGTTTGTGGGCTTCCAAGAAAATTGCATTTCCAAAAAACGGTTCCATTCCAAATTCGAAAACACTTAATGGTGTACTTTTTCTAAAAGCAAAGTTTCCATAATGCGCCATTCTATGCGGATTCTTATCTGGATTTTTCAGCCAGTCTTCTCGAGATTCATGCTGATATTTTTCGCTGGTTTCATTTTGACTCTTGTAATTGTCCCAGCCTGTGAATGCGGCATATAAGAGCAAAATTCCAATAAAAATGGTAATAATATAAACTGCCTGATTTTTAAAAATCGAGTTTTTAAAATGTCTGGCTATAAGGAGTTCTGTGTGAAGTAATTTCATATAAATTAAAATTTATAAGTTATGGTGAGGCTTACGTTTGTTGGACTTCCCGGAAACAAACGCAGGTAATTCTGCGCGCCCAGCCAATAGGTTTTATTCAAAAGATTGCCTGCGTTTACAGCAATCTGCATATTACTATTATTAGGTTTGTAATAAAGAGCAGCATCAAAAATGGTAAAATCTGGAAGTATAAAATCTCTTGTAAACCAAGGTACTTTACTGCTTTGATACTGCATTCCAAAACCAATTCCGAAATCATCCAGAGCAGAGTCAGAAGCAAAATTGTAGCGTGTCCAAAGATTGGCGCTGTTTTTTGGTGTATTCTGTTTTCGCTGTCCAATTAATGAGGAATTGGCATCATTTGTAATTTCCGCATCAATGTAACTGTATGAAGCATTAATCTGCCAGTCTGGAGTAATATATCCAGCCAAATCACATTCAAAACCACGGCTTCTTTCAGAACCTCTCGTTACCAATAAATCTGGGTTAGCAGGATCATTGGCGTTCATTAATATATTACGCTGATTGATTTCGTAAACAGCAGCATTAAAACTTACGGTATTATTGAAGAAAACAGCTTTTAGACCAACCTCTTTTAAATCACTTTCCAAAGGTTTGAAGAGACTTCCCGCAGGTAAACTTCCTGTCTGAGGCATTAAAGTAGTTGTATTGGACTGAGGCTGATAACCCTCCAAGTAAGTGGTGTATAGATTAATAGCATTATTAACAGCATACGTAACGCCAATTCTAGGCAGTAATGCAGATTTTTTAACTGTTATCTCGTTGTTCGTTTCATAATTGGTAATATCTTCGAACCATTCGTTTCTCAATCCTAATAAAAAAGTAAATTTTTCCCATTGAATCTGATCTTGAATGTAAACTGCGTTTGTTGTTGTAAGTGCAGACGGAAGCGCTGTACGAACATTTAAAACATAATCCTGTGTATTTCTTAAAGCGTAAGAAGGATTGTTTAAATCAAAGAAATTGACGTTTGGTTTGGGTAAAACAACACCGTTTACAGTTACAGTTTGGTAATTTGATGCATTTGCAGGAACAAAAGTACTCGCCACAGTTCCGTCATTTAATAAATAACCTCTCGCAGCATTTTGCCCGCCGCCGATGTTCTTGTTCCAGCTGCTTAAATCGTAACCACTTAATAGTTTATGATTGAGTTTGCCTGTTTTAAAATCAAAATTTAAATAAGCGCTTAGATTATCGATATCCCAATATTGCTGGCGCTGCACAAACTGCATCATTGCCAGACTCGTAACTGGCTGATTGTTCATGTCTACAGCAAAACCATTGGTGGTACGATGTTCTTGCAGGTTCTCTGTCCAGGTTTGTTTCATATACGAAGCATTGAAACCAATTTTTGATGTGAATTTATGAGCAAAATTGGTCATCAAAATCATTTCTTTCGATTTAAAAAAGTCTCCTGAATCGCCTAGATTGAGACTTATTGGCGTTGTAAGTAAATTGGTTTTACCTGCAACAGCTCCAAAAATCGGTTGTCCGCGGTCTAGAACTCCAGTCATGTCGCTTAAAATCAGCTCCGTATTGATTGCTGTTTTTTCATTCGGAATATAACTAAAAGAAGGAGAAATCAAAAAGGACTTATTATTGACTAAATCCCGAAATGATTTGGCTTCCTGATACGCTCCGTTGACACGATACAAAAGTGTTTTCGATTCGTTTAACGGACCTGTGAAATCAAGTGTTCCTCGTAAAGTACTAAAACTACCAACAGTTAGACTAACTTCCTTTCGGTCTACTGCCAAAGGTTTCTTGGTCACCATATTAATACTTCCGCCAGGATCGACAGAAGAAAATGTAGCACTCGACGGACCTTTGATTATTTCAACTCTTTCAATATTACTAGTTAAAGGTTGTAAAAAATAGTATTGTCTGGTTCGCATTCCGTTTATAATCTGTCCTTCTTCATTTTGACTTATACCGCGAATCGTATATTGATTGTAATAACTGGCCGGAATTACACCGCTGGCCATTTTTACTACATCAGCAAGATAAATCGCTCCCTTATCGGCAATTAATTCTTTGGTAATAGTCGAAATAGACTGCGGAATATCTTTATTTAAGGCAGCAGTTTTGGTTGCCGAAAAAGAGTAGTCGCTATTGTATTTTCGCGTTGAGCGTCCTACAATCTCAACAGTCTGCAATTCGTTTCGCTTGGTTTCCAGTTCAAGAGAATCCTTAATGATGCTGTCTCTAACTTTTTGATTGCTTTGCGAATGGACAATAGAAAAAGTGCTTACTAAAAATAGTAAGGAAAGTAAATGTTTCATTTTTATCGAGATGGAAATCAGTATTTCCTTTTAAACAGTTTGTAAATACAAATCTTCCAATTCGTTTGCAGAGATTTTTGAGGCTTCAATTACGGTAACTAGATTTCCCTGCTTCATAATTCCGATATGAGACGCCACTTCGCGCGCTCTGAAAATGTCGTGAGTTGCCATTAAAATTGCCGTTCCATCTGCAGAAAGCTCTTTTAAAATTTGAGAAAATTCATTAGAAGCTTTTGGATCTAAACCGCTTGTGGGTTCGTCCAATAAAAGCACTTTAGCTTTTTTAGCAATTGCAATTGCAATTCCGACTTTTTGACGCATTCCTTTAGAATAACCGCTGAGATTTTGGTCGTGTGCTTTGGTCTGAAGTCCAGCTTTGTTTAAAAAATATTCCAGTTCACCTTTTGAATATTTGAAACCTGCCAGCGAGGAGAAAAATTTAAGATTTTCTATACCCGTTAAATTCGGATAAAGCATGACAGTTTCTGGAATATAGGCGACAAATTCTTTAGTAGTTTTTGCGTTTAATGTAACGGGAATATTATTGATAGTTAAAGATCCTTCTGAAGGTTCTATAAACCCTAGAAATAAATTAATAGTAGTTGTCTTTCCGGCACCATTCTGCCCTAAAAGAGCAAATATTTCACCTTCATTAATAGTTAAGTTTAAAGCATTTAAAGCAGTGTAATCACCATATTTTTTGGTTAGATTTTCGGCTGTAAGCATAATTATATTATTTGGATTTGGATATATTTTGAAAATGACAGCATTCTAAGCTATAGGAATAGGCTAGAATTCTGAATAGTTTTAAATGAGGGAAATTTACAGCGGTTTATTCGCGAAAGCGCAGATAGAGAAAGGAGCAAATAAGATCTCTTTGCACTAATCTTTAATTTGAAAACAAAGATTTGACTCGATAAAATAAAACTAGTAAACTAAAATAGAGCAGGAGGAGCTCGTAAAGCAAATAAGCTTCCTTTGAAGAATGTTGAAACTGATTTGGTATAAGTAAATACCAGTTTAGTTTCTACATATGTTTTTTGAAAAATGACAGTCTGAAAAGCATTTGGAATGAATGTGCTGAAAGAAAAATGACAAACATGACATTTTGTATCAGTAGAATGACTGTGTGTTATTTGTTTCTGATTGGCACTTGAATGATGCTGACAAGGTCTTTCTGAAAGTTGTTTAAAAAAATGTTCATAAGAGTGCACAGTTTGAAACAGCATTGCGCACAATACTGCAAAAGATGCTATGAAATTTACAACTACGATTCTCCTTTTCATTCAGTGGTATTTCTGTGCAAAACTAAGTATCTAATACTGAAATAAGTAATTGCAACAATGTTGCAAATATAGATATCTTATTTTTAAATATTCCAAAAAGCTGTTATTTTTTATACAAATTTAAAGTCAAAGCCTTTAAATACAACCAATTTACAGGTTATTGTACAACAGCTGAAGTGTATGAAAATCAGACGATCCATCAAAATATTTATGCAGAACTTCTTGAAAGATAGGTTCTGAATTTTGAACACTTGCAAAAAGTGTCATGGAGGATTGCAGTCTTTCGGCATCAGTACTTCCGAATATATCGTTTACCTTTTCTTTTTCTTTTTTGATTAATTCGGCTGTAATTTCAACCAAATGTTTACCTAAAATTGGATGTTCAAGAAAAGCAATTGCTTCGTCGGCATTTTTAATTTCATAAAATTTAGAAGTATCACTTGAACCCATTCCTTTTATTTGTGGAAAGATAAACCACATCCATGGAGATTCTTTTTTGCCTTTTTTTATTTCGTCTAGAGCTGTTAAATACAATTTGTTCTGAGCATCTAAAAATCGGACTAATTCATTTTTATTGTAAGCCATTATTTACTGATATTAACTTGGGGTACCAGGCTGTAAATCTACTGAAAATATGTTTAGTTGTATATTACCAAATCCTTTTTTTAAGGTATTTTTTATGTATGAAATTAGCTTAAAAAAGATACTTTTCAGTGAGAAAAATTACTTCAAATTATCTCATCAAAAAAATTTCATTAGTAATAAAAAACCGACTAACAACTTCATTTTTTGTTATAAAATCTAAATTTCGTTGGCAGTTCTGTTATGATTTTCCTATTTTTACTCAAATAGCAGTTTGAAAACTGTTTTTATGAATTAAAATTCGAATTGATATTTACCACTTTACAGTATCAATTTTTTCTAACGAGCCCTTCGCTCATCAAAAACAAATGCTTATGAAAATAGGATTAATCGGATTCGGAAAAACTGGAAAATCAGTAGCTTCAATATTATTAGAAAATAAAAAATTCTGCTTAGAATGGGTTTTAAGACAAAGTACAACTTTAGAACACAGATCGGTGCCTGAATTTTTTGGAGTGCAGTCAGACGAACCCGGCTTAATCTATTCTAGTTTCAAAACGCCTATTGAAGAATTGCTGGAAAGCCATCCAGTAGATGTCATTATAGATTTCTCTTCTCATCAGGGAATTTACACATATGGTGAAGCCGCCGCAAAAAAGAACATCAAAATAATTTCGGCAATTTCACATTATAAAGACAAGGAATTGCAGTTTCTAAAAAAGTTAGGTCAGAAAACAACTGTTTTTTGGTCGCCGAATATTACTCTCGGCGTTAACTATTTATTATTTGCCGCTAAATTTTTGAAGAAAATTGCGCCGTGGGTTGATATTGAAGTAAATGAAGAACATTTTAAAGCTAAAGAAGGAACTTCGGGAACTGCCATTAAAATTGCAGAAGCGCTCGATGTAGATAAAGAGAACATCAATTCTGTGAGAGCTGGAGGTATAGTTGGAAAACATGAAGTAATTTTTGGTTTTCCTTTTCAAACGGTTCGAATTATACACGAATCAATTTCTAGGGAAGCTTTTGGAAACGGAGTAATTTTCGTAGCAGAAAACATCAAAGAAAAAGAAAACGGATTGTACAATTTTGAAGATATCTTGACACCTTATTTTGTGGTTTAAGATTTTTGGTTTGCCACAAAGACACTAAGGGAGAAAGTTTTCTCTCATTTTTGTCATTTCGATCCCGAGGCTTCGGGAGAGAAATCCCCGCAAGTGACTCCGCAAAGTTAATCCAATTTGTAGGGCTTCTAACGGAGATTTCTCTCCCGAAGCCTCGGGATCGAAATGACAATTAATACGTTTTATTTTAAATAATAAATTGACAAATTTATTTCCTAAAAGCTAAAGCTTTCATATATTCCAGATTCATTTTAGCAATTGAAAGCACCGAAATTCCCTGTGGGCATTCGATTTCACAAGCGCGTGTATCAGAGCAGGCTCCAAAGCCTTCTTCATCCATTTTCTTTACCATTGTAATGGCACGTTTAGAAGCCTCTACTTTTCCTTGTGGAAGCAAAGCTAAGTGTGTTATTTTGGCACCTACAAATAAAGCGGCGCTGGCATTTTTGCATGAAGCCACACATGCCCCGCATCCAATACAAGCAGCGGCATCAAAAGCTTCTTCTGCAGTTTCATAAGAAATCGGAATACTGTTAGCCTCAGGCGCCTGACCTGTAGATGCGCTAATAAAACCTCCAGCTGCTATAATAGAGTCAAAAGCTTTTCGGTCTATTTTTAAGTCTCTTAAAACAGGAAATGCTTTGGCGCGAAAAGGTTCAATATAAATGGTATCGCCATCTTTAAAACTTCTCATGTGAAGCTGGCAGGTTGTAGTATTTTTTAAAGGACCATGAGCTCGTCCGTTAATCATCACACCACACTGACCGCAGATACCTTCACGACAGTCGTGATCAAATTCGATAACACGCTCACCTTGCTGAATAAGAGATTCGTTTAAAAGATCCAGCATTTCTAAAAAAGACATATGTTCAGACACTTCATCAATTTCATAATCTATCATTTCTCCTTTTGATGAAGTATCAAATTGACGCCAAATTTTAAGATACAGCTTCATGTTTTTTTGTTTTTTAGTTTTCAGTCTCGGTTTTCAGTCTCAGTTTTCAGTCTCAGTTTTCAGTCTCAGTTTTCAGTCTCGGTTTTCAGTCTCGGTTTTCAGTCTCGGTTTTCAGTCTCGGTTTTCAGTCTCGGTTTTCAGTCTCGGTTTTCAGTCTCAGTTTTCAGTCTCAGTTTTCAGTCTCGGTTGCAGTTACAATTTCACAATTCACAACTCACAACTCACAATTTACAATTCACAATTCACAATTATTTATAGCTTCTCACAGCCAGTTCAACCGATTCAAATACCAAAGGTTCTTTGTGTAACTCAGGCTCTTGATTATTTCCTTTCCATTCCCAAGCCGAAACGTAACAGAAATCTTCATCATTGCGAACAGCTTCGCCATCTGGAGTTTGGTATTCTTCCCTAAAATGTGCGCCGCAGGATTCTTCACGTTGTAAGGCATCGTAACACATTAATTCAGCCAATTCAATATAATCGGCGATTCGTCCTGCTTTTTCCAATTCGCTGTTTAAAGTATTATCGCCGGTAATTCGAAGATCTTTTTCAAAAGAAGATTTGAGTTCTCTAATTTCAATTATCGCTTCTTCAAGTTTTTCCCTGCTTCTCGAAAGTCCGCATTTCTCGTATAATAAACGTCCGATTTTTTTATGAAAGTAATCTGCAGAAAGCGTTCCGTTGGTATGTAAAAAACGATCTAATTGTCTTCTAACGCTTTTTTCCGCTTCATCAAAAGCAGGATGGGAGATGTCAAATTTTGGCGCGTTTAATTCGCCAGCCAAATAGTTCGGAATCGTATAAGGCGCAATAAAATAGCCATCTACACAGGCTTGAAGTAACGAATTTGCTCCAAGACGATTAGCACCATGATCTGCAAAGTTCGCTTCGCCTAAAGCAAATAATCCAGGAATGGTGGTCATTAATTCATAATCAACCCAAAGTCCGCCCATTGTAAAATGCGCCGCCGGCGAAATCAGCATGGGTTCTTTATAGGCGTTAATGCCGGTAATTTTTTCATACATCGCAAAAAGATTGCTGTATTTGGCTTCTATTTTATCTTTTCCCTGGGCATTAATGGCATCAGAAAAATCGAGATAAATCGCATTTTTCATTGGACCCACGCCATGACCTGCATCGATTCTTTCTTTTGCAGCTCTTGACGAAATATCTCTTGGAGCCAGGTTTCCAAATGAAGGATAACGGCGCTCTAAATAATAATCTCGTTCTTCTTCTGGAATTAGATTTGGATCACGGTCATCGGCAGCCTTTTTAGGAACCCAGATTCGCCCGTCATTTCGAAGCGATTCTGACATCAAAGTCAATTTGGACTGATTTGCTCCGTGCTGCGGCAATGAAGTAGGATGGAACTGAATCCAGCTTACACCTGCCATAAAAGCGCCTTTTTTATGTGCACGCCAAATTGCTGAACTATTGCAGCCCATTGCCAAAGTAGACAAATAATATACTTTTCCGTAACCTCCAGAAGCTAAAACTACCACGTCTGCAGCATGGCGTTCTAAAATTCCTGTTTCAAGATTTCTTGCAATTATACCTTTGGCTTTGCCTTCAATAACTACTAGTTCAAGCATTTCATGGCGTGTGTACAAAGCTACTTTTCCCAAAGAGGCCTGCCGTTCTAATGCTTGATAAGCACCCAGTAAAAGCTGCTGTCCCGTTTGACCTCTGGCATAAAAAGTCCGTGAAACTTGAACGCCTCCAAAAGATCTATTATTCAAATAACCAGCATATTCTCTTGCAAATGGAACGCCCTGAGCGACTGCATGATCGATGAGAGCAGCAGAACATTCCGCTAAACGATACACATTGGCTTCTCGGGATCTAAAATCTCCGCCTTTAATGGTATCATAAAACATTCTAAAAGTGCTGTCACCGTCATTTTTGTAGTTTTTAGCCGCATTTACACCACCTTGTGCGGCGACAGAATGCGCACGTCTAGGAGAATCCTGAAAACAAAAAGACTTTACATTATAACCTTGTTCAGCCAGCGATGCGGCACACGAAGCGCCTGCAAGTCCAGTTCCGACTACAATAACATTCAGTTTTTTTCTATTTGCAGGATTTACAAGCTTTGCTTTTGCCTTGTAATTATTCCATTTTTCTGCAAGTGGACCTTCTGGTATTTTTGAGTCTATCATTTTTTTTACGGTTTAAAATGAACTTGTCTTTTAGAAGCTGTAATTTACTACAAAAAAATGAATTTTTAAGGCTGATTTTATTGTTTACTGATAGAAATTGCTTTAGAAGCAGCATTTGTTTTTACAAAATAGATTCCCGTTGGATGTTCTGAAATAGAAATTAAATTTCCTTTTCCTTGTTTTACCTTAGTTCCTAAAGGCGAATAAACAGTCCATTCTAATTCTTTAGATAAGTGGAATATTCCTGTTGAAGGATTTGGAAAAACAATGATTTTATTGGATTCTCCATTTGGATTTTCAACACCAAGACTGCAATTATGCACCATGTAAGCAATTTCTTTTTTATTGTTTCCAATGGTATTGCTAACCGTTAATGAAACGGTTTTTGTTCCTTCGGTTGAATAAATTACGCTGTGAGGACCAATTCCTGTTGCAGTTGCGGGTGTCGCATTTTCACCAAAATTCCACACATAATTATCAACAGTTCCAACCGAAACAGAAGTAAAAGTAACGGCAGTATTAAGGCATCCCATTTGGGTATTAACTTCAAAATCTGCAATTGGTGCAGTTGTGCTTCCCGTTAATACAAATTCCATTTTATTAACGTTGATGTCGCCTTCTTCAAAAAATAAAGTAATCACACGCGCCCCCTGCGTTAAAGGAATGTTTGGAATGGTAACTGTCTGCCAAGCCTGAAAGCCAGTAGTATTTGGAATATTTACCGTTCCAGTTACATTTACACCATCGACTTCAAGATGTAATTTTCGGGTATTATAAGGCGATGCGACTCTTAGATTGATATTATAATTTCCTGTTGTATTTACTCTTGCAGTGTATTTTAGCCATTCGTTTTTAGCCACATACGCAAGATTAAATCCGCCTTCGCTGCAAGCTTCAGTTCCTACGCCATCGCCAGCTCTGTAAGCTGTGTCACCGCCGCCATTGCTGTCAAAATAAGCACTTGGACCAACGTCATAATTTTCAGCTTCGATAATGCCTGGAATTTGAGCTATTATTCCTAAATAAGGTGCGTTTGGAAGTGTTGTTGCCGTATAAACAGCTGTGTAAACTGCGGTTCCTATTGCAGGTGCTTTGAAGGTTTGATTAGCCGCTCCGCCATGATCCCAATGATCAAAGTCATATCTAATGTTTCCAACATATTGCGGAGTTGGAGCATTTAATGTCTGCAAAGAGGCATTGGCTACAACTTGTTTTGTTGATGGTGCTGTAACTGGTTTTTGGTTGAATTCTAAAGCCAATAGAGCAGGAGAGCTTGTTACAGTTACATCGACTAAATTTGGTTTAATGTCTACAAAGGTTGATGCTGTTAAGCCATTGCTGTCGGTTACTTTTACTGTAAAGCGATACCAAACATT
The DNA here is from genome assembly GCF_004366435.1 of Flavobacterium sp. S87F.05.LMB.W.Kidney.N. Classification (NCBI taxonomy): domain Bacteria; kingdom Pseudomonadati; phylum Bacteroidota; class Flavobacteriia; order Flavobacteriales; family Flavobacteriaceae; genus Flavobacterium; species Flavobacterium sp. S87F.05.LMB.W.Kidney.N. The sequence goes on along the minus strand of NZ_SODX01000004.1, from coordinate 502,609 downwards.
TGGTGTTTTTTCGCCTTGATTAGATGCTGTAAAATCACCAGATTTTACGCCTTGCGGACTTGCACCAGGATGTGAATGCCCAGCTCCTGGAATATCTTCGTGGAAAAGATCAATATTCCATGAAAATGCACTTGCTGGTAATGTTCCATCTTCAATATCTGTTGCTGTTGCTTCAAAATGAACTACATCATCGGCATTCCATTTTAAAGTTGGTAAAGGAGAAACAATCGTAACTGTTGGAGCATTACTAAATGGTGTTACTGTTAACGTTGCAGGATTACTGGTTACATTGCCTGCAGTATTGCTAACTATCACTCTATAAGCACCTGCATTTGCTGTTGTAACATTCGAAATGGTATAAGAAGCAGCATTTGCTCCCGAAATATTTACATTATTAAACTGCCATTGATAGGAAAGCCCAACGCCGCTTGCAGAAACCGTAAAAGTTACAGGAGTAGTCTGCATAATACTTTGAGAAACAGGATGATTTACTATTGTTGGCGCAGCAGTTTCTATATAATCGAGTTTAATTAGCGAACCATTATTTCCGTAAGCGCAATAATAAATATAACCATCGTTGCCTAACATCATTCCGAGTGCTTGCTGGTGTGGTGCGGTATAAAACTCAGTTGAAACTGGATCTGGAATATTAGGATCGAAAGATCGAATAGCATTTCGAAGAAAATCTTTTATAATAAATTTTCCCTGAAGATCAGGATAACGAGGCGTTGTTGGATTGTATAATAAGCCATTGGTCAAAGCATTTCCGATACTTCCGGTTGCATAAGTAAATATCGGATTGGTAAATAAATTGGTTTCTGTTTGTTTTCCATCGCCGCCTTGTGGGTGTCCCCAGGCATAATTGCGAATTGCTGGATTGCTGATTTCGTTTACTTCTTCCCATGAAGTTCCAACATCCAGTACAAATAATTTATTGGCTGTAGTATTGGCAACTAATCTCCAAGGATTTCTAAATCCATAAACCCAGATGCTTTGTCTTTGTACAGAACCAGTTCCATAATATGGATTTCCAGGCGCGGGCAGACCGTCTTCTGTTAGCCGAAGAATTTTTCCTTTATAAGTATCAAGATCTTGTGAGTTTGTATTTTGCTGACTATCTCCAACGGTTACATATAGAAATCCGTTAAAGAACTTTAAATCACCACCATTATGAAATCCGCCGCCAATAGGTTCTAAAAGTAGAATTTCCTGTCTGCTAACTACTTGATTAGCATTGTCGATTTTGACTCTCTCAATACGATGTCGGATTACACCGCCGTCGTTAATGGCGTAGAATACATAAATGTAACCATTTGTGGTAAAGTTTGGATGCAGGGTTAATCCAAGTAAACCTTGTTCATTGTCCGTTACAGTAGTTACGGTAAAAACAGTCGAGACAGCATTGTTTTGAAATACTTTGACAATTCCGCCTCTTTCTGCAATAAAAATTCTTCCATCAGAAGATTGTTCCAGTGCGAGCCCTTCTTTAATGACCGCTGTAGGAGCTAGGTTTTGGGTAATATATTGTGAATAGGATTGCAGCGAAAGTAATAAAGCAAAAATTGATAAGAAATAATTGAACAATCGCTTTTTGATATTAAAGGGTAGATTTTTTCTCATAATTATTCAGAATTTAGATGATTTGGGTATTTCAAATTTAATCTTTTTCTGTACAATATATTGATCTTCAAATGTTATGTTTTTTACATATTGAGTATCATAATGTCAAAACACGAGAAACGCTGCGATGACAAATTTGCTGTAAAGTTTTTGTAGTGTTTTAGTTTTTAGCCAAAAGGTTCCACAGAAGGAACTACAATTCCTGATTTCACAGAAAATGTATTGGCGAAAGCCTTATCTTCTGTTGAAGAATTTGCTTTTTAAAAATTTAGTAAGATTCTTTTTTACATATTAAACCCGGCAGGTTTTTAAAACCTGTCGGGTTTATTTTATCTATCATCAATTTCTCTTAATGCTTTTTATAAATATTCATTTATTTATTTATTTATTTCTCAATTATCATAGTAACTCCTTGTCCGCCGGCTGCACAAATAGAGACAAAACCTCTTCCAGAACCTTTTTCGTTCAGCAATTTTGCCATTACACCAATAATTCTTCCGCCAGTTGCAGCAAAGGGATGAGCGGCTGCTAAGCTGCTTCCTTTTACGTTTAATTTATTTCGATCGATAGCTCCTAAAGCTTTTTTTAAACCAATCGATTCGCTGAGTTCTGGACTTTCCCAAATTTTTAAAGTAGCTAAAACCTGTGCGGCAAAAGCTTCGTGAATTTCATAGTAATCAAAGTCCTGAAGATTTAATCCTGCTTTTTCGAGCATTCTGGAAGCAGCAAATAGTGGAGCTAATAAAAGATTCTGCTGATTTTTAACGTATTCGATAGCAGCAATTTCTGCAAACGTAATGTAAGCCAAAATAGGAAGCCCTTGTTCTTTTGCCCATTCTTCGCTTGCTAGAAGAATACAAGAAGCCCCATCTGTTAAAGGCGTAGAATTTCCTGCTGTCAAAGTGCCGTTTACTTTATCGAAAGCTGGATTTAGCTTGGCTAATTTTTCAATTGTACTGTCTTTTCTTAAATTATTATCTTTTTCTAATCCGTTGAAAGGCGTAATCATATCATTAAAAAATCCCTCATCATAAGCTTTTGCCATATTCAAGTGACTTTTTAAAGCAAATTGATCTTGATCTTCTCTTGAAATTTTATAATGTTTGGCAGTGATTTCAGTATGCCCGCCCATTGAAAGTCCAGTTTGCGATTCTTCATTTTTAGGAACTAACGGACTGAAATCTTTTGGGCGAAGTTTTAGAAATAATTTGATTTTTTCTCCCAATGATTTTGCTTTTCTAGCATCTAATAATATTTTTCTAAGCTTTTCGCTGACAGCAATCGGCATATCACTAATAGAATCGACACCACCTGCAATTCCAGATTCAATTTGTCCCAGGGCAATTTTATTAGCGATATAAACTGCGCTTTCAATTCCAGTGTCACATGCCTGCTGTAAATCGCACGCAGGAGTTGCAGGATCAAGACTAGTCTGCATCACACATTCGCGGATCAAATTATTGTCATAGGTATGTTTAATAACCGCTCCGCCAGCAACTTCGCCTAATAATTTTCCTTTCAGCCCGTATTTATCAATAAGACCAGTGAGTGCTGCGGTCATCATTTCTTTATTGCCAACATTCGAATAAGCCGTATTGGCTCTTGCAAAAGGTATTCTATTGTAACCTACAATGGCTACTTTTCTTATTGTATCTGGCTTCATGTCAATATTTTATTAAGTGAATTTTGTGTTGAATTTGGAATCATAAAGATAAAAAGAGATTCTGTTATAAATACTTAACCTAGATTAATTTATCAGGAAATAACTTAATAAGGCTGTTTGAATCTAATTTTACTGCTGATTTTTTATAAATTGTTATATTTATTTAGAACGGATAAAAATAATTTGGAAAACCGAATATTTGAAATTACTTTTGCCCAGCAATTTAAAATCAAACCAAAATGAAAATAATTTTTAATAAAGGAGTTTACATTTTTGCGCTTCTATTATGTTCGATAACTATGATGGGACAGGACTTTGGAAAAGTAGCAGGTAAAATTTCTTTAGGTGGTAACACTGCTGCCGAAAATATAGCTGTAACACTAAAAGGGACTAAATATTCTGATGTTACGACTGTTTCAGGACAATATGAAATTACGAGAGTAAAACCAGGAAATTATACTATTGTAGTTCGTGCGGTGGGAATTGCTCCAGTGGAAGCCAATATTGTAGTGACAGCAAAACAAACTACGACTAAAAACTTTTCGTTAAACGAAAGTCAGGAAGATCTTCAGGAAGTTGTAATTACGAAAAACAAATACAAACAGGATAAACCATCAATGTCTTTGCGTCTTCAGACACCAGTGCTTGAAATTCCGCAAAACATACAAATTGTAAGTGCTCAAACTTTAAAAGATCAGCAAATTACAAGTATGAGCGATGGAGTAATCCGTAACGTGAGCGGTGCTGTGCGTTTGGAACATTGGGGAGATTTGTATACCAATATTACCATGAGAGGTTCACAGATTCAGGCATTTAGAAACGGATTTAATGTTGTTTCTTCTTTCTGGGGACCATTGACAGAAGATATGAGTTTTGTAGATCATATCGAATTTGTGAAAGGGCCGGCTGGATTTATGCTTTCGAGCGGAGATCCAAGCGGACTTTATAATGTGGTGACTAAAAAACCAACAGGCGTTACAAAAGGAGAAGTTAGTGCTTTGGTTGGAAGCTATGATTTTTACAGAGTAAGTGTAGACCTTGACGGAAAATTAGATAAAAAAGGAAAATTATTATACCGTTTTAATGGAGCTGCACAAAAGAAAGGTTCATTCCGTCCGTTTGAGCATAATGACCGTTACGTAATTGCTCCAGTAATTTCGTACCAATTTGATGACAAAACAAAATTGACATTTGAATACAATTTTCAATATGCAAACATGACAGAAGTTGGCTCTTATTATGTTTTTGGACCTAAAGATGGTGGTTATGCTACACTGCCGCGTGATTTCACTATGACAGCGCCAGGTTTACCAGATACCAACATACAAGATCACAGCGGGTATTTGCAGTTTGAACATAAATTTGATGATAACTGGAAGTTAACGGCTCAGACGTCTTATTTTAAATACATTCAACAAGGTTATAGCTCATGGCCAAGTACTGTTGGTTCTGACGAAAATGCGCTTGGAGCAGGGAATATTATTAGAAATGTTGGTATTTGGGATGCAGAAAGTAATATGTATTTAGGACAGATTTTCGTTAATGGAAAATTCAATACAGGTAGCGTTTCGCACAAAATATTAGGAGGAATAGATTTAGGAAGTAAAGATTACATGGCAGATTGGGGACAATCTCATGATTTAGATACTGCTGCAAGTCCTTTCAATGTATATAATCCAAATTATGGCACACCTTCTAACGGTTATCCTGCTTTCGATCATGAAACTCCTTTAAGCCAGAGAGCAGGAGGACTTTATGGTTCAGAATATGCAGCTGGATATATTCAGGATGAACTTGGTTTTTTTCAAAATAAATTAAGATTGACTCTTGCTGCAAGATACACTTGGATTAGCCAGACTAGCGCCTATGATGTACCTCAAGAAGACAGCCACATTACACCTCGAGCAGGTTTAAGTTATTCTATTACTGATGATTTTGCGGTTTATGGGCTATATGATCAAGCCTTTACACCTCAATCTGGAATTACTCAGAATGGAGATCCTATAAAACCGCTCACAGGTAATAACATTGAATTTGGTATCAAAAAAGACTGGTTTGATGGCTCATGGAATACTACTTTGTCTGCTTACAGAATTATAAAGAAAAATGAGCTCACTGCCGATCCAACAAATGGACCGAATGATATTTATAAAGTTATCTTGGGAGAAAAAAGGGCAGAAGGTTTGGAGTTTGATATTAGAGGAAAACTTTTTGACGGTCTTAATTTAATTGCCAACTATGCTTTTACAGAATCTATTGTAACAGAATCAAGATTAACTAGTATTACTGTTGGAAGTACAGTTCCGGGATATGCTAAACATACAGCAAACGCCTGGTTAAATTATACAGTCCAAAACGGAAAATTAAAAGGTTTTGGCGCTTCTATTGGAGGAACTTTCCTTGACGGCCGCCAGACAGATACTTGGAGTGAAGGTCTTCAAAAACTGCCATCTTATTTTAAACTTGATGGAGGTTTATCTTATGAAACAGGGAAAGTTAAAGTTACAGCAAACGTATTTAATATCTTAGACAAATACTTATACAGCGGTTCGTACTACAAATGGCTAGAGGCTTATTATTGGCAGGCAGAACCTGGAAGAAACTTTAGAGTGGGGGTTACTTATAAGTTCTAGGATTTAGTTATAAGTTATGAGTTATGAGTTAGGATTGAAGTTATTAGTTTCAATTCATAACTCATAATTCATAATTCACAATTCACAATTCAAAACTATCCCTTTCTAATTAAAGGAATTAATTTTGTTCCAATTAATTCTATGGCATTCATTAATTGTTTGTGTGTTAATCCGGCGTTGTCCATTTGAAAAGTAAATCGATCTACACCTCCAAGTGCTTCACTGTGGCGCAGGATTTTCTCTGCAGCTCTTTCTGGACTTCCAACAATTAAAACACCTAAGTCATCAATTAATCCGTCAAATTTATCTTTTGTAACTGGAGGCCAGCCGCGTTCTCTTCCTAATTTAGTCCATAACTCCGCATAACCTGGATAATAATCTGCAATGGCACTTTCTGTTGTTGAACCAATATATCCTGGCGAATGCAATCCCACTTTTAATTCTTCTGGTTTATATCCTGCAGCTTGTCCAGCCTGACGGTATAAATCAATTAAAGGTTTAAAACGATGTGTTTGTCCGCCGATAATGGCAACCATTAGCGGAAGTCCAAGCGAACCTGCCCTAATAAAAGATTCAGGTGTTCCGCCAACTCCAAGCCAAATCGGTAATTTTTCTTGTAAAGCTCTCGGATAAACAGGAAGATTATTAATTGCCGGGCGAAATTTTCCTTCCCAAGTCACAAATTCATTATCGCGAATCTGTAAAAGTAAATCTAATTTTTCGCTGAAAAGCGCATCATAGTCATTTAGATTATATCCAAAAAGGGGATAAGCTTCAATAGAAGAACCACGGCCTACGACAATTTCTGCTCTTCCCTTTGAAACCAAATCCAAAGTTGCAAAACTCTGGTACACCCGTACAGGATCTGCAGCACTCAAAACCGAAACAGCACTTGCCAAACGTATATTTTTTGTTCTGGCTGCCGCCGCACTTAAAATTACTGCTGTTGCAGAATCTAAAAACTCTTTTTTATGATGTTCTCCAATTCCGAAAACATCAAGGCCAACCTGATCTGCAAATTCAATTCTTTGTAATAACTGCTCCATAGCATCAACACTCCTCAAAGTGTTATTATCTCCATACATTGCCGAAGCAAAACTGTCTATTCCTATTTCCATATATTTTTTGATTTTGCTTTAGGCAATAAGCTTTAAGCATTTTAGGAAGGCCTACAGCCTATAGCTTAAAGCCTATTGCGAATATTAATGTGAGAATCCGAATGAAATACTGATAATGATGATCGTAATTACAATTAATGTTATCCCCACATATAGATAATCCTTTTCTACTAAAAATGAAAATAACGAAAGTAATACACGTAAAACGGGTGTCATGAACAGCAAAATAATTCCTGTAAAAATCAATGATTCTCCATTTCCTTGAATTGCTCCATTGTAAATATCTGCGATTACTTCAAATATATTGCGGTCGTTTTCCTTGAAAACAGAGTAATCTTCTATTTGGCTTCCATTATGCATTAAATACACAATTCCTCCCATAAAAGCTACGGCTAACGAAATCCAGACCCCATAACGAAGTAAGTTTCCTATGATTGACTGAAAGTCTTTTTCTCCAAATTTTTCTTCTTGTACCATATTAGATTTTTCCATTTAGTCCGTTATAAATCATATTTACTGCCAAAACGAAAATCAGACAGGCAAAGAAGATTCTCAATTTTTTTGGATTGGTACGCACTAATATTTTAGCACCTGCCATAGCTCCAAACAAAACACCAATTACAACCGGCATACAAATCCCAGGTTCAATATATCCTTTTTGAATATAAATGACAGAACTCGCCATTGCTGTAACACCCATCATAAAGTTACTGGTTGTGGTGGAAACCTTAAACGGAACTCTCATAATATTATCCATTGCAATTACTTTAAAAGCACCAGAACCAATTCCGAGTAAACCAGACATCATTCCTGCAATTCCCATCATGCTGAAACCTCCTAAAACATTTTTGGTTCCGTAGTGAATAATTTCTCCGTCATGAGAAGGATAAGTACCGTCTAATTTTAATTTTTTAGCCAGCGGACTAGATTCTAAAACAATATGTTCTTCTTTTTTTCGAAGTGAATTAATAGCCGAAAAAATCAAGGTTAAACCAAACAAAACAGCTATAAAAGAAGTAGGAGCGATAGTAGAAAGCAGCGCGCCACAAACAGCACCAATAGTGGTTGCGATTTCGAGAAAAATCCCCATTCGCATATTGGTAATTCCTTCTTTTACATAAGCTGCCGCAGAACCTGAAGAAGTTGCAATAACGGAGACCAAAGCGGCTCCAATAGCATAATGAATGTCGACTCCGAGAATAATAGTAAGAAGCGGAATAATTATAATGCCGCCTCCCAAGCCTGATAATGAACCGATAAAGCCTGCTAAAAAAGCACCTAGAATCATTATAAGCGTAAAGGTAAGTATTGTCATTAAGATATGTTTTTGTATCTGCTAATTTACGAATACAAATTTGTTCGAAACAGCATTATGACCTTAAATATACCTTAAAAATGTTTTTTTAGTTTATGGTTTATGGTTTATAGTTGATGGTTGATGGTTGATGGTTGATGGTTAATAGTTTATAGTTTATAGTTTATAGTTTATAGTTTATAGTTTATAGTTTATAGTTTATAGTTGATAGTGTTAAGTCCTTAGTCCTTAGTTTGAGTGTATGGTTTTAGTTTTATTTGGATTAGCAATCATCAACAATTAATAAATTGACCATCAACCATCAACAATTAACCATTAACCATTAACCATTAACCATTAACCATTAACCATTAACTCTAAATTCTATTATCAACTGCGTAAGATGTTTTACCAATATTAGCCAGCAGTAAAGCTGAGGCAGCGCTTGTCCAAACCGAATAATCGAAAGGTGCTTTTACCGAAACCGAAACAGCCATAGCAAAACCAAAGAAAAACAGTAAAAAAGCAGTTCCTAAAGCCGCAATTCGAGTTTTAAAACCAAAAATCAATAAGAGACTTAATATGACTTCGAAGAAAGTGGCCGCAATGCCTAAAATTTCCGCTGTCGCTTTGTTGGTATAAGGATTTAAGGTCTGGGTATAAATAACGAAGTTGTCCCAATTTCCCCAGGCTACTGCATTGGAGCCAGGTGCGCCCCAAAGTCCAAATCGATCAGCTACGGCTGAAAGCATTGTGATTGCTAAAACTATTCTTAAAATTAAACCTGCTTCTAATAGGGTTATGTTTTTCATTCTATTACTAATTTATTTCAATATCATTCAACGAATTTCTTTTTAAAAATTAAAAAAAGATCGCCTGGTTATTTTTTAATAACGGCAGAATCAACGTCAAATTGTTCGAAATAATCGTTAAAATGCATAAAAAAGGATAGAGGTTACTCTATCCTAACTTATTTGAAGATGCTCAAGCCTCTTGCCAACTAAAGTTTTTTCTCCCACGATCTTAAAACCGAGTTTTAAATAAAGGTTCTTTGCCAGCGGATTATCTTCTTCAACCAATAAACCCAATGTTTGTTGTTTGGTATAAACATATTCTTTAATTAGAAACTGAAGTATTTTAGAACCAATTCCTTTTCCTTGATGATTCGGATTAACGCCTAGCGAATCAATGTAGAATTCTCCTGCGCGGGTTTCAAACTCTGGATCAAATATCGGGTTATAATGATTTCTAACGTATTCAATTATTGGAATTCTTAATATTTCTAAATCTGTACCATCATAAACATTTACCGCGCCAATGATTTCATTATGCTCTTCTGCTACGTAACAATTTTGATAAGAATACTGATTGTTTTCCCTTTCAATAAAGTGCAGCAGAAAATCTTTCGCGGAAGCGTAATCTTCTTTTGCAATAAACTTATAAATGATATCCTCCATTGCTAATAATAAAATTGGAGCAATATTTTCTGCATCTGATTTTTCGGCTTTTCTGATATTCATTTTGAAAGAATTTTAATAAGCAAATTTAAGGCTTTATTTAAATACATAGAAGCATAGTCTTCTTTTCTGTTCCCAAATTTGAGTGAAACAAAATCCTTATTGCAGAAATTTTACCGATATTGTATCAAAATATACCAATTATACATTTTTAACTAGACCTATCTTTGTATTATACTTTAATTAAAAAAAATTAAGTCATGAAAGCAATTGGATTCAAGTCATCACTACCCATAGAAAATCAAGAAAGTTTTATCGAATTTGAAGCGTCAAAGCCAATACCTGGTGATCGCGATTTATTAATAAAAATCGATGCAGTTTCGGTAAATCCAGTAGATTTTAAAATTCGTCAGAGCAGTGCAAAAGATACAGTTCTAGAAACACCCAAAATTATTGGCTGGGATGCTGTTGGTATTGTACAGGCAGTTGGAGAAAAAGTTACACTATTTGAAATTGGAGATCTAGTATATTACGCAGGAGATATTACCAAACAAGGTAGTAATGCGGAATATCAAATAATCGACGAAAGAATTGTTGGCAAAAAGCCACAATCACTAAGTATCGAGGAAGCGGCTGTAATTCCGCTGACAGCTTTAACGGCTTGGGAAATTTTATTTGACAGAGTTAGAATTAGCGAAGAAAAAGACAAAGGGAAATCAATTTTAATCATTGGAGGAGCAGGAGGAGTAGGTTCGATTGCAATTCAACTGGCCAAGAAAATTGCAGGTTTAACCGTTATTGCAACAGCGTCTCGTCCAGAAACAATTGACTGGTGCAAACAGCAGGGCGCCGATTTTGTAGTAAATCACAAAGACTTGGTTTCTTCTGTCCGTGAAGCTGGTTTTGAAAATGTAGATTTTATTTTAGACTTTGTAGACACCAACGCCTATTGGGATACAATGGTAGAATTGATCAAACCACAAGGACATATCGCTTCGATTACTGGAAGCAGTGATCCTGTTGTGTTAAACAAATTGAAAAGTAAAAGTGCCTCTTTTTCTTGGGAACTAATGTATACACGCTCGATGTACCAAACAGAAGACATGATCGAACAGCATCATATTTTAAATAAAGTTGCTGATTTATTAGATGAAGGCGTGCTAAAAACAACTTTAAATTTAACACTAAACGGACTAACTGCTGACAATTTTAAAAAAGCACATCAGCTTTTAGAATCGGGTAAAACGATTGGAAAAATTGCAATTAAATTTTAAAAAATAAGCACTAAGATAGCTGGAGATAGTTATGTAGAATGTTTTAAATAATAAATTTGAAACCTAACAAAATTTTGTATTTTAGTTGTCTTGCAAGTCAAAAATGCAGGTAAATTTTAAACCAAAACTAAATTGTTATGATTTCAAAAAACACAGACTTAGGATTATTAGTATTACGTATCAGCATCGGTGGATTAATGCTTTTTCACGGAGTTTCAAAAATCCTTCATGGAATTTCTTTCCTTGTAGAAAACATGGGAACATTTGCATATGCTGTTTATATTGGTGAAGTTTTAGCTCCGATTGCTATCTTAGTAGGATTTAGAACTAGAATTGCAGCGGTTATTTTTGCCATCAATTGTATAACAGCCATTGCAGTAGCACATGCACAAGATATTTTCTCTATAAGTGATCATGGAGGTTATGCTAATGAACTATTAATGCTTTATCTTTTAGGTGCAATCGCATTATTTTTTACTGGGGCTGGCAAATACGCCGTTTCGAAAACCAATAATTGGGACTAAACTCAAACAAAATATATAAAAAGCTCTAAATTAAAGTTTAGGGCTTTTTTTGTGAATTAAAAATTATGAATTTAAAAATTAAAGATCACTATCAACCACAAACCACAAACTACGAACCGCAAACTACAAACTACGAACCCCAAACTACGAACCCCCAACCATCAACCACCAACCATCAACCATCAACCATTATCTCTTATCGTATGAAAGAATGTTTTCACGGAGAAAAGTACTATTTCTACCGATCAGACTTTTAGTTGATATACTCTCGATATACTTTTGATTAAAATTAAAACCTTAAAAATCAAAATTATGTCACCATTATCACCGCTTCTCTGGATCTTATTAATTTCTCCTTTTGTTGTTATTGCACATTTCAAAACAGAAAAAACAAATTATAAATACTTAGCGTTTTTTGTTCTTTATTTTCTTAGCGATATGCTATTGCAGCATTACGGAAAAGAGCTGTTGCCCTTAGATTTCCTTGGATTAAAGTTCAATTGGTCAGGAAAAATTTTGAGTTTAGTTTTATCTTTAATTATACTATTTTCAGTTTCAAAAGAAGAAAGAATCAAAATCGGATTTACTGCTCAAACCAATCCAAAAACCACTTTAAAATTTGGTTTACTGATGTTTATTGGCTTTACATTATTTGACATAGTTTTTAAACTGATATTGTTTCCAAAAGGAGGAACATTCGATTTAGAAACTTTTATTTTTCAAGCGACAATGCCTGGATTAACAGAAGAAATTGCTCTTAGAGGAATATCGCTATGGCTTTTAAATAAGGCTTTTGCTCCAAAATGGAATTACCGTGGTGTCGAATTGGGCTGGTCATTTATAATTATTACCATTTTATTTGGCGTTTCGCACGGCGCGGTTTTAGATCAGGATTTTCATTTAAAGTTTGACATCATTACAATTGTGTATCTTACTTTAATCTCTTCTTTTAGTTTAGGAGTTCTTAGGGTTTTTTCAGGGAATTTAATCTTTTCAATCCTTGGCCACAACATAATTAATTTAATCAATGCAGTTATTAGAATTTTATAAAAAGTTATATTTGAAACTGCTTTACAATTATGCCAAATACCACAACAACTTCAGGATATTTTTTAGACAAACTTGTGTCTTTAAACTTTGATCAGTTTTTTACTAAAAGAAATCGGGTTTTAATGCACATTTGCATGTGGCTGGGGTTTTCTATTTTACTTTTTTTGAGTTATGTAATTGGATACCATTTGGTTTATTTTGATGCTATTCTTCTAACTTTCCGAATGGCAGCAGTAAATATCATTGTATTTTATATGCTATTTTATCTGCTGCTCCCCAAGATTTTTTCGGGAAACAAAACCAGAATTATAATTCTTTTATTAATGCTTTTTCCGCTTTCGATTTTTGTCTGGATGGCAGCAACATACTTTTTCTCCTTGTTTTATTATACCCTAGGTCTGGAAATTACTTTTGGGGAATTAAAAGGAGTAATTAAAATGAGCGCAGAACAGACCTTTTTGGAGGCAGTTTCATTAAAAAGAATGCTTTCGCAGACAATCATTATTATTTCGCTTCTTTCGCCTTTTTGTTTTGCTAAAATTTTAGTTGAAATTACGAGGCTTTACAATAAAAAATTTCAAATTCAGAAAGAAAAAACAGCTTTAGAAATTCAGAATATTCAAATTGAAAAAGATTTTTTGAAAGCACAGCTTAATCCGCATTTTTTGTTTAATACCTTGAATAATTTGTATGGACTTACAGTTAGAAAAGACAATCTCGCTCCAGAATTAATTCTGAATTTGTCTGATATTATGAGTTATACTTTGTATGAATCTAATACAGATATCGTTCGTCTGGAAAAAGAATTGGATTTTATAAAAAATTACATCGCTTTAGAAAAAATGCGTTATGCCGATGATAAAGATATTCAGGTAAATATTGAAGGAGAAAACCAAACAGCAGGACTTTTTATCGCACCGCTTTTGACTTTTACTTTCATTGAAAATGCTTTTAAATATGGCTTAAAAAGCACTAAAAAGGCATTTGTAAAGCTGGATATAAAAATTGAAAACAATACCTTTTGGTTTTCTTTAGAAAATGATTTTGAAGAAAGTCCTGCGGTTAATAATTTTGGTGGAATAGGAGTAGAGAATTCCCGTAAACGATTAGAGCTCCTATATTCGAACCATTATAAATTAGAAATTAAAAAACAAGATTCGTCTTTTAAGGTCGATCTAAAAATAGTTTTAAGAAAGTAATGGAAAACTTAAAATGCATTGTCGTTGATGACGAACCAATTGCGAGAGATATTATAGAATCTTTTATCAGCGAAATTCCATTTTTGGAGCTGCAGGCTTCATTTGGCGAAGCTTCTAAAGCCTTAATATATCTGGAGGAAAATACTATTGATATTATTTTTAGTGATATCGAAATGCCCAAATTCACAGGTTTAGAATTGGTACGATCGCTTACAAATCCACCAGTCCTTATATTTATAACGGCACATCGCAATTTTGCTTTAGACGGATTTGAAACCGGCGCAGCAGATTATTTGGTAAAACCCGTTCGTTTTGATCGTTTTTTAAAAGCGGTCAATCGTGCAAAAGAATATCTTTCGTTAAAGAAAACAACCTCAGTGCATCAAATCAATTCTGATCGTATTTTTATAAAATCAGAAGGAAAACTGATCAAGATTCTGCTCAATGAAATTCTTTATGTAGAGGCGCAGGGCGATTATTTAAAATTTGTAATTAATGGCGCTTCTTACATCACTTTAGGAACATTAAAAGCAATGGAAGACGTTTTGAAGCTTCCAGCCTTCTTTCGCGTACAGCGTTCTTTTATTTTAAATCTCGAAGCTGTAAGAAGCCTCAACGGAAATGTAGTGGAGTTAATCGACGGAAAAACAATTTCGACTGCTCTGAATAAAAAAGACGATCTATATCAATTATTGGGAATTAAAACCATAAAGTAAAGCAGCTAGACATATATTTATATCTTACATAACGCAAAAAATGTTGATTTATCTAAATTAAATTTATTGTAATGTTTTTGTTTAAATAAGTTTATTTAATTTATTGGTAATTAGATTTTTGGTTTTTAAATTTAATAAGATATTTTGTTTTAAAATATATGCCAATAGAAGGTTTAGCATTGGAGCTGATTACGAAGTTTATATTCTTTTAGCATGTAAAAATTATTAAACAAGCATTTTTTTAGTTTTGAAGTGGTTTTTAAAACTGACAGAAGGTTTATTGTATAATTTATTACTGTAATTTATTGCTGAATGATGGGGAGGGAATAGCTTGGATTAATGCCGTAGATTAGTTTCTTTTTCTAAGATCAAAAAATGAACTTATAATAGAAAAATCACTTTTTATAAATGATTTTCCGCTATAAATTTTATCTATAATGTTTGTTTAAGTATCTAATTATTAAACGTTAAATAATGATTATTTAATTTAAAAGTTTAATATTCAAAATACCGATGCTAACGCTGATGTTAATTCCCTTTTGGTGCCAAAATTGTTAACTTAAGTTCAATTAATGCTAAAATTCAATTAGATTTTTCTGTTTTTTTTGGAAGTTTTGCCGGCGATTTTAATTGGTATTAAAAGGAGATATAATTTAAAAAATTGTCTATTTCAGATCAGATTCGTAAATTGTTGAAAATTACAAATTATGAGTCGAAATATTGAAGATCTAATTCCACACAGAGCCCCATTTTTATTTGTTGATGAAATTATATCTTACACACCTGAAACAATTATCGGATTAAATACTTTTACCCAGAAAGACAACTGGCTTCAAGGGAGTTTTCCAGACTTTAATTTTGTTCCTGGAACTATTTTAATAGAGGCAATGGCACAATGCGGAGGTGCAGGTGTAAAGCTGTTAGGTCTTGCTGATGGTGTTTTTGGTTTAGTTAGTATGGATCATATAGAATTTTTTGCAGGTGTTGAATTTGGAAAACTCGTTAAATTTGTAGTAAAAAACATTCGTGTAAGTGAAAAAATCATAAAACAATCTGGAGAGGCGTTTTCAGATGGGAAATTGATTTTAAAAGGCGAATGGATGTGTGTTAAACTTCAATAATTATAAAGTATATAACTTGAGTACAACAGAATTCTTAACACGGCTTGTGGTGGCTGCAATTGCGGGATTAGCCATTGGTTTTGAAAGACAATGGCATCACAAAGAAACAGGAGTAAAAACAAATACGCTTGTTGCTATTGGGGCAGCAGTTTTTGTGCTTTTGTCTATCAAAGTTGCAGAAACAGAACCAAACATCGATGTTACTCGTATCACTGCTCAGGTGGTTATGGGAGTTGGTTTTCTAGGTGCGGGAGTTATTTTTAGAGAAGGTGATAATGTACATGGCTTGAATTCTGCAGCTACAATTTGGTGCAGCGCCGCTATAGGAAGTACCGCTGCATCTGGTTATTTTATTGAAGCTTTAATTTGCACGCTCTTAGTTATTCTGATAAATACCGCTATTGAATCAATAGATAATTGGTTGAAAAATAGGAAAGGGTGATCTTTTAATTAAATTAAAGCTTCAAGTCTGTATTAGTACAAGAGATTATAAATTTGCTCCTTTGAATATTGAAATCAATTTACCCAAAGCTTCTTTAGAGTGTATTTGTTCTCCATTTTCTAGAGTTTCTTTCGTGGCTATGGCAGCTCTTTCCAGCATTCGTTTTTCAAAACTAGAAATAGCAGTTTTGATATCTATAAATTCATCATTCGTTAAAAAATCTGCCAGATCCAGGGCATCAAGCATGGCGAGATTGGCTCCCTTACCGGCAAACGGAGGCATACGATGTGCCGCATCTCCAATCAGTGTTAGGTTTGCTTGGGTTTTCCAAGCTTGATTTAAAGGGAAATAATATTGCGGACGCGGTATAAAATACAATTCATTACTCTTAAAAAGTTCGTGCCACTTCGGACTCCATTCTTTATAAACTTCATTGAACCATTCAAAAATCTTTTCATTGTCTTTAAAGTTTAAATCACTTTTTTTAATCCAATTTTCAGGAATTTTACTGCTTAATAAAAACATAAGCGAGCCATCTCCTTTTGTGCCGTACATTATTGTTTGTTCGTTACCGAGAGCCAGAACTTTTCCGCCTTTAGAAAACTCAAAAAGGTTTGGTGCGTTTTCTTTTGCGTTGTAAATGGTTCCTTCGATCATGGTAATTCCAGAATAAATGGGTTTTTCTGAAGATAGATACTGACGAACTTTAGAATTGGCGCCATCCGCAGCAATGACTAAATCGGCATAAGTGCTCGTTCCGTTTTTGAAATGCAGTCTCCATCCATTATTTTCTCTTTTCATCCAACTAAATTGACTATTCCAGCTAATTGTTTCTGACTGAAGAGAGTTCAATAAAACGTTTCGAAGCGCCGAGCGATCTATTTCAGGACGTGGTTTTGAAATGTCTTGCAGTGAATTTTTGCCAGTACCTAAAATTTGTGTTGCAGCAGTTTTTTGAATAGTATGTTCGTCAAAATGCAATTGAAAATCTTTATCTAGAATTCGAGCTTTGTTGGCGTTTGGACGAATATTGGCATAAAATTCATCTAGTAGATTCGCGTGTTTCATGGCTTTTAATCCAGAATCTTCATGTAAATCTAAAGGAGAGCCTTGCACTCGAACTTCTTGATTAAGATCTCTTTCGTAAACTTTTACATCTACATTTTTCATTTGTAAAAGTCGGGCAAGTAATAGTCCGCCTATTCCGCCGCCAATAATGGCAGCTTGTTTATCTTGTAACAGCATAGTTTGATTTTTTAAAATCTATACCGCAAAATTATTTTGTAGAAAGAGCTGATAATAGTATAAATCGGTCATTTTTGTTTTGGAATAATTCTTTAGGAAGAGAACCAGAAATTTTTTTGACCTCTCTAATAAAATGCGTCTGGTCTGAAAAGTTTTCTTCGGGAAAAAGTTTTCCTTTTGCAATATGTTCCAGCGAAGCACGGAAACGAAGGATAGAGCAGAAGCCTTTTAATGAAATTCCAAAATACGTATTAAAATAACGGTTAATCTGGCGGCTGCTCCAGCTGGATTTTTCAGATAATTCTTTTACCGTCATTGCGCCATGTGTTTGATAGATAAGGCTGAATAGTTTCTGTTTTCGAGTTTCTATTTCTTTTAATAATAAAGACTCAATTTTAAGAGAGGCTTTTTCACAGAACAATTCAAAATCTTCTAAATCATTTTCATTGAATTCCCAAAAATTGTTTTCTAATTTTTTTCCAGAATTTAAAAGATCTGAAATAGATTCATGAAAAACATATTCGACAGCAGGAAGTTTGAAGCTGATAACAAAGGTAAGGCTGTTGGCAGGAATTCTTCCTTTTTCATATTGTTTCGTCCCTAATCCAAGAAGCATAATTCTAAAAGATTCCTCAGGAGATTGAAGTAAAGATAGATCAATACGGCCGTCGGGCAGACCAATTGTTTCCAGAGTTTTATCAGAGGCATTACGAATACACCAAAAGCTATCCACAAAATACGAAAGATCTTGTTTAGGCTGAATTGATTTGTATTCTAATTTGTCGTGCATTTCAATAGAAACAATGATTATAGATATTTTTTTAGTATCGAAAGACGAAATTATACAAATTGTTCTTCAATTTTATAAATAGAACAGGCTTTTAATGGCCTGTAAAAGCTTGTTTGTCTTTTAAAATTTATACATAAAAAACTTAACATTGGGTAATGTATTGATTGTTAGTTATTTGTGGTTTATTTTTGGTTTGGATGAAAAACTTAACATTGGCGAATGTCTTTTTCAATCTATCTTTGGTTATTATTTTTTAATGTTAATTTAACAGTTTAGTAACATTGAAAATTAGTATAATTCAAAATTGATTAAAATAAATTTTAAAAATTAAGATAATAATGACGAAAAATGTACTTACGAATGAAGTCGATCAAGAGGTAGATGTTAATCCAGTTATCTCTAATGATGAAAACGAGCAAAATCCCACTCTAAATTCAGAAAATGAATCAGTTTCTATAGAAGGTGATTCCGAGTCAAAAACCAAAACTAAAAGATCTTCAAAAAAAACAGCACAAACTGTTGAAGTCATTGAAGAACAGAAAAAAGAAGAAGAGATAACAGATGATGCAGTATCATCAGAAACTGATGAAGAATCAGTTGAAGAAAGTGGAGATAAATCTAAAACCAAAAAGAAGAATAAAAAGATGAAAGAAAAAGAGAAAAAGCAGTTAGCTGAGAAAAAAGAAAAACTGAAAAAGAAAAAAGCAGCAGTTGCTAAAAGAAAAGAAAAAGCGAAAGATAAAAAGAAAGAAAAGGCTAAAAAAGCAAAACTAAAAGCTAAAGCTAAAAAGAAAGACAAAGCCAAAAAAGCCAAGGATAAAGCTAAAGCGAAAAAAATCGCGAAGAAGAAAGCGAAAAGATCTAAAGCAAAAAAGAATAAGAAAAAATAGGGCTGAGTTAATGGTTAATTGTTAATGGTTGATTGTTAATGGTTGACATTGATTGACATTGACATTGAAAAAACAAAAAGCGCTTAAGATTAGGCGCTTTTTGTTTTTTTCTTCTCTATAGTCATTTTGTCAATTTTCTGAAGGAATTCTGGGTCGAATTCAGAGTAGGCTCTTAATCTGTACTTTTCATCCCTGATTTTCATTACCAAACGAATTTTCTGCACCATCAGCCAGATGGGCTCGTATCTTTTGTGTCCTAACAAATATTGAATTTTAAGAATGGAAATTTTTCGATGCGTCAGCGTCATTAATTCGATGCAGATCATCCAGTATCTAATGGGTAAGTTAGAGTTTTCCATCACAGTTCCAGAGCGCAGACTAATGCGATTGCCACACTTTCGGCACTGAAATTTAAGATCATTTCTTCTAAAAGAATGAACATCATGACTGCATTTTCTGCAAGTCAGTCCGTTTTCTAAACGTTTATTTTTAAGCTCTTCTATACAAGTGGCTTCATCTGGGTATTTTTCAAAATAGGCGCGCAGCTCCATGTTTTCAGCTTCTTTTTTTGTCTAAATATATTAACTTTTATACAAGTTCGAAATCTGACGTAAAAAAAAAGGAATATTCAGAGTGAATATTCCTTTTAGGGCAAAAAATTACAGGTACTACAGTTTTGTCGCGATCTCTTTTTTATATTTATTTAAAATAGATTTAGTCATTCCTAAATTGGCTTTAGTAGAGTCTACTGCTAGATAAATAAAATAAAGCTGATTGTCAGATACGTCAATAATGTGTATTTGAGAACTTAGCGTAATCATGATGTTATCAACAACCTGACCTTGTAGATTTAAAGCCTTAATTGCATTCATTTTTGCTTTAACCACTTCTAGGTTATAAGCCGATGCTAATTCTGGATCAAAATCTGCAACAACAGATTGAGAGTAATATGACATACCACTTGCGATTTCAGCTACCGAAACTGCGATAAAACCTGGGACGTTTTTTTTTAGGTCTTCACCAAATTGGGTTAAAAAATCTGACATAATGTAGGACTTTAATGTGTTGTAATTAAGATTGAATTGTTTTGGATTCCACAAAAATAATTATAACATATTATTTAATTATCCGCTTTCTGTACCTATTTTTGTTTGGAATACAAAAAATGTACTTTGTAAAAAGTGGTTTTTACAGATTTGTTGAATTGAAATTTATTTTTGACTCAAAATGGTTAAAATAAAAATGCTTCTGAAAAAGCATATATGCAATTTCAGAAGCAATATTAACAAACTAAAAAATATTTTTTTACTTGATTTCTGTAATAAATTCGTCTTTTGCTGTTCTCACTTTTTTCAAGTTTACCAGCCAGTCGTTAGCTTCATCTCTATATCCAAGAGGTAAAATTACAACGCTTTTAAGACCTTGTTCGCTCAAACCTAAAAGTTTATCCACTTCAGCAGGAATAAAACCTTCCATTGGTGTTGCATCTACGTGTTGTTCTGCAGCAGCGGCAATAGCTACACCAAATGAAATATAAGCTTGTTTTGCAGCATGGTTTGCGTGCCATTCTTGTCCAAGAGGTTCGTACATTCCCCAAAGTCTCTCTTTGTACTCATCCATCGCGTTAGCAGGAATTCCTCTTTCTGCTATAGTTTTATCAAATACAGCAGAAATTTTATCTAAGCTATAACCGTCCCAAGCTGCCCAGATCAATACGTGAGACGCATCAGTAACTTGGCTTTGGTCAAAACTAACCCCTCTTAATTTTTCTTTTAACTCTTGGTTTGTTACTACAAAAACCTTGTAAGGCTGTAATCCAGACGAAGAAGGAGCCAATTGAGCAGCTTCAAGAATATAATCTACTTTTTCTTGCGGAACCACTTGTCCGTTCATTTTTTTAGTAGCATAACGCCACTTTAGTGCATCTATTAAGGCCATTTTTTTTCAATTGATTAAAATTTCATTCAAATGTAAAAACTTTAAGTGTATTTTTGTCATCTGATTACCAAAAGTAACTGTAACATCGAGGTAACTTACTAACATATTATGATAAAAGAGCCAGAACACGATCGAAAAGCATGCAATCAAAACATTATGGCAGTGCACGATGCAATGGATATTTTGAACGGAAGATGGAAAATTTCTATTATTGCATCCCTTTGTTTTAATACTTTAAGATTTACCGATTTGCTGCGAGAAGTAGAAGGAATTTCGGGAAAAATGCTGAGCAGGGAATTAAAAAATCTGGAAGAAAACCAATTGGTTACGCGTACTGTTTTAAAAACTCAACCCATAACTGTCGAGTATCAACTGACAGAATATGGGCATACATTAAAAGACGTAATAGATTCTTTAGCAAAATGGGGAGTTAATCACCGAAAAAAGATTACGGGAAGAGGATAATGTCAGCTTTTGAGTTCAGATATTCTTTGAAAAAATCCTTGATTGGCTAATTTTTGTTCAGCTTCTTCGATGGCTTTCAAAAGATTATTTTGATTATCTGCAATTTCGTTTAAGGTATTTTTCATAAGATCCCATACCGGCTGCATTTTTAAAATCAACTCTTTTCCTTTCCCAGTAAGTACAATCAATCTTTTTCGTTCGTCTAATTTATCTTTTCTAGAACTGATTATTTTTTGCTTTTCCAATTCTTTAAGCAGACTAATTGTTGACGGATGGCTGTAGCCAATTTCACTGGCAATTTCTACAACGCTGAGCATTTCTTTTATATGAAGCGTATAAATAACAGGAAACCATTTAGGCTCAAAATCAATATCAAAAGATTTGTATACAAGTGCTCCATCTTTGCGTAATTGTTCACTAAGACGCTGAAGTCGTGTAGATAGGGCTAATATGCCAATTTCGTCAATTATATTCATTACTTCGAGTTTAGCTGTAAATGGCGGAATACATTATCTGGTTTCATTAATGGAAAATCGACTGGCAGCGCTTCTTTAGAAATCTTTACAAAATTGTTTTTCTCATAAAAACGCAAAGCCGCCTGCAATATAGAAACAGTCCCTAAATATAAGTTTTTAATCCCATTTTCTTCACTGTAGGCAATTAATTGCTCTAATAAATGCTGCGCAATTGCAAATTCTTTTCCTCTGAATTCTTTCTTAACAAACATTTTTCTAATCGCACCAGCTTCAGAATTGAATTTTACCAAAGCAATAGTTCCAACTAATTTCTCCTCTATAAAAGCACCTAAAAATGTTCCTCCAGGTTTATAGTAAAAATTCTCAATCTCTAATAAATCCGGCTGATCTTCTATTGTAATAGGAACGTTGAACTCTTTTTGCTGAATGTTTAAAATCAAATCTACGATTTCATTTTCGTACTCATTTTGTATAGGCTTAATATGCATTGTATTTCAAAATTTAATATAGGTACAAAACTACGTAGTTAACTACATATATACAAATAAAAAACTGCTGAAGTCAGCAGTTTTAAGTGTTTTTTATGATTTTGAATTGTAGTCGAGTGAAGATTTTATTCTTTAACTAAAACAATTACAGCTTTATAACCCGTTCCGACATTCCATTCGCTGGCAGAAATAACAGCACCTTTGTCATCGATAACTTTAAATTCGGCAGTATTTGGAGAAGCGAATCCTTCGTTTAAAGCTTCAATATCAATTTTATTGATTCCTTTAACCAAATTTATTTTAACGCTTTTGAATTCGCCATCCAAAGAAACTTCAGGTTCAATAACTTTATCGTTTAAATATACTTTTACTTTATCGCCATCTACAAAAGCAGCATCTCGATACATAACAGTAGAAGTAACCGCATTGGTATTAAAGTTTCCTAAAAACTGGTTTCTTCTATAAAAAATCCCATCGACATTCGATTCCTGTTTATATAGATTGGTGTCTTTGAACAATTCGTCTGGATTAACCTGTAGTGGAGCAGGTTTTTCTACGACTGCCGGCGGATTTTCTTTTGGAGAAACTTCTTTCGGCGGAATAACTTCTTTAACGGCAGGATCTTTTGCCGGAATTGATTTGAACTTATTGTTTAATTCCTGAGCATAAATCTGCGTTGAAAACGAAGCAATAGCAGTTATCAAAAATATTTTTTTCATACTTTGTAAATATTAATCTTGGGGTAATAATTATTAAAAAATGACCAATTAGGTCTTTCTATATAAACATTTTATGAGGCTAATTATTGTATTATTACCAATTAATTGTCGAAAATTTAACTTCCATCTCATTCAGGATTTGACATTTTATCGCTGAAACTGGCTTATCTTTATGTATGAAATCAGAATCTGTTTTGCAAGATTCGTTTTCATACAAAAATCAAATATTATGGAATGGAAAAATAATTTAACCAACTTGTTTAAAATTGATTATCCAATTATACAAGCGCCGATGTTTGGTGTTACAACTCCAGAAATGACTGCTGCAGCTTCTAATGCAGGTGCTTTAGGATCGCTGGCACTTGGAGATCTTCCGGCAGACAACTGTATCGAATTGATTAAAGCCACAAAAGAATTAACGAACAAACCTTTCGCAGTAAATATTTTTCTAAATAAAATTGATGCGATTTCACCAAAACTCCAGGCCGATTACGATAAAACAAAAGCATTTTTGAAAGATTTTAGTCAAAAATCAGGAGTAGTGGCTGATTTTCCGCTTTTAAGCGAAATTAAACTGACCGATTATCACGATCAAATTGAAGTGATTCTGAAAGAAAACTGCCGTATTGTTAGTTTCACTTTTGGGAATTTGGATGCTGCAAGTATTTCCAAATTAAAAGAAAATAATGTGCTTTTAATAGGAACTTGTACATCTGTTGAAGAGGCTGTTGTATTGGAAAATAGCGGTATTGACATCATTTGTGTACAAGGAATTGAAGCTGGCGGACATCGAGGAAGTTTTTTAGACGAAACTATTCCGCAGATAGGAGGAATGCCATTGTTGTCTCAAGTAACAGAAACTGTAAAAATACCTATTATTTATGCAGGCGGTATTTACAATGCTAAAACCTTATTGGCTGCTAAATTGCTCGGTGCCGATGGTTTTCAAATTGGAAGCTTATTTTTAGGTTCTGCCGAAAGTGCTTTACATGATTTTGAAAAACAACGTCTTAGAAATTTAAAAGAAAACGAAATTGTGTTAACTAAAAGTTTTTCTGGCAGATACGCCCGAGGTATTAGAAATGCTTTTATCGAAGAAGTTGAAAATACGGAATTTGTTCTCCCATATCCTTATCAAAATAAATTGACTGCCGAATTGAGAAAGGCTTCTAAACTGGTAAAAAATCCAGATTTTGTAGGTATTTGGGCGGGCCAGTCAATTACTGATTACAGCGAAATTTCAACAGGAAATCTTATCAAGAATTTAATCGAAGAGGCAGAAAAGTTTAGTGTAAAGTAGCAGTAAGATAGTCGAGTTATTTATTTTTGATATATTTTAAAATATTGATTATTAATGTTTTATATTTGAATATCAATTAAAAAGAACTGGATATGATCAAATTTAGTTTTACCTTTTTTCTTTTTGCATTGGGAGTTTTTGCACAAGAAAATAAAATAGATTCGAATGTTCGCAAGCAAATAGAAAGTTACAATTCTTCTTTTGCAGCAGACTTTACTGGAGGAAATAAAGAAGCTTTACTAAAAGCCTATACAGAACAAACCATTTTAATGCCCGAGCACAGCAGGCAAAGAACTGGAAATAAAAGCATTGCTGATTTCTATAAACAATGGCTGGATCAGGCAAAAGTTATTTCTTATCAAAGAACTATTCTTGAACTTCAGGATTTTGGAAGCTATGTTTTGGAAATTGGAAATTTTACGGAACATTTGGATAAGCAAAACTTAAAACCCTATACGTATTCAGGAAAATATATGGTTTTATGGAAGAAAGCTTCCAAAAATAAACCAATGACCATTGCTGCAGAAATATGGGGATCAGACAGTTATTTTGACGACAGATTTATTCCTGAAATTGATGATGCATTAGTTCCTCCCACAAAAGAATTTGTTACATCTGATAAATTAAATTTGGAAGTAATAGAAAGGAACAATTCAATAAAAAAATTGGTGCAAAATAGGTTAGGTGGCGAACATGCAAAAATGTTTTTGCCTGATGCCATGTATTTAACCTATTACACTCCGATTTTATCTGGCGAAAAAGATATCACAGCTTATTTTATAGAACATGAAAAACCAGGAACTTTAAGTATCGATCAAATTTCGATTCGCACTTCTGGAGTTATTAATGCCCAAAAAGCAATTGTAGAATTTGGTTATTACAGTGTCGATTGGAGCGATGGAGATAAAAAAGGAAATGTAAAAGGAAAAAGTATAAATGTTTGGAAAAGAAATAGTAACGGAGAGTTAATGCTTTTTCGCCAAATGGTAAATCATGATTAAAACTAAAACCATTCTTGTTTAAAAGAATGGTTTTAGTAAATAAATTTTAGGCTAAATTTTTTGCAGCAAAATCTCTGCAATAATCTTTTATTAATTCTCGTACAGTTCTAAACTGTTCTTCGATTTCGACATCTGTTCCAGCTGCTTTGGCTGGATCTGGGAAATTATAATGAAATTTTTGTGCTTTTGTTGGAAAAAATGGACAGCGTTCTTTAGCATTATCGCAGACCGTAATCACAAAATCAAAATCAATATTAGTGTATTCATCAATATTGTTTGAAGTATGATTTGAAATGTCAATTCCATCTTCTTTCATTATAAAAACAGCCTTCGGATTTACGCCGTGGGTTTCTACGCCAGCACTGTAAACTACAGCTTTATTTTTGGCAAAATGTCTCATGTAACCCTCTGCAATCTGGCTTCGGCAGCTGTTTCCTGTACAAAGTATAAGTATTTTCTTTTCCATGTTTAAACGAATAACCAAATGATATTAATGATGCAAAATTTGGGTTCAAAGCCAAAAATAAGTTGCAGCACAACAACGGAAGTGGTAATAATAATAGGTTTTTTATATTTAATAATTAGTGCTTTCATTATTAGCAGCATCCAGAATTTGGTGTACAGCAAGAACTGTTATCGATTGATTCTCTTAGAATTATTTTTTGTTTTTCAGATGGAATACCGCACGCATCTTGTGCTAAACAAGCTGTTGTTTTATTTTTAAGAACAAAGTTTTTCCCATTAAAATCCAAATCATATTTTCCAATAGTTGCGTTTTGATATTCTACTTCGATTTCAAGATCCTTAATATGTAACTTATCTTCCGAAAGCTGGATGATATGCAGTAGTTTATTTGGTTTTAATCGATGTTCAAAATCATTGGCATTCCAAAGCTGGAAGTTTACCACTTCCTCATTTCGTACAACACCTCCGCAGTCTATAAAGTTCTTTTTGATAATTCCTACTTCGGTTACATGGAAATGTTCTGGAACAAAGGTTCCATTTTCTAACTGAAATTCAACATTTTGTAATGTTGGTAAAAGCTGTTTGATTTCTGATAGTTTCATAATTTTTTATTTGTTTAATGCAATATTACGATAGAGTTTTTCAAAAAAATGTTTAGCAGCATTTAGATTGTGAAAGGCTTTGTGTGATTTTTAAGAAATAAGTATTTAAGATAGCAATAGCTTTTTCATCAATACAATAGCAAATTGAGTTTCCTGAAATATTTCCTTTAATGATACCCGCATTCTTAAGTTCTTTTAAATGCTGCGAAACTGTTGGCTGTGCAAGCGGAAGTTCGTTTACAATATCACCGCAAATGCATTCATTCACCTTAAGCAAATATTCTAGAATTGCGATTCTGGCAGGATGTCCCAATGCTTTAGCAATTGTAGCAATCTGGTTTTGTGCATCTGTAAAATGTTCTGTTTTAGTTGCTCCCATTTTTTTTTTTTTTTTTTTTTGTAATTTAATATTGCAATATTACGATAATAATTAATTACAATATAATTTTTAAAGTTAAATTTCTTCGAATGAAATAACGAGACAATAATTACATTTGTATATTAATTCTATAGATAATATCAAATAGTGCCAAAAAATACAATTGCAGCATTTTCCATTTTCTGTTTTTTTACCGCAATTGGTAATCACGTCAACGCACAGCAAATCGATACTATAGCCAGGCAGTTTATATTAAATATAGAAGTTCGTCCAAGAGCAGAATATACTTCAAACTACATACTGCCTCCAAACGATTCTATTGATCCTTATTTTTATATTACACAGCGAAATAGGATTTCAATGCAGTATTCCCAAGAAAAATGGCTCTTAAAGGCTGACGTCCAAGAAATTCATCTTTGGGATAATGAAAATTCTAATTCTAAAGTCGGAAGTATTAATTTTTATCAATTGTTTTTAGAAACTAAATTTAAGAATGTAAATTTTCGTTTAGGAAGGCAAAGTGTTTTATTGGATAATGGGAGATTGTTTTCTGATGCTCCTTGGGCACAGCAGGGAAGATCGCATGAAGGAATTCGAATCATGAAATATTCTAAACATTTTATGAATGATCTTTTCTTTTTGTTTACACGAAATTACAATACTAGTTTTGAGGCAGCTTATTCGCCTGTTGCATCCAATAAATATAAGTACATGCTGGTGTATAATTTTAGTTATAACTCACATCAAAACTTCTCTTTCAACTCGAGTAGTACGGTTGATTTTTTAGAAAAAACAAATGGAGAAACTTTGTACGCACGGGCAACCACAGGAGGGAGAATTGAGTTTAAAAAGAATCAGTGGTATTATACTTTAAACGGTTATCTGCAATTTGGACAAAATCAGAAAGGACAGCATTTGCTGGCATACTATTTTCAGCCGGAGGTTAAATTGTCACTGCAAAAATCAACATGGCGTTTGGGTGCAGAAATTATAAGCGGCAGTAGTGCTGCTTTAAATATTGATAGAACCGCAGATTTTGATGTTTTATATGGCGTTACCTGGAAATTTAATGGAAATATGAATGTGTTTACCCGCTTTCCCGCTGATGTAGGAGGAAAAGGTTTGGTAAATCCTTATCTATTTGCTTCTTTTCCTTTAAACACAAAATTATCGTTTCGTAACGATTTTCATCTTTTTTATACCCAATATCCATTAGTAGACGGTTTAAATCAGGATATGTCTAGATTTCTGGGATTTGAGAATGATTTTTCAGTAAGATATATTCCATTAAAAGAGCTGGAAATTAACGCCGCATTTTCATTTTATAAAGCAACGGATTCAATGAAAAACCTTCCAAAAGTGCAGGATGAAAACAAATTATCATTTTGGAGTTACTTGATGGTTTCTTATTCTTTTAATGCTGTTAATTGGAGAAGAGCAAAAAAATAATAAAATAAACCCCATTACATGAGTAATCAATAAAACCTCTTTCTTAAGGTAGTAAAAGAGGTTTCGATTAAAAAGATCATTATATTTACTTTTAAAACTATTTAGTTATGAAAGCATTGATAATTGGTGCAACGGGCGCAACAGGAAAACAACTGGTTGATAGGCTTTTAGGGGGTAATAATTATGCCTCGGTTTCAGTTTTTGTGAGAAGGCCATTCGGGAAATCGCACCCAAAACTTACGGAGCATATTGTTGATTTTTCAGATGTAAATTCGTTTCAGGATTTAATTAATGGAGACGTTCTTTTCTCCTGCCTCGGCACCACATTAAAAGATGCAGGTTCAAAAGATAATCAATGGAAAATAGATTTTGATATTCCGGCAGCATTTGCAGTTGCTGCAAGAAAAAACAATGTAAATTCTTTGGTCTTGGTTTCCTCTTATGGTGCATCAGCAAAAAGCAGTGTTTTTTATTCTAAAATGAAAGGAAAGCTTGAAGAATATATAGACGATCTTAATTTTTCACAATATATAATTTTCAGACCTGGACCTTTAATTCGTCAAAATACGGATCGATTGGGCGAAAAAATTTCAATTAAAGTTATTAAATTATTCAATGCCATAGGCCTTTTCAAAAACGTAAAACCTATTTCGACCTCATTTCTAGCAGATAAGTTACTAAAAGCTCCAACAGCACTTTCAAGAGGAACAACAATACTAGAATTGGATCGTATTATTGCGCTTTGATTTTTTATCAATTTCCAGAATTATAATTCCGTATATTTATAATGTTATTTATTTGATTTTTAATAACTTATAATTAGGAATGTAAATGGAGACGAATAAAAATACTTTACCGACAGAGTCTGATGATGTGTTTTTAACAGATGGAGGACTTGAAACAACCTTAATTTTTCTGGAAGGATTTGATCTGCCTTGTTTTGCTGCTTTTGATTTATTGAAGCATCAGCCGGGTTATAAAGCAATCAAAAACTATTACAAACGATATTTAAATATTGCCAAAAAATACAAAACCAATTTTATTTTAGAAACTCCAACATGGCGTGCAAACCCAGATTGGATTCAAAGAATTGGTTATCCTAGGGATGAGTTATCGGCCTTAAATAAAAAAGCAGTAGTATTGCTTGCTGAGTTAAAAACAATATTTGAAAAAGATATACATTCTATTCTTATAAGCGGTTGTATTGGCCCTCGTGGCGATGGATACGTACCTGAAAATTGTATGAGTATTGAAGAAGCAGAAGCGTATCATTCTGACCAAATTAAGGCATTAAATATCGCTCCAGTCGATTTTGTTTCTGCACTTACTATGAATTATGTAGAAGAGGTTATTGGTATCGTGAAGGCTGCAGAAAACGTGAACACCCCTGTTGTTATTTCATTTACAGTTGAAACAGATGGAAAATTGCCAACTGGCATGAGTCTAAAAGAAGCAATACAAAAAGTAGATAAAAGTGTATCAGTTCCGCCTTTGTATTACATGATTAACTGTGCACATCCAGCCCATTTTTTTAAAGAATTGAAAGAAGATGAAAATTGGATCAAACGAATAAAAGGTATTAGGGCAAATGCGTCTTGCAAAAGCCACGCAGAACTAGACGAATCCACAGTATTAGATCGTGGAATTCCCAAAGAACTAGGAAAAGAATATAAAAAATTGAAAGATTCCTTTGATCACTTAAACGTTTTTGGAGGCTGCTGTGGCACAGATGAAGAACATTTGGTAGAAATTATTGAGCAAATAAGGAGTTAAGTTTTATAAGAAATTAATAGCTAGGTAAATGTCATATTTTAAATTAGCTTATCTTTGTATGCTTTACCTATTAATAAAATGAATAACGATTTCCCCATACCAGAAAACGAATTACAACGTTTAGCAGCTTTAAAACGCTATAATATATTAGATACACTTCCCGACCACGCTTTTGACGATGCAACAAAGCTTGTTTCTTACATCTGCGGTGTTCCCATTGCTCATATTTCGTTTATAGATGAAAACAGACAATGGTTTAAGTCTGAAATTGGAATTGGAGCATCTGAAGTGCCTCGAGAAATCTCTTTTTGCCGCTATACGATTATGGAATCGAAAATGGTCGAAATAAATGATACCCATTTAAATGATAGATTTAAAAACGATCCTAATGTTACCGGCGGTTTTAATGTTAGATTCTACGCAGGAGTTCCCCTTACAACGCCTGATGGCTACAATATAGGAACTTTGTGTGCTATAGACCATGTTACTAAAGAACTTAACGATAATCAGCGAAATGCACTTTCAATTATTGCTAAGCACGTAATTGCTCAATTAGAATTAGGCACAAAGAATGCCCAGTTAGACGCCCAGAAAAAAATTGCTGAAAAAGCAGTATTAGCTAGAGATAGTTTTGTGGCCAATATGAGCCACGAAATCAGAACACCTTTAAATGCCGTAATTGGTTTTACTGATCTTCTTGCTCAGACTGATTTAGATGATGTTCAGCGCGAATATATTGAAAGCGTGCAGATAGCAGGAGAAAATCTGCTGTTGATTGTAAATGATATTTTAGATCTTTCTAAAATTGAATCGGGGAACCTGGCAATTGATTCGGAGCCATTTAATTTAAAAAAGACCCTTAAACATGTTTATGATTTATTAAAAGTAAAGAGGCAGAAAGAAGTAGAGTTCAATCTATTTTTAGATGCAGAAATGCCAGATGTTGTGGTTGGCGACCAAGGTAGACTCAACCAAATATTGGTTAATCTGATAGGCAATTCCCTTAAATTTACCAATGAAGGTGAAGTAACCGTTTCTGTCAAAAAAATTGAAGAAACAGAAGATAATTATACATTAAAGTTTTCAGTAAAAGATACCGGAATTGGTATCCAGAAAAACAAGCTGACAACTATTTTCGAACGATTTACTCAAGGAGAAGAAAGTACCACGAGAACTTACGGTGGTACAGGACTTGGTCTTAACATCGTAAAGCAGTTAATAGAATTGCAAAATGGAGAAATTAAGGTAAAAAGTGAACTGAACCGTGGTTCTGAATTTATCTTTATTCTTAGCTATAAAAAGGCACAAGTCATAGAAGCTCCAGTAAAATCAATGTCTAAAAATGACCTTGGTAATCTTAAAATACTTCTTTGCGAAGACAATGTTTTAAACCAAAAGCTGGCAAAAAGCGTAATTAATAATTTCGGATTTGATTTGGATATTGCGCATAATGGGGAAGAAGGAATAGAACTTTTGTCTCAAAAGGAATATGATTTGGTTTTGATGGATCTTCAAATGCCTCTTAAAGATGGTTATCAGACAACAGAATATATTCGTAACGAAATGAATTCGTCAATTCCGATTATTGCCATGACGGCGCATTCTTTAGTGGGAGAGCAGGAGCGCTGTTACAAAGTAGGCATGAATGCGTATGTGCCAAAACCATTTAAACAGTCAGTTCTTTTAAAAGCAATAAAAACGGTAATGAACCCAGATAATGACATTTCGCATAAAAGAGTTTTAAATCTTTCTTTTCTGGATGAAATGTCTTGCGGAGATCCCGATTTTAGAAAAGAAATGATCAATCTTTTTATAGAAAAGATACCAGCTCAAACAGCACAATTAGAAGAAGCATTTCATAATACTGATCACGATACCGTAAAAAAGCTAGCTCATAATATGAAATCGAGTTTAGATATTTTTATGCTTGAAGATCTTAGTAATTGTGTTAGTATAATTGAAGAAGAAGCAAAAGCGAATGAATTTACCAGCGAAACTCTTGATAAAGTGAATATTTTGCATTGTGGAATTGCAGAAGTCGTTAAAATTCTGAAAGCGCTATGATAAAAGAGAAATATATTCTAGCTTTACAATTATGATGTCATAATATAAAGTTTGCCCCAAAGATAAATATAAAAAAAATGAGAATTATTTTAGCAGAAGATAATGACATCCTACGCAAATCATTATCTTTTTTCTTAGAATCTAAAGGATTTAGTGTTGACCAATTTTCAGATGGAAAAGATGCATTGGAGGCAATAGAGGCCAATCATTACGATCTAATTCTGACAGATATAAACATGCCCGGAAAAAGCGGAATGGAAATCACGCAATATGTTAGAGAAAGCATTAACTCCGATGTTCCCATAATCATACTTACTTCTTCGGGTGTAGAACAAACCGAATTAGATTCTTTCGATATAGGCGCCAATGAATTTATTGCCAAACCAGTCAGTCCGGCTGTACTTTTGGTAAGGATTAATAAATTACTAAACAAACGTTTCTAATGAAGTTTATCTATTACTCCATTTTTATATTCTTTTTTTCGTCCATTGCAATTGGGCAGGAAGTCAATGTAGACGAGACTTTGGCAAATGTAAAACGAGAAGTAGAAAAAGAAAACTACGATAAAGCATTGTCGCTAATTGAACCATTACGAGCTAAGTTTCCAGAAAATGAAGATATTCAAGTCTACACCGGACGTATTTACAGCTGGAAAAAAGATTATAAAACAGCAGTAAAAATTTTGTCTCCAATGACAGACAGAGTTAATCCAAATCCAGAAGCACTGCAGGCTATTATTAATATTTATTTTTGGTCTGAAGATTATGAAAAGTGTATTACTTACTGCGATAAATATCTTGTAATTGATCCAAAATCCATTGATGTTTTAAAGATAAAAGCCACTTGTTTAGAGAAACTCAATCGTGACCAAGAAGCATTAGATTTAATAGAAAAAGCATCTTTTATTGATAACAGCACTCAGGCATTCAGTGGAATACGTACACTCATAGGACGCAAAGCAAAAAATACCGTTTCTGCTTCTTACTTGAATATTTCAACGTCAGAACCAGGACAATCTCCATTTCATTATGGTTATGTAGAATATTCACATAAATTCAGCAAATCTGCCATTGTCGGCCGTGCCAATGTGGGGCATATTAATGACGATACACAAATGTTGTTCGAAGCCGATTATTATCAGACTTTCTCCAACAAAAGTTATTTATATTCAAATGGTGGAATTTCTACAGGCGAAACAATATTTCCTGTCGCAAAAGCAGGTTTAGAATATTATTTTGCTCCGCATAAAAAGTTTGATTATTCTCTGGGAGCCAGATTTATGCATTTTGATACAGATGATATCACTTTACTAACGGGACAAATTGCGTATACAGCTGGAACTTATACTGTGGCATACAGACCGTATTATGATACTTCAAACGAGTTGTTTTCTCATGTTTTGAGCTTGCAGAAAGTAAATGAAGAAAAAGAACGTTTGATAAGATTTGAATTGCAATACGGAAATGTTCCGTATTTATATCTCTATAATAGTTTTACCCAGCCTTTAAAAGCTTACAGAGCAGGAATGCAATATCAGCATCGTTTTGGCGAATCTTTCTTTGTGCGTCCTATTTTCCTGTATGAGCGCGAAGAATATATTCCAGGAGAATACAGAAACAGGTATAATGTTCAGTTAATTGTAACTAAACGTTTTTAATATGACAGATATCTGGGAAATATATAAAAACGGCAGCTGGGAAATACCTTTCCTTACTTTTTCTATTTACGCATTTGTTTGCGTTTCATTTATTTTGTACTTGTTAATTGTAGCAAGCCGAAATAAGAAAATTAAAAGAGAAAGACTTAGAAATGAATATAGTGCAGAGATTGATCAATTGATGACATCAGTAATCTTTAACGATGTTTCATTTTCAAGCATCAAAGAAAATAAAAACTTTTTAGTGCTTTTTGATACTTCATTTTTCAAGGAAGTATTGACAGAATCAATTATAAATCTGCATAAGAATTACGAAGGTATTTATGCACAAAAGCTTGAACAATTTTATAAAGATTCTAATTTGATAAAAGGCTCTTTTAGAAAACTTAAAAGTCTAAAATGGGAAGTAAAATGCAAAGGAATCACAGAACTGGCAGAGTTTAATATTACAGAAGCTTTTGATGAAATCATAAGTTATTCAAAAGCTCGAAATAAAACTTTAAAAATTACTGCCATAAACGCCTGTATTAGACTTGCGGGCACAAAAAGCGTTGTATATCTTGTCGAACATTCAGATCCTATTGATGATTGGACTCAGCTGAATATTATCGCAGCGTTTAAAAAACACGATATAGGAGATACAAAGGGAATTGAGCTTTTATTAGAATCTCAGAATACAACTGTTATTACGCTGGGGTTAAAACTGATAAAAGAATTAAAACTGACTCAGAAAATTCCGTTTGTAGCGCAATTGGCTGCAAAAGCCCCAAACACAGTAATAAAATACGAAGCGCAAAGTATTCTGCAGACATTAACCGTTTAACTTTATAAGAAAATGACTTTTTTTACTACTGAAATAATATGGTTTTTGGATGTATACATACTTCTTATACTGGGTTACGCCATATTAATCATGTCTTCTTATTTACTACTCGCTTATCTTTCTACAAAAGAACTGCGAAGTTACCTTAAGAAAAATAGTTTTGTTGATTATGAAGTGCTTCTTACCAGTGAATTTGCACCAAAACTTTCGCTGATTGCTCCTGCATACAATGAAGGTTTAACTATTGAAGAAAATGTAAAATCACTCCTTTCTCTTAATTATAATCATTATCAAGTAATTTTAGTGAATGACGGAAGTAAGGACAATTCGATGGAAATCCTGATCAAAACCTATGATCTTGTTTTGACTGAATTAGATATTCATCCGCAAATTGAAACTAAAAAAATCAAAGGAATTTACACTTCAAGAAACGCGGCTTATAAAAAAATAATAGTTGTCGACAAAGAGAATGGAGGTAAAGCCGATGCTCTAAACGTTGGACTTAATATTGCCGAAAACCCTTATGTAGTTTGTATAGATGTTGATTGTATTCTCGATAAAGATTCGCTTTTAAAACTGGCAAAACCATTTTTAGAATCACACGGAAAACGTATTATCGCCACAGGCGGTGTTGTTCGAATTGCCAATCAGTGCATAATTAAAAACGGACGATTGGTTGAGGTTAATATTCCAGATCGTATGCTGCCAAGAATTCAGGTTTTAGAATATTTAAGGGCCTTTCTGTTAGGTAGAATGGCATGGGGAAGATTGGACGGTTTACTGCTTATAAGCGGAGCATTTGGTGCATTTGATAAAGAAGTAGCTATAATGTGTGGAGGTTATAGCACAAAAACGGTTGGGGAAGATATGGAACTCATTGTAAGAATGCGCCGTTATATGCTGGAGAACAAACTTCCGTATGCGGTGAGTTATATCCCAGATCCGCTTTGCTGGACAGAAGCTCCAGAAGATTTTAAGATTTTCAAAAAACAGCGCAGCCGATGGATGAGAGGAACAATCGAAACACTTAGTATTCACAAAAGAATGTTTTTGAATCCTAAATACAAATTATTAGGAATGTTAAGCGTACCATATTGGACTTTGTTTGAGTTTTTAGCTCCTGCAATTGAGTTTATTGGTCTTATAATAACTCTTTTCTTTATAATATTTGGCCTGCTAAACTGGCATTTTTTCTTTTTGCTTTTGTTATTTGTGTATTCATTTGCTGTTTTCTTCTCGGTTATTGCTTTGTATAGCGAAGAACGAACGTATCATAAATATCCCAAACAAATTGATTTCTTTAAGCTTCTTATGGCGGCTTTTATTGAACCGTTGTATTTTCATCCACTTACTGTTTATGCAGCTTTAGTGGGTTATAAAGAAAAAATTATGGGAACGAAAGGCTGGGGAGAAATGACGAGAAAAGGATTTACTAAGAAATAATGGTTGATTGTTGATGGTTAATTGTTGATGGTTGATTGTTAATTGTTAATGGTGATGCGATTGTTTTACCACTACAAAAGAAGGTGCGGGGATAGGTTTAACTTTATCTAAAAACATTATAGAAGCCCATGGAGTTTATATTCTCTAGAAAAATGAAAAGGAAAAAACTGTTTTTGAAATTTGTTTGATCGCAGAATAATAAAAAATAATACTTTGATCTTACAAACCTGTATTTTTAAAATTATTACTAATGTTTTTTTTCTAAATTTGTAGAGAGACTCTCCATAGATTCCTCCCAATAAGTAATAGTAAAATAATGAATACAAATTCAACTGCAGTAGCCTCAAGTTTTCTTAATGATTTGAAAACAAAGACTGCTGACTCACATAAAAAATTAGAAGAACTTCCTGTTTCCATGTCAATTATGTCACCAGATATGAAAATTGAGGAATACGCTAAATATCTAAATTTAATGCATGATGTTCATGCTGATACTGAACAAACGGTTTACCCATTATTTTCTGGACTTTTAGGTGATTTGGAACAAAGAAGAAAAAAACAACTTATTGAGGCTGATCTTGCTTTTCTAAACTATGATTTGAGTAACTCTGAGAAAGTTTTTAAAACTGAAAACATTTCAGTTCCTTTTGCTCTTGGAATTTTTTATGTCGTTGAAGGTTCTACGCTTGGCGGTAGATTTATTTTAAAAAATGTTTCACAAGTACCGCAACTTTCTGGAGATAAGGGTGTTTCTTATTTTAATGGTTACGGAGATAAAACAGGAAGTTTTTGGAAATCTTTCCTCAACTTTCTATCAGAATACGAACAACAGAATAATTGTGGAGATGCTATAATAGAAGGAGCTGTATTTGCTTTTGATAGTATTTATAATCACTTTGAGAGCAGATAAAAGAATGAAGATTAAAGATATAGTTAATCGGGATATTGTTACGTTGACCAATTGTGAGCATGAACCGATACATATACCAGGTAAAATTCAGCCTCACGGTTTTTTAATTGGCGTTACTTCCAATTG
The DNA here is from genome assembly GCF_004366435.1 of Flavobacterium sp. S87F.05.LMB.W.Kidney.N. NCBI lineage: Bacteria > Pseudomonadati > Bacteroidota > Flavobacteriia > Flavobacteriales > Flavobacteriaceae > Flavobacterium > Flavobacterium sp. S87F.05.LMB.W.Kidney.N. Next base: position 465,495 of record NZ_SODX01000004.1, on the reverse strand, counting down.
GAAAATAGATTTTTGTACAGAAAATATTGCTGCATATTTAAATTTACTTCATACTGAGGTATTAGGAAAAGACTTTAAAAGTGTTTTTGGTACCGAAGCAGAAAAACAGCTGTTAGAGTATATCAATGAAGATAAAATTCAAGATGTTTTTCCACTTGAAATAAGCCTTTTAGGAAAATTATTTCAAATTAGTATCCACAAAAGTTATGATATTTATGTTTTAGAAGCTGAACCACAGTTTCCAGATAAAGAAAAATTGGCGGACGTCTACACACAAACGATTCAGTTTGTAACGCAGATGAACAACACCAAGTCGCTTAAAGATCTGTGTGCATTAGTGGCTCAGGGAACACGTGAAATTACAGGCTACGATCGTGTAATGATTTATCGTTTTGATGAAGAATATAATGGGGAAGTCTTTGCCGAAAGCTGCAGGGAAGACCTAGAACCTTTTTTAGGACTCCATTATCCACATACCGATATTCCAGCTCAGGCAAGGGAATTGTATATTAAAAATCAGCTGAGATTAATTGTTGATATTAATTATGAGCCAGTTCCAATTTACACGGTGGACGATAAAGAAAATAAAAATCTTGATTTAAGTCTTTCGATATTGAGAAGTACATCGCCAATTCACGTAGAATATTTAAAAAATATGGGCGTTGGTGCAACATTAACAATTTCGCTTATCCATCATGACAGATTGTGGGGATTAATTGCCTGCCATCATTATTCAGAAAAAAATATTTCACCCGAAATTAGACTTGCTGCAAAACTTCAAGGACAATTTATTACCTCACAAATCGATATACGCCAATCTAATGATGAGAATATAAATGCTCACAAATCAATTTTAGCGCTGGAGCAATTAACAAGTATTGATCTTCCGATTAAACAAGAATCATTAGAAATAGTTAGTGAGGCACCGCAATTACTAGAACTTTGTAATGCAGCTGGTGTTTCTATTATATCTAGAGGAAAAATCTATAAAAGTGGAATAGTTCCTTCTGATGAACAAATTACGGAGCTGATTGAAGGTATAAATGCTAAGTTTTCCAACGAAATATTTACCACTCACAAAATCAGCGATGATTTCCCGGAACTAGCTCAAAATTCAAATTTTGCTGGAATTATCTATCATTCTCTTGGAAATAATGATCACATAATTTGGTACAGACCCGAAACTATTTCTGAAATTAATTGGGGTGGTGATCCTGAAAAAAGCATTATTAAAGACAGCAACGGACTTCATCCTAGAAATTCATTCAATATCTGGAAACAGATTGTCAAAAATAAAAGCAGTGTGTGGAAGCAGTATGAAATTAATGCAGCTATTCAATATGCACACGCCTTGCACAATCAGCTTATTTTGATTATGTTGAGTGAAGAAGAGGAAAAATATCGCAGTCAAAGCGAAATATTAAAAGAAACAAATTCAGAACTCGAAAATATTAACTGGATCAGTACGCATGATTTGCAGGAACCATTGCGTAAAATTCAGCTTATCACCTCAAAAATGTTATCTGAATTGGATGTTATTTCAACCGATTCAATTTCAAATTCCCTACAACGTGTTTCGAAATCTGCCAATAGAATGAGCGGTTTATTGGAAGATATTTTAAAATATACCCGAATAAAAAACACCAGGGATACTCTTCATGAAGTAGATTTAAATGAAATTTTAGAATCTACAATTAAAGAAATGTCTGAAGCACTTTCAGAAAGTAATGCAGTAATTGAGTCTGAAAATCTTCCAAAAATTCATGCTATTGGGTTTTTAATGAGACAATTATTTATTAATATTCTTCAGAATTCATTAAAATACGCTTCAGTTGAAAGACAGCCAAAAATTAAAATAACAGCTTCTCAAGAACCTGTAATCATACATGACAAGTATAAAGTGTATTGTCATTGGGTCCGATTTTCTGATAACGGAATTGGTTTTGAGCAAAAATATGCCGAATCTATTTTTAAGGTTTTTACAAGACTTCATACCCAGGAACATTATACTGGCTCGGGTGTTGGTCTGGCATTATGTAAAAAAATCATGCAGGCCGTTGGAGGTGATATTCATGCAGAAGGAAAACCTGGCGAAGGAACTGATATAGTTATTTATTTTCCATGTGACCCAGAAGATACACTTTTACCTATATAATGGATAAAAAAAACTCTTATTTAGAAATTAAAATAAGAGTTTTTTTTTGACTGTTTTTCTTGTAAATCTCACAGACTACGCAGATCTAATGAGAAAAAATCTTCCTAATCTGCTAAATCTTCGAGAACCATTTTTATGTGTAGATTTTTCTAATCTTTCTTAGCCAAAAAGCTAATTTTAGAACTTTTAAAATTTACTTCAGAAATTATAGTTGCGGCAAAAATGAGAGTTCCTCCCAATAGCAGACGCCAAGAAAGATTTTCTCCCAAAATAAAAAAAGCGCCAATTGCACCAAAAACAGGCTCAAATAAATAGATTACCGCGACACGTTCGGCAGATAAATAACGCTGTGAAATATTCGAAACCGTATACATATATGCAGTAGAAAAAAGTGCGCAATAAACAACACCAAGCCAAAATGTATCATTTTTTGGAAACCAAACCGCTTGAGAATCTGTAATAGCCAGACAAAAAGTAAACAGTGCGCAAAATGCAAACATGGGAACAATCGAATACAGCAGATTCTTTAAAACCGAATGTTTTTCGACACTAATCAAATAAACCGCAAAAGCAAAAGCACCCGCGATTGTAAATAGATCGCCTATATTTATTGTAAATTTATCTTGTATGGCTATAATAAATAAACCAGCTAAAGCAGTTAAAGCGGCAATCCATATTTTTAACGATGCATTGGTTTTATAGACCGCGAGTTTCATTAACGGAATGATGATAACCGTTAATCCAGCGATAAAAGAACATTGCGAAGCATCGCTGTATTTAAGTCCAACTGTTTGAAGCTGAATTCCTAAAAACATTGGAAAAGCTAAAATTGCACCTGTTTTAACTGCCTCTAAATTTGTTTTTCTAACGTATTTCCAAAAAATAATAGTTAAAACTATAACAGCCAAAAGGAAACGATAAAACAAAAAAGTGTTAGGAGAATAATCTCCAATTGCCATTTTAGTAACTGAATAGGAGATACCCCAAAATGCAGTGCCAATGATTAGTAAAATCAGTAAAAATTGTTTTCTTTCCATTAAGTTATAATTCGTAAAAATTGCCTTTTTAATTGATTTATAAAACTTTCTTCATCAATAAATCAGTTTGTTCGTCGTCGCCCAATTTGAAAATATGAGTATCAAACTGAATAAAACCATTTTTAGTATAAAAGCTAACTGCCCTAAGATTATTTTCCCAAACGCCAAGCCAAATATATCCAGCTTTGAGTTCGGCAGCAGTTTGTAAAGCCTGAGCATATAGTGCCTGTGCAACTTTTTTACCATGAAATTCTTTTGCGACGTAAATGCGTTCTATTTCAAGAGCGTTGAGATCTTGTTTTTCGGTTTGTGCACCGCCGGTATTTAATTTTAAGTAGCCAATAATTTTGTTGTCAAGTTCGGCTAAGTAAAAGTGGGAATCTGGATGATTGAGTTCAGCAGTTAATTTTTCGTCGGCAAAACTTTCTTCCAAATATTTAATCATATTTTCTGCGCTGTTTACCTCTGCGAAAGTTTCTGAAAAAGTTTGTCTTCCAATTAATTGAAGAGCTTCTAAATCTTTAACAGCTGCTTTTTTTATTTCTAGTGTGCTCATTATTTTATTCTTTAATGCATTAAAACCTATTTTTTGTTTTTAATAAATGCGTAAATTGCATCAATGGATTTACAGCAAATTAAATATTTTCTAGCTTTATCTCGTGAACTTCATTTTTGGAATACCGCCGGCAAAATGAATATTACCCAATCTGCATTGAGCCGTCAGATTCAGTCTCTCGAAAATCAGCTTGGCGTTCAGTTGTTTGAACGTAACAAACGCAATGTTAAACTCACAGCAGCCGGCCAGTTTTTAAAAGAAAAATGGGAAGTCGAAATGAGTAAACTCGAATTCATTCATCAGTCGGCACGCCAGATTCAGTTAGGCGAGAGCGGTACTATTACTATTTCGCATCCCGATTCTATTTCGGCTTCGCTTATGCCTGATATTTTGTCCCGTATTTCGAATGCTTTTCCAAAACTAAAAATCAAATTGGTCCAAGTTCTGTATGAAAATCAGCAGGAATATCTCCAAAATTATAAAATCGATTTGGCTATTACCAGAGATATTAATAATTCGCGTGATATTCGATCAGAAAAAATCCATACCGATAATTTGGCGATTGTAGTTCCTCAAAACCATCCATATCAAACTATTGAAGATCTTACCAAAGAAACACTTGTTTCTCAAAAGTTCATATTGCCAACTAACGATGAAGGCAGCAGTTACAGCGATTTAATACAACGATTATTCAATTCTTTTGAAAATGCACCAGAAGTATATCTTCATTCCGAATTCGGTTCTGCAATTATTGCCTTGGTTCGAAAAGGACTTGGAATTGCAATTCTTCCAGATTCTTATCTTTTCCATGAAATCTCGGGTATTCGATTTATAAAACTTCCTTTAGAGACTGATTTGTATATCAATTGGAGAACCGAAGATCATAATCCTGTATTAGCCAATGTTTTAAAGCTGATTCTGCCGTAATTTATTAAGTTCGGAGCATTTCAATATGCGGAATTCCGTCTTCATCATAAACTTCTCCTTGCTCAACAAATCCAACTGATTGGTAAAATTTCGACAAATGATATTGAGCGCTGATTCGAATTGGGCCTTCGCCAAATTTTTCCTGACAGCCTGCAATCGAAGCTTCCATAATTTTTACTCCTAAACCCAATCCGCGATGTGTTTTGTCAATCACAACTCTTCCAATTGCTATTTCGTCATATGATAAACCCGCAGGAAGTAAACGTGTACAGCCCGCTAATTGGTCATTTACATAATATAAAAGATGAAAACTCTTTTGGTCTTTATTGTCTAAATCTAAATAAGGACAGTTTTGTTCGACAACAAAAACTTCACTCCGTAAACGTAACATTTGATATAGTTCCTGATTGGTGAGTTCCTCAAATGATTTAATGGTATGGCTAAATTTCATGTTTTTATGGTGCTTTATTTGACAAAGATAAAGGGAAGACTAATGATATAAAATGCTATTTTTTTATCATGTGATGCTGAAAATGCATTAGTTTTTTAAATTCCAAAATTTTAAATCCCAAATTCCAAGCTGAAAACACAAAACTAAAGTGGAAACTTTGGGCTGTATTTTAAAGCTTTACGAACAGTTTGTCATTCCGAGGAACGAGGAATCACACTAGAAACTCCACACAAAATGTCTACAATCTTTGTCGAATCCCACGTGTGATTTCTCGTTCTTCGGAATGACAAGATTGGGGTAATTCCTATGTGTTTAAAACAAAAAAACTTTGTCAAAGTTCGAAACTTTGACAAAGTTGTATCCAATTCGTATAATATTTTTTTAGTGAGAAACCGCTTTTAAACCAACAATAGAACCTACTAAAGTTGCCAAAAAGAACAATCTCCAGAAAGCAGCAGGTTCTTTAAAAACAAAAATACCAACTAGGACAGTTCCAACTGCGCCAATTCCTGTCCATACCGCATACGCAGTTCCCAGCGGAAGTGTTTCTGTTGCTTTCATCAGCAAAAGCATGCTCAGGGTTAAGGAAATAAAAAATCCAATATACCAATAGTACATTTCTGTTCCTGTAGTTTCTTTTGCCTTTCCCAGACAAGCTGCAAAAGCTACTTCAAATAAGCCTGCAATGATTAAAATAATCCAGTTCATATCGTTAAAATTTTGTGGTGCAAAGTTCCTTTATGAAATTCAGAAAAAATTTAACAAATGATAAAAAATAAATTTATTTTAACTCCGCCCTTATTCGGCTTAAACTGACTTGGGTAATGCCGAGATAAGAAGCAATATGTCCTAATTGTACTCTTTGAAGCAGTTCCGGATGATCTTTCATGAGTTCGAGATAACGTTCTGATGCGTTTTTGAATTGTTTGGAAATCAAACGTTCTTCCGTTTTTATTAATTCTTTTTCAGCAAATTTTCGTCCCCAGTTCGCAATATGAACATCTTCGTTAAAGAGTTTTCTAAGGTTTTCTGTTTTTAATTCGTATAATTCGCAGTCTTCCAGAAGTTCAATCGTTTCATATCCAGGTTGTTCTTCGACATAACTTTTCATCGAAATCACGGTTTCGCCTTCTTTTCCAAACCAAAAAGTAACTTCATTATCCCTTTCAATAAAAGCTCTGACCAATCCTTTTTTTATAAAATAAATATTTGATTCTATTTTGTTGGCTCTCAGTAAAATATGACCTTTAGGAAAAGCCATTTCTCGGACATTATTTTCTAAAGCCAGTTTAGAATGCTCGGGAAGTTTGTAAATATGATCAAGAATATGGGCAATATCCATTGTTGCTTTTTTAGTAATTTAGAATAAAGATAGTAGTTGTAACAACGAACAGAAAATTTCGTTCAAAAAAAAATCCCATCTGCTGAGCAAATGGGATATAAAACTGTATTCTTGATGAGCTAAAAAAAGAACAGTTTTTGACCAATATATAAACTAATTAATTCCTCCGCCTAAAGCTTTGTACAATAGTACTTGAGAATTGGCATTTCGCAATTGAATATCAACAAAATCAAGTTCTGCCTGCAGTTTGTTTTTCTGCGCATTTATGATCTCGAGATAATTGGCATAACCGCTTAAATACAAATCGTTAGAAACGTTTACAGCAATTTCAAGATGATCGATTTCTTTTAATTTGTATTTCAAAACATCTTCAAAAGCTTCATTTCTATGTAATAAAGCGCTTAATTCGTTGAAAGCAGTTGTGATTGTATTTTGATAGTGGAGAAACGAAATTTCTTGTCTTCGGTTAGAGACATAAAATTCCTGTTTAATTTGTCCTTTATTGAAAACAGGAGCTGTTAAACCGCCTAAAATCTGCCAGGCAAAAGATCCAGCATCAAAAAAAGTATTGAAAGAAAACGAATTGAAACCTGCATAGCCACCTAAATTTAAAGTTGGGAAAAAGGCAGCTCTTGCGGATTTTGCATCAGCGTTGCTGGCTAATAATTCGAAATAAGCTTCAGCAACGTCTGGTCTTTTGTGAATAATAGAATCTACACTTATTTTTTGGTTTAAAACTTCTAAATGTCCCGATAAAAAGTCACTGCTTCTATCGATTTTTCCGCCGTATTGACCCAAAAGCGTCAATAAAGCTTTTTCGGTTTGGTCGATGCTTAATTTCAATTCCGAAGCTTGAGCATGGATGTTATTATTTTGCGCATTAAACTGCTGTACAGCCAATTCCGTAGCTTTTCCAACCGATCTTTGAGCAGAAACAATATCAAGTGCTCTTTCTTGGGTTGTGAGGTTTTTATCGTAAATCGCAGCTTGTTTGTCTAAGGCAATAAGCTTGAAATACAAATCGGCGGCATCGCTTAAAAGGCGGGTCTGCAATAATCGCATTCCTGCTTGCGAAGCAAAATATCTTTGCTGTGCCGCTTTTTTACGATTGCTCAGTTTTCCCCAAATATCAGCTTCCCAAGAAACTTTTCCACCTAGAAAAAGGTTAGGAGTAAGGTCTTCGTTAATTCTTTGTTTGTCGCTGATATTTTGTGAAAAATTGGTATCAAAATTACCAACTCCATCCATTGTATATTTTCCATAACGCGTTCCAGAAGCATCTGCGACTAGATCTAAAGAAGGGAGAAGGGCTAATTTTGCCACTTTTAAATGCGAATTGGCAATCAATATCCTTTCCTGCATAATTAAATAATCCGGATTTTGAGCAATAGCTTTCTTTAGTAACAGCTCTAATTTTGGATCTTTAAAAAAGGTTTCTGTTTTTAATGGAATAAAAGGCGAAGCATTATTTATACTGTCTTTTCTCTTCGCGTCAAAATTCTCAGGAAGTTTTACAGCAGTCAATTTATCACTGACTTTTGGCGCAGAACATGCCGTTAAAAGTAAAACTCCAGTTATTATAAACGCACTTTTGGTTGTCCTTAAAAACTGCGTATTAGCATTTTTATATTGATTTAATATCTCTTTCATTGTTTAATTTATTTGTTTAATCTGCAGCGTAATTGATTCAACACGAAACATAGTTTTTTTTTAGAAAAGGGATTGAAAGAAACTAGTTTCTAACACATGGCTATGTGACTTTAAAAAAAGTGAAACGACTTTTTATGATTTCTAAATTCTATGAATCTATGTGTTTAAAAAAAATTATACTTTAGATTTATTCATTGCTTTTTCAAGTTTGGCAAATAAAATGTAAAGTCCTGGAATAATTACCAGACCAAACACAGTTCCAATTAACATACCGCCTGCAGCCGCAGTTCCGATAGAACGGTTACCTACAGCCCCCGCACCAGAAGCGATACACAGCGGAATTAACCCTGAAATAAAAGCAAAAGATGTCATCAAAATTGGTCTGAAACGAAGTCTGGCACCTTCAATCGCGGCTTCTGTAATATCTCTTCCTATTTTGTTTTGTGCCATTGCAAATTCTACAATTAGAATCGCATTTTTGGCGAGCAGACCAATCAGCATGACGAGTGCTACCTGCGCGTAAATGTTATTGTCTAATCCAACCATCAAAAGGGCAAGATAAGAACCAAAAACTCCCACAGGAAGACTTAATAATACAGGAAACGGAAGCAGTAAACTTTCGTATTGTGCGGCCAATAATAAGTATACGAATAGTATACAAAGCGCAAAAATGTAAATGGTTTGGTTTCCTGATAAAATTTCTTCACGCGTCATACCAGACCATTCCAGTTCAAAACGGCTTGGGAGTTTTTCTGAAGCGATTTTTTCTACGGCAGCAATTGCATCTCCAGAGCTGTAACCTTCTGCAGGTTCTCCGTTAATCATTGCAGACATGTACATATTATATCGTGTAAGTACTTCTGGACCGTAAACTCTTTCTAATTTGATAAAAGTGGAGAAAGGCACCATTTCGCCAGCATCATTTTTTAGGTACATATCCAAAATACTTTCAGGATTTTTTCTAAACTGCGGACTTGCCTGTACCATTACTTTATACATTTGAGAAAAACGGATAAAATTGGTAGCATAAAAAGAACCTAACATCGTCTGCAAGGTTGCCATTGCATTGTCTACTGAAATTCCTTTTTTCGCAGCCTGATCGTAATCAATATGAATTAAATACTGCGGAAAAGTGGCGTCAAAACTGGTAAAAGAGTTTTGTATTTCGGGCGAAGCATTTAATTCTTTAATAAAGTTTTTCGTCACTTCATCTGTATTCGTAATGCTTCCGCCGGATTTATCCAGTAATCGAAGTTCGAAACCACTGGTATTACCAAAACCAGGAACGGTTGGCGGTGCAAATATTTCAATCTGTGCATCAGAGATACCTTTTGTTTTTTCAGTAAGTTGCGCTATAAATTCATTTACAGAAATATCACGATCGCTCCAATCTTTTAGGTTGATCATTCCCATTCCGTACGAAGCACCTGCGATTTCAGTTACGATACTGTATCCGGCGAGCGTAGTTACGTTATCGACACCTTGAATTCCTTTGGCAACTTTAGTTACTTGATCCAATACTTTTTCGGTACGCTCTACAGTTGCACCCTGCGGTGTTGTAACACTTACGTAAACCATTCCTTGATCTTCAGACGGAATAAATCCTGACGGTAAAAACTTGCTTGTTCCCCAAGTAAAGAGGCAGAAAAGAACCAGTAAACCAATAGTAACTGAAGTTCTGTCAGCAAACTTTACTAATACTTTAATGTATTTTGAAGTTACATTATCAAACCAATTGTTGAATCTCTGGAAAAAACGATCTAATAATGATTTCTTTTCTTTATTCGGATCATGCGCTTTTAGCATAATGGCACAAAGGGCAGGAGTAAGAGTAAGTGCGTTAATTCCAGAAATGACAATACTAATCGCCATTGTCAAAGAGAACTGCCTGTAGAAAACCCCAACCGGACCGCTCAAAAATGCAACGGGAATAAATACAGCAGCCATAACAATTGTAATTGCAATTACGGCTCCGGTAATTTCTTTCATGGCACTTATGGTGGCTTCAAGCGGTGCCATATGTTCTTCGGAAATTTTGACGTGAACGGCCTCGACGACAACAATAGCGTTATCGACTACAATTCCGATCGAAAGTACTAAAGCAAACAGAGTCAGTAAGTTGATCGAGAATCCCATCATCGACATAAAAGTAAACGAACCAATAAGCGCGACAGGTACTGCCAATACGGGAATTAAAGTAGATCTCCAATCTTGCAGGAAAATAAAAACTACAAAGGCTACTAAAAGGAAGGCTTCAATCAAAGTTCTTAAAACTTCATGAATAGAAGCATCTAGAAAACGGGAAACGTCATACGCAATATTAAATTCCATTCCCGGAGGAAAAGAAGTTCCTTTTAATTCAGTCATTTTTTCTTTTACGCTTGCAATAACTTCAGAAGCGTTAGAACCCGGACGTTGTTTCAACATGATGGATGCCGAAGGTTTTCCGTCGGTTTTAGAAACCATTCCGTAACTCATCGAACCAAACTCTATATTCGAAATATCTTTTAATCTTAATATCGTTCCATCAGAGTTGGCTCTTAAAGGGATTTCTTCATATTGTTTGGGTTCAAAAAATTTCCCGCCATATTTAATTACATATTGTAACTGATTATCAAGCTGTCCAGATCCTTCACCCACTTTACCTGGTGCAGCAGAAATGTTTTGTTTTTGAAGTGAGCTGATTACCTCATTTGCCGAAATATTATACGAAAGCATCTTTTGTGGATCCAGCCAGACACGCATAGAATATTCTTTTTGTCCCATAATTTCGGCACGTCCGACACCATCAATACGTTTTAATTCCTGCAGGATATTAATATCTGTAAAGTTGAAGATAAACTGCTCATCCTGAGTTTTGTCTGTACTCGTAATGTTCAAGTACATCAGCATACTGTTCACCTCTTTTTCGGTCGTAACACCCGCACGAATCACCTCTTCGGGAAGTTCGTCCAATATAGTTGTTACACGGTTCTGCACATTTACAGCCGCTAAATCGGGATCGGTTCCAACTTCGAAGAAAACCTGGATTAAGGTTAAACCGTCATTAGAAGTTACGGTCGACATATACGTCATTCCCGGCACACCATTTATGGCTCTTTCGAGCGGAAGGGCGACGGCGTTGGCAGAAACCTCTGCGTTTGCTCCTGTATATTTGGCTGTTACAGTTACAGAAGGCGGTACAATATCTGGGAATTGGGTAATGGGAAGCTGGAACAAAGCCAGTAATCCCAAAAGAACTATCATAACCGAGATGATTAATGACAATATTTTTCTTTTGATAAATAACTCTATCATTATATTTTTTTTAGATCAATAATTAAATAACTGCTTTACAAGTCGATAACCTACATTTGTTTGATGTTGATTTTATCGCCGTCTCTCAATGATTGCGTACCTTCCTGTACAATCAGGTCGTCATTTTTTAGACCATCATTTAGGATATAAACATCATCTAGAGTACTTCCAATTGTAACATTGGTCATTTTAACTACTCCATCTTTTTTTACCAGAAATACGTATTGTTTGTCCTGAATTGAAAAAACAGCCTTCTGCGGAATTAAAATTGCATTGGTTTTTGGTTCTGAAATAATCAGTTTACCCGAAGTTCCGTGCTTGATAAATCCCTGCGGATTGTGAAATTTGGCTTTATATTGAATAGAACCCGTTTGTCTGTCGATTTCTCCGTCGGCAGTTCTTAGTTCTCCTTTTTGATCGTAAACCATTCCGTTTGGCAAGACAAGTTTTATATCTCCTTGTGTATTAAGGGTTTTGTCTTCCATCATTTGGAAATATGTATTTTCAGGAATTGAAAAATAAGCGTAAACGTCATCCAGCTGAGAAACGGTAGTCAATAATGAACCATTTTCTACTAAACTTCCTTCTTTAAACGGAATTCTATCTACAGTTCCGTCAAACGGCGCACGGATTGTCGTAAAACTAATCTGCTGGTTGATTGCTTTTCTTTCTGCGGCAGCGTGGGCTAATTTCGCAGAAGCCGCTTCATGTTTTGCTTTAGATAATTCTAATTCTTTGTCGGCAATTACTTTTTTATTGAAAAGAGTTTGTGCTTGTTCTAATTCAACCGTTGCGATTCTTAAATCGGCTTTTGCGCTTTTGAAAACAGCTTCGGCTTTCAGCAGCTGAATTTGAAGTTCGACATCACTTATTTTAAATAAGATTTGTCCTTTTTTAACTTTTTGTCCTTCGCTTACATAAACTTTTTCTAGTAAACCAGGAATTCTAACGTGGATTTCTACATTGTTTTTAGCATGTACATCGGCAACAAATTTGCTCGAAACAATGGTGTCTTTTAAGGTGACTTTGTATACAGGAAGTGTTTTAATGTTTTCGGAATTCTTTTTTGCTTTGTCACCACACGAGACTAAAACGAACAATGATAAAGTGAACAAAAGGAATGGATTTTTATAAATATTCATGATTAGGTTTTAAAAATTAAATAAAAATATAGGCTCCCCAATGCAAGAAAAGGGAGTTTGAAATCTATGTAAATATTGAAATTAGAGATGTTTTCGGATTACTTCCTTTTTGGATAGAAGCACCGTTCTTAGAAAAAATGTTTTTATAACAATGATACTCATACGCCATATAGGCACATGAAAAATCGTTTCAGAAAAATCTAAAATATAAAAACAACCAAATTTGGAGTCCTAGAATAACTGATACAAATGAAGATAAGTATGCCTTTGAATTTGGTATATTGAAGCTATACCATAAATTAAGCTCTTTTTGTAAAGCTTGAAGTTTATTAGATTACTAAAATAAGGAGCTTTGATTGTACTTTGTTCTAAAGTAGTAGCTCTGGATTTTATTTTCTTTTTGAGTTTATAATGAACTTCTAAATTTTTAGAAGAAGAATAATCCGAAGAATTAAAGAGTGTATCATCTGCGGTAACACTGTCATGAGTGATACAGCTGCTAAAATGTACAGGCTGCTGATACGTTTCGGTGCCTCTAAAGAAAGAAAGCAGCGAAAGTAAAACGATATATATGAACTTAATAGGTTTCATTTACAGCACAGCAGGATTATATTTGTTACTTAAAAACAAGGCTTATAGTTGTTGAAAGTGCGCCAAATATAGCAATTTGAAAAGTAAGGTTTCTTAAAATTTTTCTAAAAACCATCAGAATTAAAAATTTGATAATAATTGAAGTTGATTTTTAGGGTTTTAAATTTTTGGCGGTATTTATTTTAATAAGTTAGAATTGCTATATTAGTTGACCACTTTAAAACGTATAAAATGTCAAATCAATTCCAAGATGTAATCAGAAAAGCGTATAATGCTTTTAACGAAAGAAATATAGACAAATGCTTATCGACAATGCAAGAAGATGTACAATGGTCAAAGGCTTGGGAAGGCGGCTATATTAGTGGACACGACGAAATTAGACAATATTGGACAAGACAATGGGCAGAAATTAATCCGAAAGTAGATCCAGTTGGTTTTGCTGAAAGGGAAAATGACAGTTTAGAAGTTTTAGTACAGCAAAATGTAAAAGACCTGCAGGGTAATTTGATTTTTGATGGTCTAGTTAAGCATGTTTATACTTTTGAAGATGGCTTGATTAAGACAATGGATATTGAGCTGGTTCAAGAAGATTAGTTGTAAATGAGTTTAATGGCGCAAATAATTTTAATACTGCTAGCAATGATAGTCATTGGTGCTGCTATATATATCGCTAGATATAAAGGTAAAGGCAAGCCAAAAGGTGGGAATTAAAAGAGATAATAATTCAGAATATTTTAAAGATTATATTAATTTGAAGTTGTATTGGACCTCTCAGGGTTTTATTTTTTTGGGTGTTACACTTTTAATTGTAATATTAATATTGGAGCTAGTATTTACCTAATTTTCCTATTAGAAATCGTAAGATTTTAAAATAAGTTCGAAAACTAAAGAAGATCTATTATTAAGAATGATTTTTGTCAAAAGATTATTAAAAGAGATTTTGAAATTAGATTATGCCAAAGTTTTCGATCAGTAATCTGCCTCGATCAGTAAAATCTGCGTTTAAAAAAAGCAAAAAAAAAGGTTTACACTTTTCAGCATAAACCTTCTAAATATTGTAGAAACAATTTCTTAATTCGTTCCAGCAGCAACTTTATCCACCAAAAACAATAACTCACCAGAAACTGGTTTAATCAATTGCATTGGATATAAAGTCGGATTGTATTCTCCAGTTGTAACTTCTTTTAAAGCGTGTGTTTTTTTCTCTCCAAAAGCCACTACAATAATTTTTGCAGCTTTGTTAATTAACGGAGCAGTAAGCGTAATACGGTGCATTTTTTGAGGTGCTAAATAATATGCGTCAACCCATTTAGTTTGTTCTTCCAAAACTGCTTCGCCTGGAAAAAGAGAGGCAGTGTGTCCGTCATCTCCCATACCTAATAGAATAAGGTCAAATTTTCCTTCTTCGCCTAAAACCTTTTTGATAGTCTGCTCGTATGTTACAGCATATTCTTCTGGCGTAACACCGTCTTTGTACATTTCAAAAATATTTTCCTGCGGAATAGGAACGTGGCTTAATAACGTCGAGTAAGACATTTTAGCATTGCTAAGATCGTCGTTTAAAGGTACCCAGCGTTCGTCGCCCCAAAAAATATAAACTTTGCTCCAGTCTATTTTGTTTTTGTACTTATCAGAAGCTAATAATTTATAGATTCCTGCAGGAGAAGAACCTCCCGTAAGAACGGCTGTAAATTTACCTTTTGCAGCAATGGCTTTTTGTGCCGATTCTACAAAAAGATCAGTAGCTGCAATATTAATTTCTTCTGTATTATTAAATATCTGTATCATTTAAAACTTCTTCTTCTTTTTTAACGTTTTGTGTATTCGGAATCCATTTGTGTCCTTGACGTGCCAGTAGTTCGTCAGCTTCTTCTGGTCCCCAGCTTCCTGCTTTGTAATTTGGGAAATTGGTTGGAGCAGTTGTTTTCCATACTTGCTGAATTGTATCAATAGCATCCCAAGCTTCTTCTACCTGATCCCAACGCATAAATAGGGTAGGATCTCCCGCTAAAGCATCTGCTAGCAACGTTTCATAAGCTTCTGGTGACATTGTAGAGCAGGCGAAATAATCAAAAACCATTTCGGCAGGTCTTAAAGCCAGAGATAAACCTGGTTTTTTGGTCATAAACTGCAATTTAATATCCATTGCAGGCTGAATATTGATAATCAGTCGGTTTGGTGTCATGCCTTCTTTTCCATAAGAAAATGCAGAATGTGGCACTGGTTTAAACTGGATAATAATAGAGGATTGTTTTTCTTCCATTCTTTTTCCAGAACGCAAGTAAAACGGAATTCCCTGCCATCTCCAGTTGTCTAGATATATTTTCATTGCTACGTAAGTTTCTGTATTAGAATCTGGTGCAATTCCTTTATCCTGACGATATCCTGGAACTGGTTTTCCGTTGATAGTTCCAGCATCGTACTGACCTCTAACAATATAGTGGTCAACTTCTTCTGGTTTAATACGACGAATCGATTTTAAAACATCTGCTTTACGATTACGAATATCATCTGCTGCTAGTGATGCAGGCGCTTCCATTGCAGTCATACATAAAATTTGAAGCAAATGGTTCTGAATCATATCTTTTAAAGCACCAACTCCTTCGTAAAATCCGCCGCGTTCTTCAACACCGACTTCTTCTGCTACGGTAATCTGAACAAAATCGATAAAATTACGGCTCCATAAAGGTTCGAACATTGAATTTCCAAAACGGAAAGCCAAGATATTCTGTACGGTTTCTTTCCCTAAATAATGGTCGATTCTATAAATCTGTTCTTCTTTGAAAGTCTGCGAAAGCATTTCATTCAATTCGATTGCAGAAGCTTTATCGTAACCAAAAGGTTTTTCTATAATAATACGATCCTGTTTCGAATTTGCAGCAAGTCCGATTTTTTTGATATTACTAGAAATTGTAGAGATAAAAGAAGGAGTAATCGACAAATAAAACAAACGATTGGCACGTTCGCCAAAAGCAAGGTCAAAATTGTTGATTTTCTCGTTCAATCCGATGTACGATTCTTCTTTGTCAATATCAAGGCTGTGATAAGTGATATGTGAAAGAAATTTTTCAGTTTCTGGATCAGAAATTCCTTTTTTTCTTGAAAAAGCATTTAGATTTTCTAAGACATAACTGCGAAAATCTTCATTCGATTTTTCTGCTCTTCCAAGTGCAATAATCTGAAACTTCTCAGACAAACGTCCGTCAAGGTACAGATTTTGAAAAGCGGGAAAGAGCTTTCTCTTTGCCAAGTCTCCGGTTCCTCCAAAAATAACAATGATTGTTGGATTTTTTAGTTTATTTTTAGTCATTGTGTGTAGTTGTGTTGCTTTAATTTCTTATTCAGACCATTGTGTGTGGAATACACCTTCTTTGTCAATACGTTCGTACGTATGAGCTCCGAAATAATCACGCTGTGCCTGAATTAAGTTTGTTGGAAGATTTGCAGATCTGTAAGCATCAAAATAAGCTAACGAATTCATAAGTCCTGCCACAGGCAATCCTTTTTGAACTGCAAATTGAATAACAGCTCTCATTCCGGCTTGGTTATCATTTAATTTAGAAGCAATTCCTGAATCTAAAAGTAAGTTTGGTAAATCTGCTTTTGCAACATACGCTTTTCTAAAATCTTCTAAGATGTTAGCGCGAATGATACAGCCACCGCGCCATATTTTGGCAACAGTTTCTAAATTTAATCCGTAGTTATATTCTTTAGAAGCGGTGTAAAGCTGCGCTAATCCCTGTGCATAAGTTACAACAATGGAAAGGTATAAAGCCGATTTTAAAGCTTCGATTGCTTCGTTTGTGTTTACTTCAGATGCTTCGCCGTTCCAAACTAGTTTTTTAGAAGCTTCAATTCTTTCTGGTTTTGTTTTAGACATATCGCGCATTACAACCGCAGCATCGATAGTTGGAACTGGAACTTGTAAATCCATTGCGTTTTGCGAAGTCCATTTTCCTGTTCCTTTCGATTTAGCCCAATCTGAAATTTTATTGATTAAAAGACTTCCATCCTCATCTTCTTGTTTTAAGATGCTTGCTGTAATTTCAATCAAATATGATTTAAGATCATGAGTCTGGTTCCATTCTTCAAAAGTTTTCTGAATAGTGGTATCGTCCAGATTATAACCTCTTTTCATCAGGTCATAAATCTCAGAGATCAATTGCATGATTCCGTACTCAATTCCGTTGTGAACCATTTTTACGTAGTTTCCAGCAGAACCATTTCCAAGATATTCTACGCAAGGTTCTCCATCCACTTTTGCAGCAATTGCTTCAAAAATAGGGCGAAGTCTTTCGTAAGCTTTTTGATCTCCTCCAGGCATCATAGCAGGACCTAATCTCGCGCCTTTTTCTCCGCCTGAAATTCCCATTCCGAAGAAATGAATACCTTTTTCAGATAATTCTAAAAATCTTCTGTCTGTATCAGTAAAATATGTGTTTCCACCATCAATTATAATATCTCCTTTATCTAAGTGAGGCAATAAGCTCGCAATAGCGCTGTCTACTGGTTTTCCAGCTGGAACCAACAGCATAATCGCTCTAGGCTGCTGAATAAGTCCTACAAAATGTTTAACATCTGTTGTAGCTTCAATAGTATGGTCGGCATCGGCTTCTTGTTGAAGAGAATTGACTTTCTCGGTGTCTAAGTCTAAACCTGCAGCTGCAAAGTTGTGGCTGGCGATATTTAAAAGTAGGTTACGACCCATTACGCCAAGTCCTACAATTCCAAAATCAAATTTGTTCATAGTTTTCAATTAACTAAATTATTAGAAGAATGTTTTACAGCAAAAAGTAAGAGAAAGTATGGTAATTCTTTTTCATTCAATGCTTTGCAGAAAAACAAGTTTGTTTTAATCTTACATTTCAAAATGTAGAGCGCTAAGTTAGAGAAAAATGCTGAAAAGTAAGGAGTAAAATAGTTCACTTTTAGTCTTTATTGTGATACTTTTTATGTGTGAAAATTACGCTTATTTTGATTTTGAAAAAGTATTTAAAGTTTATTTTTATGTTTCTATGTGTTTAAGCATTTAAGCATTTAAGGATAAATCATAAGAAACATAAACGCAAATAGATTCACTAGAAGCACAACTCCATAAACAATGTTGGATTTTCCTTTGCTTAAAGACAGCATTACGGTGAAAACCGATAGAGCCAAAAGTACAATAGATTTAATATCAAGTCCTAAAACAATCGGCATTTTCATGGCTATACAAACCGCCGCAACACTTGGAATTGTTAATCCGATACTTGCGAGGGCAGAACCTAAAGCTAAATTTAAACTCGTTTGAAGTCTATTTTTTCTCGCTGCGATTATGGCTGCAATAGCTTCTGGTAATAAAATAATTATCGCAATGATCACTCCAACTAAAGATTTGGGAAGATTGTAACCGATAATAATAGTTTCAATAGTTGGTGATAGGGTTTTGGCTAGTAATACGACGATTCCTAAACTAACCAAAAGAAAAACCATACTTGTATAAAATGTTTTATTATTGATTTCAATTGGATGTGTTTTAGACTCATCATAAGCTCCATTTGTTAAAAAATATTGTCGGTAGCCTTTGGTTTGTGCGAACAAAAAAGAACCGTAAATAACCAGACACGCAATAGACGCAAAAATAAGCTGTGGCTTTGAGTAGTAAGAACCGTGAACGCTTTCTGTAAAAGTGGGAAATACTAAAGTAAATACGATTATAGAAATCAGCGAAACTAAACCAATAGTTACAGAAGAAGTTGAGAAATTCTGTTCGTAATGTTTGATGCTTCCAATAAGAAGACACAATCCTATAATTCCGTTTAAAATAAGCATTGTTGCGGCATAAACCGTGTCTCTGGCTAAAGATGCAGCTTCTGATCCTTCTGAAATCATTAATGACACGATAATTGAAACTTCAATAACAGTTATTGATATTGCCAAAATAATCGTTCCGTAAGGTTCTCCAACGCGTTCTGCTATGATCTCAGAATGATGAACGGCAGACATAACGCTAAGAATAAGTAAAATGCTGGCAATAATTTGAAAGATACTGCTGTTGTCTACAAGTCCGCTAAAAAAAAGAACCCACGATAAAATTGGAATAATGATGGTCCACTGTAATAATTGTTTCATTTTGTGTTTTTTAAAATTATAGCAATAAGCACCGATAGGGCCAACATAATCGGCTTTTTATTTATGTAATATAGGGCTTTTATGGCTGTAATTCATTAAAAAACTACATTTTTAAGTACTTTTTAAGTTCATTTGGATGTTTTTTGATTCAAAAATGGTCAATTTACGATAAAGGACTAAAGGTATTTTTAGGATTTTCTAATGATTTCTTCGCGATGCGATTTTCCCCATTTTATCATTTCTTCGATAACAGGGCCAAATGATTTACAATAGGGTGTTGATTCGTATTTAACCTGAATTTCGGCATCGCGGTCTTCTGTTCTTTTAATCAGCATGTTGAGTTCCATTTCTTTGAGCTCTCTCGAAAGCATGCGTGTAGTAATTCCCGGAATACTGCGTTCGATTTCTCTAAAACGATGATTTCCGTTACAGATTGAATTGATAATTGGCAGCCGCCATTTACCGCCCAAAACGTGCAATGTATCTTGAAGTGCTTGTACTTCTTCCTTCTGATTTCTTTCCATACTAAGTTCCATTAAATTAGGAAAAATAATTGGTTACAAAGTTATACCATTTTACGGTTTAAATTTGTTCTCTAATCCTAAAATAATGGAAAAGAAAAGCTTTCTTCAGGATAAAAAATGAAATTAAGCTTCAATAATACTTAAAATAGTTTTTGGGATTTCCGCGAAAGCTTCAAAAGAATACGGCTTAATAAGATAGGCTTTTACGCCCAGATCATCGCATTTTTCCTTGTATGAAGGATTTATACTTGTCGAATAAACGAAACACGGAATGTTTTTCAATTCATTGGTATTCAGAATTTCCTGTAAAGCTTCAATTCCGTCAATAATAGGCATATTGATATCGGTAAGAATAACGTCCGGACTTTCGTTTGAAGTATTTTTTAAGTAATTCAGCAGTTCTTCGCCATTAGCCACAAGGCTTACTTTGCTGAAATGTGGATTTTTTGTAAAAGTTTCTGTGATAACATCAGCATCATCAATGTCATCTTCGGCGATTATGATATGTAAATTATTTTTTTCTGGCATTTTATAAGATTGGGAAGTAAAGATTAAATGTTGAGCCTTCGTTCAATTTACTTTCTACGGTAATATTTCCAGAGTGGTTTTCCATAATCTTTTTACAGATGGCAAGACCGATACCGTTTCCTGAATATTCATTTCGGGCATGCAGACGCTGAAAAATGATAAAAATTTTCAGCAAATGACTTTTTTCCATTCCAATGCCGTTATCTTTTACCTGAACTTTTACAAATTTACTATTTTGATTTGGTATTTCAGAATTTAAATTTTCTTCCTGAAAAATTTCTATTACTGGTGGAGTGTTGGCTTTGCCGTACTTAATGGCGTTTGAGATCAGATTAGAAAAAAGCTGTCTCATTTGAACTCTGGAAGCTTTAATGATTGGTAATTTTCCAATTTTAATTTTCGCATTTTTATCAGAAATTATAATTTCAAAATCTTCAATTACTTCAGAAATTACAGATTTCAGGTTTATTTCTGTGCGTTCTTCCTGCGCGGTATGTGAGGAATACGAAACTAAATCGTCCACCAGCGAATTCAATCGAAGGGCAGATAATTTCATAACGTTTATCGCTTTCGTGTCTGCTTCTTTAAAATAACTTCCGTCGATTCTGCCCGTATTCATCACAATTTTTCGAAGCGGTTCCTTAAGGTCATGTGAGATTACGTGAATAAATTCCTCCAGATTACGATTTGTTTTATTCAGTTCGTGTATTTTTTCTTCTAATTCCTTCTGATGCCTAATTAAGGCTTCTTCGTGTTTCTTCTTCTCGGTTAAATCGGTAATCACGATTCCAATTGCTTCCACAGAAGGCTCAAGGTCTGTTAAAGCGATATATGCAGGGAAAGTCTTCTCAACATTATCTGATTTTAAAAGAATCTCATGAGTGGTAATGCCATAACGAAGCGCTTCAATTAACTGAGTGAACTGTTCTGGATTAGCAAAATATTCATTAAGATAATTTCCAATTATTTTTTCAGACGGTATTCCGACCAATTTAGAAAAATACTCATTGCAGTAGAGTATAAGTCCGTTTCTTGAAATGCTCAGTGCGCCCTGTCCAAATTTTTCAATAAGAAGACGATAGGTATAATCTGCAGTTTCGAGAGAGTAAAGTTCAGGAACTCCATTGCTGCTTACTACCAGCGCATCGACATCTCCCTGCTTTATAGCATTAATGATGCTGGTTGACTCATAAAGTTCTTCCTTTAGCGACTCAATTTCTGCTAATAATGCGTTTATATTTTTTTTGTTGTCTTCCAAATTATTCGCTTATATTAAGTATGTACAATACTTTTTCTTTATCTGATAAATCCCCTAAAATAATCCTTTTAGGTTCTGGATGCGTTTTTATCAATGTAGGAATAGCTACAATTTGATGAATCACGGCTTGCTCTTTATCACGGCTGATATCTATTATTTCTAATTCATAATTATCTGTGAGGTATGTATCGCAGATTTTGCGCAAATTTTCGATTGCATGTCCTGATTTAACAGACATACCTGAAACAAAAAGTATGAATTTATGTTTGGTTGTACTAGTGCCATCAGATGAATCTTCCATAATTTAAGCAGTTATAGGTTTGATATTAAGTCCTACAAGCACTCTTTCTTCATTAGAAAGATCTCCAATAATTTTACGTATTGGTTCAGGAAATTTTCTCACCAAAGTAGGTACAGCCAAAATTTGATCGCCTTCTGCCAATTGCGGATTCTTCAGCAAATCGATAATCTCGATGCTGTACTTTCCTTTAAGATGTTCTTCGGCATACTTTTTTATATTTTCAAGTGCTTTGATCGATTTTGGCGTTTGCCCTGCTATGTAAAGCAATAATTGCCATTCGGCTACTTCTTTTTTCATCTTATTTGTTTTTGTTAGAAGATAATTTAGCCTGTAATTCTTCTGTTGCTTTCAGGATGCTTAATTCTTCTTCTGCCGATTCAAATTCGTTTCTTAAAGCTTCAATGTTAGCTTCAAGGACTTTGCGTTTACGTTCAATTTCCCTGTCTTTTCGGCTAATTTCGTTTTGAAGTTTAATATCAGAAATAGTTTTCTTGAATTGATGCGATTTTCTCGCAGCACCAGTCAGGATTCCCTGTGGTCCTAATTCTACATCCAATAATTCTATTCCGTTGCCGGTTATAACAAATTCTCTAACCTGATTAGAATGCCCCATTCCTCTGGCTTTGATAATAAAGATACCGCGGTTTCTTTCGCCTACACCTTCCATATCACGAACTGTGATCCAAGTATCTACCAATGACGAAACAGATTCTTCTGCCAGATCAGGTCTAAAATTATCCGTCTGTTTGTTCAAAGATGTAAACAATGCCGTAATATTATTTGCTTTAAGCATATCAATAAGTCTTACGAGCATAGATCTCACTTCTTGTTCACTTCCGACCGTAATTAAATTACTAATTGGATCAATAATAATAGTTGTTGGCTGAAAATCTTTGATCAATTTTCGCAGCGTAAGCAAATGCAGTTCAAGACCATTTAATGATGGACGTGACGAATGAATTTGCAAAATGCCTTTCTTGATATGTTTGTCCAGATCAATCCCAATTGACTTCATGTTGCGAACCAATTGCTGGGGCGATTCTTCGAACGCAAAGTAAATGGTTTTTTCGTTCTTTTGGCACTGTTCATTGGCAAAATAACAAGCCACTGTAGTTTTTGCCGTTCCAGCCGTTCCAGAAACTAATATGTTGCTGCCACGGTAGAATCCGCCGCCATTAAACATTTCGTTCAATCCAGGAACGCCCGTCGGAATTACATCTGATGAAACTTCGTTGTCCAATTTTAATGATGTAATAGGAAGAACCGAAATTCCATCCTCATCAATTAAAAACGGATATTCGTTTGTTCCATGCGTTGAACCTCTATATTTTACAATTCGAAGTCTTCTGGTCGAAACCTGCTCAATTACACGATGATCGAGAACAATTACACAGTCCGAAACATATTCTTCCAAACCTTGGCGGGTTAATGTTGCTTCACCGCGTTCTCCTGTAATAACTGCTGTTACACCTTTCGTTTTGAGCCAATGGAATAATCTTCGCAATTCGGCCCTAAGAATCGCCTGATTGTCAAGACCTGCAAATAGAGATTCGATCGTATCCAAAACAACACGGGTTGCTTTTATAGAATCGATGGCATGACCTAATCGAATAAAAAGGCCATCGAGATCGTATTCACCTGCTTCTTCAATCTCCGATCTTTCGACACGAACATGATCTACTACAAGTTTCTTATCTTTTTTAAGCTGCTCTAAATCAAAGCCAAGCGATTTAACGTTTAAAGTAAGGTCATCCGAAGGTTCTTCAAAAGACATGAAAACTCCAGGTTCATTGTAATCTGTAATTCCTTTAATAAGAAATTGCATAGACAACAATGTTTTTCCGCATCCGGCACCACCGCAAATTAAAGTTGGACGTCCTTTAGGAAAGCCGCCACCTGTAATCTCGTCTAGTCCGTCGACTCCAGTTGGAGTTTTTGGAAATATAAAACTATGTGATTTTGTTTTTTCTTGCACGATAATATAATTCTGTGTTATCTCAAATATACGTTTTCTTCGAAGATTTTCAATTAATTCTTGTTAACTTTTAACAGCTGTTTAATGAAGTTTTAGAAATAAATTAAGATAAATGAATGAAATATCTAAATAAATCGGATTTTTTTAACCTAAAAACGGCATTATAGTTAGTAGATATTTAACACTAAATTCTCCCTTTTGAATAAAATTGATTTTTTGCTGCTGTTTTACTGTTAAAATCCATATCTGGTATACTCTATGATACTGGTTACAAAGTTATACCAATTTGAATTTATCTTTGCTTTATTAATTTTAAAGGACATACAAATGAACAATTTAGAGAATAAAATTGTAGTAATAACGGGCGGAAACAGCGGAATAGGTTATGCTACAGCCAAACAATTAAAAGAGCAGGGTGCGCAGGTTATTATTACAGGAAGAAGAAAGGAAGCGATAGAAAAAGCAGCTTCAGAATTAAATGTTACTGCCATTACAGCAGATCAATCAAATATTTCGGATATCGAAAACCTGGCCGCTCAGGTAAAAGCTAATTTTGGTTTGGTAGATATTTTATTTATCAATGCTGGAATTGCAGGTTTAGGAACAATCGAACAAACCACAGAAGAACTATTTGACAATATTATGAATATCAATCTTAAAGGAGCTTATTTCACGCTAAGCAAATTTATTCCGATTCTGAAAGACGGCGCTTCAGTAGTTTTACTTTCTTCGAATACAGCGAGTATGCCGGGGCCGGGATCTTCCGTTTATTCAGCAAGTAAAACGGCTTTGAATTCAGTAATGAAATCGGCGGCATTAGAATTAGCGCCAAGAAAAATCAGAGTCAATTCAGTAAGTCCAGGACCAACCCAAACCGAAGTCATGAACAAAGTAGGTCTAGACGAAGCCACCGTTAAAGATATTATGGATGTCGTAATAGAAAAAGTCCCGCTCAAACAAATGGGAAGGGCAGAAGATGTCGCTAAAATGGTTTCTTATTTGAGTAGTGATGCTGCGGTTTTTATTACTGGTGCTGATTTTATTATGGATGGTGGAATGAGTTTGGGATAATTTTTTAGTTTTTAATGAATGAAAAAAGAGCTTGCTGATGCGGGCTCTTTTATAGAACCAATATTCTTTTTCTTGCTTGATTAGAAAGTAAAAAACAAAACCCCCAAGCCCAATAATATACGCTTATAACATTTGAAACCCATATTTTCAGAAACGAAAATTTACGGTTGGGTATTGAAAAATGATTCTTCGGTGAGTAAAAAAAATAGTGAAGCGTTTAATTGGGCAATTTTGCAGAACAAATACTTTAATCCAATTTTATGATTCCACCACTTACTATAATAGCTGCTACCAACTTTTCGGCTATAGCAAATAATGCGGTTAATTATGCTGCGGGACTTGCAAAAGCTACTGGGGCAAAATTAGTTCTATTTAATTCGTTTTCCTTGAGCGTGCACAGCGCTAATTCGCACATAACTGCAGACGCCATGCAGAAACAAATCGAGAAAGCTACTTCGAGACTTGAAACTTTAGGGAAAGAAATTGCCGATCTGTTTAAAATCGAGGTGAATTCGATCTGTAATTTCTCCTTTTTAGAAGACGAACTTCCATCTATAATTTCTCAAACTGAAGCCAGTTTAGTAGTAATGGGAATGGCAGAACGTTCTTTTGAGCAGGAATTGCTAGGAAATACCACAACATCAATCATTAAGAATTTAAATATTCCAGTTTTAGCAGTTCCAGAAAAAGCTCGCTTTGAAAATGTACAAAGAGTACTTTACGCGTGCGATGCTTTAGGTTTTTCGGCTATTAAAAAGTTCAGCTGGATGAAAAGAGTAATCGGAAATCTTGGGGCTGAAATTGAATTTTTCAGTGTTGATGAGAAATTGGATGCCCTTAAAGAAGAACAGAATAGAATTTTATTAAACTCAACGCTCGAAAAAGAGTTTGAAGAAGTGAAATATCTCTATAAAACAGTCCGCTCAAATGCTGTGATTAATGAGATAAAGAAAGAAATTAAAAGTTATGAAGCTGATATTTTAGTTATGGTACCCCAAAAATATGGTTTTTGGGATTCTCTGGTTCATAAAAGTAAAACCAGAATAATGGCAACAGGATTAGACATCCCATTATTATCGTTTCCGAATTATTAGTGTTATTTTTGTACCCGTTAAAAATTCCAAACAAATGAATGCAGTTATAACAGCTATAGGTGGTTTTGTACCATCATCAATCCTAACCAATAAAAAAATTTCAGAAACCGTTGATACATCAGAAGAATGGATCGAAAAACGAACTGGAATAAAAGAACGTAGAATTGCAGATTGTAATACAGCAACCTCAGACCTTGCCAGTGCTGCAATTGAGAACCTTTTAGAAAATTATAATGTAGACCGTCTAGAGGTTGAAGCTTTGCTTGTGGCAACAGCAACTCCCGATCATATTTTGGCGCCAACTGCTAGTATTGTGTGCGAAAAAAGCGGTCTTGCAAATGCTTTCGGATTTGACATGAATGCGGCTTGCAGCGGTTTTTTATATGCGCTGGAAATGGGAGCAAATATGATCGAAAGCGGACGTTATTCTAAAATAATTGTCGTTGGAGCAGATAAAATGAGCTCGATCGTAGATTATGAAGACAGAAATACGTGTATTCTCTTTGGTGATGGAGCAGGAGCAGTTTTGTTAGAAAAAACAGAATCGGATAACGGATTAATGAAAACTATTTTGAAGACAGACGGAAGCGGAACGTCTTCATTATTGGTGCCTTCAGGAGGATCTAGAAATCCAACTTCAATGCAGAGCCTTTTGCACAGAACCAATTATTTAAAACAAGAAGGTGCTTTTGTTTTTAAGAAAGCAGTTGCCTCTATGAGTCAGGTTTCGCAGGATGCTTTGGCTAAAAATGAATTACACGCAGCACAAATTGACTGGGTAATTCCGCATCAGGCTAACTTAAGAATCATAAATGCGGTAAGCGAAAACCTAAATATCGATTCTGAAAAAGTAAAAGTGAATATTCACCGTTACGGAAACACAACATCTGCAACAGTTCCGTTGTGTTTATGGGATTTTAAAGAAGACTTTAAACCAGGTCAGAATTTATTGATTACTACATTTGGCGCAGGATTTTCGTGGGGAGCAACTTGTTTAAAATGGGGTGTTATGCGCGAAAAGAAAGCGGTTAAAACTATTAAGACAGTAACTGTAAACGAGAATGTTTTAGTGGAGCATTAATGCAATAACAGCATTTCTGTTCGAAAAGTTATATTTAATGGGAAGACAAAAACAAAATAAAAAATCAGGAAAGAATTTTTTCTATAAATACTACAGAATTATAGTAATTCCAGCTGTTTTTTTAGTGTATTTGTCTTCCTATTACTTTTTAAATCCTTATAGAAATTTTGAAGATCAAGGTTTGCTAGACTTAGATCAGACTTTCGATATTTTCATTATTCTACTGTATTGTGCCATACTTACCGAGCTTACTCTTTTTGTCGGCAGAAGATTAAATTATTATATACGCTGGGACCAAAACCCTGCTTTTAGGGCAATAGCACAATTTATATGTCTAATTGCCGGGAATATTCTTTTAAATTATCTTTTTTTCTGCCTGTGGGATTATCTATATCCGCGAATAGATTTTGAAGAAAATGAATTGGTTATCATTTGGCAGTCAAAAATTATGGCTGCTATTATTTCGCTGTTTATAAGCGCTATTCATACTGGAATATTTTTATTGAATAGATGGCGTCTAAATTCTGAAGAAACAGCCGAATTAAAAATCAAAGCTTCAGAACTGCAGGAAGCGGTTACGAGATCTGAACTCGAATCTTTAAAATTACAGTTAGATCCGCATTTTATTTTCAATAATTTCAGTACGCTGACGGAGTTAATTTATGAAAATCAAGACGAAGCCGCCTCTTTTTTAGAAAATATTACAAGGGTTTATCGTTACATGATTTCTAACTTGAATAAAGATACCATAAGTGTAAAAGAAGAAATAGAGTTTTTAAACGCCTATTTTTATCTTTTGAAGAAAAGACTTGGAGAAAAAATCGATTTAAAAATACAGGTTGATCAATCTTGTATGGGACTTCATTTACCACCTTTGACTTTGCAATTACTGGTTGAAAATGCTGTAAAACATAATATGGCGACTTTAGCTTGTCCGCTTACAATTTTGGTATATTCCGATTTGAAAGATATTATAGTTCGAAATAACTTGCAGCGAACTGCTGGAAAAAGCCTGACTTCTACCAAAATTGGAAATAAAAACATAGAATTTCGGTATAAAATATTATTTGACCGAATGCCAGATTTTTGCGAGTCTAACGGAAATTATTATGCACGTCTGCCATTAATTTAGAGGAAGGAATATGAAGATTTTAATTGTAGAAGATGAAAGTATAAACGCCAACCGTTTAAAAAGACTGCTCGAGGAATTGGAACCCAATTGTGAAATTCTAGGGATTATCGATACGGTTGTAGATACTGTGGCGTGGCTGCAGTCAAATCCTGCTCCAGATATAATTACTATGGATATTCGATTGGCAGACGGATTAAGCTTTTCTATTTTTGAAGAAATCAACATTACTTGTCCAGTTATTTTTACGACGGCTTATGATGAATATGCCATTCGAGCTTTTAAGGTAAACAGCATCGATTATTTGATGAAACCAATTGAGAAAAGCGAACTGGAATATGCTTTAAGCAAATTCAAATCTTTAGCCCAAAAAGAAATTGGCGTTCCTAATATTGCCGGAATCATAAAAGAGCTGATTCACAAACCCAAATACAGATTACGCTTTTTGGTGACTTATCGTGACGGCTATAAAAGCGTAGATGTTTCGGATATTGATTTTGTGTATTCTGAGTTTAAAACGAGTAATTTGTTTCTAAAATCGGGAGTAGTAATTGCTATTCCGCAGACCATGGAAGAATTGGAACATGAATTAGATCCGAATATCTTTTTTAGGGCCAACAGAAAGGTTTTTATTCGTGCCGAAAGCATTTATTCTATTGCCAATTATTTCAATTCCAAACTTAAAATTCAATTGAAATTAGATCCGGAACGCGAAGTAATTATCAGCAGGGAAAAAACACCTTTTTTTAAGCAGTGGATGGATAGGTGATTTTTTTGAGGTTCTGAGGGACTAAGGTTCTAAGATTCTGAGATTCAAAGAGGCAGAGCGGCAATGGTCAAAGGTTATGAATTTAACTCTTTAGTTTGGGATAGATTTTTTTAGATAGATTTGTTTGGAAGTGGTTTCATTTTCCTCGAAATCAAATTTTTCATACCCATTAGATTCTAAAGTTTCTTTTAGAACAACATCAAATTTAAAAAGTTTTACCCAGATTAAATCGTTTTTTCTTTGTTTTGCAATTACTTCTGCGCGATCGGTAAGTAGCAGAATTTCTTTTGGGTTTGAATAAATAATGAATTCCACACAAATTGGTTTTTCTGCTTCGATATTTTCATTAAAAATCCTTGAGGAATTTAATTGTAGGAAAGATGATGGATTTTCATTTTCATACACCATCAAAACTTCAATATTAAAATCATTTTGAACTTTAAAAAGTTGTGAAATAGAAAGGCTTTTAGCAGCGAATCTTTCTCCTTCTTCAACTGATGGAAATAAAGCAGCATAAAACTTTTGAGCCTGGCTTTCCATCCAAGAAGCCGTTTCCATTATGATAACTACAAATTGCGCTTTTTTAGACATGATTTCTTTTATTTATATAGTTGAATTGTTATTTAGCAAAACTGCTATAATTTGTTTTATAAATAAAGGTTTAAAAGTCTGATATGTTGGTCAGAAAGTCAGTTCGAATCTAATTGTTGATTCGGTATTCTAAGGGAGAAATTCCCGTTTGGGTTTTAAAGAATTTTCCAAAAACAGATTGATTTGAAAAGTTTAAAGTATCACTTATTTGATTGATGGTTAATAATTTATTATGAAGTAAAACTTTAGCTTCGAGAATTACCATATTATCAATCCATTCGCGTGTCGTTTTACCACTGTTGTTTTTAATTACTTCAGAAAGATATTTTCGAGTCACATTTAAATGATCTGCGTAATATGCGGGAGATCGATGTTTTGTAAAATCTTTCGCTACAAGCTCTTTAAACTTTTCGAACAAAGGATTTTGGATTTCTTTATTGGAAAAAGCTTTTTTTATAGTATCCAGTTCAAATATGAGAATGTACAAATAACTTCTCAAAATAGAAGCTTGATGAAAATGTTCGACGCTGACTGTTTCTTTAATTAAATTAAAAAGCTTTTCGAATTTTGATTTTGTTTTTTTCTCCAAAGGAAATACATGCATATCGCTGTTTTCGAAAAAATCAAATTGAGAAAGAAAGAAGATATTACTCTGGCTTTCGAGAAAAAACTCAGGTTTAAAAAATATAATATCCATTAAAATTTCTTCGCTGTTTTTGGTAAAACTTCTAATAACATTTGGACCAATCGCAAGTATTGCAGGCGCTTCAATAACAATTTTATCCAGTCGCGTCTGCATTATAATGCTCCCTTTCTTAAGAAATTCAATTGCGTAACTTTCTGCACGATAGGGAACATCTATATAAGGATGATCTTGAATCTGCACATAGAAATAGTCTTTTGGATTAATTTCGTGTGTAAATAAACTTTTATGATGTTCGAGTGAATAAGTGCTGATTTTGCTCATTTCTATGAAGCTTTGCCGGGATTTTACTTTGCATTCAAATATAATTAATTGATTTGATTAGAATGGCACTAAAATCTGGTCAGAATTGACTACTAAAATGAAGGAATAAAGAAAATTATTATTTAATAAAATTTTAGTATAAAATGTCGCTTTTTCTTATATTTGATTAAGGAAGCTGGCAGATTATAATCTATAACCGAAATCATTATAATTTTGAATTGTTTAGATTTCGAAGTACTGTCAAATATTTTAATAACTTATAGCATAAACACACCTTAAATCGATAACCTATAAAGTTCTAAACGAAACGTCTAGACATTACAAGCAGCAATGGAGTTAATACATAATTTAGAGCTTTTTCAAACCGTTTTTAACTCTGTGCCAAATGGTATTGTAGTTCTAAAGTCTTTGTATAATGATGAAGGCCGAGTAAAAGATTTTTCAATTGTTTTACTCAATACTTATATGTTTAACTGGATTGAAGATTCTGGCTATCAAGATAAAAATTACAGCGAAATTTTTCCTAACGTAAACAGAAGCGATATTTTTCAAAAGTTTATCGAAACAGCCGAAACCGGCCTGACTGCCAGTTTTGAGCAGTGGTACGAAAGTGATGAAACCATACACTGGTTTAAATTTACTTCCACAAAACAAGGAGAGTTACTTGTGGTTACGACAGAGGATATTACAGAAAAAAGACAGGCAGAAATAGCCTTAAATAATGCACTTACTGCTGCTGAGAAACAAAAACGTCTATACGATTCTGTTATAAATAATACACCAGATTTGGTATATGTTTTTGATCTCAACTATAAATTTACCTATGCCAATAAAGCTTTATTGACAATGTGGGGGAAATCTGCAGAAGATTCTATTGGTCTGGGTTTAAGAGAAAATGGTTATGAAGAATGGCATGCCTTGATGCACGAAAGGGAAATCGATTTTGTAGCCGCTGAAAAAAGATCAATCCGAGGAACAGTGTCTTTTCCTCATGCAGAACTAGGAAAGCGTATTTATGACTATATTTTTGCCCCAGTTTTTAACGAAAAAGGCGAAGTTGAAGCCATTGCAGGAACAACCAGAGATATAACCGAAATAAAACAGGCGGAAGAAAAACGTCAGCAAAGCGAAAATAGGTTTCGCCACATGATTGAGCAGTCGCCAATAGCAATGTTACTGTCTAGAGGAGAGGAAGTTATTATTGAAACAATTAATAAGCCGATGCTCAAATTCATGAACAAAACCAATCCAGATGAGGTACTCGGAAAAAAAATGATTGATGCCTTACCAGAACTTTTGGGACAGCCAGCACTTCAAACTGTTATTAATGTTCAAAAAACAGGAGTTCCTTTTCGTGGAGAAGAACAGCCTGTAGATTTAGTAATAGATGGTATTCTGGAACGTCGATATTTCAATTTTTCTTATGATTGTATTAAAGATTCAGATGGGAATTCGGCGGTTTTACATGTTGCATTGGACGTAACAGAGCAAGTACTTTCCAGAAGAAAACTAGAAGACAGCGAAAGCAGATTAAAATCTATGATCGATCAGACCCCATCTCCAACATTAGTATTAAAAGGAGACGATTTGGTTATTGAGCAGATTAATAAACACATGCTTGAACTAATTGGTCGCGGATACGAAATTATTGGTATGCCATTAATTGCCGTTCTTCCTGAGCTTGAGGGACAATACGTGTGGGAACAGGTTAAAAATGTGTATTTTAAAGGAATCCCTTTTGATCAAAGTGAAGTGCTTGTTGTGCATAACCGCACTGGTCAATTAGGAAAATACTATTATAATTTAGCATATCGTCCTTTGCTGGAAAATGGACAGATAACAGGAATGATCCAGGTAGCAATAGATGTTACACAGCAAGTTACAGCCAGACAAAAAATGGAAGAAAGCGAAAGTCGTTTTCGAGCTTTGGTAAATGCAGCATCAAATGTAGTATATCAAATAGATGCCGATTGGAAAATCATGCGAAGTCTTGATGGAGGAGGTTCTCTTTCTGATTCTGAAGAACCTGTATCAAAATGGTTAGAACATTTTATTCATCAAAATGATCGTGAAAAGGTAATGAACCTTATCGCTAAATCTATTGCGGAGAAAAGTATATTCGAACTTGAACATAGAACTATTGCGCCAGATGGTACTGTAGGCTGGACGTTTTCGAGAGTAGTTCCAATATTAGACGATCAAAATAATATAATTGAGTGGTTTGGTGCTGCGAGTGATATTACTTCGCAAAAAGAGCTGCAACAGGTTATCAAAGAAAGTGAAGAGAAATTCAGGCAGCTTGCAGACCTTGTTCCTCAAATTATCTGGACTGGTAATTCAGATGGTTATATAGATTATTACAACAGACGCTGGTATGAATATACTGGTTTTGAAGTAGATGAATATGGAGATCTAAGCTGGGTGCCAAAAATACATCCAGATGATGTGACATTTGTTCTCGAGAATTGGTATCAAAGTGTTCAATCGGGGAATTTTTATCAAACAGAATTCCGATTGAAAAATGGGAACACTGGAGAATATCGATGGTTTTTAAGTAAAGCTGTTCCAATTAAAGAAAAAACTGGAGTTATTAGTAAATGGTTTGGTACTTGTACCGATATTCATGAACAAAAGACAATCACAGAAAAATTAGAATTTTTGGTAGCAGACCGCACCAAGGAATTACAGCGTTCTAACGAAGATTTACAGCAGTTTGCCCATGTCGCTTCGCACGATTTAAAGGAACCAGTTAGAAAAATTAAGACATTTGTGGGCCGACTTGAAGATCATTTACAAGATCAGTTAGATGAGCCTGCGTCTAAATATATTGGCAGAATTAATGTAGCGGCAGAGCGTATGTTTAATATGATCGATGGTGTATTAGCATATTCTAAAATCAATGCAGATTCACAGAAAACGGCATTAGTAGATTTAAATGAAGTTATAAAAAATATCGAAACAGATTTAGAAGTTTCACTGCAGAGAACAGGCGGAAAAATCTATCATGACAATCTTCCAGTTTTAGAAGGAGCATCGGTTTTACTTTATCAGCTTTTTTACAATCTCATCAATAATTCTATTAAATTTGCAAAAGAAGGTACGCCCCCAGAAATAAAAATTTCTTCAGAAAAAATTATTAAATTAGATAAAAATTGGGTTGTAATTACACTAGAAGACAACGGAATAGGGTTTGATGAGAGTCAAGCCGAAAGAATATTTGAGACATTTACCCGTTTAAATTCTAAAGACAGCTACGAAGGTACAGGTTTAGGATTGTCACTTTGTAAAAAAATTGCAGAACGCCATGGCGGCACAATTAGTGCTGATGGTACTGTAGGTAAAGGAGCTGTATTTGTTATTACATTGCCATTTGAGCAAAATGAGAATGATATTTAATATTAAAGAAATGGATCAAAAAATAATTTT
Organism: Flavobacterium sp. S87F.05.LMB.W.Kidney.N; assembly: GCF_004366435.1. Classification (NCBI taxonomy): domain Bacteria; kingdom Pseudomonadati; phylum Bacteroidota; class Flavobacteriia; order Flavobacteriales; family Flavobacteriaceae; genus Flavobacterium; species Flavobacterium sp. S87F.05.LMB.W.Kidney.N. The sequence goes on along the minus strand of NZ_SODX01000004.1, from coordinate 431,522 downwards.
ACTGGCTGATGACGATATGGATGACACAGAAATGTTCTGTGAAGCATTAGCAGATATCGATGAAAGTATAATATGTCATTGCGCTGTGAATGGCAGCGATGCTTTGAGAATACTGGACGGACTGAAAGAACTTCCAAGTGTCATTTTTCTAGACTTAAACATGCCAATAATGAATGGATGGGATTGTCTTATGCACTTAAAATCAGATAGCCGTTATAAAGACATACACGTGATCATGATCTCAACTTCATCCCATAAAAATGATCTTGAGACCGCATCAAAATTAGGTGCAGTTTGTTATTTTGTCAAACCAAATAGTTTTAGTGATTTAAAACACGTTCTCCGTTCCATTACTTCAAATATTGACAATGGACTTAAAGATGTAGTTGTAACTCTACAAGAAAATGGTTTTAAACATGTTTTTAATTGTGACGATAATAATTTGTAAATTTTAATATTTCCGTCACAAAATATAATTAGCTCATTTGCTGTTCACTAGCTGCTGTGTCTAATTCAGTATTATCTAATTCGATATCAGATTGGGTAGTAGTTTCAATTTTATCATCCCAATGTCCCCAATCTCCGCGATAAGATCTTGTGAATACCAATTCGTCATTGTCTCCTTTAGACAGAATTGTTGTGCATATAAAGTTTCTTTTACTATTGTTGATTACGGGAGTTTCCATGGCTGTAAAATATTAAGTTAAGTATGTCAAAAGTAAAAAGACCTTAGACGAATTAGTTACATAATAATTGTAATTTGTTATCAAATTATCACATAACCTTCTTTTAATCAATAGTTTTATGTAAACTGAATCGCAATATTTTTATCCTCAAAATTAATTTAGATTATAAAAAACACTTTTAGTTAAAATAAATACAAAATAGTATGTATTTTTGTTGCGAAAATAGAACAACAAGCAGTTGAAAAGGGTAATTATAATAGCACTTTCGATTTTAATCCTATCGCCATCATTTGGCAGCTTGTTCGTATATGCTTCATTTAAAATCAATCAGAAAGAAATAGCTAAAACAATTTGTGTACAGCGTAAACTGGCATTTAATAGTTGTAATGGCCGATGCGAACTTCAAAAAAGCATCAAAAAATACTCTGATAACGAAAGAAAAATGCAGGACAGCCTAAAAGACAAATTAGAGCTAATTTACGTTCAAAGCACTCCAGAAATTAGCTTTGACATTGTTCCCGTTACTGAATCAAAAGAAAATACTTCTACTTTATTCGAAAAGAAACCAATTTCGGCTTCTAATCTTACTTTTCACCCTCCAGTCTAGTTATTTAGATCACTATTTCAGTTTTAATTTTGTTTAGAAATTATATCATTATTCATATTTAATGATATAAAACACTTGTGGTAGTATTTTTCATATGATATGAATTTTACAATTGAGTTTTTAACGAACACGTACATCTGCAAATATTATTTTCTACAGAAATCATTGATCTCTATTCAATAATTGAATAAATATACCCTGAAATGTATTATTTCAATTAAAAAACACATTCAAACTTCACAGCACTTCCGCTTTTTTGATTTTCGAAATCTGACTGCTTTATGCTGTGTTTTAAACAGTTTTCTAACATTCATTACAATGAAATCTTTTAAATTTTTAGTCATTGCACTATTGTGTGTAATTACTTCCTGTACAATCGATAAAACAGATTACGAAGCTGAAATAGGTTCTCAAGTTCCAGAATATTATGAATTTAAAGAAGCGGTTTCATTAACCAGCGGTCTTTATAAAATAAGTATTGAAGCTTTAAACGGAACATTTTATAAAGGGTATAATGAGCTTCATTTGAAAATTACAAATACGCAGACCAATCAAAATGTAAGCGCATCTGAAGTAACTTTTTTACCAATCATGAGCAATACAGACGGAAGCAAAATGTCATGTCCGCATGAGTATAATCTGCAATACGATATGGCTAATAAATATTTCGCTGGATATTCTGTATTTACCAATGAAAGCGCCGCAGCAAACAGCTGGAAACTGTATGTGAGTTTTATTGCCGACAATCAAAAATATGAAGTGACTAAAGACATTTCGGTTGAAAAGCAAAGCAATAAAAACCTCAATATGACCAGCTTTACAGGAAAAGATGACGAGCAATATGTGATTGCATTAGTTTCGCCGCAAAAACCTACCGTTTCTGAAAATAAATTAGTCGCAGGTATTTACAAATACAATAAACCAGCTGATGCAGGTGGAACTTTTCCAGATCCTTCGCAATTTTCTTATTCAGAAGTGATTGGTTATACTTTAAAATTAGATCCAAGAATGCCAGAGCCTTCAATGGGAAATCATTCTTCGCCCAATAATCAGGATTTGACACAGCAAAATGATGGTTTGTATCATGGAGTTGTGAATTATACGATGACGGGAAACTGGACTTTGAATTTAATAATGATGAATCAAAATGGGTTGATCATAAAAGGAACTGTGGTTCCAACAGATTTTACGCCTGGAGTTGAAGGCGTGAAAAGTGAACTTTATATTGATACATTATTTTAAAAACATGAAATATATAGTAATGTTACTTTTTTTAGGAATGTCTGTAACTGCTCAAAATGTGCACGTTCATCACGACAGCATAAAAAACTTAGAAGAAGTACAAGTAAAAAACGCAGCCAAAAAGAAAATCGAAACCGAAATGAAAATGGCGGTTTCAGTTGACGAATTTTTGTCATCATCAGATAATATTAGTTTTATAAAACGTGGGGCTTACGCGTGGGAACCGCTGCTCAATAATATGAGTTCCGAACGTTCTACCGTTACAATTGACGGAATGCACGTTTTTGGAGCTTGTACGGATAAAATGGACCCAATAACGTCTTATGTAGAGAGTAATAATCTTTCTACCATTGACATAAAATCAGGGCAGGAAGGAAGCCTACACGGTGCAACTGTTGCGGGAAGTATCGATTTAAAAAGAAAAAGCACTCCTTTTGGTCTCGCTAAAAAGTGGAATGGAGTCTACCAAAGCGGATTCGAATTTAATAACAAACAGTTTTTTAATCTTGGAAATGTAGCTTATTCTGGAGAAAAGTTTGTGGCAGAAGGAAGCATCTCTTATCGAAAAGCTGATGATTATTATGATGGAAATAATGATGAAGTCAAACATTCACAATATAAAAAATTCAACACCTCATTAGGTTTTGCTTATAAAACAACTGATTTATCCTCAGTAAGATTGGATGCGATTTTTGATATGGCAAAAGATGTTGGATATCCAGCGCTGCCAATGGATTTATCGCTTTCGCGTGCGCTTATCACATCGGCTTCTTATAAGCAATTATTTGAGGAAGGTTTAATAAAAGTTGTAGATACAAAGATTTATTTCAACGCAATCGAGCATTATATGGACGATACCACTCGTCCCGAAAATCTAGTTCATATGGATATGCCGGGATGGAGCACGACTTATGGTCTGGTTTCTAAAGCAAATGCAAAAAAAGGTAGTTATTCTTCTGAAATACAGTTGAATGCTTACGATAATTTATCAATTGCAGAAATGCGAATGTATCCGCAGGATCGAAGCAAAAGAACCATGTTTGCTTACAGCTGGCCGTGGGTAACGACGCGATATGCTGGACTTTCGATGAATAATTCTTGGGATCTATCAGAGAAAAGCCAGGTAAATTTAGGAGGTTCTTTAGGCGTAAATTATAATTATTCCAAATATGTAGAATTCAACTGGATTTTTCATCCTGGAGCGCCTCAGGAAAAAACAAGATTTCTGCCAAGTTTACATGCAGGTTATAATCTGGATATTGATCATTTTAATTTTTCTGTAGGAACAGGTTACGGGCATCGAGCGCCTTCTGTTTCTGAAGGTTACGGTTATTATATCTATAATAGTTTTGATCGTTACGATTATATCGGAAATCCTAATTTGAAAAATGAGATTTCATACGAAGGAAATGCAAGTGCAGGTTTTAAAACCGAAAGATTAAACATTCAGGGAAAAATAAATTATTTCTACATTGAGAATTACATCATTGGAAGGATTTTAAGCATGGGAAGTCCGATGAATTATCAGTCCGTTGGAGTAAAAGGTTATACTTCTTTAGACAATGCAACGCTTTTAAATATGTCCATGAATGCCAGTTATGATATTTTACCGCATCTGCATTGGAAAGGAACGCTGACTTATGCACGCGGAATGGATGACAAAGGAGGAAATCTGCCTTTTATTCGTCCGTTGAGTTATCAGACTTCGCTTCATTTTATGCATAAAAATTTTGGAATTCAAACTTCTGTAAATGGTGATTTTGAGCAGATTAATTACAGCCCGGAATACGGAGAAGACTTGACATCTGCTTACACAATCTGGAATATTTCTGCCGATTATTCTTTTAAAATCAATAAAGTAAAAAGCGTTGTGCAGGTTGGAGCAGAAAATTTATTAAATGAATATTATAGCACTTATGCAGACTGGGGAAATATTCCGAGAATGGGACGTAATGTTTTCACTTCTTTAAAATTCAATTTCTAATAAAAATGAAAAAAGTTTTTAGTTTCACAATGACAATGCTGTTTCTGCTGGTTTCTTTCCAGCAGGCATTGATTATTGTACACTTTAAACTGAATCAGAAGAACATAGAGCAAGAGTTTTGTGTCAACAAAGCCAAACCAGAACTGCAATGCCATGGTAAATGTCATTTAAAGAAAGAATTAGAAAAATCAGATAACAACGATTTGGAACTTACGAGTATCGGTAAGAAAATCGATATCACTTTAATATCTAATTTCGAATTTACAGTTCCAGTTCTAAAAATTATAAATTCTAGTAAAATATTAACTTATAAAGAATTGGGTTTGTTAGAACCTTGTCTCGAAATTTTTGTACCGCCACCTATTTTATTTGGTATTACCTAATCTCATTAATAAAAATAGAAATACAAAAATTAAATTAAAAGAAATGCAAAATTTTAAAAAATACTTATTACTATCAATCGCTTCATTGGCATTTGTATCGTGTTCAAGTGATGATGATAATCCTGTTGCAAACAATGTAACGTTAGAATTCAATAATACATTTAAGAATACGACTATTGTTTTAGGTGCTGCAACTTCAACTTCTGCAACGACAAATACTTCTGCGGCTGGGCAGGTACATCATTTTTCAGAATTAAAATATGTGATTAGTAATATCCGTCTTGTAAAAGATAACGGAGATGAAGTTCCATATAATGTAAATGATTTGGATAAAGGCGCAACAGTTATCGATCAATCAAAAACGGCAACATTAAATTATGTTTTGAGTAATGTGCCATCTGCAACTTATAAGCAGATTAAATTTGGTTTGGGTATTAAGCCAGAACAAAACACTTTAGACCAAGCAAGATTTCCAAATTTCTATGCTGCAGCTGGCGCTAACGATACCGCAATGATGTGGGAATGGGGAAGCGGCTACCGTTTTACAAAAGTAGAAGGCTTTTATGATACTGATAATAAAACAATGTCTATTCACACAGGAAGTACTGTACAAGGAACTGCAGGCAGTTATACGCAAGGTGTAAATGCTTATAGAGATATTACATTAAACTTGACAACAAATGCAGTTGTTGGAAGCAAAGCTCCGAAAATAAAAATTAAAGCTGATTTTGATAAAATGTTAAGCGGAAAAACAAATACAATTACGCTATCTACTGGAACAGGAGATGCCGACAACGCAACTCCAAATATTCATACAGCTGCTCAAATGGTAAAATTTGTTGATAATTTCGGAGGAAATGGTTCAAGTGATATTACAGGAATGTTTTCTGTTACAAGTGTAGAAAACTAAAATCATATTTTCAGAACCGTCTACATTTAAGAATTGGCGGTTCTGTTTTAAATTATTTATAATGAAAAAAATAGCTGGTTTCATATTACTTTTATTGTTGTTTACGTCTTGTAACAGCCATGATTCGGATATGATTTCTATTGACAATCCCGAAATTTCGCTCAGTATCCCATCTGGATTTCCAGAACTCAATAGTTTTGTAAGTCTAAACAAGCCGACTAAATACGGTGTGGAATTAGGTGAAAAGCTTTTCTCAGAAAAAAAATTCAGCGCAGATAATACTATTTCATGCTCAAGCTGTCATATTCAGACAAATGCTTTTACAGACCAGCGTGCACAAGCAGTTGGAATTGAAGGCAGAATTGGACTTCGCAATACGCCTTCCATTCAAAATTTGGCTTTTATGAAATTTTACAATTGGGATGGAAGTAAACTGCAGCTGGAAACGCAAACGTTAGTGCCTATTATAACGCACGAAGAAATGGATTCCTCTATTTTAGAAGTTATAGGTAAAATTAAAGATGATGCCGTTTATAAAGATTTGTTCCAAAAAGCCTTTGGAGATGAGGGTATTACTCCTGAAAGGATCTATAAAAGTATCGCACAATTTGAATACACTTTAATTTCTGCTAACAGCAAATATGATAAAGTAAAACGAAATACGGCATCTTTTACAGAAAGCGAATTGCAGGGTTATCAAACTTTTCAGCAAAAATGCGCGAGTTGTCACAGTTCAGAATTGTTTACAGATCAGAGTTTTAGAAATATTGGTTTTCCTTTAAACACCGATACCAATGAAGCAGGGCGTGGCAGGGTTACTGGAATTGCTGCTGATTTTATGAGTTTTCGTGTGCCGACGTTAAGAAATATAGAATATACAGCTCCTTATGGAAGTTTTGGACAATTTGCAACTTTAGAATCTGTTTTGGATTATTTTGATAGTGGAGTGTTAAATGCAGAAAATTTAGATCCAATTTTTAAAGAAAATGGCAAACGAATTCCGCTTACTGAACAAGAAAAAATCAATCTTATTGCTTTTATGAAAACTTTAAGTGATACTGATTTTGTCAAGAACTAAGTGCATTTAGATTTCGAAAAGAATGAAAAAGCTAGACTGAAAAGTTTAGCTTTTTTTTATTTAGTTACTGAAGATCAATTGTTTATTTTGTTTTTTAATGATTTTTTTTGCGCCGTAATTACTATATTTTTCACATGAAAACTAATTTATTAGTTAAAAAACTAAAGAATTAGTTTGTCTACTAATTAATTAGTAGTATCTTGCATCAAAATATTCAACCATGATAAAATTAGCCAAAAGAGAAGAACAGATCATGCAGGTTTTTTGGGATCTGAATAAAGCCTTTATAAGAGATATTATTCCATTGCTGCCAGATCCAAAGCCACATTACAATAGTGTAGCCACAATTGTGAAGATACTTGCCGAAAAAGGATTTTTGAATTATGAAACTGCTGGAAATATGCATTGCTTTTTTCCAATAATCAGCAGGGAAGAATACCAGCAATTTGCTTTGAAAGATATTGTAAGTCAGTATTTTGATAATTCGTATCCGAGAATGCTTGCCTTTTTTGCAAAAGAACAAAAGCTTTCAGAAAAGGAATTGGATGAAATCGTCAGCATCATTAAAAAAGAAAAAATATGATACCTTATATTTTATATACAGCTCTTATCCTTTCGGCTTGCTTTGCGTTTTACAAACTGCTTTTGCAAAAAGAAACTTTTTTTCATTTAAACAGATATATATTGTTGTCTTGTATGGTACTGGCTTTTATTCTGCCATTAGTTCCAGTTCCTCAGCAATTGTCTTTTAGAAAAATTGATGCCGAAAAGAACATTACACTTGTCAAAGCTCCAGTTGAAAATCTTACTTCAACAGCAGTAAAAGAGCCTACAGTTCAGCCGACACTTACAGAACAGACGAAACAAGTAATCAATGTTGATGTCTTATTAAAGTGTTTGGTGTATTTGTACTGGTTTGGAGTCGTAATATTTGGACTTAATTTTTTAATGCAGGCTGTTATATTACTATTTAGGGCCAATTCTAAATCGGTTATTCAAGATGGTAAATTTCGTATTGTGGAAATAACAGGAGATAAAGCTCCGTGCTCTTTCGGCAATAATATTTTTATTAATCCTGAAAAATACGAATGGGAAACCTACAGCCAGATTTTGCTTCATGAAAAAATTCATATCGAACAGAAACACACTATCGATCTGCTGCTTGCCGAGATTGTTCTGATCTTTCAATGGTTTAATCCTTTTGCTTGGCAATGGAGAAAAGCCTTAGAGACCAATCTAGAATTTTTAACAGACGATCAAATGCTGCAACAAGATAACGTTGAAAAAGAAAGTTATCAGTTCAGCTTACTGCAGGTTGCTGCGCCGCAATTTCCATTGAGTCTTACAACCAATTATAATCAATCATTATTAAAAAAACGAATCATCATGATGAACTCAAAAAAATCAAATGTGCACACCACTTGGAAATATTTTTTCCTAGTGCCGCTAATGGTGCTTTTTGCCTGCCTTTTTAATCAACCGGCAGCGCAGAGTCAAACTCTAAATTCTAAAGGGGAAGCACAAAAAGAAACAGCCATTCAAAACGGAATGAAAACAGACGGAAACTGGTTTGCTACCATTAAAGGCAATTCTATAGAAATCAATTTTAAAAGTGATGAGAATAATTCTTCCAGTACTTTTCAATTGAGTGAAATCAGTAATCTTCCAAGAGACAAACAAGGAGAATTTACATTGACGCGTGAAGCAGGAACGATGTATTTTACAGGAAAATTTGAAGGAGACAGAGGAATGGGAACTTATAAATTTACTGCAAACAAAGATTACAGCACAGCAATGCGCAAAGAAGGAGTAGAGCTTGCAAATGATAATGATCTTTTGGTTTTCTTTATGATAAACGTCAAAGTGTCTTACGTACAGATGCTTAAGAAAAATGGTTATACCGATTTAGACAAAGATCAAGTTATTCCCCTAGCGGCTTTAGATGTGAATGAAGCTTATATTACTTCAATAAAAAAAGCAATTCCAGAGATTGATTTAGACAATCTTGTTCCTTTCAAATCATTAGGAATAGATAAAGCTTTTATTGAAGAAATACGCAGTTCTGGTTATAAAGATGTTAGTCCAGGTAATATTATTGCATTAAAATCGCAGGGAATTGATGCCAAATATATTAGTGATTTTCGCTCTGCTAAAAATAATAACGATAGCAATGATAAAGAAGTTAGCAGCAATAATAATGACAACGATAATAGCGACGATGATATTATTGCATTTAAAGCATTAAATATTGACAAAGCATATGTTGATTCTTTTAAAAAGCTGGGATATAAAAATATCTCAAACAGTGATCTTATTGGTATGAAATCACTGAATGTAACTCCAGAGTACGTAAAAAGTTTTCAGAATGCTGGTTTTCAAAACATAGAGGCAGAAAATCTGATCGCTTTGAAATCACAAGATATAACGCCAGATTTGGTAAAAGAATATAAAAGTCTTGGTTTTGAAGATCTAAATTTAGAAGATATCGTTGGAGCAAAAGCAACAGGCACCACACCATCTTATATCAAATCAATGAAAGCAAAAGGCCATAATTTTAAAAGCCTGGACCGATATGTTGCATTGAAAGCTCTTGCTAATAATTAAAAGAAAACTAATTATTTGAATTAGTTAAAAAACTCAAGTTGTAAGACAAAATAAAGCCCAAACCGAATAGGAATGGGCTTTTTTATTTATTAAATTATTGAAGCTTTATTGCTGATTCACTTCCGTTCTGCTTTTTAATTTTTGAATAATTTCTATAGATCTTTTTTCAAAAATAGATTGGTCTACAGGTACAACAACCGATTGAAATAACTGCATCAATTCATCAGAATGATTGGCTGTTTTTTGAGTTTGAAGATTAAAATGCACAAACTTTATCCATAAAACAGATTTTAGTTCGGTTTCACTTTCGTTCCACATTTTCATCTCAACCAGCAGGAAATTATCCGTATATTGAATCAATTGCGATACAATTAAAACGGTTTCCATTGTAAATGCTGGTTTTATATAACTTATTTGATTAGATGCCACAACCCAGCTGAGACCTGTTTTTTTCATGTATTTAAAAATATCAAGGTCATAATGCTCTGCGATTTGATCTTCTCTCACATTAATAAAGTACTCTAGATACTTTGAGTTATTTAAATGATTAAAAGGATCACAATCCTGAAATCTAACTTTTCTTTTTGTCTTTAATATTTTTTCCATTTTATAAATGTATTGCATCAAATACCGATCGGTATTTGAAAGGTTAAAAATTTTTTATTTGGTAATAGCGGCAATTATAGTACTGTCTATAAAGTCCATAGCATTGGCTATGTAACTTTCATCGTTATGGGTAAATGCTAGAAGTGAACTTCCTTCAATGAGTGATAAGATTATTTTGGCATATTTAATAGGATCTGAATCTTCTTCAATTTCATTAGTAGTGATTCCATCATTAATAATAGTAGTCAGACCGATAATAAATTTTTTAGATAATTTTTGTGCCGCTTTAAACAATAACGGATTAATAAATTTTGTATCTATTCCTGCTCTCAGCATCGGACATCCGCCTCTGTCTTTCACTAAATCATAATAACTACGCTGATAATTGGTTACGGCATGAAGTTTATTTATACTGCCTTCTGTAGCAGCGACTAATTTAAACAAAGGTGTTATTGCTTCGTTTATATTATAGTGAAAAGCTTGTAATGCTAAATCTTCTTTATTAGAAAAATTACAATATATAGCGCCTTTTGTAAGTCCAGTTGCATTTGTAATGTCTGTAAGACTGGTTCCAACATATCCTTGTTTGTTGAAAATTGGGGCAACTTTTTCTAATATAAACTCAGAAGTATTCATGATTTTAAGTAGAATTAAATATTCTCCGTAAATGTAACAATAAATACCGATCGGTATGTATAGCGTTTTTAAATTTTTTCAAAATAAATTAACTGCTTGTTTTTTATAAGAGGTTAAAATTTGTAAAACCCGCCAGATGCATAAAGCATAAGGCGGGCTGTCCATAAACATAATCTTCCATTTTATGTTTACTACAAAATCTTTAATTATAGTGAAGGGAAATTATTTCAAAGTGTGAAAAAAGTTTAATAATTTGATGCAATTATAGTTATTTATTTAATAATTATCACCAAATTTAAGATATAGGTGTTATTATTATCATTTTTGAGAAATATTGTAGGGGAATTTCATCAGTTATAAGATTTGATGAAAGAAAAAGTACACGATATTTATTTTAAAATTAGAATAGAAGAATTTTAAGCTTCTTTTTTCTTCAAACAACGTCCTCTCGGTTCATTGCCTTCGTGAAGTACGATTTCCGAATGAAGAAATTGTGCCGCATCTGCAGAGTCTTTTACTTTAACAGCACTTCGTTCTAGCATTTCTGTTTCAAAGTCGGTTAAAACAGTTTTTCTAATTCCTTTTTTTCTCCATTCAGAAAGCGGTCGGCATTCTTTTGAAATTCCTCTTGCGAGTGTGAGAGCATCCAGTAAAGCTTGATTGGCTCCTTGTCCTTTAAACGGACTCATTGGGTGGGCTGCATCTCCAATTAGTGTAACTTTTCCAGCTTTCTCCAGTAATTCAGATTGGAGTAATTCACGGTCATATACCGGATATCCAGAAATTTGCGCTTCCATTGTCGCTGATAAAATTTGAGGAATAGGATTATGCCACTGAGTTCTACGGCAGGCTTCTTCTTTAAGTACTTTTGGTCCAAGTGCGCTTAACGCTTTAGCATCTTCTTCCGGCATTGGAAAACTAAGCTGCCACATTACAGAATCTGCCGTGTAAGGCATTATATAAATTCGTTCATTTCCATTGGCAGTTTGAAATACAGTTGCTGAATCTAATAAAGAACTCTCAACATCTATTAGAGCGCTTAAAGGGCAAATTCCTAATATTACAATACAATCGAGATAGCGAAGAGGCGTAACATCCTCACCAATCAATAATCTGCGAACCGAGCTGCGAATACCATCGGCACCAACGATAAGGTCGGCTTTAGATGTTTTAAGTTCTCCATTTACTTGAAAATTCAGTTCAATATCATCATCATTTTCTTTAAAATCAATTAGTTGATGTCCCCATTGTACAGTATCATGTCCGTCGAGCTGCTCAAGTAATGCTAATCGTAAAGATTGTCGTGCGATGTGCATATTGGTGCGTTTCGAAGATTTTTTCGCATCCTGCTGCAGCCATTTTCGAATTCCCCATTCTCCAATTACTTTTCCTTCTGTAGTATGAACTAAATGTCTGGTTGAAATTACTTTTTCATCTAAAGAAAAAATACCCAATCCTTCGATTGCTTTGCTTGCTTGCTGCAAAGTAAGTCCGTAACCCTGAGATCGAGCTGCAAAATTAGCATCACGTTCGTAAAGCGTAAAAGGAATACCCCGATGTAAACAGGCAACAGCTAATGCTACTCCGCCAATTCCGGCGCCAATAATAGCAACATGGGGATAATTTTCTGTATCTGCTTCAGGATGATTGTCAGAAGGAATCAATCCAGATCCATTACAATTTAAGCAAGTATGCTGGTGAGCCTTAGGTCGAATAGGAGCTGTTCCTTTGCCATTTGTTTTTTCAAATTGGTCTATTGCATTCTGGTATTGGCGTCGCGCTTTGTCACTAAGACCGCGGCTTTTTTTGCCACGTCCTTGACACTCATTACAAATAGTCCAGCTTGTTTTATCTCTTTTCTCTTTTTCCACTTTCTCGTTCATTTGCTGGATCTAATTGTATTTCGGTACAATTTAATGGGAATAATATTTTCTCACATTTTTACAGCTGTGCAAATTTAAGGCAAAAGATTACCAGTACAAAATGAGTTTTTAACTTACGGTTAAAACGTGATGATTTTGATTATATGCATATATCTATAAGAGTATTTTATAACTTTTTGCTAGGATTATATAAGTGCTAAAGCACATATTTCGACTAATTTTAATAAAAATTAAAATGTAGAAATTATGAAAACAAATAATCAAAATCAGAATATTACTAAAGATAATAGTTCTGATAATCGCAGTGATACGAGAAAACATCAATATAAAGATCATGATGAAGTTCTAACAAATGATGAGAATTATGATGTTGACACTCATAAATTTAAAGGTGAAAAACCTGATTTCGATGACAAAATGAACAATGAAGAAAAAAAATAAAAATAAAGCGCCTTAAATTTTAAGGCGCTTTATTTTTTTTGGACCTATCTACTTGTTATTTAAGCAGTATTACTCACATTTTAAAATTTTTCAAAAAAGTTCAGAACTAAAAAAAGAACTATGAATTGATTTTTATAGATTTGTAAAACTGTATATTCCAAAAAAATGGTGCAAACCAATTATAAAAATTTAAATTCGATGAAATCTGTCAGTTCAATATTTTTACTTTTAATGTTTGTCTATTCAAGTTCTTATTCACAATTAAGTGCAGATAAAATATTCGAAAGCTTTAAACAAGGAGAACGCACAAATTGCTCGTCAATTGCTTTTATTAAAGCATCTTTAAACGTATATGGGTTGGATAATCTTTTTGTAACTGAAAAGATAAATGATAGTTTACAAAAGATCACATTAAAGAATAACGCCTCATTTCTTCTAAAAGATGAGGAAATTAAAATAGCTAAAACTTCAGCTGGGTTTGTTTACATTAAAGACAATTGCGAAAGTGAAAAAATAACAGACTACGCAATATTGACCTATGCCGTAATGGGAAAATACAAACAGATTATCGATAAAGAATCGACTTTTGATAAAGCATTAGAAGATCTGGAAGACGGTACAGTATATACACCTACAATCTACAAATACTTAGGATTTACAAAAGGCAAACAAGTGCAGAAGCTGAAAAGACAGTCTGGAAGTGAATACTGCGGTGTAGTGGCGTGGTCAAAAGCGCATGCCGTTTTTGTATGCGAAGAATTTATGGATTACTATGGCAACAAAAAAAGTATCTGGATAAAATACCCAAGTCGTTTTAGAATAATAAAACCAGCAGAAGAGATAGAAAATAATACTCCTAAATTGGTGCAATCGTACTAAAAATACTGCTTCTGACTGAGTTAATATTGATTTGTTAAAATTTTCAGAAAAAAAGAAATCAATAAAGTTGCAATTTAAGTTAAATTATATATTTTTGTCATTAATCAACAACCAATTACATTAAAATGAAAAGCAAAATTATTTTACTAAGTTTCCTTTTCTTCTTGACGACTGGCGCTATATCAGCACAGGCAAAAAATGCCCCAAGAAGTATTATCAGTACAACAGCCTTAATCCGTAAATACCACGACCAAAAAGAATTGAGCGGTATGCAAAAAGGAGAACTTTTAGAATTGTACATTGAGCGTATTAAAGTTCTAGTAAAAACTCTTCCATATATTGCTTTGGTTACTAAACCAGGTGTTACAATGGCAGATTTAGGTATTCCAGACGATAGTGATCACAAGAAAATATTAGATAATCAAGCAGTTGGTACAACAACTTTCTTAGATACTACAGTAGAGTTTCAAAGAAAAATGATGCCTTATTCAGATAAAGGAAATCTTATCGCTGCAATCTTATTTTACGAAAATACATTAAAATCTTTACACGAGTTTAACGACTTAATGTAATATATTTTAAACAAGCTATTAATAAAAAACTCCAAAGTCATTTGATTTTGGAGTTTTTTTTTATTTGATAAATTTTTAATTTTAAAATAATTCTAATTGATTATTTGGATTTATAGGTTTCTTTTTAGGAGGTTTAGCTTCTCCAAAAATAGTTCTTCCTCCATATTTATAAGATTCATTTCTTTCTCTTTGAATTAAAGCATCAAAATTGGAATTTGGTGTAAAATTCTCTTCTGCTTTTCTAGATATTTCAGATAATTTTTGAATTGCAGCCATTTTGTCTGAGTTGCCAATTTTAGCACGGTGAATTGCTTTTTGCAGAGTATCAATCGTTTCATCATAGATTTTGACAGGAACAGGAAAAGGATGTCCGTCTTTTCCGCCGTGAGCAAATGAAAAACGCGCAGGATCTTCAAATCGGGTAGGAGTGCCATAAATCACTTCGCTAACAAGTGCTAATGATTGTAAAGCTCGTGGTCCCATTCCTTTTAAAAGCAATAGCTCTTCAAAATCTTCAGGTTTATTCTCGTGAGTTGCCCAGAGCATAGCACCGAGTCTTTTCATGTTAACATCTTCCATTCTCACATCATGATGTGCTGGCATAGAAAGATATTGCATTTCCTTCATTATTTTGGTTGGAGATTCTTTCGCTAATTCTAAAATTCCTTCTCTGGATTTTGCCGCCGCCTGAGCAGTAAGATTTAAAATAGTTCCTTGATTTTCACCATAAATAAAAATATGAGGTTCTTCAATAAAAGATTTTAAACCCGGCGAATGCCAATGGTATCTTCTCGCAGTTTTAGAATCAGGGTTCATTCCTTGTTGTATTACGGCCCATTGACCTTTATTATCAACAATAAAATTATGCTGATACAATTGAAATCCATCCTGAATAGCAGTATTATCAACTTTAGCGGCAAGTCTGCTGCAGTTGGCAAGATTATTACCATCAAGTCCTGTTTTTTCACCCACAAACAAAAGTTCCTGCGGTGTTAACATAGAATGTTTGCCTTTGCCGCCGCAGATATAGATTCCTAATTCTTTAGAATGTGGATTTACAGATTTTTTTAGTGCTCCAAGTACAGAAGTTGTAATTCCAGAAGAGTGCCAGTCCATTCCCATTACGGCACCAAAGCTTTGAAACCAAAAAGGATTACTAAGCTTGCTTATAACTTCAGAAGTTGAAAATTCTAAAGCAATCGTTTCAACAATTGCAAAACCAAGTTTAGACATCCGTTCGGAGAGCCATAATGGAACTTGTCCATAGTGTAGTGGGAGATCAGCTGTGCCAGAACGCTTCATTTGAAAGTATTTTTACAAAAATAGGCAAAAATGGTTTTAATAATTTTAATTGTTTCTTAAATCTTCTCGTCTCGTTTTTACATCTTTTTTGACTGCATTTTGACTTTTAGATGCAAAAAAAATGCAAATAAAGTCATTCACTTAGTCAATATTTTTCATTTTTTAATTTTGTTTTAAATAAAAATCTTACATAAACTGTAAAAATTCCTTATTCAATAACTGTCTTGTTTATAGTAGTTTAAAATTACTAAAACGTTTTTGTTAACATTTTTTTTTCAGAAAATTAAATTAAAATTTGGGAACTTAAATATTTAATTTACTTTTGTTCTATCGAATTAGTAGAGTTTAAAAAATAAGTTGAAAACATTGAGATTAAGACCATTTGTATGTTTATTTCTGAATACAAAAGACTTATTTATCATTCTATAGCTTGTGAGTTACTACGGTTAAAACCTTCTCTTTTTAATTCATATAAAAATTTTAAAAAAATGAACCTGAAAGGGTTGAAATATTGTATAGGCCAAAAATAGTAATCAAAAAAAAAAGTAAAAATGAAAAAACGAATGTGTTTGTAGATACAAAAAAACATTTTTGTTGCAGCAGAAATGACGAAGCTTAAAGAAATTGTACATCTCTATAAGGAGCTTGAAAATGATATATCCGTTTCGATCTGCCTTATTTATAAAACTAAAATTAAGTAATGAAAAAAAAATTAAATAGCTATATCTGGTTATGTGTTTTGTTGATTTCCATAGGAGTTAAAGCTCAAGAAACAAAACCCTTGATCCAGTCTAAACTAGAAGGAACAGTAATAGATGCGGTTACAAAAGATCCTGTTATTGGTGCTTCGGTTAATATAAAAGGAACTACACACGGAGTTCAAACAGATTTTGACGGAAAGTTTTATTTTCAAACTGGACAAAAATTTCCTTATACTTTAATAGTAAGTTATTTAGGCTACAAAAAAGCAGAGGTTGTAGTCGATAAAAATGCTGTGGTTATTGAGCTTACTGAAGAACAAAACCAGTTATCAGAAGTTGTAGTGACTGCACTTGGTATTTCAAAAGAAAAGAAATCTTTAGGATATACAACTCAAGCACTTAAGAATAAAGATATTGCAGAGACAAAAGAAACGAACTTTTTAAACAGTCTTAGCGGAAAATTAGCTGGTGTTCGTATTACAAATTCTCAAGGAGATATGGGATCTTCTCGTATTATTATTCGTGGAGAAACTTCTATCGCAGGAAATAACCAGCCATTATTTGTGGTAGATGGCGTTCCTGTTGATAACTCGCAGTTAGGAAGTGTGGGTGGAGCTACTCGTGACTTTAAAAATGCAATTGCCGATTTGAATCCAAATGATATTGAAACATTAACAGTATTGAAAGGACCTAACGCTGCAGCTCTTTACGGATCACGTGCTGCGCATGGTGTGGTTTTGATTACTACTAAATCTGGAAAAAGTCAAAAAGGATTGGGAATTACTTTAAATTCTGGTATTACGATTTCTCAAGTAGCTACACTGCCAAGTTTTCAAAATACATTCGGACAAGGATCAAACGGAAGATTTAGTTATGTAGATGGTAAAGGAGGCGGTATAAATGATGGTGTTGACGAAAGCTGGGGACCAAAAATGGACGGACGACTTATTCCTCAATTTTTCTCAAACGGCCAGGCAGTGCCTTTTGTTGCGCATCCTAATAATGTAAAAGACTTCTTTAATACAGGTGTTACTTACGACAATAGTATTTCTGTTGCCAGATCTGACGAAAAATCAGATTTCCGTTTAGGAGTAAACAATCAAAAACAATTAGGAACGGTACCTAACAGTGAAGTAAACAAAACAAACTTTACAATTAACACAAATTATCAAATATCTAAAGGAATAAGAGTAGGGGTAACGGGTAATTATATTACAACTAATGCTCCAGCGCTGCCCGGTGGTCCATCTGGAAACCGTGCTGCTGGTGTAATGCTTCAGTTTCTTTGGTTTGGTCGTCAGGTTGATATCAATCAGTTAGAAAGCAATAGAGATGTTAACTGGAACAACAGCTACTACAGTAATCCGTATTGGAATGCTTACTATAATACAACAAGCCAGCAACGTAACCGTATAATTGGTGACGTTCATTTGGATGCAAAATTGGCTGAAGGACTTAATTTTAAATTCCGTACAGGAGTTGATTATTATAACGACCGTAGAAAATACACCATTAAATATGGTACAAATGGAACTCCTTTCGGATCGTATGCAGAAGATGCTTACACTGTAAATGAGCAAAATACAGAAGGTATTTTTACTTATACTAAAAAACTAAATGATGATTTTAGTTTAGATGCTCTTGCTGGATTCAATATTCGTAATCACAGTGATGCAAATAACTATCAAAAAGCGCCTCGTTTGGCAGTACCAGATTTGTATACATTAACAAATTCTAGAGACCCTTTAACTTCTTCAAATTATTTGTCAAGATTGAGAGTTTACAGCGCTTATGCATCTGCTCAATTAGGCTATAAAAACTATGCTTATTTAAACCTTACAGCTCGTAATGACTGGTCATCTACATTACCAAGCAGTAACCGTTCTTATTTCTATCCTTCTGTTAATGGAAGTTTGATTTTATCTGAAGCTTTGAAACTGAAAAGCAGTACGCTTGATTTCTTAAAATTACGCGGTGGATGGTCTGAAGTAGGTAACGATGCAGATCCTTATCAATTATCGACTGTTTATAATTTCCAAACTGCATTTGATGGAAACCCGATTCAAACTTCTTCACAAAAGAAATTGAATGAGAATTTGAAACCAGAAACTACGCGTTCAACTGAAGTTGGTTTAGAAGCTTCTTTCTGGAAAAATAGACTGCATTTTGATGTGGCTTATTACAACACGAATAGTTTCGACCAGATTTTGGAAATTAAAACAACTGCATCTAGTGGCTACAACTCTCAGTTAATTAATGCTGGTAAAATCAACAATAATGGTATAGAAGTTCAATTGGATGGAAGCCCGATTCAGACGGAAAATTTCAAATGGAATATTGGTGCCAATTATTCTAGAAACAGAAGTAAAGTGGAGATTTTGGATTATGCAAAACAGATTCAAAACTATACAATAGGTACATCAGGAGGTGTTGATGTATTAGCATCTGTAGGACAAGCATACGGAGCACTTTATGGAACTGCTTACCTGCGTGACGCTAGCGGAAATATCGTAGTAGGAGCAAATGGATTGCCAAAAGCTGATCCGACTAAGAAAGTTTTAGGACATTATACGCCAGACTATTTAGCAGGTGTTACGAATACATTGACTTATAAAAACCTTGAATTATCATTCCTTGTTGATGCAAGTGTAGGTGGAGAAATTTTCTCAGGTACTAACAGAACAGGTACTTATACAGGAGTATTGGCGCAAACTCTTCCAGGTCGTGATGCTGCAAATGGAGGTTTAAGCTACTACTTGAATGGTACTACGAAAACTTTAGTAACTGGAACTCCTCCAGCTGGAACGACTGTATATGATGATGGAATGATTTTTAATGGAGTATACGATAATGGAACTCCAAATACTCAAGTTATTAGTGCTCAAGAATATTACAAAGCTTCATACAACATTAGCGAGGCTTATATCTACAGCTCAACTTTTGTAAAAATGAGAGAAATAAAATTGTCTTACAATTTAAATAAGGCATTTGCCAAAAGACTGGGGTTAGAAGGAGCAAGTATTACTGCAGTTGGCCGTAACCTGTTCTTTATCTACAAAGATGCACCAAATATTGATCCAGAAACAGCTTTCAATACTGGAAATGCTCAAGGTTTGGAGAGTTTATCTTTGCCAACAACCAGAAATTTCAGTCTTAATGTTAATCTTAAATTCTAAAAATACAGAATCATGCTAAAAAAAATAGCCTATATAACTCTATTTGCATTAACGTTGACCTCTTGCAGCGATACGTTGGATGATATCAATAAAAATCCAAATGCAACTGAAACACCATTGGCGCCTTACCTGTTAACAGGATCGTTAAAACAAGGGGCTGATTTATACTGGGGCGCAGATAACAATTTTAACTCGTCTCTATTGTTTGTACAGCATTGGGCTAAAATCCAATATACGGAACCAGACAGATATGATGTTTCGAACACTTCTTTCACTTCTTTGTGGAATACTGGATATGCAACTTTAATTACGGATTTAAATACAATTATTAATTTCCCAGATGGACAGGCAAATCCAAACTATAAAGGAATTGCTTTAACGCTGCGTTCTTGGACATTTTTATTGTTGACAGATGCTTACGGAAGTATTCCTTATAAAGAAGCAGGTCAAAAAATAACTCCTGCATATAATACTCAAAAGGAAGTTTATACAGGATTACTTGAAGATTTAAAACAAGCTCAGTCATTATTAAACGCATCAAGCGGTGCTGTAACGGGTGATTTGGTTTATAAAGGAGATATTTCAAAATGGAAAAAACTGGTAAATTCATTCCGTCTTCGTATAGCTTTGAGAATTTCAGACAAAGAACCTGAATTAGCTAAACAGGCTGCTATTGAAGCAACATCTGATGCTGCTGGTTTATTAAGCAGTAACAATGACACTTTTAAGTTTACTTATATCAGTTCGCCTCAGCAAAATCCAGCATCAGCTTGGTTTGAAACTCGTGATGATTTCCGTATTTCGAAAACAATGGTCGATCAGTTAAGTGCATTATCAGATCCGCGTTTACCTGTATATGCTCAGCTTCCGTCAGATGCGAGCGTTGGTAAATATGTTGGCGGCGCTAACGGATTATCAAATAGTGATGCTAATAGTCAAGGTTTTGCTAAAACATCAAAACCAGGTACTTATTTCTTAACATCATCATCACCAGCTGTTATTGCTTCTTATTCAGAAACACTTTTTAATCTTGCCGAAGCTGCAGCCCGCGGTTTCATTGCGGGAGATGCAGAGCAGTTCTATAAAAATGCAATTACAGCATCATTAAATCAATTTGGTATTACAGATGCAGCAGTTATTTCTACTTATCTTAATCAAGCTTCAGTAAAATACGATGCAACAAACTATGCCAAATCTATAGGAACTCAAAAATGGATTGCTTTTTACGGACAAGGGCTTGATGCTTTTACAGAGTGGAGAAGACTTGATTATCCTGTATTGAAAGCAGGTCCTGCGACAGTTTTAGACGGGCAAATACCTTCTCGTTTCTTCTATCCAGGTACAGAACAATCATTGAATGGAGTTAGCTACCAAGCGGCAATAACTGCCCAAGGAAAAGATTTGTTAACTACAAAATTATGGTTTGATGCCAAATAAAACTAGATTCCGAAAAGAATAATTTTAAGTAGCATTCATAGATATAAACCCTTCAAAGTCATTTGATTTTGGAGGGTTTCTTTTTGTATTCTATTTTATGCTCTACAATTTCTTATAGCAAATAACCATGAATACAGGTATTGTTTCTAGAATTTACCAGTAGTAAATTTGTTATTAATCAAAAAAATATACAATGATGAATAGCAATAGTCTTTTAATAACGAAGTCAGCATTAAAAAATAAAACAGCAAGTTTATTTAAAAAACTTTTTTATGTATCAGTTTTTGCGATACTATTATCTGCTTGTTCAAGTGATGATGGCGGATCTGATAAAACGGCATCCGATTATTATTTTAGAGCAGCTCTGGATGGTCGAAAAATAGATTTTTACACTGTAAACTTTCAGGGCGGCGGTAACGATGATCGTTTCGAGCAAATCGTAATAGGAGGATTTGAAGCGCCCCATCCTACGAAAGTTGGGGAGCAGCTGCCACCTTCACTAGATTTTGAAATATGGAAATTAGGAGGTAACATTACTGCTGGTACTTATTCAACACCAGTCGATGAAGGAATGGTTGCACGATATGCAATTCAAACTCCAAACGGAACTATACTTTACAACACACGAACTGCTGATGATATTTTTACTGTAAAAATTGAATCTATAAGTAAAACCGGAATTAAAGGTACATTTTCTGGAAAAGTTAGAAACATGGAATCAGGTGCAGTAATAAATATTACAGATGGTAGTTTTAATCTTCCGTATATGGATATTGTAAATCCATAATAATATACAATAAAAGTATTTATATCACTTAAGAACACTAATCACTTCTGCAATTTTTTGTATTTGCGGAAGTGATTTTTTTATGTATGCAAAACAAAATGCCTTTTAGCATCTATACTTATTCTTGATTCTTTTTTATCTCTTTAAAGTGTATTGTATTGATATATAGGATTTTGGCATGATGAAATCATTGTATGAATCTTGATTTTTAGCACATCTTTTCTTTAATTTATTTTTTAGGTCTAGTTTCGTTATATCCTTATTTAAGGAACCTTACTAATTAAAAAACCAAAAATTATGAGAAAACAATTACATGCTATTTTTTTAGAAAAGGGCAAATGCTGTCCTATTATAATGTGGATCTTTTTCATCCTCTTGACCTCCAATTTATATGCGCAGCGTGGATATTATGATGCGCCGTATAAAAGATATGAAGCAAACCTCGGACAATTATCTAACGGCAGTACAACTACTTCAAAATCATACAATCAAGCCGATCTTCAATCAGAAGCTTCAGACCAGCAATGTGTAAACATGTCTGCTACCAATGCAACTGTGCAATGGACATTAACAGAAGCAGCCGATGGACTCGTACTTCGATACAGCGTTCCTGACGGACAGACAGCTACTCTGGGCGTATATAATGGAAACACAAAAATTACAACACTGACTTTGACTTCAACCTGGTCTTGGGAATATTTATGGAGCAATGGAAATCCGAATAATAACGGAATTACCAACCAAAACCCAAGGATGCGATTTGATGAAGTTCGTTATAAACTTCCTAGCAAAATACCTGCTTCTGGAACATTAAAACTAGTTAGAGAAACAGGTAATCTGCATTTGGATTTTGCTGAGATGGAACCAATTCCAACTGCCGTAACAGCTCCAGCTGGTTCGGTAACTTATACTGGAAACGGAAGCGATCTTCAAACTTTTATTGATGCAAACGGCGGTAAAAAAATATTTATTCCAAGTGGTGTTTACAGCGTTAACCGAGAATTGTATTTTGGTGTTGCCAGTACTTCTTTAATAGGAGCAGGAATGTGGTATACTCAAATTAATTTTACCAACACTAGCAGTTTAAATGGAGGATTGCGTGCCAATGCAAGTAATATTTCATTTAGTGATCTTTATTTAACAACAAATTCAGCATCCAGAAGTAATTCTTATAAAGCTATAAATGGCGTTTTTACAGCTGGTTCTACAATAAAAAACATTTGGGCAGAACATTTTGAATGTGGTGCCTGGATTGCACAATACAATACTGGTCCTGCAATAGCAGATGGCTTTACACTATCGCATTGTCGTTTTAGAAACAATTATGCCGATGGAATTAATCTTTGCAAAGGAACAGCAAATGCAATTGTGGAGCACTGCAGTTTTAGAAATAATGGAGATGATGATCAGGCAATTTGGTCTGCAAATGGGCAGGAATGTATCAATAATACATTTAGATACAACACCTCAGAAAACTGCTGGCGTGCCACTGGTTTAGCTATTTATGGAGGAAAAAATAACAAAGCCTATAATTTAATTATAAAAGACAATCTAGAAGCAGGTATTCGAGTAAGTAATAATTTTGATGGAGCGCCATTTAACAACGACGGCATGCATGAAATACATGATATTACAATAACAGCCTGCGGAACTTTTAATGACACTTACAACAATCCTGTAGCGGCTGTAGATATTTTTAGTGCCAGTAATGCGGGAACTCAGGTTAAGAATGTCCAGTTTTACAATATTGATATTCTTGATTCTAGAAATGATGCTATTTCTATAAGTAAAAGGTCTGGTGAAGGGATTTATAATCTTTCGTTTAAAGACATAACCATCAACGGAACAGGCAAAGAATTCCCAAACAATAATGTACTTAATAGAAATTGGGGCAGAGGTTATTTTGTTCTTATTGCAGGTTCTCCTAGTGGAAACGGAACTTATTGCAACATGAATTATTCTAACAGAGGAGGAAATGCCACAGCTAATGAGGAAATCAGTGCTATTGGTACATTTTCTTGGACACAGAGCTCTAATTGTTCCACTACATCAGTTCCAGTAACAGGAGTAACCGTTTCGCCTGCAGCAGTAACTCTAGGCGCTGGAGCGACGCAGCAATTAACACCGACTGTTTCTCCAGCAAATGCTACAAACAAAACGGTAACGTATAGTTCTAATAATACGGGTGTAGCAACCGTAAATTCTGCTGGTTTAATCACTGCCGTTGCATCAGGATCAGCAACAATAACTGTGACTACACAAGATGGAGCTAAAACGGCAGCTGTAGCAGTTACGGTAAATTCATCTAATGTAGCTGTAACAAGTGTGAGTCTTAATCCAACATCAGCAACACTTGCGGTAGGATCTACGCAGCAATTGACAGCAACTGTTTTACCATCAAATGCAACCAATAAATCAGTTAGCTATGCTTCCAATAATACAGGTGTAGCAACCGTAAATAATTCAGGTTTAGTGACTGCAGTTTCAAACGGAACAGCAACAATCACAGTAACAACTGCAGATGGAAATAAAACAAGTACAGCTGTAATTTCGGTTAATACGCCGACAGGAAATTATTTTACCATTAAAAATAAGTGGACAAATAATTATTTATATGATGCAGGAGCAAATGTGGGATATGGTGCAACAGTAGCAAATAATAATTACAAATGGGAAAAAGTCGCTATTGACGCAACTTATTTCATACTAAAAAATGTAGGCACTGGAGATATCATGCATATTGAAAATCTGACAGGAGCTGTACAATGTACTGCTGGATCGACTTCTTGGTGGAGTGCGCAATGGTCAAGCGAAAATGTTGATGGCACTTGGGTAAGAATTAAAAATAGATGGCAGACAGGAAGCATGATTCATATAGAAAACCTAAATGGTTCTGCTCAATATGCTGGAGCTCAAAATAATTGGGAAAGCGCACAATGGCAGTTTCAAACAACTTCAACTGCAAAAAAAGCCAGCGTAAATGAACCAGAAGTAATGGCTGAGAATAATTTGATTAGCATTTACCCAAACCCAGCAACGAATAATGAATTTAATATTGTGCTGCCAGAATTAAAAACAGGTGATGTGGCAACATTAACAATTACTGATATCACTGGAAGAGAAGTCCTGATCAAAAAGGTTAATACTTCTTCTGCTAAAATCAATCATAATTTAGGATCAGGAATTTATATTGTTAACATCAATTCAGATGCGTTTAATGTTTCTAAAAAACTTATCGTAAAATGATTTAAAGATAATTTTACGAAATACTAATCTTTAGCAAAACAACCTTCGGGTTGTTTTTTTGTTTTTTGATGATTCAAGTCAAATATTTGTTTTCAATACTGTTTTTATATTTAACAATATCGATACTAATTTGCGAAATATAGTAAGTGAGAAAACAAATAAAGGGCCTATTTGTTTGATTTTTAAGGGTTAATTTGTTTAGTATAATTGTTGTTCTCTGTTTTGGCATAATTGGATACAATTAAAAAAACTGTCATCCAAACAGTTATCAATTTCAGATTATGCTATTACTAATTAAACAATTAATCTTATGACAAAATCTAAATCCATTATTCTCATACACGGGAATTTTGTAAACGACACAAGCTGGGCAAGGTGGAAAGAACGTTATGAAGAAAAAGGCTATAAGGTTTATACGCCAGCCAATCCGGGTCACGAAGGAAATCCTTCTGATTTAAGAAAACAGGTTCATCCCGATCTTGTTCAAACAGGTTTTGTAGATGTAGTTGACAACATTGTAAGACTTGTGGACAGCCTGCCTGAAAAGCCATTGATAATTGGGCATTCGATGGCAGGAATGGCAGCTATGAAATTACTGGAACTCGGCAAGGCAGACGCCGCAGTTAGTATTGACGGAGCTCCTCCAAAGAATGTTTTTCCTCCCTTTAAAACATTAAAATCGGTATTGCCGGCTTTTGGTTTTTTTTCGTCTTCAAAATATTTTATGGGCAGCCGCGACTGGTACGACAAATGTTTTTTCAACACATTGCCCGAAAGAGAAAGGGCAGCTGCTTTTGACAGCATTGCAGTTCCCGAAAGTTATAAAGTAAGCCGTGAACTTGTTTTGAACTCTTTCTCTAATATTGATTTTGGCAAAGCTCATAATCCTATTTTGTTTATTGGAGGGGGAAGCGACAATATCTTTCCTGCATCTCTTACAACAACGCTGGCAAAAAAATATAAAGACAAAAACAGCAGAGTTAATTTGAAGATTTTTCCAGGTAAAAGCCACTTTATATGCGGAGAACCTGGATGGGAAACAGTAGCTGAGTATATTATCGAGTGGTACGAAAACTTATAAATGCTTCTGACAAAAGCTTAAAATTTATGATCAGAAATAGAATTCATTTTAAAATTATAATAACTATTAAAAAGAAACTAATATGGCTAAGATTACAGTAAAAGACGGAACAGAGATTTACTACAAAGATTGGGGAACTGGAACACCAATTTTTTTTCATCATGGCTGGCCATTGTCAGCAGACGATTGGGATGCACAATTATTCTTCTTCCTAAACCAAGGATTTAGAGTAATTGCACACGACAGAAGAGGGCACGGAAGATCTACACAAACAGTTACAGGTAATGAAATGGATACCTATGCAGCAGATGTAGCAGAACTTACAGCTTTTCTAGATTTAAAAGATGCGATTCATATCGGACATTCGACTGGCGGCGGCGAAGCCATTCGATATGCTGCAAAATATGGTAAAGACCGAGTGTCTAAAGTGATACTGATTAGTGCTGTAACACCATATATGATTCAAAACGAAAATAATCCTGATGGAGTGCCATTAGCAGTATTTGATGATATCCGTTTTAATACAGCAAATAACAGACAACAGTTTTATCAGGATATTACTTTTCCTTTTTATGGATACAATAGAGAAGGGGCAGTTATAAAAAAAGGAATTCAGGATAACTGGTGGCGTCAGGGAATGGCGGGCGGCATAAAAGCACATTTTGATTGTATAAAAGCATTTTCTGAAACAGATTTTACAGAGGATTTAAAAAGCGTTGATTATCCAGTACTAATACTTCACGGCGAAGACGATCAAATTGTTCCTCATAATGTTACAGCACTAAGAGCTATTAAACTTGTAAAAAATGGAAAATTGATCACTTATCCAGGACTTTGCCACGGAATACCAACAACAGATGCTGATAAAGTGAATTTAGATATACTTAATTTCATTAAATCCTAAGGTTCATTTTGAAATCTATGTGCATTTTAGAAGACGAATTATAAAAATAAAAGAAAATGGATGCAAGTAAATATTCAAAAACAGCCCTGATATTAATTGACCCATTCAACGACTTTCTATCTGAGGGAGGGAAACTTTATCCGCTTACAAAAGAAACAGTAGAAGGTATTTCGCTGGTGCAAAATCTTAAAAAGTTAATTGAAGGAGCAAGAGACCGCAAAATACAAGTTATTTATGCTCCGCATCATCACACAACGAAACCTGATTATTTAAATTGGAAATTTTTAGCACCTTCTCATGAAGGAAGTCAGAAAGTTGTCTTGTTTGAAAAAAATACTTGGGGAGCTGAGTTTCATCCTGAACTTCAACCACAGCCAGGTGACTTAATAGCTCAAAATCATTGGACAGCCAGCGGTTTTGCCAATACAGATCTGGATTTTTTATTGCGAGTACATAATATCGATCATATCATACTTGCAGGAATGAGAGCCAACACCTGTATTGATTCAACAGCTAGATATGGAGTAGAATTGGGTTATCATGTAACGCTGGTTAAAGATGCAATAGCTGCATTCAATTGGGAAGAAATTCGGGTTACTGTCGAAATTACTTTTCCAAATTATGGACATGCGATGTTGACTACTGAAGAATTTGTAAATAGTCCTAAATCTTGAAGTAATGGAAATCATTTCAGAAAGCAGTGCAACAGCCTTAATTAATGCGTCTATAGAAAAGATTGATCTGACAGAATGGCTCTTTAGTTTAAAAAGCCACGAATATCAAGCTTGTTCGCCTTCACATATTGCTGCAGGCAGATCTGTTTCTGTAAATGGAAAAAGAATGTCTATAAATGTTGAACAGGTTGCTGATACACTGTTAATACAAAATTACATTGAAGAAATAGGAGAGAAAGACTATTGTAAAGTAAACTCAATATCAGACTCTTTTTCTCCTTTAGGCAGAACTAAATTAGGAATAGTCTGGGAACTCAAAGTAAAAAAGATTACAGAGAATAGTTGTGAGTTTACTAATGTAGTTACAATTTTAACTACAGATGAATTTTCTTCATTGCTCAAAAAGGCAGGTGTTACCGATTTAAATACTGTTAAATCTCTTATGGGGCAAAATGTATCAATGCATAATAAAGAAGAAACACCACTATTTGCAAAGGACATTGAGAGTAAAGCTCTTTTGGAAATTTGGAAGTAAAGAGATCAAGAGTTGCTTTAAATGTTAGAGTTGCTGCATAATTTTATTAAATCTTATAAAGAAAAATTAAGAAAACGTCTTGTTATTTGACTGGGCGTTTTCTTATACTTTACTTCAAATGAACTTCACCTGTACTGCAAAAAAATAGGGCAAAATATTAAAAGAAGGTATTATGTATGCAACCACCACCAAAACCATTATGCTCATTTCTGGAGTTTTTGTGAGTCATCACTATTGGGAAGAGTGGATTGTTTTTTTGGAGGAAAGAGGTTATAAAGTTGTTGCGCCGCCATGGCTTTATAAAAACGACAGTACAGAAAATCTAAGAATGCAAAATCAAACACAGAAAATTGGAACTATAACTTTATCAGACCTTCTTTGTTATTATACAGAAATAATTGAAATACTTCCCGAAAAGCCTATTTTAATAGGACATTCTTATGGTGGTCTTTTAGTACAGTTATTGATTCAGAAAGATTTAGCATCGGCTGGAATCTGCATTAATTCTTTTCCGCCATCAGGATGTGCGTTTGCAAAATTTACATTTTATAAAACCATTTTTAGCCTTTCTACCAATTTAATTTCTTTAAAAAAAACACATAAATTATCTTTCAAAAAGTGGCAGCATATTTTTTTCAATAATGTTTCGTATCACGAACAATCGACTAAATATGAGAAATACGCTATTCCAGAATCTCAAAAGGTATTAAGAGATTTATTTTCAAAAAAAGCTGTAATAAATTTCAAAAAAAGACATTCTCCTCTTTTATTAATTTCCTGCTCACAAGATAAAATTGTAAGTCCAAAATTAATTTATTGGAATTTTAAAAAATACAGAAATGTCCATTCTTTAACCTGTTACAAAAATTTCGACGACCGCAATCATTTTGTTGTATTGGAGCCTCACTGGAAAGAAACTGCATCGCATATCGTGAAATGGCTGGATAAAATATCTTAGCTTATTTTTTTATTGATTTCCAGTTTTTTAATTCTTGAAGTTAGAGTGGAAGGATTGATATCTAGAATTTCTGCAGCCCCGCCTGCTCCAGAGACTTTTCCATTACATTTTTTAAGAATATAAAGAATATAATCACGCTCATTTTCTAACATTGTTTTAATTGAAAATGATTCTGTGGTTTGCTCTGTTTTAAGTATCGATGATGGCGAAAATTCAATAGTTTTGATTGTATTTTCTTCATTAAGCAGTAATGTTCGCTGTATAACATGTTCCATTTCTCTAATATTGCCTTGCCAGCTGTAATTTATAAGCTGTTGTAAAGCGGCCTTAGAAAGTGTTGGAGGTTTTATATTCATATTTTCACTATACATTTTTATAAAATGATCTGCCAATTCTGGGATATCTTCAATTCGGTTTCTAAGAGAAGGCACCAAAATTGGAAAAACGTATAATCTGTAATATAAATCCATTCTGAAGCGCCCAGCAGCAACTTCATTTTCAAGATCTTTATTTGTCGCTGCTATAATTCGCACATCAATTTTTAGAGGTGCCGACCCGCCAACACGTTCTATATTCTTTTCTTGGAGAACACGCAGTAATTTGACTTGAAGTGTCAGTGGCATTTCTCCAATTTCGTCTAGAAAGATTGTGCCTCCGTCTGCCAATTCAAATTTTCCAATACGTCTTTCCAACGCTCCTGTAAAAGCGCCTTTTTCATGGCCAAAAAGTATAGATTCAGCCAGATTTTCAGGGATTGCGCCGCAGTTTATAATAACTAAAGGTTTTTCTTTTCGTGGAGATAAAGCATGAATACTTTGCGCAATTTTTTCTTTTCCAGTTCCACTTTCACCCAAAATTAGAACTGAAGTCTCAGAGGGAGCTACTTTTTTGATATAGTTAAAAACCGTTGCCATCTGTGAGCTGCTGCCAATTATGCCTTCAAAACCTGATTTTGTAATTTGTGATAATTCTTTATTTGGAGAAACTTCTTTGATTTTCGGTTCAATAATTGTTTTTTTATCCGAATATAACTGCTTAAAAAATTGGCAAATGGTGCTTTCTATTGGAATCAATAAATTCAAATTCTCATCTGAGTAAGCATTGTAATCCCTGCTGTAGAAAGTAACACTGAACTTTTGTGAGTTTCCTATTGAAAATGGGAAAACCAATTATGATTTAATGCCGAAATTATGAGCAATTATTCCTTTTATAGGAGAAACTTGAAAATTGTTAATCAAAGATTCTCTGCTGTAAATAGCAGGATGCAGATCAATCTGAGATTTTTTATAAGTTTCATCTAGTTCTCTACTCGAAATCTCCGCTATTTTAGAAAGTTTAGCTACAGGAACAAGTTGATATTCTTCTATATTTTTACGGATAACACCTATGTTGGAATACTGCTCAGTATCAGTAAATCCAGCCTCTAGATAATCAAATGAAATAAAAGTCTGAATTATTTTGGCAAACGAAATCAAACCGTCTTCAAGATTTAGATTTGAGTTTATTAAATCAGTGATATTATTTTTAAGTTGAAATTGATGTTTTAACTGAGATTCTAAGCTGTATTGCTGTCTATAAAAAGCAATTTCCAGAGTAGTCAAAATATCTTGCTCTCTAAAGGGTTTGATAATAAATCCGTAAGGACAGGTTATTTTGGCTTCATTGAGAATTAATTTACTTGAATTTGCCGAAATAAAAATAAATCCAATGTTTCTATTCTTTAAAATATGAGCCAGATCTATCCCG
This sequence comes from Flavobacterium sp. S87F.05.LMB.W.Kidney.N, assembly GCF_004366435.1. Lineage (NCBI taxonomy): Bacteria > Pseudomonadati > Bacteroidota > Flavobacteriia > Flavobacteriales > Flavobacteriaceae > Flavobacterium > Flavobacterium sp. S87F.05.LMB.W.Kidney.N. Next base: position 400,464 of record NZ_SODX01000004.1, on the reverse strand, counting down.
TTTTTATCACCTTTCAGCATGATATCTAGAAATACAAGATCTGGAGTCTGAGTCTGGAGTTTTTCCAAAGCCTGATCTACAGAACGCGCAATTCCCAGCACTTCATAATTCGCTTTTTCAAGAATTAGCTGGAGATCATGTGCTTCAACAAATTGATCTTCAACAATAAGTATACTTTTTTTTACTAGATTTTCAGATTGTGGGGTTTCGTTATAGAGCATTCCCATGTTAGACTATTATTGAGATTAGAAATCTTGTAATTAATTGATATAAAAATAGTTAATTCTTAGAAATAATCTAGTTGTTTCTTTTAAAATATTAGCAATAAAAGCATATTTAATGTGAATTTTCTTGATATTTTTAAAAGAGCTTTCTTGTTTATTTCTATATTTGTTTTTAAACCAAAATAAAACAATAACCTGATTTAAAGCTGATTATGAAAAGAAAGCTGTGTTACTATTTAACTTTATTATTTATTTGTTCGGCAGCAGCTCAAGTGCCTGTAAAAGTTGCCAAATATGACCTTCCTAAAAAAAGGTTATTACTCCAGCTTTGTTCAATGTATTTGTATAATGCTAATCAAGGGGCAATAGATGCAGACAGCTCCGTTGTTTTAGCTGCTACAGCCTATAAATTGCCTTTGATGCTGGCATATGATGAAGGTTTTAGTGACAAGATATCAATTGGAAGTGATTTAATCGAAAAAGGAAATATTGATAAAGCAAAAACGCTTCTCGCAAATTTAAAAGGAGAAGAGAAGATTAAACTGCTATTACAATTAGGAAGTTTTTATCTATTTAAATCAGGTGCTAAACCAATAGATCTTCAAAACGCAAAACACTATATCGACAGTGCAATTGCAGAAAGTAATCAAATCAAAACAGTAAAATGGCAGCATCAAAGTATGTTATTGCTGGGGAAATATTATTTTCAGGCCAATAATCAGTCCCAAAGTATAAAATGCTTTTCGCAGGTTATAAACGAATGCCGAAAAAGTAAAGACAAATTGGGTTTAGCGCGGGGTCTAGAAGCCAAAGCAGATGTTTTGTCTAATCAAGATCCAGAAAAAGAAAAAATACTTAACGAAGTGATCTCAATTTATGCTTCATTAGGATTAGAGGAAAAAAGAATCGAAAATTATTCTAAGATTACTACTATTTATTTTTGGTCAGGAAGAATACGAGAAGCAAAAAAGAGGCTCTATCAAAATCTAGTTGATTTGCGAAAAATTGATTTTGCACATCAGCAGTTTGCAGAAACAACTATATCCTTTCTCGAATTGTATCAGCATAATATAAGACCAGCTTTATACTACGCCTTAAAAAGCGTGAAAAGAATGGAAACTGAAAATGATTATACTTTTGCAGACATTTTTTACATGCGTCTGGGTGATGTTTATAATGTATACGGCCATAATCAGGAGGCATTGCAGCTTTATCAAAAAAGTATTAAAATAGGAAAAAATAATTTAGATACGGGAGCTTGGTATAAGAGTTTTTTTAGTGCTGTTGCGGCTTTATCGTTAAAAGGGAATAATAAAGAAGCTATTGCTTACATTAATTCCATGACCGCACAATACCCTCCAAAAAGTATTTTCGATAAAATGTCGGTTGCCTTTATTAAAGCTAATTGTTATGAAGCTTTAAAAGATAATATTCAGGCTGAAAAATATTTTAAGGAAATGGATTTTTATTCAAAACAGCTTAATACACCTGAAACAACCAGAGAAATCGCGCATCAATATACTACAATGGCTTTGTTCTACATCAATACAAACAGACCTAAATTAGCTCAATTCTACACAGATAAAATACTAATGTTTGGTAAAAGAGGTATTAGTACTGCTAATACAGAAATGCTTAACATATTGCTTTATAAAATGGATTCGATCAATGGCAATTATAAAGATGCTTTACTACATTTTCAAAATTATAAAAAAATTAGTGATTCAGTGCACGGTATTTCCAAAAACCAACAAATTGAAGAGCTAAAAATTGAATATGAAACTAAAAACAAAGAACAGAAAATCAGACTTTTAAACAATCAATCTAAACTGCAGCAAAGTGAATTGCAAAAATCTAAACTGCTTAATAATGTTTCGAGTGGAAGCTTAGTTCTTTTGCTGATAATTATTGGGTTATTGTATAACCGATATCGATTAAAACAACGAAATCACGCCAAACTGGAGATTAAAGAAAGAGAAATCAACCAAAATAATATTAATCTTAGACATTTACTAGATGAAAAAGAATGGCTGTTGAAAGAGATTCATCATCGGGTAAAAAACAATCTGCAAACGGTAATAAGTCTTTTAAGCTCGCAAGCAGCTTACTTAAATAATGATATGGCTTTGTCTGCAATAAAAAACAGCCAGCACAGAATACACTCCATGTCATTGATTCACCAAAAACTTTATAAGTCAGAAAATATTGCAACAATTAATATGCCCAGCTATATCAATGAATTGGTTGAATATTTAAAGGATTCTTTTTCTATAGGACAGCGAATTCGTTTTGAAATTAGAGTTGAGCAGTTAGAATTAGATGTTGCGCAGGCAATTCCAATTGGGCTTATCTTGAATGAAGCCATTACCAATTCAATTAAATATGCTTTTCCAGATAACGCGGGTGGAATCATTAGTATCATACTTGAAAAAACAGAAGGAGATCAATACTTGCTGACGATTTCAGATAATGGAATTGGAATTGATACTGCTTTAAGCACAAATAAATCTGATTCTTTTGGTATGAGTTTAATAAAAGGTCTGAGTGATGACTTGGAAGGAAAATTGGTTATGGAAAACAATAACGGTACTATTCTAAAATTGGAGTTTAAACCAGAACATCCTCTTAATAAAAAGTATTTGAAGAAACCAGATGTAACTTTGGATATCTAAATTGCTTTATGATATTGAATTTGTTTTTATCATATTTCACAAATTTGCTACTAAGCATGGCGAAATATAAAAAAGTATATTTTAAAACAGTGCTTTAAGTGTTTATAATCAACTGTTTATGTTTTGGTACTTGAATTGTTCTAGTTTATTTCGAGCATTTATAAGATGCTGATTTTTAGACAATAGAGTGATCAATATATTATAAAAAACAAAGTTATTATGAAAACAAATTCTTTAAATGCATTAATACTGACAACTGTAGTTGGCAGAAATGAGAAAGATACCGCGCATGGCAGTGAAACTCAATATGCCGAACTTTCGGGAAGAACACTGGCGTATCGCTCCATCGGTAGCGGAACACCTATTATTTTAAGCAACCGTTTTAGAGGTACTCTGGATACATGGGATCCATTATTTTTAGATACACTTGCGGAGAACTTTCGTATTATAACTTTTGATTACACTGGAATCGGTTATTCTACAGGAACACTGCCAACAAATGTAATCTCTGTCGCAAAAGATATTAAAGATTTGGCTTCCTATTTAAAACTGGATAAAATAGTTGTGTTAGGCTGGTCTTGGGGAGGATTAATTGCACAAGCTGCGGCACTTGAATATCCAGAATTAATAACTCGTGCAGTTGTTATTGGTGCGGTGCCATTAGGAGAAAGAGTAGTGGAGATAGGACCTGCTTTTTTAGAAGCCGCAGTAAAACCCATAAATGACTTTGATGATGAAATTATTCTTTTTTATGAGCCAAAATCTCAAAAATCAATAGAAGCTGCTAAGATTTCTTATGAGAGAATACGCAAGAGACTTGATGTGTCTAAAATTCCTTCTACAATGGAAGTTTTTCAGCTGTATTTTCAAGCTGGCGGTGCAGCAGTAGAAGATAAAGAAGGACTTAGAGATAAACTTAAAGAAACTACTGTTCCAATTTTAGTAATCTCAGGAGACAACGATATTAGTGCTGCTATAGAAAACTGGTTTCCGCTGCTTCGTGAGCTTCCTACTGTGCAAATTATTATACTTCCGCATGCTGGCCACGCTCCGCAGCATCAAGAACCATTATTGACTGCTGGGTATATAAATACCTTTCTGTCACAATAAATGTAATTAATAAGGTTTTAAATGTACTTAATGCAGGTATATCAAAAGTTGGTTAATTCTCTGTATTAAAATAAAGCGGGCTCTTTTCGCAGGCCCGCTTTAATTTTTTCAATTACGCTTTTTGAAGAAATTGTCTTAAAACATATTGAAGTATACCTTCATTTCTATAGTATTCAATTTCTATTTTTGAATCGAGTCTTGCAATTACCTTAAAATTTAATACTTCTCCGTTCTCTTTAACAGCAGTAACGTCGAGCTCTTTCAAAGGAGTTATATCCTCTGCAATTCCAGTTATCGTAAAATATTCTTTACCTGTAAGTCCAAGCACTGCTGCATTTTCTCCATTTTTGTACTGCAGCGGAAGAACGCCCATACCAACGAGATTGCTTCGATGAATTCTTTCGTAGCTTTCTGCCAGAACTGCTTTTACGCCAAGTAAAAAAGTACCTTTGGCCGCCCAGTCTCTAGATGAACCGCTTCCGTATTCTTTTCCTGCAAGAATAATTAACGGTGTTTGAGCTTCCTTGTATTTAATAGAAGCCTCGTAAATATTCATTTCTTCTCCTGTGGGAAGGAATTTCGTAAAACCTCCTTCATGATCGGCAAGTGCATTTTTGATACGGACATTGGCAAAAGTTCCTCTTATCATCACTTCGTCGTGGCCTCTTCGTGAACCGTAAGAATTAAAATCACTTTTTTCAACACCGCGGCTCATCAGGTAGGCGCCTGCAGCAGAATTTTCTTTAAAGGAACCAGCCGGAGAAATATGATCGGTGGTTATACTGTCTCCCAAAACCAACAATGTTCGAGCATTTGAAATGTCCTGCAGCGGTTTTGGATTTTCAGGAAGATTTTTAAAGAAAGGAGCTTCTTTTATATACGTTGAATTCTCATCCCAGCGGTAATTTTTTTGTTCTGGAATAGGAAGCTGCTGCCATATTGAATTGCCTTCAAAAATTGATTCATAACATTGCTGAAATTGTTTTGGAGACAGTACTTCTCTCAATACCGTATTGATTTCATCATCTTCAGGCCATAAATCTTTGAGGTAAACAGGCAGTAGATTTGAATCATATGTAATAGGCTCATTTAACAAATCAATATCAACTCTTCCTGCAATAGCAAAGATCACTACGAGCATCGGAGACATTAAAAAGTTCATTTTGACCTGCGGATGTATTCTGGCTTCAAAGTTTCTATTTCCGGAAAGAACAGAAGCAAGTACAAGATCATAATCTTCTGCCGCTTTTGCCACATGAGGAGGAAGCGGACCGGAATTTCCTATGCAAGACGTACAACCATAACCTGCCACATGAAATTTAAGAGCTTCTAAATCTTTCAATAGGTCAGCTTTTATCAAATAATCTGTTACAACTTTAGAACCTGGAGCAAGTGAAGTTTTTACCCAAGATTTTGTGTCAATTCCTCTTTCACGTGCTTTCTTGGCTATCAATCCCGCTCCAATCATTACAAAAGGATTGGATGTATTGGTACAGGAAGTAATTGCAGCTATCGCAACTGCACCATCAGAAAGTGTAAATTGTTCAGATCCAAGAGAAACTTCTACACTGATGCTTCCGTTTTCTGTTTTTTCTTGAATTATTGTTTCATCTGGAAGAGGTGCACTGCTTGTAATTGTTGGCTGCGATCCTCCTTCGGCGAACCATCTCGAAACTTGTTTTTCAGATTTTTTATATTTTCTGCCAAAACTTTTATCAAGTATATCAACAAAAGAAGGCTGTAAATTTTTAAGTAAAATTTTGTCCTGTGGTCTTTTTGGACCTGCAATTGTAGGCTCTATCGTAGAAAGATCGAGTTCAATTACGTCAGTATAATTTATAGATTCATTTCCTGTGCGCCAGAGCATGTTTGCTTTGCAATAGTCTTCTACTAGGCTTATCTGTTCTTCTGAACGGTTACTGAGTCGCATATATTCTAAAGTCTTCTGATCAATTGGAAAATAAGAAACCGTACATCCAAATTCTGGCGACATATTTCCGATAGTTGCACGATCTGGTACGCTCAAACTGTCAAGACCTGGTCCAAATACCTCAACAAATTTACCGACTACACCGTATTTTCTAAGAAGTTCCGCAATGGTTAAAACCATATCTGTAGAAGTTGATCCCAGCGGAATTTTGCCACTTAGCTTAAGTCCGATAACTTCGGGCATAATAAAATATACAGGCTGCCCGAGAATTGCAGCTTCAGCTTCAATACCGCCGACGCCCCAAGCAATAACCCCAATTCCATTAACCATAGGAGTATGGCTGTCAGTTCCCACGAGCGTATCAGGAAAAACTTCTCCATCACGTTCGATTACACCTTTTGAAAGATATTCCAAGTTAACCTGATGGCAGATTCCCATTCCTGGAGGAACCACATTAAAATTTGTAAAAGACTGCTGTGCCCATTTCAAGAACTCATAACGTTCACTGTTACGTTTGTATTCCTCATCCATATTGCGCTGATAGGAATATTCTGTTCCAAAATAATCGACCTGAACAGAGTGATCGATTACCAGATCAACAGGAATCAACGGATTAATCGCTTCAGAATTTTTTCCTTTTCTAGAAGCTTCAGCACGAAGCGATGCAAGATCAACAACAGCAGGCACACCCGTAAAATCCTGCATCAAAACCCTGGCAGGTTTAAAAGGAATATCTTTGTCTGAAGCTTCAGGTTTCCAGTTTAGAATGGTTTCAATATTTTCTCTGGTAATGGCAAAATCATCAAAATTTCGCAGTACATTTTCTAAAAGAATCCGAATTGAAAAAGGCATTTTTTCGATATTAAATCCTTGTTGCTGCATTTCAGTTAGACTGTAATATGAAAATTCACCGCTTTGGGTTTTTAACTGCCTTTTAATATTATAAATGTCGTTCTGCATACTCGATGTTATTTAAATTAGTAAGTATTGGACTTAGTCTTAATGTGTTTTGTCTAATTTGTTCAGTTATTAAATTTAATTATTTATTTCTAAACAGTCTATGGTCTATGCTTTATTAAATCTTTTCTTAAATTTCGCTAAAAAAAAACTGTTTTTTGCGAAATATAAAAAATGGACTCACAGAAAATAGATAATTATAACTCGATTCTGCTGCCTATTTCTGGAAGATAAAGTTGTAATCCAGCATTTTTAAATTTATCAAATGCCTTTTGATGATCCATAACAATAAAGCCGAAAGTATCGTAATGAACACCTAAAATTTTAATAACTCCAACTAATTTTGAAGCCTCAACAGCTTCGTCTATACCCATAGTCAAACCATCTCCAATTGGAAAAACAGCAAAATCAAGAGGCGTAAATTTAGGTATCAGCTGCATGTCGAGAGTCAGGGCGGTATCTCCACTATAGTAAAAATTCCCTTCAGAAGTAGTCAATACAAAACCGCTGGCAATACCGCCGTAAGAGCCGTCACTAAAACTGCTGGAGTGTTGTGCAATTACGCATTTTACAGTTCCAAAATCAAAATCATATTGTCCTCCGGGATTAATTGGATGCGAATTTTCAATTCCTTTTTTTAAAAGCCAGTTATATATTTCAAAATTACCAAGTACTTTGGCTCCAGTGTTTTTGGCAATAAGTTCAACATCTTGAATATGGTCATAATGTGCATGAGAAATAAATATATAATCTGCTTTTATGGCATTTACATCTACATCTTTAGCAAGTTCATTGGGTGTGATAAAAGGATCAAAAAGAATATGCTTTCCATTGGTGAATACCGAAAAACAAGAATGTCCGTAGTAAGTTACTTTCATAATAAATAAGATTAATAAATTGATAATTAGAATAATTGACAAAATTATTATTCAAGTAATGTGCCGCTAAATCGAATAGAAAATTAGAAAAAGGCAAAAATATTTGGCAGCAGTATTTTTCTTTTAAATTGGTTTATCTCAAATTTACAAAATTATATACTATCTAAGCACTAGAGAAACAGTTTACATTTTGAAGATCTTACCTCTCATCCAGCCAAAATATTTCTTCTATCTTTGAAAAGGTAAAAACAAACTATGGAAAAGCTGAGAAAACATATTGAGGAAATTATTCCGATTACTGACGAGGAGTTTGAATCAATTAAACCCTTTTTTACGATCAGAAGAGTATTAAAAAATCAATATCTGATTCAGCAGGGAGATGAGGCAAAATATGAATATATTATCATGAGCGGTATTTTCAGGGTTTTTTACCTCGATGAAGATGGAAAGGAACACATCGTACAATTTGCAACAGAAAACTGGTGGATGTCTGATTATATTGCATACTTCAACCAAAAGCAGGCCAACATGTATGTGGTTTGTATGGAGCCGGGAGAAGTTTTATGCCTTACACTTGAAGGCAGGGAACAACTTTCTGTCATACTTCATAAAATGGAACATTTTTTTAGAGTAAAACTTACCAAAGGATATATTGCACTACAGCAAAGAGTTATTTCATTGCTTTCTAATAATCCGCAGCAGCGATATACAGAATTTGCGGCTCTTTATCCAAATCTCATTCAAAAAATTCCAAAAAAATATATTGCAGAATATCTCGGGGTCAGCCGCGAAACCCTCAGCAGGCTTTACTCCAATAACAAATAACAGCTGTTTAATCCTCAAAGTGTGATTTCGATCACACTTTTTTTGTGACTTTTCTCCTCGTATTGAGGAGGAGAGCTGGCATAAATTTGCCCTATAAATAATTCATTAACAACCTAAAAATTATAGAAATGAAAAGACTTATGATCGCATCAATGGCACTTGCCTTTTTTTCTTCTTATGCACAAAATCAAAAAACAACTTTTAAAAACGAAACAAAAATGAACAAGAAAATTTTAATTATTGTGTCTAATGCCAATGCAATTGGACCAAATAACAGAAGAACTGGAACATTTCTTCCAGAAGTAGCGCATCCTTATGCCGAATTTGAAAAAGCAAATTATCAAATTGATTTTGCAAGCTTAACTGGAGAGACTCCGTATTTAGATGCTCTTAATTTGGCAAATGATCCTGATAATCTTGCTTTTCTAACAGGAAAAGGTTGGGAGACGATGCAGAAAGCAGTTAAACTTTCAACTGTAGAGGTGAGTAAATACGATGCTGTTTTTGTTCCTGGCGGATTAGCTCCAATGGTGGATATGCCGGAAAACGAATTGCTAAAAAAGGTGATTAAAGAAACCTACGAACGCAATGCAGTTGTAGGAGCAGTATGTCACGGTCCCGTATCTTTACTAAATGTAAAACTAAGCAATGGCTCTTATCTCGTAAATGGAAAAAATATCACTTCTTTTACAGATGAAGAAGAAAAAGGTTACGCTATTGCAGATGTACCGTTTTTATTAGAAACAGCATTAACAAAACAAGGAGCAAAATTCCATGCTGCAGCAGTATGGTCAGCTCACAGTATTGCAGATGGTAATTTGGTTACTGGTCAAAATCCTGCTTCCGCGAAAGGCGTAGCAGAAAAAATGATTACTATTTTAGAAAATTCTAAAAAGTAATTGCTTAATTGTATTGACCTTCTTCAAAATGTGGAAGGTCAGTATAATTTCACTTTTAAAATTTTAAAATAATTATAAAAATATATCAAAATGGAAAATCAAAATCCAGTTCATGTTTTTGCTACATGGAAAGTTAAAGAAGGTCAGCTTGAAAATGTTTTAGAATTACTAAAAACGGTACATGCTGAAAGTATAAAAGAAGATGGTAATTTGTTTTATAAAATTCATCAAAGCAATTCAGATGCTAATACAATCGTATTATTTGAAGGATATACTAATGAAGCTGCAGTTGCAGAACATAGAAATTCAGCTCATTTTCAAGACTTCGTTTTGGGTAAAATTGCGCCTTTATTAGATACTAGAGAAATTCTTTTGGCAACGCCTTTGCATTACTAATTTATAATATTGTGAACAAAACGTATTGTAATCCCTGATAATTTGACTAAATTTAAAGGAACAAATCATGAAGAATGACTTAGAATAAAAGCATGATTTTTTTAAGATTATCTATTAAAAAAAAGCATTTATGGAAAACACCACAAAAATAATATTTCCCTATGATCAAAGTCTGGTTAAAGAACTGCCGCTCATTAATAAAAATGATATTGAAAAGATATTGAATACCGCTCAAAATTTATTCAATGATCAATCTAATTGGATTCCAGCTTTTAAAAGAATTGAAATATTAGAAAAAGCCGCTTCGATAATGAATGAAAGAAGCGAAGAACTAATTCATTTGGCAATTAGCGAAGGCGGAAAACCCTATAAAGATTCTAAAGCAGAAATACTTAGAGCCATTAAAGGAGTAAAATTAGCAGCTGAACACATATCACAGATAAAAGGAGAACAAATCCCAATGGGACTTACTGAAGCTTCTGTAAACAGGATTGCCTTTACTTCTAAAGAACCAATTGGCGTTGTGGCTGCTGTAAGTGCTTTTAATCATCCATTAAATTTGGCTGTGCATCAAATTGCGACTGCTGTTGCCGCTGGGTGTCCGGTTATTTTTAAACCGTCAAGCAATACACCTTTGTCTGGTCTTGCCTTGGCTGATATTTTAAGAGAAGCCGGTTTACCAGAAGGATGGGTTCAAGTAGTATTATGTGATAATGAAACAGCAGAATTGTTAGTTACAGATTCCAGAGTTCATTTTCTAACCTTTATTGGTTCAGCAAAAGTAGGCTGGCATCTTAAAAGCAAATTACCGCCTGGAACAAGATGTGCCTTAGAGCATGGCGGAGCGGCGCCTGTAATTGTAGAAAGTGATGCCGATTTTAGCACAATGATTCCAGATTTGGTAAAAGGGGGATTTTACCATGCTGGTCAAGTTTGTGTATCGGTTCAGAAAATATATGTCAATCAGGAGATTTGCGATCGTTTTGTGGAACAGTTTGCTGAAGCAACCAATAAATTAGTTGTTGGAAACCCGTTTGATGAAAAGACAGATGTTGGCTCACTTATTACACCAAAAGAACTTAGTCGTGTTGAAGAATGGGTTAACGAAGCGATTCAAGAAGGCGCAAAATTAATTGCAGGAGGAAAACGTATTTCTGATACTTGTTTTGAGCCGACAGTATTATTTAACCCATCAGAAGATTCTAAGGTTTCAACAAATGAAATCTTTGGTCCAGTGGTATGTATATATCCTTTTACCAATAGGGAAGAGGCGATTAAAAAAGCAAATGCTTTAGACGTACATTTTCAAGCTGCTGTTTTTACTAAAAACTTAGACATTGCTTTGGATGCTGCTAAAAAATTAAATGCAACTGCCGTTATGGTAAATGACAATACAGCTTTTAGAGTAGATTGGATGCCTTTTGGCGGAAGAGATGCTTCTGGTTTAGGAATGGGAGGAATCTCTTATACTATTGATGATATGACAAGAGAAAAACTGACTGTTTTTAAAAGCAAATATTTATAATTTTAAATAAATTCATAAAAAAAATAGTAACGAAATTAGATCTGTTACTATTTTTTTATGGGTAATCGTAATCGAGTCTTAGCTTTTCATTATAAAAGTTCCAGGATCTTTATCGCTCTCTTCTTCATTTGGTTCTTCTTCTTCCCAGTCATTTTCGTCGTATTCTGAATCGAAATCTTCTTCAAGATCTTCTTCCAAATCTCCAAGCACTAAATTATAATGGCCGCTGGCTGTCAAGTTATTTGCAAAACCTCCTTCAAGATAATCATCATAATTTAACAACAATTGTTCTTCATAAGATGTCATATCGCCTGCAAAGTCATCAGACGCATAAAAGTAATTCTCGGATTTCATATATATCAGTTTAAATTAATAGCTTACTTATTCGCTAATTTTCCAATTAACTATTATTAAAAGTAAGATTTTTAAATGCTGAAGGTTTTATATAATTTGCGCAAACCATTGTCAAATTCTCATATACGATATGAAAAATATTCAAGATGATGAAATGTAAAACAACTAAGACATAATATCATCTAACGAACTGTTTCCATTACCATTTGATTTTCTTACAACAGTAATCTGTCCGTTAAGTTCCATTACAATTGCTTTTACTTCTTCGATCTGGTCAATTCCTGAATTTCTAATTGTAGAAAATATTTCCGCTTTTGTTATGGCTTCTTTCGCCATAGTTTTTTCTATAAATTTTCCATCATAAAATATTAAGCTGGGTACGGCATTTATAAGTCTTTCCATTTTTTTTGAGGAACGAGCCGTTCGTGCAAAAATATATTGTAAGATGATAATCAAAAATAAGACAAGAGCTCCTTCAACCAGCGGAACCATTGCCAGCATCATATACGATAGAGTAGAACCCAGAGCAACAGTAACGACAAAATCAAAGGCATTGAGTTTTGCTAAGGTTCGTTTTCCTGAAATTCTCAGGAAGAAAAATAAAGTAATGAATGCAATTATAGTGGCAATTATAACATGTCCTATACTGATCCAATCTTTAAAAAAAACTTGTTCCATATTCTTAGTAATTAATGGTTATAGATAATTGTTGCTTTCCAAATAAACGAAACCTCCGTAATTGTAATTACAGAGGTTTTAAATCAATCTGTTTTCTATTGCTGTACATTTTGAAAAGATTAGTGCGTCATTTTTATTTACGGATTTCCTTCACCACCGCTTGCACCATAAATCTGTCCAGTTGCATAACTAGCATCATTAGCAGCAAGCTGTACATAAATGGAAGCAAGTTCAACTGGCTGCCCAGGTCTTCCCATAGGAGTTTGTGATCCAAATTCTTTAAGTTTTTCCATTGTTGCGCCGCCACTAACTTGAAGCGGTGTCCATATTGGTCCGGGTGCAACTCCATTAACTCTTATGCCTTTTGGGCCAAGTTGTTTAGCCAGCGATTTGATATAGTTGGTAGTAGCTGCTTTTGTCTGAGCATAATCGTATAAATCTTCACTAGGCGCATAAGCCTGAACTGAACTTGTTCCTATTATCGAAGCACCTGCTTGTAAATGAGGCAGAGCAGCTTTAATAATCCAAAAAGGAGCATAAATGTTAGTTTTCATTGTCCAGTCAAATTCTTCTGTAGAAATATCTAGAATTGAAGCATTTGTCTGCTGACGAGCAGCATTGTTTACTACAATGTCAAGTCCGCCGAGTTCTTTTACAGCCTTTTCTACGAGTGATTTGCAAAATGCTTCATCGCGTAAATCTCCAGGTATTGCAACGGCTTTTCTTCCTTCAGCCTTAATCAGCTGGATTACTTCTCTGGCGTCTTCTTCTTCAGTTGGAAAATAATTTATAGCTACATCAGCACCTTCTCTTGCATACGCTATTGCAGCAGCTCTTCCCATTCCAGAATCACCTCCAGTTATTAGTGCTTTACGGCCTTTTAAACGGCCAGTTCCTTTATAACTTTTCTCGCCGTGATCGGGCCTCGGATCCATTTTACTGACAAGTCCCGGCCATGGTTGCGATTGTTCCTTAAATGGCGGTCTCGGATATTTTGTAGTAGGATCTTCTGGTCCGTTTACTATGTGTACGCCAGCGTCATTGAGACTGCTGGCAAGTACAGGGTTAATTGCTGCCGTGGCAAGTACCGCCCCCATACCTGTTAGGGCTGAACGGCGCGACATTATGTTTTTAACATCCATAATATTTAGATTTAAAAATTTACTTTTTATTTAAAATTCCAATTAAAATTAGAAAATGTAGAAAGGATAATCTTATAGAATTTTAAGATTATATTGTAGATATATAATACGTTAGTGACTGGTTTACTACTAGTTATGATGATTTGATTAATGAAAATTAAATCAATAAATGCTGTAAATGTTGCCAGATATTATGTAACGGTCTAAAATAAACGATGAGTAATTTTAATTAAGTTCAGCAGAGACAAATTTTTACTTATGTATGCTAATTAGAACTTTAATTAAAAAAAACGATTATATGAAAGCGATTATACTCTTAGGTACACTTAAAAAGAAAGGAAGATCAAATACCGAAACTCTTGTCGAATTTCTCGGCACTTATCTTGAGAAGCAAAATATAGAGTATGAAGTAATTAAACTTGCCGATCATCATATTGTTCCGGGTACTTACACTCACATGGATGTAAAAGATGACTGGCCGTCAATATATCAAAAAATAACTGAAGCACAGATTTTGCTTTTTGCAACTCCACTGTGGTGGAATAGTCATTCTTCGGAATTACAAAGATGCATAGAACGTTTAGATGAGGTGTATGATAAAATACTTGCTGGAGAAGATTCACCACTCGATGGTAAAATTGGAGGAGTTGTTATAACTGGAGATTCTGACGGAGTAGAACATGTAACGGGAAATATTGCCAATTTTTTCTGCAGCATTGGTGTAACACTTTCACCGTATTCATCTCTTGGTGTAATATGGGAAGGACATGCAAAAGGTACAAAGAAGACCAAAACACAGCTTCTTAATTATTATCACCGTAATTATGCAAAAGACGCGAAGTCAATGGCAGAATCTTTAGCAAAAGCTGTAAAATAAATAGAGCAATTACAAAGAGATATTTCCTGGTAATACAGATTTTTTGATCTCACTGCTAAACTTTTCATTAGTACGAAAGGATACCGGTTTTACTGCTGATTTTTTATCATAAGTTCTGGAACTAGTACTATTATTTTTATGATTTAAATTTGTCATAACCTTTAGATTTATAATTTATAAGACAATCCAATTTCTACGAATTTTTGTTGAGGTGAATGCATAATGTTAGAGCCAGCCATAATATCCAGCTGCATGTTTTTCTGAAGGACATATAATACCGCAATATCGGCAGTATTTTGAGCATGATGGTGAGATTCTGCATAACCATAAGCTTCTGCTACTAGTTTTATCTTTTTAGTCAGCGCGTGATCTGCAGATAAGGTATATATGTATTCTGGATGAGCAGTTTCGGCAAGCCATTTTACTCCCATATTGTAACCAAGATGTGAAGATTTAGATAGTTCATGCTGCGCCAGCATACGGATTTCAGGACTATATTTGGGTTCCTGAAAAGCATTATCAGCCAGCCACGGAATACTTACTCGTGCTAGTAAAGCAAGATCAGGAATTAATCCTTTATGATTAGCGATATGATATTTTGCGCCCACAACTAAAGGCTCTATTCCAGATTGCTGTTCTTGCTCTTGATGGTCTATTTTAAAAGCACTTTCAATTCTGATTTCAGCATTTTTAAAAACTCCGTATCGAAAAACAGCATTTGGAACTTCAAATGTTTTGTCATCATCTTCTTTTTCAAAAGAAAATCCGCTTTCAATTTGAATATGACGCGTTGTAATGACTGCCGGACTTTCGGTTTCATTAGGCCTGTCTGTTTGTATTTGCTGTGCTTCAGCAATGCAGGTAAAACAAAATAGACCGGCAGTCAATAATTTTTTAATTTTTTTCATGCTCTATGCTATGATTCAAGATATGCTTTAAGACCGCTGATATCATCATGCACCAGTTTCTCAAATATTGGATTTAAAAGTTTTGCAGCTCCTTGTCCCGCAATACCTAGCGGGGCGCGGTAAGAAATCGTAATTTCAATTTGAGTAGCGTCTCCCACGGCTTTAAAAAGTACTTTTCCAAAGTTTTTTACAGGCGCGCCCTCAATTGACTGCCAGCTTAGAAGTTTTTGCTTTTGGTCTTTAATGATTTCGGCTTTCCAAGTCAGCGAACCAATACCAGCAGGTCCTTTTGCTGTCCACTCAGACTGGGTGCTGTTAATCGTTTTAACAGATTCTAGGTGCTTCATAAATTTTGGCAGATTTTCTAAATTACGCCAAAAAGCATAAACTTCGCTGATCGGTTTATTGATCGTTACCTCTGTTCTGATATTTACATTAGAGCCTTTGTCATTTTTTATATGATCAATAGCGCTGTAAATTGGGCAGTACCCGCTAATTCCACGAGCCAGCATAGCGCCGCCCGAAGTAATTTGCGCAATACTTTTCTTTTCCTGCGAAAGACCTTTATATAAAAGATATGATCCGCTTGTAATCATAAGAATACGCTCAATTGTTGATACATTGGCATTTGCTTTTGATGAGCTTCCTTTTTTATGTGTTAATGCGTTAGTTTCCATATTTTAAATTTTTAAATTTTCAGTGTAATAAAAGTAAGCTTCGGATGCTCGTTTTTTCTTATAGCATTCCCGAATTTTCTTATACAATTTGTTTGAGTATGAATTAGTATAGCTTATAAAAAAAAGCCCTTTATGTAAAAAGGGCTTTTAAGTTTTTATGAAAATGGTGAGGTTTTGCATATTTTAACTCTAATAAAGTTTAAATTGTTAGTCTACTTTAAAACTATCATCGGCAAAAGTTTCAGGCTCAGGCTCACGATCATTTTCGTCATAATCTTCTACAAGATCATCGTCCAAATCATCAGGATCAAGATCATCGTCTTCATCGTCTAAATCATCTTCTTCCAAATCATCTTCCTCTAATTCGCTGTCATCGAAATCTTCGTCAAGATCATCTTGATCATCTCTTTCTAGTGCATTCGAGAATTCATTATCCAAATAATCATTGTCAGATTGATTATCCTCTAAAAACTGCTCTTGCTGTGAGTCTTCATCACCAATTCGTTCTTGTTGGTATGGATCTGTGGTATTTTCATTATTCCAAGTGAAATTACGGCTGTTCTGATCATAATTTCTGTTGTCATCTGTGATCATAATATTGTTTTTTTAAGTTTAAAATCTATTAACTGTTTGTTGCGGCACTTCCTGTACTTCCTGCTCCGCCAGAATTGTTATTTCCGCCTTCTTCTTCGTAACGATTTGGATCTGTGCCATCTTCATCACGCCCGTCTTCCCAATCACCAGTATTTACATGTTCTTCTGGATTTTTATCATTACCTTGACTATTTAACATTGCATGGTAAGGACATTTTTGAAGATCTTCGCTGTTGGTATTTTTTGTAGTTTCCATAACTGTCTAATTTTTAAATTTTTAATATTCTAAAATTAGATCATAACTATAAATTTTATTTACAAGAAAAATTTGATTTGTTATCAAATTAACATGCAGGGCCTCAAAACTTGAAAAAATAAATTTTAAAATTCTGTAATATTTAATGATATAAATGAAAGATAAAAATTAACCGTTATCCTTATATTTGATTGTAATAAAACTTAAAACTGCACTTACAGAGTGTAATTCAAATTCGGATTTCCTTTACGATATGATAAATAAAACAGAGCAAAAAGAGAAGAATGCTGTGCATCTTCTGCCATGGGTTACAGCTGTGGCAATGTTTATTCAGTCCCTTGACGGTACAATTTTAAATACATCACTTCCTTCTATTGCACGCGATATGGCATATTCTCCCGCACAAATGCATTCTGTGATAGTAACTTACACACTTACACTGGCGATGTTTATTCCTTTATCAGGATGGCTTGCCGACAAATTTGGCACACGAACTATGTTTATGATTGCTGTGGGTTTATTTATTACAGGTTCACTGCTTTGTGCATTATCAGTTGATTTAACGACTTTCAATCTTTCAAGAGTTGTTCAGGCTATTGGTGCATCAATGATGGTTCCTGTAGCCCGACTTGCCATTTTATATCAATATCCAAAGAAAGAACTTTTAAAAACGATGAACTTTATCACCATATTTGGACTGCTCGGTATGGTAGTGGGGCCGAGTCTGGGCGGTTTTCTGTCTGATAATTTTTCATGGCATTGGATATTTTTGGTAAATGTGCCAATCGGACTCATTGGAATCTCAATGGCTTATCGAATTATGCCGAATTTCAAGCATGCCGTGGGCAGGTTTGATTTTAGAGGATTAATTTACTTTAGTCTTGCATTGATATTAGTCACTATGGTTTTAGAACTCCTAGGAAGAGGACGCATACACATTATGCTTATTATGGGCTTGTTATTTCTTGCAGGATTGCTTTCTGTATTTTATTTTATTCATTACAAAAGAACAGAAAAACCAATTATTGATCTGCGTCTTCTAAATATAAGAACGCTAAAAATAGGTTTAACAGGGAGTTTGATAACACGATTAGGAATAGGAGGACTGCCTCTTTTACTGCCATTAATGTTGCAGACAAGTTTTGGGTATTCAGCCTCTGTATCTGGTCTTTTGCTTTTACCATCAGCTTTGGCTAATGTCGCAATCAAACCTTTTATGGTTCGCATTATAAAATTTATGGGATATAGAACTGTATTAATCAGTAATACAATTATGCTCGGAATTATATTAATCGTGCTGGGCTTTGTAGAAAAAGATACTCCCATTGGATATTATATTATTCTAATGGTTTTTTATGGCGTTTTTACCTCCATACAAATGTCTGCAATGAATACCATAACCCTTGCCGATTTGGATCAGGATTCTGCCAGCGGTGGTAATACCATGCTGGTTATTATGCAGCAATTATCAGTTAGTTTTGGGGTATCGGTGGCAAGTCTTGTGTTGTCCTTGTTTCAATCTGGTATGTTCGAAATGGATTCAACTCATGCTTTTCAATATACCTTTATAACCTTGGCTATTTTTACGATATTATCTAGTATAACATTCTCTAGATTGAGCAAAACAGACGGAGAAGCTTATAATTGATTTATTGATTTTAATATTAAACTTAAATTTGCCATTAGGAGATTATGTTACAAATTAAATTGATTGAGTTACAATCAATTTAAAGTATGTCCGAACTTTATATGACTTAAACGATATTATATGAATACTTTAAAGTTATTAATTATTGTAACTGGGACCAATAAGTACGAAGGAAGCAATCTGCCGACTGGATTATGGCTCAGTGAACTTACCCATATTTATGATCAAGCAAAAGAACAAGGTCTGGACATTACCATTGCAAGTCCAAAAGGAGGAGATACTCCAATAGATCCCGAAAGTCTGAAACCCTTAGTTTTAGATGAAATTTCAAAAGAATATTGGTCAGATACACTTTTCAGGGAAAAATTAAAACATACCAAAAGCTTAAGCGAAATAGCCAATCAACAGTTTGATTGTGTTTATTTAGCCGGCGGTCACGGAACAATGTATGATTTCCCTAACGACATCACTTTGCAGAACATCATTCTGAACCATTATGAAAGCAATAAAAAAGTGGCAGGGATTTGTCATGGCGTGAGCGGATTTTTGAATGTTAAACTTTCTAATGGAGATTATTTGATAAAAGGCAAAAAGATAACTGGATTTAACTGGTTTGAAGAAAGTCTTGCGGGACGAAAAAAGAAAGTTCCTTTTAATCTCGAAGCCGCTTTAAAAGAAAGAGGTTCCAATTATACAAAAGCCTTTATTCCTATGACTTCTAAAGTAGTTGTTGATGGCAATTTAATTACAGGTCAAAATCCTTTTAGTTCCAAAAAAATGGCAAAAGTGGTTATGCAGGAATTGAATGGAAGCAATACAAGCAAAAGCAATTAACGATTAAATTAATAAGGAAAAATTATGCAGACCATATTAGGAGCCAGCGGACAAATAGGAGAAGAGCTGGCAAGAGAATTAAAAAGAAATTTTACTTCAGATATTCGAATTGTTAGCCGAGATGCGAAAAAAGTAAATGACACAGATACAGTGTTTTCTGCAGATTTAACTATCAAAGAAAAGGCAGTTGAAGCTTTAAAAGATACTGAGATAGCTTATTTTACTTTGGGGCTTCCAATGAATTCTGATTTATGGGAAAAGCAATTTTCGCTTATTGTAAGAAACGTAATCGATGCTTGTAAAATCAACCAAACAAAATTGGTCTTTTTTGATAATACTTACATGTATCCACAAGATGATCGTCTGCTAACTGAGGAGACTGTTTTTGATCCCGTTGGAAGAAAAGGAAAAGTAAGAAAAGAAATGGCCGAAATGGTTTTAAATGAAATAAAATCAGGCGAATTGAACGCAGTTATTTGCCGCGCACCTGAATTTTACGGACCTGCAAAAACACAGAGCATAACCAATACTTTAATTTTTGATAATATTAAACAAGATAAAAAATTGAAAGTCCTTTTAAGGGACAATACATTAAGAAGTTTAATTTGGACACCAGATGCAAGCCGTGCAGCAGCTTTAATTGGCAATACTCCAGATGCTTATGGACAGACCTGGCATTTACCGATTGATGACAATAAGTTAAACTATAAGCAATTTATTGCACTGGCTTCAAAAATCTACGGAAAGGAATTAAAATATTCAGTTATACCAGAATTTGTTTTTAAGATTGGGGCGATATTCAATAAAAGACTGAAAGAACTACAGGAATTGCTTCTAAGGTATAAATATGACAATTTATTTGATGATTCTAAATTTAAAAAGCGTTTCCCAGATTTTCAAGTTACGACTTATGAACAAGGCATTCAACAAATAAAAAATGAACAGCAGTAATAACTTCATTGCATCATTTTTAGAATTGAAACGCTAAATTCTTTGATTGGTTTATTTGGCTTTAATAATGGTGACTCCAATAATGATGCGTATATTTGAAATTATAATTAATAGTAAAGCTATCTATGAAAAAAATAGGATTTTTATCGTTTGGTCATTGGGCCAATCATCCTTCCTATCAAGCTCGTACGGCAAGCGATACATTACTTCAGTCTATTGATCTGGCCGTTGCTGCAGAAGAAATCGGTTTAGATGGCGCTTATTTTCGGGTACATCATTTTGCACGACAATTAGCATCACCTTTTCCATTACTTGCAGCCATTGGAGCTAAAACTAGCAAGATAGAGATTGGGACAGGAGTGATAGACATGCGCTATGAGAATCCACTATATATGGTGGAAGATGCCGGTGCTGCAGACTTGATTTCAGAAGGACGTTTACAATTAGGAATAAGCAGAGGATCACCAGAACAAGTTATTGACGGATGGCGCGCTTTTGGTTATGAACCTTTAGCAGGTGAAACAGATGCCGATATGGGACGCCAAAAAGCTTTGGAATTTTTAGAAAGACTTAACGGAGAAGGATTTGCAGATCCAAATCCAACTCCAATGTTTCCAAATCCGCCAGGATTATTACGTCTAGAACCGCATTCTGAAGGATTACGAGAGCGTATCTGGTGGGGAGCGGCCTCTAATGCAACTGCTGTTTGGGCGGCTGAAAATGGAATGCACCTGCAAAGTTCTACTCTGAAGTATGATGAGAATGGAAAACCTTTTCACATTCAGCAGGCAGAACAGATCAGGTTGTATAAGGAAGCTTGGAAAAAAGCTGGACATCAACGCGAGCCAAGAGTTTCCGTAAGCCGTTCTATTTTTGCCTTGGTCAACGATCAGGACAAATATTACTTTGGAGATCAAGGTAAAGCGGCCGACAGTTTTGGTTATATCGAAAGTGATAAGCGAGCAATCTTCGGAAAGAGTTATGCTGCAGAACCAGATAAACTTATTGCCGAATTAGCTCAAGATGAAGCTATTCAAGAAGCCGACACCTTGTTACTCACAATACCCAACACATTAGGTGTTGATTACAACGTACATATATTGTCTTCTATACTTGAACATATTGCACCAGCGCTCGGCTGGCGTTAAATCTTTTCAAAATAATTTGAAGTCCTCTAATTTATTATTAGAGGGCTTTTTTTTTGAACTTATTTTTATTGTGACAAGTGCTATGCATGACTCGCGATGTATTATTTTTAGTTAGATTTTTACCAACGTAAATTGGAAAAATTTGTGCATAACCTGCTATTTATATAAATTTACAGTCTATGTACGAAATATTCCAAAAATATCTGGACGATAAAACCACACTGACCCAATCAGAATCAGATTATATACAATCCTTTGCCATTATTAAAAAACTTCGTAAAAGACAATATCTGCTTCAAGAAGGAGATATCTGGAAATATGATGCTTTTATAACACAAGGCTGCCTTCGTACTTATTCGGTTGATGAAAAAGGAAGTGAACACATTAATAGTTTCAGCATTGAGAACTGGTGGACAGGCGATAGAGAAAGTTTAATGTTCCAGCAACCGTCCCGTTTCAATATAGATGCCATTGAAGACAGTGAACTCGTATTGTTTACCCATGAAAATTTTGAAATGCTTTGCAGGGAAATTCCAGCCTTTAATAATATGGTAAATGCCATTTTACAAAAAAGCTTTATAGCGGCACAAAACAGAATTCAGGCATCACTTAGTTTTACGGCAGAAGAAAAGTATCTAAATTTTATAACGAAATACCCGGGATTTGCATCACGAATTCCTCAAACCATGATTGCTTCTTATCTGGGCATGACACCAGAAACCTTAAGCCGAATACGAAAACAAACGGCAAAAAAATAATATTATAGAATCAGGAGCTTTTAAGCTCCTTTTTTTATGCCAATTACCTAACTCTTGATCTAGATCAAGTTTTTACTTATTTCTAATCAATGTGGAGATTTTGCATTCTACGCAACTTTGTAATGTTCAAAAGAAACAAACATTATAAACATTTAAAAATAGAAATCATGTCAAAAACAATTTTCATTACAGGTACAAGTTCAGGATTTGGTAAACTTACAGCTATCACTTTAGCAAACGCAGGTCATTCCGTAATTGCAGGAATGCGCAACACAAAAGACAAAAATGCAGCTGCTGCAAAAGAACTTTCAGCACTTTCAAACATTGAAGTAGTAGATATCGATATTACAGATGATGCTTCTGTAAACAGCGCTTTTGAAAAAGTACTTATCAAATACGGAAAAATCGATGTTCTTATTAATAATGCTGCAGTAAGCGGTTTTGGTTTGCTGGAAGGATATTCAATCGATCAAATGCGTAAAATGTTTGACGTAAACGTTTACAGTGTACTTCGTACTTATCAGGCCGTTCTTCCTTCAATGAGAAAAGAAAAAAACGGACTTATAATTAATATCACAACTGGAGCAAGCGGACATACACTTCCTTTTATGATTCCGTACATCGCTTCAAAATTAGTTGTCGAAAGTTTTACAGAAGGACTGCAAGATGAACTTGCCGATTACGGAATTGAAAACGTAAGTATTCAGCCAGGAGTTTATCCAACCGAAATGAATAACGGCTCAAAAGCAGGAATACATGCCGACAAACAAGAAATCATAGAACAATATGGAGACGCTGCAACAGAGAAATTCAATGCTTTGGGCGGTGCATTATTTGGTAAAATGGCTCAGTTTGATATGAATCCGCAAACTATTGCCGACGGAATTCTGGAATTGGTTAACATGAAAAAAGGGGAGCATCCGCTTCGTTTTCCACTAGATGCTATCGCTCAGGGAACCGACAAAGAATTTATAGAAGCACGTGCTGCCATAAAAGCAAAATGGTTAGCTGCATACAGCAATTAATTTTTCGAATAATCACATTTTAATAATAATTCAAATACTTTATACAATCATGAAAACAACTCATAAAATACATACTCCCGCCATTGCATTACTAAATTTAGTTTTTTTCTTCTCAACTTCAGAAAAAGCAGCAGCGCAAAACAACTCAGGAATTCTAGGAATAGATCACGTTGGAATTAACGTTCCCGACTTAAAAGTAGCAGTAACCTTTTTTCAAGATGTACTTGGGTTCACTCCAGTTACACAACTCGGACCAATTCCGCTTGATGCGGGATGGAAAGAAGCCAACCATATTAATCCGGCTACTGGAGCCGTAACCATAAAAATGATAAACGCCGGAACGGGAGCCAGTATCGAAGTGTTTTATTATGCCGATAATAAAGGAAGCAAAACACATCCTAATTCTGATGATATTGGAGCTTCACATATTGCTTTTTATACTTCAGATATCAATGTAGCAGTAAAATATTTAAAAAGCAAAGGTGTTAAAGTATTGGGCGAACCATTCCTGACACCATCAGGAGACACGGCTGGTGAAACATGGGTTTATTTTGAAACTCCGTGGGGTTCTAAAATGGAACTTGTTTCGTATCCAAACGGGAAGGGATATGAAAAATCAAATCCTAAAACAGTATTATGGTCACCAAAAACAGCAGTGAAAAAGCCTGCATCAGATGATTTTGATCTTGAAAAAAAGAAAGCTATAATTGAAGGACATTTTGAAATCTGGAATGAAAGAAACGAATCTAAACGAGCTGCATTATTGAATAAAGTGTATGCAGCAGATATAGAAATGATAGACCGCCACTTTATATCAGAAGGAACAGGTGAGATCAATAAATTTGTAACAGAGCTGCAGCAAAAAAATAAAGATTTCACATTCACCGTTAAGTCATTTGAAACACATCATAATATAGTGCGTGTTTATTGGCAATTTGGTACAAAAAGCAAACCCGCAGCAGGAACTGGAATGGATTTGTTTGTTATTGAAAACGGAAAAGTGCAAAAGCTGTACGTTTTTGTGGATCAAAAAGAATAATTTTTAAAAGATCAATTTTAATAAGCCGGAATTTTTTCCGGCTTATTAATTGCTATTAGGAAAATATCATCTTTAAATGATCATATAGTTTTTAAAACACCTCCATCTGCTCGTAGCGATGCCCCGTTTGTTGCAATTGAAAGCGGACTTGAAAGATAAACTGCCAGCGAAGCAATTTCAGAAGGATCAATAAAACGCTGCAATAAAGAATGCGGATTGGTCTGTTGTACGATGGCATTTTTCATTTGTTCAATCTCGATATTCTGTAAAGAAGCGATATGTTCAATTGTTGAAGCAACTCCATCAGAATAAGTTGGGCCGCCTAAAATTGTGTTTACAGTTACTTCCGTACCTGCAGTTAGTTTAGATAAACCATTACTTACTGCGGTCATTGCTGCTTTTGTCATTCCGTAATGAATCATATTTCCAGGAATATTCACGCCAGATTCGCTGCTGATGAAAATGATTCTTCCTGATTTTTTCTGAAGCATTTGCGGTAAAAGTTTTTTAGAAAGCCTGATACTGCTCATCACATTAATATCAAAAATTCGATACCAATCCTGATCTTCCAGATTTTCAAAATCTTTCAATTCGAAAATGCCAACGTTATTAATTAAAATATCAATATTGTTTAATTTATTTAATAAAGCAGTTACTTCCTCTTTTTTTTCAAAATCACAGACAATTCCTGAAACTATAGCATCTGGAAATTCATTTTTTAATTTTGTACTGCCAGATTTGTTTTTTCTTCATGCCTTCCATTAATAATAACTTCGGCTTTTTCATTTAATAATTGTTTGGCTATTGCAAAACCAATTCCTTGTGTCGAACCGCTTATAAAAGCTTTTTTCCCTTCTAATTTTAAATTCATTTTTATTTATTTTATTTTTGTAATGATCGATACATAAATAGCCGAAAAAATTAGCTGATAACAGCTAATTGCATTTCGATTTGATTTTTTAAGACATTTTTGTCCGGGTACATTCTTCTGAGTGTATTAAGTCCGCACCAAAATGTTATTAGATACCTGCCCAGAATTTCGGGATCTGTTTGTGTTTTTAAATTTCCTTTTAATTTTTCCTCTTGAATTGCCTGAGTAAACATTTGTTCGACCTCTTTTAAAATCTGTACCGCATTTGCTTCCAGATTTTTATCAATAAAAGTCATTTCTACAACCGTATTGGCAATAATACAGCCTTTAAGATGCTCATTTTCTTCCGCGGAAGCGATACTTCTAAAAAAGTCTTTAATTAATTCTAATGGAGATTCGCTTTTGTTTAATTCCGTTTTAAAAGCATCAAAAGCTAGTCGTCTTTCTTCAATGGCTTTTTGAAAAACCTCTTTTTTACCTCCCTTAAAAGTATTGTAAAAACTTCCAGCGCCGGCTCCAGTTGCTTTTTGCAGATCACTTAATGAGGTTGCACTATATCCTTTCTGCCAAAATATTTCTTGTGCTTTCTTGACAATATTTTCGTCTTCGTAAATGGTTGGTCTTCCTCTCATCGTTTTTAATTTTGTAATGATCGGTACAAAATTAAATAAAAATAAGTGTACTCCAAATTTTAAAGCAATTTTTCTCTTTTTAATTAAATGACTGTCTGAATTGCAGGGGAGTTATATTGGTTTTCTTTTTGAAGAGTTTACTAAAAGACTGCGGATACTCGAAACCTAATGAATAAGCAATCTCATTTACACTTAAATTTGATCCTGCCAGCAACTGTTTTGATTTTTCAATAATGTGATTCTGAATGTATTGTTGAGTATTTAAGCCCGTAATACTTCGGAGTAAGTCACTTAAATAATTAGATGAAATATTTAATTCCTGGGATAAATACTGAACTGTTGGAACTCCCTTTAAAACTCCATTCTCATTTTCAAAATAGTTCAGTAAAGTTTGATCTATTCTGCTCAATAAATCAGGATTTGAAGTTTTTCTGGTAATAAATTGGCGGCCGTAAAATCTATTAATATAATTGAGCAGTAAATCGAGATGTGAAACAATTAAATCCTGACTGTAATGATCAATATTGTTTTTCAATTCGTCCTGCATTTGTTTTAAAAGACCAGAAATAATTACATCTTCCTTGTCAGAAAGATGTAATGCTTCGGCAATTGAATAAGAAAAAAATCCATAATTGTGTATTGTTTTTCCTAAAGGGTAATTTCGGATTAGATCGGGTTTAAAAACTAGCATAAAACCTGTAACTGGATTATCATTAGTATGCGTTACCGAAAATACCTGATCGGGTTTTGTCAATGTGATCATTCCTTCATCAAAATCATAATCCCGCTGACCGTATTTAAATTTTCCGTTGATGCCCTTTTTCAAGGTAATGCAGTAAAAATCATTCGTAAAGTGTTTCCAGATATCGCTGTGTTTGTAACTCAGTAAAGCAAAATCAATTACACTAACCAGAGGATGATCTGGTTTAGGAAGCGCAAATAACTGATGCAGCTCTGAAATGCTTTTGATTTTATGTGGACCCGATTTTTTCATTGAAGCAAATTTACGAATTAATCGAAATTAGTTGAGTACGAAAGATGTTTCCATGTTTCCATTTCCTGCGCTTCATTTTTTCGATGAGCTACAATCGAATCATAACTATCATTTCCTAATGGAAGGTGTACAGGCGGATTTGGCAATTCAGTTACAGCAAGCAGAACTTTGGCAAGTTTCTTTGGATCTCCGGGCTGGTTTCCGTCAAAACTTTTCAGCATATTTACATGTTGTTCTACATTGTAAACGGCTATTTTATTTTTGGCTTCTGCCAAAGTGCTGTCGCTCATAAAACTGGTACGGAACATTCCTGGAGCGATTGCAGTGACTTTTATATGGAAAGGTTTTACTTCCTGAGCCAATGCTTCTGAAAGTCCGATTACGGCAAATTTTGCGGCGTTATAACTTCCAGTATTTGCATATCCGATATAGCCCATATTGGATGCGATATTTAAAATATGTCCTGATTCTTGCTGACGCAGAAAAGGCATTGCGTTGCGAATTACGTTTACGGTTCCCAATAGGTTGACATCTATGGTTTTGCGAAATTCTTCATCGGTGATTTCTTCAACACTTCCCACCAGATAATATCCAGCATTGTTTAACACAACATCAATCCTTCCGAAAGTATCAATTGTGCTTTGAATAGCATTTTTTACTTCTTTATCATTGGTAATATCAACCTGAAGCGGCAGGAAATTTTCAGTTTGATTTCCAATATTATCAATCAATTCTTGTAGATTTCTGGAAGTGGCTGCAACTTTGCCACCGTTTTTTAAAACAGCATTTACAGTTTCAAGTCCCATTCCTTTTGATGCGCCGGTAATAAACCATACTTTTTGAGTGCTCATGTTTTTTAGATTTTAATTATAAAGCAAAATTCAGGAAGTTATGGATTTAAAAAGTGTTCAGATTGAGGATTTATGTGTTCAAATTTAGTTGTCTTAACTTTAAGAAATAATCATTTCCGTAGAAAGAGTTTTAAATTATGTACTAAAAGTATTCTCAAACAAAAAACCTGCAAGTCAAAGATTTGCAGGTTTTTAAAATATATGGGATTTTAAATTAATTAATTGGAACCAAATGCGCTTCAATAGCGGCTCTATCAGATTCGTATTGTGCAGGAAGTTTTAGGTTTTTTCCTAATTCTTCTAAGCTTTCATCTACAGTAAAACCAGGGTTATCTGTAGCGATTTCAAACAAAACTCCGCCTGGTTCTCTGAAATAAAGAGAGTGGAAATAATTTCTGTCAATCTGCGGTGTAATAGACAATCCGTAGTCTTCGATTTTTTCACGGAAGTGCATTAAAACTTCGTCATTTGGAACACGAAAAGCTACGTGATGCACAGATCCGTTTGCTACATGACCGCGTTTTTCTTCTTCTAACTCTACCAAATCAACAATTGCAGCGTTTTCCACCGCATCTGTTGCATAACGGTAACGGTTTACATTCTGCTCAATCAATTTATAACCAAATATTTCGGTTAAAATTGCAGCGGTTGCTTTTATGCTGTTTAAAGTCAAAGTAATGTTGTGGAAACCTCTTGTAGCTACATCAGCTTTTACTTCATCAGTTTCCCAAGGTTTTCTGTTGTCTTCTGTTTTAGACTCTATTAATTCTAATTTTAAACCATCTGGATCTAAGAAAGTAAGATACTTTTCGCCAAATTTTTCAGCTGGTTTATTGTAAATTACATTGTATTTCTCAAAACGTTCCTGCCAGAAATCAAGGCTTCCTTTTGGAACAGAATAACCAATTTCAGTTGCCATTCCAGAACCTTTTCTTCCTTGCTGGATTCCTTCTCCCCAAGGGAAAAAAGTTAAGATTGTTCCCGCGCTTCCTACTTCGTCACCAAAGTAAAAATGGTATGTTCCTGGATCGTCAAAATTCACTGTTTTTTTAATGAATCTTAATCCTAATATGTTAGAATAAAAGTTGAAATTACGTTTGGCGTCACCTGCAATTGCAGTAATATGATGTAAGCCTAAAATTTTATTTTCCATGGTATCTTATGTATTAAATTGTTATTGATTTTCTTATACAAATTTACTTCAGTTATGCTTCTGAATCGATTAACCTAGATTAAGAAATACAAAGCCATAATTTTGTTGAGAAAAATTTTTAACCGCAAAGTTCGCAAAGCTTTTTATCTGATAGTGTAATACGTTATAATTAGAAAGTTCGCAAAGCTAAATCAGTTAAGGCTTTGCGAACTTTGCGGTTAAATTTTTATTTCGAGTATTTAAATTACAGTTTTATAAATATAGATTTCCGAAGTTTTGGTTCTATATTTTTTGTTTTATGACCTTTTCCTGTTGTGTCTTCAACCAATAAAATTGAACCAGTTTCAAACGTTCTTTTTTCTCCCAATGAAGTTTCTATTTCTACACCGCCTTCCAGTAAAACAATATATTGCCGATCTGGAGCATTATGAAAATCATAATCGTAAGACGGGCTGACTTCTCTAAAAACAATTGATTTTACGGGCTCATCATCAGATAAAAATCCGATATCGCCATTGTTTTTCAACGGAATTTCAAAGTCTTCAAAATGACTTTCGCCATTTGCGTCGCTGTAAACACGGGTTATTTGTATCATTGTTTTTTTGTAAAAATAAGTTCGTTAGCCAAGTCTATTTCGTCCTGACTTATGCTGTGCCCCATATTTGGGTAGATTTTTTTTGTTACCGATGCACCTAATTTTTGAAGGAGCGCTTCAGATTCATTTACTCTTTCCACAGGAACATGAAAATCTGGATCGCTTGTTCCGATGAAAATCGGAGTATTTTCGAAATTTCCTGCATAATGATTTTCATATACTTTATCGCCAATAAGTCCTCCTGTAAAAGCTACGACACCGCCATATTTAGCGGCATTTCTGGCTGTGAATTCCAAAGCAAGACAGGCACCTTGAGAAAATCCAAGGAAATAAATATTCTCTTTTTCGATTCCGTTTTGCTGAATTGCAACAACAACCTGATGAATAGCTTCTAACGATTTTGAAAAAGAAGGTTCGTTTTCTTCAAGCGGAACTAAAAATGAATACGGATACCAAGTTCTGTTTTCTGCCTCAGGTGCAACCAATGCAAAATCGCTGACTTTAAGGTGTTTCGCAATCGAAAGGATATCGTGAGCACCAGCACCGCGTCCGTGAATCAGAATCAAGGCTTTTTTAGCATCATTTAGAGGAACTCCGTCTGTTATAATTTCTAAATTCATGAGTTTATTTTTTAATTATTAAGTGGCTGTTATTTTTTCCAAATGTCCTGATATTCATCTGGACGTCTTTTAAATTGTGCGTGAACATAAGGACAAAGCGGTAAAACCATTAAATTATTGGCACGCACGTATGACACCATTTCTTCAAGTAGTTTTTTTGCGTAACCTTTTCCTTCTGCTTCTGGTTCAACTCCTGTATGATAAACGGTTAGCAAATCATCTTTTAGACTTACTGTCATTTCGCCCAGTTTTTTATCCTCTACATAAAGATTAAAAGCGCCGTGTTTTTTCTCGTCTAATTCTAGTTTTATTATTTCCATGTTTTTTGAGTTATCTATTTTTTTGATTCTTAATTCTATTTATAACAGAAATAAAAAGGATAAAATGCATTCTTAAAGATAATATATTATTAGAAATCAGCAATTTTAAATCCTTGTTACTTAGTGTTCTTGGTGATAGAAATAACAGATATTGTTAAATCTTTTACAAACTTACTACAGCTATAAAAGTTTGTCGATTAATCTAGATTAAGAAAGAAAAAATTGAGCACATTTAATGTCTTTTTTTTAAAAACAAGTTGACAAAAGCAACTATTTTATATATTTGCAAAACATAATAGTAGAAAAATGAAAAATATAAGTTCAGAAATTAGATCGTTTAATAGGTTTTATACAGCACATTTAGATATTTTAAATCAAAATTATCTTGATAGCAATTATTCATTAACAGAAGTCCGTATTATCTATGAAATAAATGAAAAACAAGATATTACAGCACAGGAAATCTGCGAAACGCTCAACTTAGACAAGGGATATTTGAGCAGACTATTAAAACGGCTCACAAAAGATGGAGTAATTGAGAAAGTTCCTTCCGTAATAGACAAACGTGCTTTTAATATTAAATTGACATCTTCAGGAAACAAACTTTTACAAAAATTAAATGCTATTGCAGATCAGCAGTCAGAATTAAAAGTGAAAAACTTGAGCACAGCAGAACAGGAAAAACTTGTGAATGCAATGGGGGATATTAAGAAAATGTTAGACAGCAAAAATAGCTCGAAAATATCTGCTAGTGATATCAGTTATCGTTATGATTTAAGACCGGGAGACATTGGTTATATAATTTATTTGCACAGTAAAATTTATGATCAGGAATCAAGTTTTTCAAATGAATTTGAATTTTATGTAGTGAAAACTTTTTATCATTTCCTAGAACAGTATTCTCCAGAAAAAGACCGTTTGTGGATGGCTGAATATAACAACCAGATTATTGGCTGTATAGCCATTGTTCATCAAAGTGAGCATGAGGCTCAATTAAGATGGTTTCTGTCCGATCCTTCTTTCAGGGGACTGGGGATAGGAAAAAAGCTTTTGAATGATGCCATAGCTTTCTGCCGCGAAAAAAGGTATAAAAATGTTTTTCTGCTTACTACCGATAAACAGGAACGTGCCTTAGATATGTATAAAACCGCAGGCTTTAAGCTGACTAATTCTCAAGAAGTAAATCAATGGGGAGCGACATTTCGTGATGAACGCTATGATATGGAAATACTAGAGTAACCTCAAATTTCTTAGTTATTGATAGGAACAGAGAGATTACTTTTTTGCAGAAAAGGGCAATCTCTCTAAAAGGTTATAGCGATAAAATACCGCAGCTGACTACTATTACATAATTTTGCAATGCATGAAGTAACCAGCTTTTTACTATTACACTATGAGCAATACATTTTCTGACAACAGCCAAATAGGAGTGGTGTCTACTTTCGCTGAGCTTGTACATACCGATTTCAAAGGAGAAATGAATGCGCTGTGCTGGTACAGAAATTTGGATGGCGATTTTAACGAAATTGTAGCCCAATTGCATTTAAAAGAAAATATAACAGAAGTTTATCCAGAAGATTTACAAGCGCTGCAACTATCAGAAAAGGGAAATAAAGCAAGAGAAATAATCTTAAATGATTTGCAATTATTAACTGATTTTGGCGCTTCGCCTTCTCTAAATTTACTGAAATGTTATGACCGTGACGATGAATTTGATTTCATATCTACAGATGTGTATTCGTTTCATGTTGATCGTTCGCCCATTGCAACAGACACTTTTTTATGTACCTATCACGGCGCTTCGAGTGATATAATTTCTAATTCGCAGGCAGAGCAAAAAATCCTAGTTCCAGAAATTCGAACAAAGCTAAAAGAGCTTTACGATGGACCAGAGGAAGAATTCGAAAACTTTTTAAAAGAAAATTATTTTGATTTGCATTATCAGCTGCATCCCAATGCAGAGCCTATTAATTTAGGATTAGGTCATCTTTGGCGATTGGCCGTAGATCATCCAAAACAACAAGTACAGCCTTGTATTCATAGAGCACCAGTAGAAAATGAAGGGGAATATCGGTTGTTGTTGATTTGTTAATGGGATTGGGATGATATAACCTAATTGCAAATAACTTTATTATTAACTAAAATTAGACCTTTTATACTTATTGTACTTTCATCAGAACTTGAACTTAAAAAGATATATCCCTCTTTATTCAAAAGTATTAAAGCATCTAGTACCCTCGCTTGTTTTTTCTTTTCATCAGCGATACTGTCTTGCAGTAATGTGTAAGTATTAAAAACAGGAGTTAAGAGACTTGTCAGTTCTTCTAAAGTACAGCTCATACCGTATCTGTCGGCAAGCATCTGCAGAATTTTTACAAGAAAAATTGGTAATGTTTCCATGACAACAGCTTTTACTTGTATATACGAAAAACTGTGTGGAAATGGATTTTATTAAGGCAAAAGTATTGGTTTGTAATTATAGGGTTCCCAATACTAAAATGAAAGTAAAATTCTCAGTTGTTGTTGATTGAATCCCGATCGCTCTAATGTGTAGCGATCACTCGAAATTTTTTCCATGCTCGTTCCTATAGTTAAAAACTGGATTTTTTTTAATATGTTGAGCTATACTTTGCGGGCGCGGATTACAAATCCGCGCGATCGAATTAACTTGTATTAATTTAAAATTAAATATACTGTCTATTAAATAATTAAAAAACAGTATGTTATTTCTATATTTATGAGATGTAAAACAACTAAATAATTTTGAAATGAAAAATATACTATGGACATTCATGTTATTAATTACATTAACAAGTTGTAAAAAAGAAGTGAAAGATTCTGCAGATACCATTTATTATGGAGGAGATATCATAACAATGGAAGGCAGCCAGCCGCAGTATGTGGAAGCCGTTGGGGTAAAAAACGGGAAAATTATTTTTGCAGGCTCAATAGCTGAAGCTGAAAATTTTCAAGGAGGTGAAACAGAAATGAAGGATATAAAAGGCAAAACAATGCTTCCTGGATTCATAGATGCGCATGGTCATGTTTGGAACGCCGGATTTCAAGCGGTCGCAGCTAATTTACTTCCGGCTCCTGACGGCACTGGTAATGATATTGCAAGTATTATTTCATTGCTTAATAAATGGAAAGCATCTAACAAAAATGCTATCGGAAAATATGGCTGGATAGTGGGGTTTGGATATGATGATGCACAATTGAAAGAAAAGCTTCCTCCAACGGCAGATGATTTAGATAAGGTATCTGCAACAATCCCCGTTATTATTATACACCAGTCTGGGCATTTAGCAGTAATGAATCATAAAGCATTAGAAATGTCTGGTTATAATGCGGCATCAAAAAATCCTGCAGGTGGCTTAATTAGAAGAAAAAATGGATCTAATGAACCTAATGGAGTGCTGGAAGAGATGGCTATGTTTACCCCGCTTTTTAAAATTATGGGAACACTGGACGAGGAAGCCAATGAAAAAATTGCTGAAGCAGGTTTAAAATCTTATATAAGATTTGGTTTTACAACGGCACAGGAGGGAAGAGCAACAAGTGATGCGTGTACTACATGGTTAAAACTTGCGGCAAAAAATAAATTAACTATCGATGTTGCCGCTTATCCTGACATACAGAGCCAAATGGCCTATATGAAAAAAAATGGCATTCAAAAAGAATATAAAAATCATTTTAGGATTGCAGGCGTGAAACTCTCATTGGATGGTTCGCCACAGGGTAAAACTGCATGGCTTACAAAACCATATATTATTCCGCCGCCAGGCCAGCCGAAAACTTATTCCGGCTATCCTGCATTTCCAAAAGAGAGCGATGCTGTCGCGCTTGTAGATTCAGCATATGCAAATAACTGGCAGATTTTAGCCCACTGTAACGGAGATGCAGCAATTGATGAGTATATAAAAGCGGTAAAGCATGCCACCAGACTATATGGAAAAAAAGACAGGCGTACAATTGCTATACATTCACAAACTGCCCGCTTAGACCAGTTAGATACAATGAAATCTCTTGGAATTATGCCTTCTTTTTTTGGAATGCATACCTATTATTGGGGAGATTGGCATAGAGATGAAACATTAGGAAAAGAAAGGGCTTATCGTATTTCACCTGCTGGAACAGCTCTTAAAAAAGGAATGATTTTTACACAGCATCATGACGCGCCTGTTGCTCTTCCTAACAGTATAATGATTTTGTATTCTGTGGTAAACAGAATAAGCAGAAGTGGTGATGTGATTGGGCCTGAGGAAAGAATCAGCGCTTATGACGCTTTAAGGTCCATAACGATTTGGGCGGCTTATCAATATTTTGAAGAAAATAATAAAGGATCTCTAAAGAAAGGAAAATTGGCAGACTTGGTTATCCTTGATAAAAATCCAATAAAGATAAATCCTTTAAACATTAAAGATATTCAAGTGGTTGAAACGATTAAAGAAGGAAAAACTGTGTTTAAAAATACTGCTCTCAAATAAAAAATAAACAGTAAAGCTAAAAGTATATATAAATTGAAGATTTCTAATGACTAACTAAAAAGGCCTAATTTTTATTAGGACTTTTTAGTGGTTAAATTCAATGAAAATAGTATTATGATTCCCAGTCGATTATTATTTTACCAATATGGCTTCCGTGTTCCATACATTCATGAGCGCTTACAGCATCGCGATGGGAAAACGTTTTGTAGATAACAGGCCTGAATTTACCATTTTCAATTAATGGCCAGACATTTTTAAATACTTCTGCGGCTAATCGTTTTTTGTATTCGTAATTTCGTGCACGCAGTGTACTTCCTGAGATCGTAATTCTTTTTAGCATTAACTGCCAAATATCAAGCTCTACGTTTTTACCATTTTCTGCATTGATATGAATAAGCCTTCCTTCTTCGTTTAAAATAGAAAGATTCTTTTGAAAATAGGTTCCCGCTATCATATCAAGAATAACATCTACACCTTTGGTTTTTAAAATTTCTTCAAAGTCTTCTTTTTTATAATTTATAGAAAGATCAGCACCTAATTCATAACAATATTGTGCTTTTTCATCTGAACCAACTGTCGTAATGACCTTTGAACCAAAAGCATGAGCGATCTGAATCGCTGTAATTCCTATACCGCTGCTGCCTCCGTGAACTAATAAAGTTTCGTCTGGTTTTAATTTTCCTCGTTCAAAAATATTAGACCAGACTGTAAATACCGTTTCAGGCAGACTGGCTGCTTCTATAAAATTTAAGCCTTTAGGAATGGGTAAACACTGACCTTCTTTTACAGTAACATATGCTGCATAACCTCCCCCAGAAAGCAAGGCACAAACGTGATCGCCTTTTTTCCATTGCGTAACTTCTGGACCACAGTCTACGATAATTCCAGATACTTCGAGACCTGGAATTTCATTAGAAGTACTGCTTGGAGCAGCATATTTTCCCTGGCGCTGCAAAATGTCACTTCTGTTAATGCCTGAAGCTTTTACCTGAATTAAAACTTCATTTTGCGATGGAATTAAATCAGGAACCTCGACCAATTGCAAAACTTCAGGCCCTCCAAATTTTGAGATGGTAATAGCTTTCATAATCTAATTTTTTTAAAAAGGTAGATTATATTTTCCAAATAGCGCTTTGTTCTCAATACTTTTTGCAAACAGCGGTGTTTCTTCATGATTATGGGCGTCAGAAGCATCCTGTCTTGCTTTTGCAGCATCGGCTAGAGAAATTCCGTGTTGTTTGATGAAATCTAAAAATTCAGGAGTCGCGGTTGCATGAATGGTATTAGTAAATTTTGTTGTTGTATCATCTATTTTTTCTGCTTTCAACTCCCAAAGAACCTGTACTTTAGATCTTCCGCCTGCAGTAATAGTATCAGAAATTGAAAGCATTCGGCAGTAATCAGCACGATATTCATCAAAAATATAATGCTGTACAACAAGTGCTGTTCCCACATATTCTACATTAATAGACATCGGTATACCTTCAAAATTAGAAGTTATTCCAGCAGCAATATGGTTAACAGAACAACGTTGATATTCTGCATCCGGCAGGTTAAGCAGCCAGTCGGCAATATTAATTTTTTCAATTGGAGCATTAATTATTGCTGAAACAATTGATGCTGATAATGCGTTTTCGGGTGTTTGTAAAATTTCCATCTTTTCTGTTTTTTAAATTAACTTATGTCAAAGTTCTGCAATATAAACCAATCGTGGAAATGAAATTTTTAGATGTATTCGATCGAAATTTTCGATTTAGAGTTGTACTTTTATAAAAAATTAAAGAAAATGGAACTTCGTCAATTGAAATACTTTGTCCGCGCGGCAGAACTTTTAAATTTTACACAGGCTGCAGATGATTTATACATTACTCAAAGTACATTATCTCATCAAATAAAAGAATTAGAAAATTCATTAACGGTTCTTCTCTTTGACAGAGTAGGAAAGAGGGTTAAACTTACGGAAGCGGGTGAAATTATGCTGGATTACGCCCGAAAAACGATTCGTCAGGCAGAAGAAGGAAAGCAGGTTTTAATGGATTTGAATAATTTAAAAACCGGTAAAATAACTATTGGGTCCACTTACGGACTAGTAAATTTACTTCTTCAAACGATTACGGAGTTTAATGAGGAATTTCCAGATATTCAGATTCAGGTAGTGCTGGGCTCTACTTCAGAATTGCTTCAAAAAATACGCTTATATGAAATTGATTGTATGCTGTCTTTTATGCCTTCCTGTGAGGATCAACAGCTTGATATAATGCCATTATTCTCTGCCACTCTCTCTTTGATTCTTCATAAATCGCATCCGTGGAGTAAACTTAAAAAGATAGGGCTTCAAAAAATTACTGAATTAAACTTAGTGCTGCCATCTCCAACTTACAGTATCAGAAATTTTCTGGATGAAACGCTTCTAAAAAATAACATAAAATTGAAGGCAAAAATAGAGATCAATGATATTCATAGTCTATTGGAACTGGTTAATACAAAAAAATGGTTTACTGTATTAATGAATTCTTCCTTATTTGATTTCTCTGAACTTGTTGCAGTTCCAATTGAAGGTAAAAACATGAGCCATGAGGCAACTTTAATATTTCCTTCGGGAATTTACCGCAAAGCTTCACTCTCACTTTTTAATGACTTATTAAAGAAAAAGATTGCTGTGATGAATTTAAAAAAGGCGTAAATTCATATGATTTGTTTTTAGCACTTAGTAAATAAAAAGAAAATAGCTTTTAACTTATTGGCTGACTTTGAAAATCAATCCATTCTAATTTAATGTCACAAATGTTATTTTGTTTAATATTTTTCGAAAATAATTAAACAAATTCTTATCTTTAACATGGATATCGAACGTTATCTCAATTAATAAAAGAAGAATAAATTGTTTTTACATTAAAAAAATAAGTAGTTCAATAAGAAAAATGAAAAAAATTGTCATCATCGGGGGAAGCAGAGGAATTGGCAATGCTATTTTGCAGCAGCAGCTTGAAAAACATTTAGTGTATAATATCAGTCGGACTATTCCAGATTTTTCCCATCCTAATTTGATTCATTTTTCAGTTGATGTGCTGCAGGATGAATTGCCTGATATTGAAATTATTGATGCTTTAGTATATTGTCCAGGATCAATAAATCTCAAACCTATTTTAAGTTTAAGCATTGACGATTTTAGAAACGATTTTGAAATTAATGTGATAGGTGCCGTTAAAGTGATTCAGCATTTTCTGCCTGCATTAAAGAAAGGGAAAAATCCCTCAATTGTATTATTTAGTACCGTTGCGGCAAAACTCGGAATGCCTTTTCACTCCAGTATTGCGGCATCAAAATCAGGGGTAGAGGGACTCACTAAATCACTAGGTGCGGAACTTGCTCCTTTGGTTCGAATCAATGCTATTGCTCCCACAATTACAGAGACTTCGTTATCTGCTTCTATTTTAAGAAACGATCGCATGAAGGAAAATATGATGGAACGGCATCCTATGAAAAATTACCTAAAACCACAGGAAGTTGCTCGTATGGCAGATTATCTGATATCTGAAGATGCCGCTTCAATTTCGGGACAGATTTTCCCGATGGACTATGGACTGGTGAGCTTTAAATTATAAAGATAACTTAAGAAATGAAAATTCTTTTAACAGGCGCTACAGGTTATATCGGCAAGAGGCTTTTGCCCTTGTTATTAAGTCATGGAAATGAGGTAGTTTGCTGTGTAAGAGATAAAAGCAGGTTTCATTTTCCTGAAAACTTTATAAATAAAATAGAGGTTGTCGAAGTTGATTTTCTGGATCCTGAAAGCATTAAAAATATTCCCGATGATATTGATGCGGCTTATTACCTCATACATTCCATGTCCGGTGCTTCTAATTATGATGAACTCGAAAGTATTTCGGCAAATTATTTCATTGAAAAAATAAACCAGACAAATGCAAAACAGATCATTTACCTTAGCGGAATTGTAAATGACCAATCATTATCCAAGCATTTATCATCAAGAAAGGCAGTTGAAGAAATTTTAAAAACTGCTTCAGTACCATCGACTGTGCTCAGAGCGGGAATTATAGTAGGATCAGGAAGTGCATCTTTTGAAATAATACGGGATCTGGTTGATAAACTGCCGATTATGATTACTCCAAAATGGCTCAATACTAAATGCCAGCCAATTGCAATCAGCGATGTTTTAGAATTCTTAATTCGGTCACTCTTAAATCCATTAACTTATAATCAAAGTTTTGACATTGGAGGACCTGATGTATTGACTTATAAAGAAATGCTCTTGGAGTTTGCCAAAGCAAAAAAACTAAAGAGGTATATTTTTACGGTACCGGTCATGACTCCAAAATTATCTTCGTATTGGCTTTATTTTGTAACCTCAACTTCTTTTAAACTCGCCTCTGCGTTGGTTAGCAGTATGAAAGTAGAGGTAATCTGCCGCGATAATAATATTAATAGTATACTGGGAGTTAAACCTATTACTTACCGCCAGGCATTAGAAAGAGCTTTGAAAAAGATTAGTGAAGATGACATCATTTCGAGCTGGAAAGATTCGCAGGTAAGCGGACGGTTTAAGGGTACTGTTTCTCAATATCTTAAAGTTCCAAAAAAGGACTGTTATATTGATAGAAGGAAAAGAACCATAATAAATAGGGAATATACAATTGCACGAATTTGGTCTATAGGCGGCGAAACCGGATGGTATTATGCCGATTGGCTCTGGGAGTTACGTGGATTCATCGATAAAATTTTTGGAGGTGTCGGTACTCGAAGAGGAAGGACAAATAAAAATGAAATACATGCAGGAGATGCACTTGATTTCTGGCGGGTTGTATATGCCAATAAATCTGAAGGAAAATTGATTTTATACGCCGAGATGAAACTGCCTGGTGAAGCCTGGCTTGAATTTAAAATAATCAATAATACTTTATACCAAGCTGCCACTTTTAAGCCGGAAGGTCTTATGGGAAAAATATACTGGTATTCCGTTCTGCCGTTTCACGGTTTTATTTTTGACGGCATGCTTAAAAAATTAATTTAGTTAAGTACGAATGATTTGTTGAACTGGTTAAAATGAAAAAGCACCTGTTTTAGGCAGGTGCTTTTTATAAACTTGTTCTATAGTATGTTATGCTATCACTACGTTTACTGCGTTTGGACCTCTACGGCCTTCTTCTATGTCGTATCGAACTGAATCGTTTTCACGAATGTTTTCTGATAAACCAGATACATGAACAAAAACTTCGTTTCCGCCATTATTAGGTGTTATAAATCCGAAACCTTTTTCTTCATTGAAGAATTTTACTGTACCTTCTTGCATATTAAATATTTAATTTGTTCAAATGTAACGTATTAAATATTGGAAAGTGCCTTTAAAATTTTTAATTATGTTTTTATTAACTTTTAGCCGCAAGTGTTTGGATTAATACTTAGCAGATAAAATCTACTTGTACATTCTTTTGCCAAATAAATACAAAAACAGATTTACTGGATTTTTTTGTATCTAAATACGTACTTTCTTACTCCTGAAATTAGTAGTAATTATTCAACTTTACAGTATCTATTACAACAGGACTAACGCCATAGATGCTTATCGTACTGAACAATAAAAATTCAAACAAATTTTTCAAGTTCAGGATCATTTTTATGATCGTATCAAAATAAAAACCTTGTTTTTGTTTGCGTAACCATGGATGCTCATTTTAAGGATTAGAGTAAGCTTCTGTTCAGTTTCAAATGCTGTGATAAGATTAATTATTTACTAACTATTAATTTTTTTAAAATGAAAAAAGCCTTAAAATTTTCAAGTTTGCTGGTTATTATGGCATTAGTGTTTAGTTCCTGTGAAAAGGAGCAAGATTTGAATGAGCCGCAAAGCGTTCAAAAGGATGAATTGCAGGTTGTTGAAAACGGCAGCGTAGCGGGTAATGATGCTCCAGCAGGCAGTACTACTGCAAAAGGTACTGCTGGATCAAGAACGATTACATTGCAGACAAATACATTGTCATGTCCTGGTGGTTTGTGCACCTCTTATGGTGTTTGGTCAACAGGGGTTTACACCGTTTGGTTCCAGATGAGATTTAATTCTGGATTTTATTGGAGCAGAGGTGGTAAATGTGGATATGGAATTCTAATTGGGGATCAAAATACCGGCGGTGACCCAGGATGGGATGGCAATGGAGGCAGTGCCAGATTTATGTGGTATTGCCCAAGTGGGTCAAACACCGCGAAAGGAAGTGGCGCTTATTTGCAGCCGTATGTTTATTACAAAGATCAGCCGGGCCAATTTGGTAATGATTTTGGAAAGAAATACTACATACAAGAGGGAGTGACCTATAATTGTCAAATATCTGTTAAGTTAAATACTGGATCAAATACTAACGGATATGTGAAATACTATGTTAACGGTACCGAGATATTGAATCAGACAATTCGATGGGTGACAAACGATGCTAAGCGAAATGTGAATGCAGTAAGTCTGCACACCTTCCGTGGCGGAAGTCAAAATTACTGGACAGCTCCTGTAACAAGTTCTATTTACTATCCTAGCGCGTCTTGGGATGCGCAATAGAATTTATATGCTATAAAACAATATCGTTAAAAAGTATATAACAGCATTACATAAAAAAACGGATCATAGCTTAACCTATGATCCGTTTTTAAATTAAAGTCTATTAATTTATGAATTACCATATAGATTTGATTCTCCACCATCAATTGCAATTGTCTGACCGTTTACATACTGACACTCATCGCTAAGAAGAAAGGCCACGAGGTTACCCACATCTTCAGGTTTACCTAATTTTCTTGTAGGGTTTCTTTGTGCGTATGTTGTTTCAGCTGCTTTCGGGTCGGCTGGGTTTACCTGTTTAAAAGCTTCAGCCACCATTGGGGTTAGGATAGCACCAGGTGCGATTGCATTGGTAAATATTCCATCTTTACCATATTCAATGGCTGCATTTTTTGTCATACCAGAAACA
Source organism: Flavobacterium sp. S87F.05.LMB.W.Kidney.N (assembly GCF_004366435.1). NCBI lineage: Bacteria > Pseudomonadati > Bacteroidota > Flavobacteriia > Flavobacteriales > Flavobacteriaceae > Flavobacterium > Flavobacterium sp. S87F.05.LMB.W.Kidney.N. The sequence goes on along the minus strand of NZ_SODX01000004.1, from coordinate 358,665 downwards.
GCATGTTTACTTGCTACATATGGCATTTGATTAATAACACCTCTAATTCCACCTACTGAAGCTACGTTTACAATTTTTCCTCCACCTTGTTTCTGCATTACAGGAATTACGTATTTCAGACCGTAATAGACACCCATAAGGTTAATATCGATTACTTTTTTAAAAATATTGATATCGTAGTCAACTAGTGGTGCCTGTTTCCCTTCAATACCTGCATTGTTGTAGAATCCATCAATACGGCCAAACTCTTCAACTGTTTTGTCTACATAATTTTTGACCGCCTGTTCATCTGAAACGTCAGCGACTATAGTTATGATTTTTGCAGCTGGTGCGACTGACTGGATTTCTGCTTTTGCTTTTTCGAGTGCTTCGGCGTTGTAATCTACTATAGAAAGGTTGGCTCCTTTTAATGCTACGGCTTTACTTGCTGCAAGTCCCAGCCCCATAGCTGCACCTGTAATTATGATTGTTTTGTCTTTAAAAATGCTCATGATATATAGTATTAAATGTATTAATGAAAAATTTGTGATTTAAAGTTTAAAATTGTTTGTTCATGCCCCTCCATATCATATCAAAGTAGTCATCCACGAGTTTTTGGCTTAATGGGAACAACTTTTGGATAATCCCTGTGGAGCAGGAGCGTACCGCCCCATCAAAAAAGCTGATAAGCATAATTGCATCCAGTTCTTTTATAATTCCTTCCTGCTGCCCTTTTTCTAAAAGATCATATAGTGGTTTATTCTGCATTTCATATTCTGCAAGTTGTTTGGAGAAATTCAGCTGTATGTATCCAGACTGTTGATACTGATCGATAAATATAGTTTCGTCATAATTTTTTAACCTATAGTTCAGCATATTGATATAAATCTTCTTAAGTGATTCCTTTACAGGTAGATTAATATCAAAGTCCTGATACATTGCCTGTGTCATTTTATCTTCTACCGCTGCATAGGCCGACTGTACGACCTCTTCTTTATTTTTGAAATAGATATAAAGGGTTCCTACAGCAACTCCAGCTATTTTACTTATACCTGAAATATTAACACTTGCCAATCCCTGTCTGCCTGTAAGTGCATAAACAGATTTTAAAATTTTCTCTCTTTTAAAAGGGTCTAAAGGTCTCATATAGTAAAGTTAAATGAATTAATATTCATTTAAGCATAAAAATGAAAATTATAACTTTTTTTTAAGGAGTTGGTTTAAGATGGTTAAGTAGAAATAAGATACAACAAAATCACATTTTCCAATTATGTAGGACCAGTCCTTTCGTTTTAAAATTATATCTATATTTACATTTACTAATACTTGTATAGTAATGGAAGAGCATAGACATGTAACTATTTACGATATTGCAGCGAGACTCAATCTGGCCACATCGACTATTTCAAGAGCCTTGAAAGACCATCATACTATAAGTGATAAGACTATTAAAAAAGTAAAAAAAACAGCTGAAGAAATGGGCTTTGTTCCTAATACTTTGGCTGCGGGATTAAGAGGCAACAAGTCTAAAACGATTGGTGTTTTAATTCCAACTATCACTCAGCCTTTCTTATCATCACTAATTAGCGGGATTGAAATTACAGCTAGAAAATCTGATTTTTCAGTTATTATTATGCAGTCGCACGATTCATATGATGAGGAAGTTAATATGGCAAAATCACTTTATAGCAGCAGGGTAAGCGGTGTTATTTGTTCGCTGGCAATGGAGACAAAAGATACTTCTCATTTTCAGCAGTTTTCAAATAATAACATACCTCTTGTATTTGTCGACCGAGTTCCCAAAGGCTATAATACTTTTAGGGTTGTAATTGATAATTATACCGCTGGTTATAAGGCAACAAAACATCTTATTGAACAAGGCTGTAAAAGAATAGCCCATATGACTGCAGGCGGAGAATTTGGTAATCTTTACAATGAAAGAAAAAGAGGTTATATTGATGCATTAACAGAACATGGTCTGCCACTGAAAGAGGAATTAATTATAAATCTAAAGGCAATGACCTATGATGATGGTGTAAAGGCTTGCAATAAGCTGTTTAATTTAAGACCACCGCCAGATGGTCTTTTTGCACCAGGAGATATTCTTGCTGTGAGTGCTGTGCAGACAGCCAAAAAGAGAGGTATTAAAGTGCCTCAGGATTTAGCTGTAATTGGCTTTAATAATGATCCTATTTCAGAAATAATCGAGCCCAATATTTCAACTATTACGCACCCTGCTGAAAAAATGGGAAAAGCAGCTGCAAATATTATTATAGATAATATCAAATCACTCAAGGAAGAAGAAGCCAAAGAAATAACTTTTCTTAATACAGAGGTTCTTATTCGCGAATCTTCAAAAAGATTATAATTTTTTATACTCAAAGAAAACTATTCTTTACTATTTAAATTATCATAGTCAGAGAGCGTTACAATCTGTTTAAAACGGTTTCTGATTTCGAAAGCATGTAAAAGTTAATTATATTCCGACATTTACGAAAATTGATTTTTTATTTTTTGAATAAATCTTCTTTCTCTTCTATAAAATTTAATTGTAAAAACCTTTCGTGTACTGCGAAAGGTTTTCTTTTTTGAAAAACAATCGATTGTTTTAGGTTGCATTTAATCTTTTTATTGACCTCTATTATAGAACAATATTTGTAATGTACTATTTTACTGGTAATTTTTAATGGTCTGAAACAACTAGAAGTAGTAAATCTTAATTTTTTTTAAATAAAAACCAAAATTTTATCTTTTTATATTTTCTTTAAGAATAAAGCAGTAGTGTCTTATTTTTATTAAATTTTGCTACAACGTTGTAGTTGTTTTTGATATATTATTAATATTTTGGGATTAATTATGAGATAATTATTTTTTTAGACGCTATTTTTTTTATAGTGTGTAAAAAATAATTACACAACCGATTGTGTTTGAAATATATTTTTTTACATTTGTAATAAATACACTTATAAGTAGTACTACATTTTAACCTTAAAAGTGTTAATGAAAACTTACTAACAAAAACCAATTTTAATAATTAAATCCATTTTTATGAATAATTTTTTTATTACAAGTAAATCGAAGCATTGCAAAGGCTTTGGTTTTTTGATCCTGTTGTTTTTGGCCTCATTTCAAATGAAGGCACAAACAACAGTTACAGGCACAGTTTCGGACGCAAGTGGTCCAATTCCTGGAGTGAATGTTACTTTAAAAGGAACAAAAAACGGGGTAAGCACTGGTTTCGATGGAAACTATCTTATAAGTGCTCCTTCAAATGGTGTACTCGTTTTTAGTTTTATAGGCTTCAAAAGCAAAGAAATTAATGTAAATGGACAAACTAAAATCAATGTACTTTTAGAGGAAGACTCAAATAACTTAAAAGAAGTGGTCGTTATTGGATATGGTACCCAAATTAAGGAAGCTGTTACAGGATCGGTTGCTTCATTGGGAGGGAAGGAATTAAATGAAGTGCCTGCGGCTAATATTACTCAAGCCTTGCAAGGAAGACTGCCTGGGGTTGAGATGACACAAACTTCTTCTAAACCTGGGGCAGCCATGCAGATCAGAATACGAGGAACAAGATCCCTTACAGGTAGTAATGATCCGTTGGTTGTACTCGATGGAGTTCCGTTTGCAGGTTCCATAGGAGATATTAATCCTGCAGATATTAAGTCGGTTGATATTCTAAAAGATGCTTCTGCAACTGCTATCTATGGTTCGCGTGGAGCTAATGGTGTAATTTTAGTGACTACCTTAAAAGGGAAAAAAAATCAAAAAGCAACATTTTCATACAACGGTTTTAGCGGAATAAAACAGGTTTTTTCAAGATATCCTATGATGGATGCCTCTAAATTCGAAGCACTTCGTGATTATACAGGCTTGTATGTAGATGGTGTTGACGAAAAAAGAAATGTAAATACAGACTGGCAGGATTTATTGTACGGTTCTGGAGAAATGATTAGTCACGATGTAAGTGTTTCGGGAGGAAGTGAAACGGGAGCTTACAATGCAGGTTTTGGATATTACAAAGAAGAATCAGTTCTTCCTGGTCAAAAATATGAGCGTTTCAGTCTTAGAGCAGGTTTAGACCAGCAGATTAACCGATCTATCCGCATAGGTTTTAATACCAATAGCAATTACAGCATTACAAATGGAGATAATATCGGAACAGGAACTATTCTAGGGACTTCACCGCTGGCTAATCCATACAATGCAGATGGTTCTCTGAAAAGAACAGTCAGCATGGCGGCTGATGATCAATGGGTTTACACCAGACAATCCATTAAAAGCTTAGGAGATTCTTATGTTAATCTAAATAGAGCTTTCAGTTCTTATAATAACATTTTTGCAGAAGTTAAAATTCCTGGTATTGACGGACTGAAATACAGACTTAATACTGGTTTAAATTTAAGAACATCAAATGCAGGATATTATGAAGGTCAGGGAGTTTTTGACGTTAACCCTACGACACTTTCTAATGCTGCAATAACAAATGGCTGGTCTACGCAATGGCTGCTGGAAAATTTAATCACTTATGATAAAACTTTTGCACAGAAACATACCGTGAATTTTGTAGGATTGTATTCAAACGAGCAGTATACAGGACAGAGTTCTAGAGTGACTCGAAACGGAATTACCTCTGATGCCTTCCAGTTTTATAATTTAGGACAAAGCGAGGAAGAAGCTGTAATTAACCCTGCAGATCAAGATTATACCCAATGGGGATTAACATCGTATATGGCAAGGTTAATGTACTCTTATGACAATCGTTACTTTATATCTGGAACAGTACGTTCCGATGGTTCATCAAGATTATCTCCTGGAAACAAATGGGTGACTTATCCTGCAGTTTCTGCTGGATGGACACTTTCAAATGAGTCATTCCTTAAAGATGTTAAAAGCATTAGCCTATTGAAATTGAGAGCAGGATATGGTGAAACTTCCAATCAGGCAGTATCTCCGTACGCAACTCTTGGAGCTTTAAGCACAAGACCATACAATTTCGGAAGTAATAATTCAACTGGAGTATATGTTACTGAGCTTCCAAATCCTAATTTGGGATGGGAGTTTTCAACTACATGGAACTACGGTTTAGATTTCGGATTTTTTAATAACCGTTTATCCGGTACAGTCGAATATTATAAAACAAATACCAAAAATCTATTGCAGCGAGTGGGACTGCCTGCAACATCTGGTGTGAGCAGCTATGTGGCAAATGTGGGAGAAACAGAGAACAAAGGTTATGAAATCTCGTTGAATGGAGTTATACTTGATAACCCTAATGGTGTTACATGGTCTGTTGGAGTTAATTTTTATAAAAATGAAAATAAGCTTGTTGCATTAGCCTCAGGGGCAAGCCGTGACGAAGCAAACAATTGGTTTGTTGGATATAATATTAATTCCATTTTTGATTATGAAAAGACTGGAATCTGGCAGGAAGGAGATCCGTATATGTCAATTTTAGAGCCAGGCCCAACAGGAATTAATCAGCAGGGAACAGTTGTAGGATCGATTAAAGTTAAATATACTGGAGAGTATAATCCAGACGGTTCACCAGCTCGTGCGATAAATGCAAGCGATCGCCAGATTATTGAAACAGATCCAGATTTTCAAGGAGGTTTCAATACCAATGTAACCTATAAAGGATTCGATTTTAATGCAGTAGGGGCATTTAAAAGCGGAGGAGTCTTAATCAGTACGCTGTATGGTGGAGCAAGTTATTTGAACTTATTAAACGGACGAAGAAGCAACGTTGATGTAGATTACTGGACTCCAGATAACAGAGATGCAGAATTCCCTAACCCAAGAGGTATCCGAAGTGGAGACAATCCTAAGTACATGTCAACAATGGGGTATTTTGATGCATCCTATGTAAAAATCAGGGCAATTACTCTTGGATATACTATCGATCAGACTTTTACAAGAAATCTGGGTATAGATAAATTAAGACTGTATTTTACAGCACAGAATCCGTTTGTTTTATTTTCTCCATATCATGATAAATCTGGAATGGATCCTGAAACTAATTCACTAGGTGATGAAAACCAGGCAGTAGCATCGTATCAAAGAAGATTCTCTGTTATTGGTACCAATACACCTACAACCAGAAATTATTTATTTGGACTTAATTTAACATTTTAATCAGATACAGACATGAAACGATATATTTTTAAAAATTTAATTATAGGGTCAACAGTGTTACTTTCATTAGCTGGCTGTTCAGATATATTAGAGGAAAAACCTCATGATTTTTACGAACCGGGTTACTTTAAAACAGAGCAGGGAGTTAAGCAGGGATTAACCTCTCATTATGCGCATTTACGCTGGATTTATGGTCAGGCTTATTTTTACAATTCCAGTCAGACGGGAACAGACGAGGCAACATATGCTCAGAGCGCTGACGGAAATTTTAAAGATCATGATTTATCAGGAGTAGGTATTATTAATCCAACGTCAAGCCGTTCAGATGTTTTGTGGAATAATTCGTATTATGATATTAATACTGCTAGTGGTATTATTGAGAATGGAGCTGCCGTAGGAGTTGCCAGCAGCTTAATTGCAGAATCTAAATTTTTTAGAGGTTTTGATTACTTTTTGCTGGTTCAGACTTTTGGAGGTGTGCCATTGGATTTAGGAGCTGGAGAATTAAAGTTTAATAGTAAGCCTTCAAGATATTCAAAACGTAACACGGTTCCAGAAGTGTATACAAAAGCTATTTTTCCAGATTTACTTGCTGCAGTTAATGATCTTCCTGATGCTCCAAGGCTCACAGGTACAGTAACCAAAACTGTTGCACGACTATTTTTGGCAAAGGCGTATCTTACTTATGGCTGGTGGCTGGAGAACCCTAATAATATTCCAACTTACCCAGACACTCCAAGAACAGATCCTGACGGACATAATGCGCAATGGTACTTTCAGGAGGCTTATAACATTGCTGTTGACGGAATAAATAATCCAGGTTCTTATGGATTGCTTGACTCTTATTATGATGTTAATGTGGGATCAAATGACAGAAATAAAGAAGTAATGCTGTATGCTGATCATACAGAGAGCAGTGAATATTACAATGGAGCAAGTCTTACTTATGGAAGCGGTGGTGCCCCAGATAACTTTTCTGGGTGGATGGTTACGTGGAATTATACTGCTATTAGAAGCAAAAACGGAACAGCAGCAGTTTCATCAGTACAAAGAGAAGCAAATCAATTTTTAGGACGCCCATGGACAAGAATGGCTCCGCCTATTGAAGTTTTTACCAATACATTCGCAGATAAGATTAATGATTCTAGATATGACGGAACATTTGCAACAGTTTTCAGAGGCAATTGGAATCTTCAGGGAACAGGTCTTACAGGCGTGGCAACGCTAACCAATGCAAATGGTTTGACAATTAAGCCAGGTGATGCTGTTTTAACTTTCCTTGATGACGAACCACTAACTCCAATAACTTATCCTTCAGGACAAGGAGACAGCGGAGTTGGAGCGGGAGTTCTTCCAGGTAGAGCTGATTATGTGATTTCTCCAAAAGGAATAAGCAGAATAGTATACCCAGGTTTTTGGAAATTAGGTCCTTACAGAACAGATAATGCAGGAGGACTAGGACAGCCTAACGCTGGAAGTACAAGACCATTTCCTGTAGCAAAATTTTCAGAATTATATCTTGTTGCCGCCGAAGCTGCAGTGAAAGGAGCAACAGGATCTTTAAGCGCTAGGTCACTTGTAAATGTATTGAGAGCCAGAGCCGGAAAATGGAGATGGAACAATAATGGAAATACCACAAAAATACAGGATAACAGCGCGGCTATGACAAGTGCAACTCCAGCTGTAATTGATATTAACTACATTCTTGCCGAACGCTCACGCGAGTTTTTTGGAGAAGGATACCGTTGGTATGACTTAGTGAGAACACAGAAGTGGAATGAAATTGCTGGAAAATACTCTATAGGAGGTTCTAACTATGGACAACACACACCAGAAGTAGTGACCAGAACAATTGAACCACATCATTATCTAAGACCTATTCCACAGGCGCAGATTGATGGAATGGAAATGTCAGCTGATGAAAAAGCTGCATATCAGAATCCAGGGTATTAAGTTCTATCTTATAAACTAATTGTATACAGATAGAGATAAAGTCTTATGGTTTATTTAAGTTAGTTTTAATAAAAAGCCGGGAGTATCCATCTCGGCTTTTTAATATTTTTCGAATATATTTTAATAAATACAATACAATGATCAAGAAAAAAAAGTTTCTCCTATCAGTTGCAGCTTTGTTTTGCTCTGTCTTTATTCATGCTCAGGGAAGCACAGTTTCAAAAATGAAAAACAGTAAAAAGCCTATTTTTTCTAAGGTTTATTATATGGGAGACGACCAGATTTATAAAAACAATCCCTTAAAAGAGGATGAATTTTATTCGCCAATTCTACAAGGATGTTATCCTGATCCGGCTATTACAAGAAAAGGTGACGACTATTACATGGTATGTTCTTCATTTGCGATGTTTCCAGGAGTGCCGATTTTTCATTCTAAAGATTTGGTAAACTGGACAGATTTAGGTGGGGTATTAAACAAAGTTTCAGAGTTTAATCCTCATGATACTGGTATCAGTGCAGGAGTTTATGCACCAGGCATTACTTATAACCCTCATAATGATACTTTCTATATGATTGTAACGGCTTTTACTGGTAATATGGGAAATATTATTGTAAAAACGAAAGATCCTAAAAAAGGATGGGGAAGCCCGATTAAATTAGCTTTTAACGGAATTGATCCTTCTATTTTCTTTGATGATAACGGCAAAGGTTATGTGGTACACAATGATGCTCCTGATAAAGGAAAAGAATTGTACAGCGGACATCGTGTAATTAAAGTTTGGGAATATGATTTAGAAAAAGATCAGGTAATTCCAGGGACAGATAAAATTATAGTGGATGGCGGAGTTGATCTTTCAAAGAAACCTATCTGGATTGAAGCTCCTCATTTATACAAAAAAGACAATCATTATTATTTAATGTGTGCCGAAGGAGGTACAGGAGGAAATCATAGTGAGGTAGTTTTTATTAGTGATAGTCCAAAAGGGCCTTTTAAACCATCATCTAATAATCCAATCCTTACTCAAAGATATTTCCCTCAAAACAGACCAAACAAAGTAGATTGGGCAGGACATGCTGATTTAGTGCTTGGACCTGATAATAAATATTACGGTGTATTTCTAGGAATTCGTCCAAACGAAAAAGACAGAGTAAATGCAGGACGCGAAACATTTATACTTCCGGTAGATTGGTCAGGTACTTTTCCTGTTTTTGAAAATGGCTTGGTTCCAATGGGGCCAAAATTAAAAATGCCAAATGGAGTAGTAAACAAAACTGGTAAAGATGGTTTTTTCCCTAATGGAAATTTTACATTTACAGAGAATTTCACCTCAGAAAAGTTAGATTACAGATGGATAGGATTACGAGGCCCAAGAGAGCATTTTATTTCTATTGTTAAAAAAGGATTACAGATTAATCCATTTCCTGTAAATATCCAAGAATTAAAACCAACCTCTACATTATTTTACAGACAGCAGCACAATACTTTTTCTTTTGAAACTACATTAGAGTTTAAACCAGAATCTGAAAAAGATCTGGCAGGAATTGTATGTCTGCAGAATGAACGCTATAATTATGTTTTTGGAGTAACTAAAAAAGGAAAAGATACTTATATACTGCTGGAAAGAACAGAAAATGGACAGTCAGCAATTGTGTCAAGTGCAAAAATAGAAATTAAAGGAGCATTACGCCTTCAAGTTAAAGCTGCTGGAGATAGTTATCAGTTTAGTTACGCATTAAATGGTGCGGATTTTCAAAATCTGGGAAGCGCAGTTTCAGGGGATATCCTTTCAACAAACGTAGCTGGCGGATTTACAGGAGCTTTGGTAGGCTTATATGCCACTTCATTTAATAACGCGCATCCGAAATAGAATTTTTCAAACGCTCATTATTGATAAAAAGAAGAGTTTAAGGAAAGAGAAGTACTTCATCACTGTGCTTTTTGAAAAAAATAAAGATGTTTTAAATTAACAGGTTATGATAAAGAGACATTTAAAATATGTATTGTTTTTGCAGCTTTTTATTTTAATTGCAGGATGCAAGACCAGTCAAGCACTAGAAAATTCGTCTAAAAAGTCAGCTTCAGCAAACTGGGTAGGATCGTGGGCTTGTGCACAAATGCTTGTAGAACCAAACAATATGCCTCCAGCCCCAGGTTTGGCCGAAAATACACTTCGCCAGATTATAAAAGTTTCTATAGGAGGAGAGCAAATCCGTCTTCGTTTTTCAAATATATTCAGCGATCAGGTTACCGTTTTAAAGAAAGTTAGTATAGCCAATGTAATTGACGCTCCAGCAATTGATAAAAAGACACAAAAGAATCTTAGTTTTAATGGAAGTCAGGAGATAATACTAAATCCGGGACAGGAAGTGTTTTCAGATATGCTGCATTTTCAATTAAAACCTGGTCAGCTGCTTGCTATAACTATTTATTATGGAGCCGCATCACAAAAAACATCTGGACATCCTGGGTCTAGAACAACATCCTATATTCTGCCAGGTGATAATCTTGATAATGACGTTTTTTCTAATGCCGTAAAAACAGATCATTGGTACTCCATTATGGGACTGGATGTAATGGTTTCAAAAAATGCGTCTAATATTGTTTGTTTAGGAAATTCCATTACTGATGGACGCGGATCTGGCACAAACAGGCAAAATCGCTGGACAGATATTTTAGCAGCTAGATTGAGAGAAGATAAAACGACTGCAAATGTTGGAGTTTTGAATTTAGGGATAGGAGGAAATTGCGTTGTAAAAGGCGGATTAGGCCCAACAGCATTAGACCGTTTTGATCGTGATGTACTTTCGCAGGCAGGTACAAAATGGCTCGTAATTTTAGAAGGCATAAATGACATAGGCGGAATTAAGCGAGCAGAAGATGCTCCTGTAAAAGCGCAGGAAATTATAGATGCTTATAAAATTATGATTGAGAAAGCACATGCCAGAGGCATAAAAGTATATGGATGTACAATTCTGCCTTTTCAAAAATCATTTTATGATGCACCTTTCAAACAAGAAGCAAGAGATATCGTAAATGCATGGATTCGAAACAACAATTTTGATGCTGTGATAGATTTTGACAAAGAAATGGCATCAGCAACTGATTCTAAAACTATCTTGTCAAATATGCATGACGGCGATTTTTTACATCCAAACGAACTGGGATACCAAAGGATGGGTGAAGTAGTAGATGTAAACTTATTTAAATAAACAGATTTAACACGATACCATGAAATCAATAATTAGATTTTTCGCAATAGCGCTCCTTTTTTTAACAGGACAGAATGGATATTCTCAGGATCCAAATTTTCATGTTTATTTAAGTTTTGGACAGTCCAATATGGAAGGCGCTGCTCCTATAGAAGCTGAAGATAAAATAAATGTAGATCCACGCTTTCAGGTTCTGGAAGCAGTAAACTGCCCTGATTTGAATCGTGAAATGGGTAAATGGTATACAGCAATTCCGCCTTTATGCCGATGCAAAACCGGATTATCTCCAACAGATTATTTTGGAAGAACAATGGTTGCCAATCTTCCTAAAAACATAAAAGTAGGAGTGGTAAATGTTGCAGTGGGAGGGTGTAAAATTGAGCTTTTTGATAAAAATAATTTCGAAAATTATGTCAAAACAGCACCAGACTGGATGCTGGGAATGATTAAAGAATATAACGGCAGTCCGTATGCGAGACTTGTAGAGATGGCAAAAATTGCGCAGAAAAAAGGCGTTATAAAAGGCATTTTACTGCATCAGGGAGAATCTAACACAGGTGATACGCTATGGCCAAAAAAGGTAAAAATAGTATACGACAACCTGATGAGAGATCTAAACCTTGATCCTAAAAAGGTGCCGCTGCTTTCTGGAGAAACCGTTCATGAAGAACAAAAAGGAAAATGTGCCAGCATGAATAAAATCATTGCAACACTGCCTCAAACCATTCCAACTTCTTATGTAATTTCATCAAAAGGCTGTGCAGTAGCTTCGGATTTACTGCATTTTAGTGCTGCAGGATATAGAGATTTAGGAAAACGTTATGCAGAAAAAATGCTTTCGTTATTAGGGTATAAATCAAATAACACAAATGAACCCTTTATAGTTCAGGCGCCAGTAGGATTTGACCAGTTAGACAATACAGTTCCAGCGGGAAAAATAGAAATGGTAAGCTATGATTCAAAGACAGTTGGGACAATTAGAAAAGCAGCTGTTTATACACCGCCTGGATTTAGTAAAAGCAAAAAATACCCAGTTTTATACCTTTTACATGGAATTGGAGGAGATGAAAAAGAATGGCTTAACGGAGGGAATCCGCAGATTATATTTGACAACCTTTATGCAGAAGGAAAATTACAGCCCATGATTGTGGTAATGCCAAACGGCAGAGCCATGAAAGATGACAGCGCTACTGGAAATATAATGGCACCAGACAAAGTGCATGCGTTTGCAGATTTTGAAAAAGATTTATTGAAGGATTTAATTCCTTTTATTGAAAAAAAATATAATGTTTACAAAGATAGAGAGCACCGTGCCATTGCAGGATTATCTATGGGAGGCGGACAATCTCTGAATTTCGGATTAGGAAACTTAGACAAGTTTGCTTGGATAGGCGGATTTTCATCGGCTCCAAATACTAAGAAAACAGAAGAGTTAGTGCCTAATCCCGAAGAAACCAAAAAGAAATTGAAACTGCTTTGGATTTCTTGTGGAGACAATGACTGGCTGCTGGAAAACAGCAGACGAACTCACGATTACTTATTTAAAAACAATGTGCCTCACATTTATTATCTCGAACCTGGGGTTCATGATTTTAAAGTATGGAAAAACAGCTTATACATGTTCTCTCAGTTATTGTTCAAATCTGTGGACCAGTCAAGTTTTGCAAAATATACCGTTTTAGGAACGACAGCCCAAACAAACATACGTAACGCAAAATATCCTCAGATTCTGCCGGATAACAGGGTAGTATTCAAAGTAAACGCACCTGAAGCATCAAAAGTGCAGATAGATCTTGGAAGAAAGTACGATATGCTGAAAGACGGTCAGGGGATTTGGAATGTTACAACTGATGTAATAAACGGAGGATTCAATTATTACTCGCTATTAATTGACGGTGTGGCAGTTGCAGATCCATCAAGCGAAACTTTTTTTGGAATGGGGCGTATGGCCAGCGGAATAGAAATTCCTAAAAGAGATGGCGATTTCTATGAATTGAAAACCGTTCCGCATGGAGAAGTAAGAATAATGAAATATTTTTCTAAAGGAACTAATTCATGGCGTGAAATGTATGTATATACGCCTCCAGGATATGAAACTTCATCCGAAAAATTCCCTGTGCTGTATCTATTGCATGGAGGAGGTGAAGACCAAAGAGGATGGAGTACTCAGGGAAAAGCAAATTTGATTTTAGATAATTTAATTGCAGAAAACAAAGCAAAGAAAATGCTTATTGTAATGCTTGACGGAAACATGGGAAACACAGGTGGTATTGCAGGTTTTAGCGAAGAAACATTAAAAGCATTTGAAAATGAGTTGAAAAATGGAGCAATACCTTTTATTGAAAGTAATTTTAAAGTTGCAACAGACAGCAAAAATAGAGCTTTAGCAGGTTTATCAATGGGAGGGCTTCAGACGCTTTATGCAGGAATAAAAAACTCTGGTATGTTTTCAAGTCTTGGAGTATTCAGCTCAGGCTGGTGGGCAAATAATCCAAAATTATCAGATCCTCAATATGAATTTATAAAAAACAACGCACAGTCTATTAATGCTAATCTAAAAGATTTCTGGATTTCTATGGGAGGAAAAGAAGATATAGCCTATGAGAACTGTAAAATCATGATGCAGAAATTGGATCAATCAGGCATTAAATATAAATACAGTGAATATTCTGGCGGGCACACCTGGCCAGTATGGAGACATGATTTGTTCCTGTACTCACAGTTGCTGTTCAAATAACAGAATAAAACAGAATTTAAAGATTTTGATTTAAAATAAACTATCTGGAATGTATTGATAATAAACACCTCATGAAAAACTATTTGAAATTTATAAGCACTGTAATTATTGTTTTAATAAGTACTATTTCAAAGGCCTCTCAGCCCTTTATAACAGAAGAGAGAAACCAGAACGTTATGGTGCTGAAAGAAAAGTCTTTATCACTCTCTCTTTGGGTAAATCCAAATTTGGATGCAGGTATTTTGCGTGCTGTAAATAATCTTCAGTCAGATTTTGAAAAAGTTACCGGCCAGCGTCCTAATATTTTAAATCAAAATTCCAATACTTCATCACCACTCATTATTATTGGAATGATAGGGACAAATTCTGTTATTGATGATTTAATTAAACAAAAAAAAATCGAAGGAAAAGAACTCAATGGCAAAAATGAGAAGTTTATTATACAGCAGATTAAAAACCCTTTCAAGGGCGTAGATGAGGCGCTTGTAATTGCAGGAAGTGATAAACGCGGTACAATTTACGGAATTTATGAGTTATCCAGACAAATTGGCGTTTCTCCATGGTATTACTGGGCAGATGTACCCGTAAAACATAAAGAAAATATTTATTTTATTAAAGGAATTTATACAGATGGAGAACCAGCTGTAAAGTACAGAGGGATTTTCCTGAATGATGAAGCACCTGCATTAAGCGGCTGGGCAAAAGCTACTTTTGATGGTTTCAACAGCAAATTTTATGAAAAAGTTTTTGAATTAGTACTTAGGTTAAAGGGCAATTACATGTGGCCTGCAATGTGGGGAAATGCATTTTATGACGATGATGCGGCCAGTGGGCCTTTGGCAGATGAAATGGGAATTGTAATGGGCACTTCCCATCATGAGCCAATGGCTTTGGCGCAGACAGATTGGCGTCGATACATCAAAAAAAATAATCTGCCTAATATATGGGATTACTCCAAAAATAAGACAGTTTTAGACGAATTCTGGAAAACAGGAATTCAGCGAAGCAAAAATTGGGAAAAGCTGGTAACCATTGGAATGCGCGGTGATGGCGATGAAGCAATGAGCGAAGGCACTAATATTAGCTTACTGGAGAATATTGTAAAAGAACAGCGTAAAATTATTGAGAAAGAAACAGGTAAAAGCGCCAATAAAACACCTCAGGTTTGGGCTTTATATAAAGAGGTTCAGGATTATTACGATCAGGGAATGCGAGTTCCTGATGATGTAATTCTCTTGTTCTGTGATGACAACTGGGGAAATGTCCGCAAACTTCCAGATCTTTCAAAACCCTTACATAAAGGCGGATACGGAATGTATTATCATTTTGATTATGTGGGCGGTCCAAGAAATTCAAAATGGATTAACATAAGTCCGATACAAAGGGTCTGGGAACAAATGAATCTTAGCTATGAAAACGGGGTCGATAAAGTTTGGATTGTTAATGTTGGTGACTTAAAGCCAATGGAATTCCCAATCAGCTTCTTTTTGGACATGGCTTGGAACCCTAAAAATTTCAATTCTCAGAATCTCTTTCAATATACAGAAAACTGGGCAGCAGAGCAGTTTGGGAGCAAATATTCTAAAGAAGTAGCCAGACTATTAAATACCTATCCGAAATTTAATCGTCGCGTTACTCCAGAAATGCTGGACAGCAAAACCTATTCTTTAGAAAATTATAATGAATTTGAAACAGTTGTTAATGAATATAAAAACTTAGCCCTTGATGCTTATAGAGTCTACAATGAACTTCCTAAAGAATATAAAGATGCTTATTTTCAACTGGTTTTATATCCAATAGATGCCTGCTGTAATCTTTATGAAATGTATTTTGCACAGGCAAAAAATATGAAACTGGCAGCCGAAAAAAATAGGCTGGCCAATTATTATGCAGATCAGGTTAAAGTTAAATTTGAGCGAGATTCTATTCTTCAAAATAAATACAATAATGAGATTTCTGGCGGCAAATGGACTCATATGATGGATCAGATGCGTATAGGCTATAAAGCTTGGCATGATGGTCCTAAAAATATTCTTCCAGACGTAAAATATCTTTCTGATAAGGAAATTGTTGATCCGAAAGTTTTTATAGAAAAAGATGGCTATGTATCGATTAATGCAGCTCATTTTTCTAAAATGAATAATTCTAAAAAAATACATTGGGAAGTAATTCCAGATTTTGGAAAAACATTGAGTGGTATTACAACATTTCCGCAAAATAGTTACTCAATGGAAGCAGATAATGTTTTTGTGGAGTACGAAATTAATTTTACTTCAGCGGGAGAATTTACGGTAGAACTTTTACTTGCTCCAACGTTGAATTTTAACAGTAATAAAGGACTTCGATATGAAATATCTTTTGATGGAGAAAAACCACAACTCGTAAATTTTAATGGTCATTATAAAGGAGAATTAGGAAAATGGCAGGCAGAACACATGATTCATTCTGTCACTAAACATAACATTCTGAAATCAGGAAAACATATACTTCGTTTCAGGGTTTTAGATCCAGGAATTGTGCTTCAAAAAATTTTGATCGATACAGGCGGTTTGAAGCCTTCTTATTTGGGAGCTCCAGAAAGTGATAGAGTAGCTGAATAAGTTTTAGGAGACTTTTGGTAGATAAAAAAATATTAAAATGATTAAAAAAAACATGAAAAAGCATTTATTTAATCTGCTGTTTTTCTTTGGGTTTTCTACATTAGCTCAAGCGCCATCAGATCTAAAAGCCAATGTATCGGCTCAAATGCAGTTATTTGATTTAAGCGCAGTAAAACTAAAAGAAGGACCATTTAAAAATGCGCAGGATGTAGATCTGAAATATATTTTAGCATTAGATCCCGATAAACTTTTAGCGCCTTATTTATTAGAATCTGGGCTTCCGCCAAAAGCAGATCGCTACGGTAACTGGGAAAGTATAGGACTTGACGGACATATCGGCGGACATTATCTGTCTGCTTTATCTTTAATGTACGCATCTACTGGAAATAAAGTACTTAAAGACAGATTAGACTATATGCTTTCAGAATTGGCACGCTGTCAGGATAAAAATGGCAATGGTTATGTTGGCGGTATTCCGCAGGGTAAAGTGTTTTGGGACAGGATTCATAAAGGAGATATTGACGGAAGCAGTTTTGGATTAAACAATACCTGGGTCCCGATCTATAACATTCATAAACTTTTTGCTGGTCTAATTGATGCTTATCAGTATACTGGAAGCAAGAAAGCGAAAGAAATAGTAATAAAATTAGGAGATTGGTTTATAGAATTAATCCGTCCGCTTTCTGATGAGCAGATCCAGAAAGTTTTAGCTACTGAGCACGGAGGCATAAATGAATCTTTTGCCGATCTGTATATCATTACAAAAAACAAAAAATATCTTGAAACGGCTGAACAATTATCTCAAAAAGCTTTCCTGAATCCGTTATTGCAGAAAGAGGACAAACTCACTGGTCTGCATGCCAATACACAAATACCAAAAGTTGTTGGTTTTGAAAAGATTGCTGTTCTTTCTGATCATAAAGAATGGTTAGATGGGGCAGTGTTTTTTTGGGATAATGTTACACAAAAAAGAACAGTTGCATTTGGAGGAAACAGCGTTTCAGAACATTTTAATCCCGTAAACGATTTCAGCGGAATGGTCAAATCGAATGAAGGTCCGGAAACCTGCAATTCGTACAACATGGAACGTCTTGCAAAGGCTTTGTTTCTCGATAAAAAGGATGTGCATTATCTGGATTTTTATGAACGTACGCTTTACAATCATATTCTTTCCAGCCAGCATCCAGAAAAAGGTGGTTTTGTTTATTTTACGCCTATTCGTCCAAATCATTACCGTGTTTATTCTCAGCCCCAGACAAGCATGTGGTGCTGTGTGGGAACGGGGCTTGAAAATCATGCCAAGTACGGCGAATTAATTTACAGCCATTCCCAAAATGATCTTTTTGTAAACCTTTTTATTCCGTCGGTTTTAAAGTGGGAAGAAAATGGAATAGAGATAGAACAAACCACAAAATTCCCTTATGAGAATCAGACAGAGTTAATCTTAAAACTTAAAAAATCAAAAAACTTTACCTTGAATATCCGTTATCCAAAATGGGCTGAAAATTTTGAAATACTCGTTAACGGAAAAGAGCAGAAAACAGCATCTCAACCATCTGAATATGCTGCGATTTCACGAAAATGGAAATCGGGAGATAAAGTAACCGTCAGATTTAAAATGTCGGTACATTTAGAAAATCTTCCTGACGGCTCTAATTGGAGTGCATTTGTAAAAGGACCGATTGTGCTGGCTGCAAAAACTTCAACCGAGGGATTAGACGGTTTATTTGCAGATGACAGCCGAATGGGACATGCTGCCAGAGGAAAATTTATTCCACTTGATAAAGCCTATGCACTGGTTGGGAATAAAGCAGCTTATATTTCAAAACTTCAGGATTTAGGAAACTTAAGATTTCGTTTAGACTCATTAGAATTAGAACCTTTTTTCGAGGTGCATGATGCTCGTTATCAAATGTATTTTCAAACGTACTCCAAAGAAGAATATAAGGAAAAGCAGAAGTTGCTGAAACAGCAGGAAATCGAGGCTATGGCGCTTGAAGAGAAAACAATAGATAAAATAAATTGCGGAGAGCAGCAACCAGAAGTTGATCATTTGTATAAAGGAGAAAAAAGCAGTTCTGGCTACGAGGACGGAAAGTTCTGGCGAAATACAAGCTCTTATATTTCTTATCAGATGCTCAACAAAAACAGCGGCGGACGGTTTTTGCATATAAGCGTTTTAGATGAATTGAATATTGACAACATTAGTATTTTGATTAATGAAAAGCCGGCTGTAATAACTTCGGCCGATAAAAAAATGATCAAAATAAAAATAGACAGCAGGGATGTGCTGAATATTAAAATTCTAGCTAAAGACGGAAAAATCAGCCCGAAATTCTATCAGCTTAGAATTGTTACGAATTAACGAATAATATCTCGGCTGTACATTTTTCAGAAATTCCGAAAATAAAAACTAGGATGAAAACAAAAGATTTTATATATGCTGTTCTGGCAATTACATCGATCGTTTTGACGAGTCAGGCGCAAAAAGGACAGGCGCAGAATCCCATTATTTTCGCAGATGTCCCTGATTTGTCTATAATCAGGGTTAACGACACTTACTATATGAGCAGTACCACAATGCACATGAATCCTGGGGTGCCAATTATGAAATCTAATGACTTGGTGAATTGGCATCTTGTTAATTATGCCTATCTAACTTTAGAAGATAACGATGACAGACTGAATTTAAATCATGGCAAAAATGACTACGGCAGGGGTTCATGGGCGAGCAGTCTGCGTTATCACAATGGTGTATATTATGTGAGCACTTTTTCAGGCACGACGGGTAAAACCTATATTTTTTCTACAAAAGATATTGAAAAAGGACCATGGAAGAGGACTGTTTTAAACAATTCCTATCATGACCATTCCCTTTTCTTTGACGATAATGGTAAAGTCTACCTTGTTTGGGGTGGAGGAAAACTTCAAATTGTAGAATTAAAAGAAGATTTATCGGCAGTAAAAGAAGAAACTAAGAAAGTTTTAATAGAAAATGCCAATACTCCCGCGAAGAGTGATATTATGCTGCCGGCAGAAGGATCACAGCTTTTTAAAATTAAAGGAAAATATTATCTATTTAATATCTGCTGGCCCAAAAATGGGATGCGTACCGTAATCATACACAGAGCAGATAATATTATGGGGCCTTGGGAAGGAAAAATAGGACTTCAGGACTTGGGCGTTGCACAGGGCGGGATTATTGATACTCCCGACGACAGATGGTTTTCTTATTTATTTAGAGATGCAGGTGGTGTTGGCCGCATCCCTTATCTGGTTCCTGTAAAATGGGAAAACGGCTGGCCAATACTAGGAGAAAATGGTAAAGTACCTCAAACGCTAGATCTTCCAGTCAATAAAAGCTTAATTCCCGGAATTGTAAACTCAGACGAATTTAATCGTAAAAGTGGAGAAAATGACCTGCCTTTGGTTTGGCAGTGGAATCATAATCCAGATAATGCGAACTGGTCTGTTAAAGAAAGAAAAGGTTATTTAAGATTAAAAACATCCAGAATAGACAGCAGTTTTACGCAGGTAAAAAATATTTTGACACAAAGAACTTTTGGGCCTGTATGTTCTGGAACTACAGCGATCGAGATTTCAAACATGAAGGAAGGAGATTTTGCAGGGCTTTCATTGCTGCAAAAGGATTTTGGCTGGGTTGGAGTAAAAGTGGATCATGGAACAAAAAGGATTGTCATGATAGATGCTGAAAAAGGAAATCCAAAGGAAGTAGAAAGTGTTCCATTAAATCAGGACAAAATATATTTAAAAGCCGAATGTGATTTTAGGAATCAAGCAGATCAGGGAAGATTTTATTACAGTATAGATGGAAAAAAATGGATAAGTATAGGAAAATCTATCAAGATGCCATACACAATTCCGCATTTTATGGGTTACCGATTTGGGCTGTTTAATTACGCTTCTAAAACTGCTGGCGGTTTCGCTGATTTTGATTATTTCCGTATTGACGATAAGATTTCAAAAAACAATTAATCTTTATAAAAGGTTTAAAGTACAATCTAAAAATAGAAACAATGAAAATAAAATATTGGTTTGTCATAAGTTTGTTTTCAGCAGTTAGCAGTTATGCACAGCTGTTGCCATATAAAAATCCTTCTTTAAGTTCTTCCGATAGGGCAAAAGATTTAATTTCAAGATTAACGCTAGAAGAAAAAGCAGCGTTAATGTGCGATCAGTCTGATGCTGTTCCAAGACTTGGAATTAAAAAATTTAACTGGTGGAGCGAAGCTTTACATGGCTATGCAAATAACGATAATGTGACCGTTTTTCCTGAACCTATAGGAATGGCAGCCTCATTTGACGATCAATTACTTTATCGCGTTTTTAATGCTGTTTCAGATGAAGCAAGAGCCAAATATAACCAATGGATTAAAGATGGAAACGAAAACAAACGTTTCTTAAGTCTGTCAGTATGGACTCCAAATGTCAATATTTTTAGGGATCCGCGATGGGGGCGCGGGCAGGAAACTTACGGTGAAGATCCTTACCTTACATCAAGAATGGGAGTTTCTGTTGTAAAAGGACTGCAAGGGCCCGCAGACGCTAAATATCGTAAACTTCTAGCTTGTGCCAAACACTTCGCCGTACATTCAGGTCCCGAATGGAGCAGGCACGAACTGAATTTAAATAATGTAAATCCGCGCGAACTTTACGAAACTTATCTGCCAGCTTTTAAGGCATTGGTGCAGGAAGCAGATGTTCGTGAAGTAATGTGCGCTTATCAGCGTCTTGATGATGAACCTTGCTGTAGCAATACCCGATTGTTGCAGCGTATTCTCCGAGATGAATGGGGATATAAATATATGGTAGTTTCAGATTGTGGGGCTGTAACAGATTTTTATACCACACATAAAGTTTCTTCAGATGCTGTGCATGCTGCATCCAAAGCTGTACTGGCAGGAACAGATGTAGAATGTGTCTGGGAGAAATATCCTTTTAAAAATCTGCCTGAAGCGGTTGAAAAAGATTTAATTAAAGAAACCGATATCAATAAAAGTTTACAGCGTGTCTTAGAAGGCCGTTTTGAACTTGGAGAAATGGATGACGATGCGATAGTGCCATGGACGCAGATTCCAGCTTCAGTTCTTAACAGTAAAGAACATCAACAGCTGGCATTAGAAATGGCGCAGAAATCTATGACATTACTGCAAAATAAAAACAACATTCTGCCATTGGCTAAAACATCGAAAAAAATCGCAGTTATTGGACCTAATGCAGCAAATGAACCTATGTTATGGGGTAATTATAACGGAACGCCAGTCAAAACAATTACAATCAAAGAAGGAATAGAATCCAAGACTGGATCAGATAAAATCTTTTATGATAAAGCCTGTGATTTGGTAGAAGATAAAGTAAATCAAAGTTATTTCGATCAGATTTCGTTTGAAGGTAAAAAAGGAATGAGAGCCACTTATTGGAATAATCCAAACAGAGAAGGAAATAGTGTTATTTCAACGCAGATTACCAATCCGATAAAAATGACTACTGCTGGACAGCATGAGTTTGCTTCTGGAGTTAAGCTCGAAGGCTTTTCTGCAAAATATGAAACTGAATTTACCGCAAAAGCAACTGATAACCTTGTATTTAAAACCGGTGCGACAGGATTTTTTGAATTAATTGTTAATGGAAAATCTATTGCAAAATATACCAACTGGAGAACTGTTCCAGGAAATATTTCATTTCCAGTTGAAGCAGGTAAAACTTATAAAATTGAAATTCATTTTGCCCAGTCAAACAACTGGCAGGCTAATCTTGAATTTGATTTTGGAAAAGAATTTGACATCAATTTTGCATCTTTAATCCAAAAGTTAAATGGTATTGATACTGTAGTTTTTGTTGGCGGTCTTTCTACTTTATTGGAAGGAGAAGAAATGCCGGTTTCTTATCCGGGTTTCAAGGGAGGGGATAGAACCAATATAGAATTGCCGGCGGTACAGAGAAAATGTTTAAAAGAATTAAAAGAGGCAGGAAAAAAAGTAATTTTTGTAAACTGTTCTGGCTCAGCTATAGCTTTAACGCCCGAAACCACTAGCTGTGATGCTATTTTACAGGCATGGTATCCAGGAGAATCCGGAGGCCAAGCTGTTGCCGATGTGCTTTTTGGGGATTATAATCCTGCTGGAAAACTGCCTGTTTCATTTTACAAAAACTCGGAAATATTAAGAGATTTTGAAGATTATTCCATGAAAGGACGCACCTACAGGTATACGACAGATGTATTATTTCCTTTTGGTTTTGGATTGAGTTATTCTAAGTTTATTGTTGGTACAGGTAAATTGAACAAGAGTAAAATAAAATCAGATGAAAATATTCAATTGACTATTCCTGTGCAAAATACCAGTAAGCGTGATGGGACAGAAATTATTCAGGTGTATGTTAAAAAAGTAAATGATACTGATGGTCCTTTAAAAACATTAAAAGCCTTTAAGCGCGTTGCTGTCAATGCTGGAAATAAAGAAAACGTGATGATAGATTTACCCGCTTCGTCATTTGAATTTTTCGATGCAGCATCTATGGCTGTTAAAGTAACTTCTGGCGAATATGAATTGTATTACGGCACTAGTTCAGCGGCAAAAGATCTCAAAATGCTTAAAGTATTGGTACAGTAAAAACGATTTAAAATAGCAATATGAAATCTACATTAAGTCTTGTTTTGGTTCTGTTTACTATCGTCTGGTCGTACGGGCAAAAAGCAGTTTTAATCTCTCCCAATAAAAAAATAACTGTTGCATTATTTAACAGTCAGAATAATAGTTCTGGAAATTGGTATTTGCAGGTTAATTATGCTAATAAAGATAAACATGACGAAATAATTCCAAAAATAGATTTGGGAATTGTACGAAACGACCAATCATTTTCAAAAGGCTTAAAACTAAAAAAGATCGGCAAGGTAGTACTTATTAAAGAGAAGTACAAAGTATTGCATGGAAAGAAATCGGACTGTTCTAACACAGCAAATGAATTGGTTTTCTATTTTGAAAACGAATCGAAATCGCTCTTAAATGTAATTCTGAGAGTTTACAACGACGGTGTGGCATTTCGTTATGAATTTCCAGAAAAAAAAGGAACTTATACCATTTCAGATGAACTAACAGCTTATTCTATTCCCGAAGGTACAGAAAGATGGCTGGAGAAGTTTGATTTGTCTAATGAAGGCCTGTACAATAGCATGAAAAATGGAGATATACAGCAAGATTGGTGTTATCCTGCACTGTTTAAGGCAAAGTATAGCCCTAGCTGGTATCTGATTCATGAAGCCGATTTAGACAGAAATTATGTAGCTTCAAAACTGACTAATACCCAAAACAAAGAACGGTATAAAGTTACGCTGCCTGGAGCAGAAGAGGGCATAGGAGAGCCTTTTGCCAAAATAGCACTGCCTTGGAAATCTCCTTGGAGAGTTATAATTGCAGGAGAGCTTGGAGATATTGTAAAATCTACATTGGTTGATGATATATCGAAACCGTCTGTTTTAACTGATACAGATTGGATTCAGCCCGGTATAGCGTCGTGGAATTACTGGTCGAATAATCACGGAACAAAAGATTTTAAAACCGTAACCCAGTTTGCAGATTTAGCCGTTGCTATGGATTGGCCTTATACGCTTTTAGATTGGGAGTGGGATCAGATGGGCAATGGCGGCAACTTGGAAGATGCCATAAAATATATTCATTCGATAGGTATTAAGCCCTTAATGTGGTACAATTCAGGTAAGTTTAAATGGATCACTTCCACACCTGTTGACCGTATGCTGACTCACGAAAACCGAGTTAAAGAATTTGAGAAGCTAAATAAGCTTGGCGTTTATGGGATCAAAGTTGATTTCTTTTTAAGTGAAAAACAAGAAATCATAAATTATTACTTAGACATTTTAGAAGATGCAGCGAAGTATAAAATCATGGTTTATTTTCACGGATGTTTAGTACCGAGAGGCTGGCAGCGGACTTATCCGCATCTTATGACTTATGAAGCTGTCCGCGGAGCAGAATGGTACAACAATGGACCAGAATTAACCGCAACGGCGGCAGAACACAATAATATACTGGCTTTTACCCGTAATGTCGTAGGATCAATGGATTACACTCCGGTAACTTTTACAAATTCACAATTTCCTCATATTACTTCTTATGGTCATGAACTTGCATTAAGTGTAGTTTTTGAATCGGGAATACAGCATATGGCAGACAGACCGGAAGGTTATTATGAATTGCCAGATGCAGCCAAAACATTTTTAAAACAGGTTCCTGCCTCTTGGGATGATACCATCCTGCTTGACGGCTTTCCTGGAAAATATACGGTTATCGCAAGAAGAAAAGGAACAGATTGGTTTATTGGAGGTATTAATTCCGGAAGAAAAGAAAGAATCCAAAATTTAAAATTTGATTTTTTACCAGCAGGACAGACTTTCAAGCTCACATTAATTGCCGATGGAAATCATGATAAAGCTTTTTCTACGCAATATTTACTGGTAGATAAAACAACTTCGCTGGATGTGAAAGTATTAAATATGGGTGGTTTTGCAGCGTCATTAGTATTAAATAAGTAAATGTTTTTTAACCTAAATTAATTAACAATCAGATAATGTATTTTATAAAAAAAAGATTTTTAACAGCATTTATTATTCCTGTATTTAGTTTTGCTCAAAACCCAATTGTACAGACAAGCTACACAGCAGATCCAGCACCGATGGTTTACAATAATAAACTGTATTTATATACTTCGCATGACGAAGACAATTCTACATGGTTTACCATGAATGATTGGAAATTGTATACTACAGAAGATATGGTAAACTGGACAGATCATGGTTCTGTACTATCGTATAAAGATTTTAGCTGGGCTAAAATGAATGCATGGGCAATTCAATGCATAGAAAGAAAAGGCAAATTTTATTTGTATGCCCCAATTACAGATAATCAAGGACGAAATGGCATTGGTGTAGCAGTATCAGAGAGTCCGTATGGACCATTTAGAGATCCATTAGGAAAACCTTTGATACAAAACAGCAACGCCGATATTGATCCAACCGTTTTTATCGACGATGATGGACAAGCCTATTTATTATGGGGTAACCCTGTTTGCCATTATGTTAAATTAAATGAAGACATGATCTCTTACAACGATGAGTTAAAGATCTTTCCAAACACAATTGAATCATTTGGAAAACGTACTGGAAAAGAAGATACCCGCAGACCTACCACTTATGAAGAAGGACCATGGCTGTATAAGAGGAATAAATTGTACTATCTGTTTTTTGCCGCAGGACCTATTTCTGAGCATATAGGATATTCAACAAGCAAAAGTCCGCTTGGACCATGGAAATATCAAGGAGTTGTAATGCCAACACAGGGAGAGAGTTTTACAAATCATCCAGGAGTTGTAGATTTTAAAGGAAAAACGTATTTCTTTTATCATAATGGAGCTTTACCGGGAGGCAGCGGTTTTACCAGATCTGTAGCAGTTGAAGAATTGTTGTTTAATTCTGATGGAAAAGTCAAAGAAATGAATATGACAGAGGGTATAAAAAAAGGAATCAGTACTCTAAATCCTTATGCTAAGTCAGAAGCAGAAACGATAGCTTGGTCAAAAGATGTAAAGTCAATGCAGAATAAAGAAGTAGGCGTCTTCATTACTGCCATGAAAAACAATGCATTCACGAAAGTAAAAGATGTTGATTTTCGCGAATCGGGTGCTGCAAAATTTACAGCTCGTGTAGGTACCACCCACAATGGAAATGTGTCAATGGAAATTAGACTTGATAGTCTGGATGGGGAATTACTAGGAACAGTAAAAGTTCCTATGACGGGAGGAAATGACAGATGGGCTGTTGTTACAACAGATATTAAAAAAGTTTCTGGAGTGCATGATCTTTATTTTGTATACAAGGGTAATGCTTCTGATAAAATCATGTATTTTGATTACTGGATGTTTTCTAAATGACATTTTTAATTAACAATACTATTTCTTGCAATGAAAAGGAGTTCAATCATTAACAAAAAGATAAATCTTAAAAGGTCATGAATCTTAAAAATTTAATATTCGTATGTTTAGCGGGTTTCCTTAAACTAAACGCCCAGCCAGCAGTAAAAAGTCCAGACGGAAAACTTGCGGTGTCGATTTCTGTAAATAACGGAATGCCTCAGTATAGTGTAACATACAATGAAAAAACATTTATAGAAAAATCTCCATTAGGCTTAAAAACAAATGCGGGGGATTATAGCTCTGGATTAACTTTAGAAAAAAATAGCAGCCAAAATAAAATCGACGAATCCTATAAGCTCCGAAACATAAAACAAAGCAGTGTACATTACAGTGCTAACGAAGCCGTTTTTTCATTCACAAAAGATGGCAGACCTGCTTTAGATGTAATCTTTAGAGTAAGCAACAACAATCTGGCATTTAAGTATAAATTATATCCGCAGAAAGAAACACTTTCCTGCATAGTTCAAGAAGAAGTTTCAGGATTTTTACTGCCAAAAGGAACCACGACATTTCTTTGCCCGCAAAGTAATCCGATGACTGGATTTGCCAGAACAGCTCCCAGTTATGAAACTTCATATACACTAGATGATGTTCTCGGAAAGAATGGCTTGGGAAATGGATATACGTTTCCATGTCTGTTTAAAGTAAATAACAACGGATGGCTTTTAATTTCTGAAACAGGTGTAGACAGCGGATATTGTGCAAGTAGATTAATAGGACATGATAACGGATTATATTCTATTGGATTTCCGATGCCGGGAGAAAATAACGGAAACGGGACAACAGGACCAGGAATACCGCTTACAGGAGAAACGCCATGGCGTACTATTACAATTGGAGAAACACTTGCTCCGATAGTTGAGACCACTATTCCGTTTGATTTGGTTAAGCCAAAATATGAAGCCTCTAAAGAGTATCAGTATACAAAAGGAACTTGGAGCTGGATCATGAAAATGGATAACAATACCACGTTTCCTGTACAAAAGCAGTATATTGATTTTAGTGCTTCAATGGGATATGAAACCATTTTAGTTGATGCACTTTGGGATACGCAGATTGGTCGTGATAAAATAGCAGAATTAGCAGCATACGGTAAACAAAAAGGAGTAGGACTCTATTTATGGTATAATTCAAATGGATACTGGAATGATGCTCCTCAAGGCCCCAAAGGACTAATGGATAATACAGCACTCCGTCGAAAAGAAATGGCATGGATGAAAAGCATCGGAATTAAAGGCATTAAAGTTGACTTTTTTGGAGGCGATAAACAGGTGACCATGAAATTGTATGAAGATATTTTGACAGATGCTAATGAATTTGGAATAATGGTAATTTTTCATGGCTGTACTTTACCTCGAGGCTGGGAACGCATGTATCCAAATTATGCTTCTAGTGAAGCAGTTTTGGCTAGTGAAAATCTGCATTTTGGACAGCAAAGCTGTGATAATGAAGCTGTAAGTGCAGCAACACATACTTTTATTAGAAACACTGTAGGAAGTATGGATTTTGGAGGAAGCGCTTTAAATAAATTCTATAATAGTGATAACATTGCCAATAAAGGCTCCAAAAGAATGACCTCTGATGTATTTGCGTTAGCGACTTCGGTACTTTTTCAAAGCGGCGTGCAGCATTTTGCCTTAGCACCAAATAATTTATATGATGCTCCAGACTGGGCTATACAATTTATGAAAGAAGTACCAACAGTATGGGATGAAGTTCGTTTTTTAGAAGGATACCCAGGAAGGTATGTTGTAATGGCCAGAAGAAAGGGGGCAAAATGGTATATCGCTGGAATTAATGCTGAAAATAAACAGTTAAAGACAAAGATAAAACTAGAAATGCTTAATTCTGGTACGGCAGTAAATTACTATGCAGACGATGACCAGTTAAACGGAAAAGTGAGTAAACTGACAATAAGTAAAAACAAAGAAGTTGAAATAAGCATACCTCACAACGGAGGAATATTAATAACAAATTAAAAGCGTAAGAAAGTTGATGTCAACACTAAAATTAAATAAAAAAATATAATAGCAATTTATGCAGCAGTAATTGGTATTCTGAATAGTACATAAATGAGTTTCAATTGAAAATTTTGAGCCTGGTGGAAATTAATTATTAATTACCACTAGGCTTTTTTGTTACAATATTTATTATATAAAGAAGAAATATTTTTTAGCAACCGATTGTTGTTTTGATCTGTATAATCTATTTTTTTTCTTTTAAGTATAAGGTAAATTTTATAAAACTTTTTATAAAAGCCTTTTTAATAGTTTTTTACCTATATAATCGCCCTTTTAATCAATTTTTTATTGTTTTTTTAATATTATGTTTTTTGTAGAAAATCTGTCATTTGGCTGTTAAATCCATTGTTTTTTATTTTTAAATTAATTTTGAAATGAATAATTATTATTATTTAAATAAAAATATTATTCTTTATGTTTTTATATTGGTGTTTTTTTATATATAATTTAAAAATATCAATAGACAACCGATTGTTTTTTAAATTGTTTTTTTATATTTGTTACTGATATATTTAGTGTATTAGATTGATTCACATTAAAGTACTCAAAGATTAATTAAAAAGAAATTATGAACCACTAATTCAATTAAAACAAAAACAAACCACTAAACTATTTAACCAAACTAAAACAATAATTATGAAGTTAAAACTCAAAATTGCACTAATCGGACTGCTGATCGCGAGCAGTCATAGTATAATGGCGCAGTCAAAGACCATTAATGGCGTTATTACAGACCCTTCAGGATTTCCATTACCAGGTGCCAGTATTAATGTAGAAGGCAGTCAGAATAGCACATCAACAGATTTTGATGGTAAATACACTTTAAAAGGAGTTAATCCTACTGATAAAATAACTTATTCCTTTGTTGGTTTAATTTCACAAACAATTACGGTTGGAGAAAGAAATTCAATAAATGTTGCCCTTGTGCAATCGACACAAAATTTAAATGAAGTTGTAATAGCCTACGGTACTCAAAAAAGAACAAAGATTACGGGAGCAGTTTCGACAGTAAGCTCAAAAGATATTGCGGCAGTGCCTATTACGAATGCTGAATCAGCATTACAGGGACGTGCTGCAGGGGTTACAGTTGTAAATGGTGCGCCAGGTTCTAATCCTACAGTTAATATTCGTGGGCTGGCTACAATGGGAAACAGTGCACCCTTATATGTCATAGACGGAGTATTAACAGGTAATCTTTCAGGTTTAAGTCCTAATGATATTGAGAGTATCTCTGTATTAAAAGATGCATCGACCACAGCTTTATACGGTTCTAAAGCTTTTAATGGTGTAATTGTAGTTACTACTAAAAAAGGTAAAAAAGGACCAGGGCAGTTAACTTTTAGCACTTATGTGGGCGGGCAGGAAGTAACTAAAAGATATAGTGTTTTAAACACTCAGCAGTATCTTCAATATGCGAAAGATTTAGGAAGTGATTTAACAGCAAGAGCAGCTGAATTTGGAAACATAAATACAAATTGGCAGGATCAGATTTTTCAAACGGGAATTATGCAGGATTACAATTTGAGTTTTTCAAATGGTACAGAGAATTCTACAAGCCGTTATTCTGCAGAATATATGAAGCAGGATGGCGCTATTGTAAATACAGGTTTCGAACGTTATTCTTTTAGAGCTAATAACACGCAGGATATTGGTAAATTAAAAATAGGAAGCAACATTGGAGTTTCTTTCAGCACCATTAATCCAGAACGTACGTCAGGAGGAAGAACATTATTAGAGCATGCTATTAAAATGGCGCCGTACTTGCCAATTTACAATGAAAATAGCTTAGGAGGCTATCAAGGACCAAGTGCTATTGATGGGAATGATGCAGAAAATCCTGTTCGTGTCGCTAATTTAGGATATCAGAAAATTAATAACTTGTCTATAATTGGTAATATTTTTGCTGAATTAGAAATTTACAAAGGATTGAAATTCAGATCACAAGTTTCTTTAGATTACTATACAAGTAAAGACCATACTTTTATTCCAAGCTTTCAGGATGGTTCTTATCACAAACAGGCATTTTCTTCAACAAACGAAACAAATTCACAAGGGCAGACTATCGTTTTTGACAATAGCTTAACCTATAAAACGACTATTGCTCAAAAGCACAATCTTGAAGTGTTAGGAGTTATTACTAAAATTGATGGAAAATCTCAAAATCTAGCAGCCGGAAGCCGTTATTATATTTCAGATGAAATTGATCAGCTTCGTTATAATGAAGGAAGTTTAGGATCTGCTAATTACGAAGAAAAAAACATAGGATACATTGCCCGTATCAACTACGACTACGATGATAAATATCTTCTTGCTGTTTCAGGACGTAGAGATGCATCTTCTCGTTTTGGAGCTAATAACCGCTGGGGGAATTTTTATTCTGTTGCAGTTGGTTGGAATATAGCTAAAGAAAATTTTATGCAAAATTCTATTTTCAGCACATTAAAACTTAGAGCTAGTACTGGAACAACAGGAAACGACAGAATAGATAATTATCAATATAGTGCCACTTTATTGGCAAACTATAATTACCCTATTGGAGGAGCAAACGCACCCGGTGTTTCTTTGGGAGTTGCCGCTAATCCTAACTTAAAATGGGAGTCAAAATTAGATAGAAATATCGGTTTAGATTTTGGTTTTTTTGATGAAAAACTAACGGGTTCATTCGAATATTTTAACAATAAGAGTAGTGATATTCTGTTTGCAGTTCCTCTTGCAGCTTCTGTTGGGTCTGCAGGCGGCGGGACTCAGATTCAAAATATTGCAGACGTAAAAGTAAGCGGTTATGAAGTTTCAATAGGTTTCAATGACAGAAAAGGGGACTTTACATGGTCTGCAGTGGCAAATTTAGGGACAAGTAAAAATGAGGTAGTAAGTTTAGCGCCAGGAGTAACTAGTGTATTAGGCGGACCTTCGGCAAGAGCAGGTTTAGAGAATTTTTCAAGACTAGAAGTAGGTCAGCCGTTATTTTACTTTTATGGATATCAGACCAATGGAATTTATCAAAACCAAGCAGAAGTTGATGCGGTTTTTGGACCAGGACAGACTACAATTAAACCAGGTGATCTAAAAATTGTTGACCGCGATGGCAATAAAGTAATCAACGCAGATGACAAAACAAACATTGGAAATCCATATCCTGATTTCACTTATGGTTTAAATCTTAGTGCCGCATATAAAAACTTTGATTTCAATTGTTTCATAACTGGAGTTGCAGGTAATGATATTTACAATGCAAACACCTTTGATCTAAAAGGAATGAACCGTTTGTTTAACGCAAGCACAGATGTTTTAGATAGAGCAGTTGTTGTAAATGGCGTTGTAACAAATCCTTCAGCTACATTACCAAGAGCACAGGGAGCTGATATAAACTGGTCTTCAGCCAACCAGCGCTACATCGAAGATGGTTCTTTTACAAGATTAAAAAATATAGCCTTAGGATATACACTATCAGGAGATTCATTTAAGAGTTATTTCTCAAAAGCAAGATTCTACGTAAGCGGACAGAACCTTATTACTATCACAAATTACTCAGGTTTAGACCCAGAGATTGCACGTGCAGATGGTAATGCAAATTCAGCAGGAATTGATTTAGGAAGGTATCCACAGCCAAAATCTGTAATTTTTGGAATTGATGTTACATTTTAATATTTAAAGATGATGAGAAAAATAAAATATATACTTATAGTACTGTCTGGGGTTTTAACCATTACTTCATGTGACACTAGCGAATTAGAATTGAATAATCCCAATACTTTATCGCCTGAAACTTTCTTTAAAACCGAAGCACAAGTGCAGTCTGCAGTAAATGCTTCGTATGCAAATCTTCAGACAAGAGGACTCTATGGCAGAAATCTTTTCTTCGCGATGGATCTTATGGGGCATGATGCTTTAGGAAACCCACAGTTAGAAGGTAACAAAAAACCTTTCCAGGATTTTTCTTTTAACGGAGGAAACGATATTATTCAATATTACTGGGAATCTTGTTATATAGGAATATCCAGAGCTAATTTTGTGCTGGATAACGAAGAAAAAATCAATGCTCTTCCAAATTCTGTTTTATCTCAGGAAAAAAAGAATAAATATTTAGGAGAAGCTCATTTTTTAAGAGCATACTATTATTTTCTATTGGTAAGACGTTTTGGAGATTTACCAATTTATAAATCAGGTACTATTATTGGAAACGCAAGAAGCCCTAAAGCAGAAGTGTATGCCTTGATTGAAGAAGATCTTGTATTTGCATCGCAAAATCTTTTACCCAAAGCATCAGAATCAGTAGGAAGGGCAAATAAAGAAGTGGCTTATGCACATTTGGGTAAAGTATTGTTATATCAAAAAAAATACGATGAAGCCTTAGCAGCCTTTAATAATGTGACCAGTTACAGCCTCGAAGATAAAGGCAATTTTTACAACAACTTTATGGAAGAAACAGAACATGGTAAAGAATCTATTTTTGAAATTGAGTTTGACGAAAAAAATGGAACAGGTGATCAATGGGGAGCTGTTGGTGATAGCGGAGGAACAGGCTTTGATGAGTCAACGCTTAGAGGTCAGGAATATGGAAATCTTAGCTGGTACAATGTTTATCCGTCAGATAATCTTTTAGATTCATATGAAGCAGGTGATAATCGTTTTGGAGATACTTTTTATGTGCCAGGTTCCTCTTATTTAAAAGGAACAAAGGTAATGGTAGCAGGTAACTTTACTACCTCTGCAGGTATTAGAAGAGCCGGCTGGAAAAAATACCAAAACTATTACAATAGAGAAGATGAAGCAACCCGATCAAGCATTAACTTTAAAGTAATGCGTTATGCAGATGTACTGCTGATGAAAGCCGAATGCGAAAACCAAAGAAACGGCGGTTCTCAGACAGCTGCAATAGCATACATTAAAGAAGTGCGCGATAGAGCAAATCTGACAACTAATATTGCACCA
This sequence comes from Flavobacterium sp. S87F.05.LMB.W.Kidney.N, assembly GCF_004366435.1. Taxonomy (NCBI): domain Bacteria; kingdom Pseudomonadati; phylum Bacteroidota; class Flavobacteriia; order Flavobacteriales; family Flavobacteriaceae; genus Flavobacterium; species Flavobacterium sp. S87F.05.LMB.W.Kidney.N. The sequence goes on along the minus strand of NZ_SODX01000004.1, from coordinate 325,090 downwards.
ACAAAAGACGCTGTTTTTGCAGCAATTGTGCACGAGCGTCAGGTAGAATTTGCCGGGGAACAATCTCGTTTTGATGATATCATAAGATGGGGTATAGCAAGTACTGTATTACAAGGAACAGGTTTTACTGCTGGTAAAAGCGAGTTATGGCCAATACCAAACAGAGAAACCTCGTCTAATCCTAAAATAAAACCAAGTGATAATAATCCTGGTTATTAAGGTTTTAAATTTTGGTTAGTTTAAGTTAAGTTAGTTTTGTATAAACAGCGCATTTACTGCGCTGTTTATTGTTTACGGTTTTCTGATTAGGAATATATTTAAAAAAATAAATATGGTTGTATATAAAAAAAACTCAAGCAGGTCTGTAATTAAAATTTCGTTTTTTTTAATGATCGTCATGATGACAACACCCATTCGAGTTACTGGACAGGAAAAAAAGAAGACGGAAAAAACACAATCCGAAAGACCGCAATGTAGAAATCTATTTAAGGAAGCAGGTTACAGCCAAGACGAAATAGACAAGAAAGTAGCCAAAGCCTATTATGATATATTCGAAGGGCCAAACAAAGTATATTTTGAAGAAGGAGAAACTTTAGGATATGTTTCTGATGTTAAAAATAAAGATGCCCGTACAGAAGGAATGTCATACGGAATGATGGTTGCCGTTCAGCTCAATAAAAAAGATGTTTTTGATCGTTTATGGAGGTGGTCTGTAAAATACATGCAGCATCAAGAAGGACCAAGAGAAGGATATTTTGCTTGGAGTGTAGATCCAAAGACCAAAAAACAAAATTCTCTCGGCTCTGCCTCAGACGGGGAATTGTATTTTATAACCAGTCTGCTTTTTGCTTCTAATAAATGGGGTAACGATACAGGAATAAATTATTATAAAGAAGCCAGAAGAATTTTAGATGCCATGTGGAAAAAAGATGGTACAGCGAATGTTCATAATATTATAAATATTGAGCACAAACAAATTTCCTTTGTGCCAGAAGGAGGAGGTTACAACTGGACAGACCCTTCTTATCATGTTCCTGCATTTTATGAAATATGGGCATTGTATGCTAAAGACGGTCATGAGCAGTTTTATAAAGAATGCGCCGATGTTTCGCGTAATTTTTTACATAAAGCCTGTCATCCTGTGACGGGGCTAAATTCAGATTATACAGAATTTAATGGAGAACCGCATCCGACACCTTGGATGCCTCCTGGATTCCGTTATGATTCTTGGCGAGTTCCTATGAACATTGCCATGGATTATACTTGGTACGGAAAAGATAAAGAATGGCAGGAAGATTATGCGAAGCGTTTTCAAAATTTTCTAAGATCTAAAGGATTAGACAAGTATGAAGATCAGTTTAATCTTGATGGTTCTACTCCCGATTTTATTCTTCAAGCCGGCCCTGTTAAAAAACTCAGACATTCAATTGGTTTAGTAGGAACCGCCGCTGCAGCATCGTTAGTAAATAAAGATAAAGCAAGCATGGATTTTGTTCACGCTGTCTGGAATGCCAAACTTGAACCTTATGAAGACGGTTACTTTGATCCCTATTATGATGGATTAATGTATCTCTTCAGTTTAATGCATCTTAGCGGGAACTACCAGATTATAACTCCAAAGAGTTAATTAGAATTTAAACTTAAAAGTAAAAGTATGAAACAGTTATCAGTTATAATACTATGGATATTTGTTTTGATAGGCGCTGCAGGTTTTGCACAGACAAACCCAGCTTCTGTTATCGAAGATTTTAAATCATCAACAATAAATCAGCCTGGGCAGGAATATCCAAAAGTCAATTCTCAAGGTTATGCACGATTTCAAATTTTAGCTCCCGAGGCTAAATCAGTTGTAGTAAGCCTTGGGTTAGGAGGAGCAAAAGGAGGAACGGTTCTAACAAAAGATCAGGATGGTTACTGGAGAGGCACCACGGCAGGTGCAATGGATGAAGGGTTTCATTATTATCATGTTACTGTTGACGGTGGAATTTTTAATGATCCAGGTGCACTTAACTTTTTTGGATCTACCCGTTGGGAAAGTGGTATAGAAATACCAGCGCATGATGAGGATTTTTATGCATTGAAAGATGTTCCTCACGGAAATGTACAGCAGATTCTTTTCCCTTCAAAAAGCACCAATACCTCACGTAGAGCTTTTGTTTACACACCACCTGGGTATAATAAAGATAAAAACATCAAATATCCTGTTTTGTATTTACAACACGGATGGGGAGAAGACGAAACGGCTTGGAGCAATCAGGGACGTGTAAATTTAATTATGGATAATTTGATTGCTGAAGGTAAAATAAAACCATTTATTATCGTCATGGCATATGGCATGACAAATGATGTTAAATACGGAGGTCTGGCTAGTTTCAAGATAGAACCGTTTCAGACTGTTCTTGTAGAAGAGTTAATTCCTTATATTGACTCAAATTTCAGTACAGTTCCTAATCAGGCCAATCGTGCCATGGCTGGTTTGTCGATGGGTGGAATGGAAACACATTCTATTACCCTTAACAGGCCTGATGTTTTTTCTCAATATGCACTTCTAAGTGGAGGTATTTATAAGCCGGAAGAGATTAAAGATAAATCAAAAGTAAAGTTGGTTTTTATAAGCTGTGGAAGTCGAGAAAGACCAGAGAATGTAGAAACTGCTGTAAAGACTTTGAAAGAGGCAGGATTCAATGCGGTCTCTTATGTTTCAGAAAATACAGGACACGAATTTTTGACTTGGCGCAGAAGCTTCCAAAAATTAGCACCGCTTTTATTTAAGTAAATCGAATTTTTCAGCTCAGTGCTGCGGTTCTCATATTCATTATCATTAATAGTATATAATATTTCTTTTAACTGTTTTTATCTTATTTTGAACAGTGAAGTACGGAAAAATAGCTCAGGTTGATTGTTTAGTACAAGGATTAGACAAAAACCTGAGTATTTTTTTTATTCATGTATCAAAAGGGAGTTTTTTGTGTCTTCTTTGTCTTTTAATTAAAAATAATCTTATATTTAAGGTTATTATTAACTGTTGTAAAGATTATAGATTATTAAATTAGATTATATGTTAAGAAAAGAGATATTTCTTGTGGATGATGATGATGACGATATTACCAATTTTATAGACGCCATCAGCTCTCTGAACAAAGAAGTGAACTGCCGCACTGCGGGCAATCCTATAAAAGCGCTTTCAGAACTCAATTCTACTGATAAACTTCCTGATTTGATATTACTGGATTATAATATGCCTTTTATAAATGGGCTGGAATTTATACGCCGTCTGCGCAGTTATGACAGGCTGGCAAATATTGAAGTGGTAATGTTTTCAACACCAGATGAGCATATTATGATTCCCTGGCTTTTAAAAAACGATACGATCGTAAAATATATTTCAAAGCCTGATACATTCGAGGAACTAAAATCTGTTCTAGATGAAATATTATAGGCAGCTCTCAGGCGAAGTCCTTTTGTTATAGCCAATTTGTTTATAGCATTGTACTGGCGTGCTTTTTAATTATATCTGACTTAATTATCTATGTGAAAAAACACATACAGCCATTCAAATCTTGGCAGATATGGATTATAAATTTCACAAATCATTACTATTAACGATGTGATTTTTTTCGAGACAGAATCAATAAGTCAGTTTTGTACTCATAACTGATTTCAATAACTTTTGTTTTCTTCTCGGTGCTTATTGCGCTGCATATCCTTATGGTGATGCTTTTTAGAGCTTTCCTTTTTCCTTTTTAATCATTTAGTTTTTTTCTTAAATCAGCCTGCACCTGCAGGTTATTTTTTTATATAGAATTTTCAAATTTAAGCCTGTCCATTTCACGCCCTAGTTTGTCCGTTTGGGATATTTTCTGATTTTAAAACCAGAACTGCAGCCATACTTTTGGCTAATAAATTAACTAATAGGTAAATGATTAAAACATCAGGATTATGAAAACAATATCAAAAATCACCAACCGTATAACAGCTTTAACTTCTAAGGTATTTTTAATTGCTGCTCTTTTTTTAAGCTTTAATGCTGTCAATGCACAATCAGAAAACCAGAAACCAAATGCAGTAACAATAAGTCCTGCTTTGGGAACACTAAAACAAGTTAATGCTGGTTTATTAAACGTAGGCTATACTGAAGCTGGGCCTTCCAACGGAACTACTGTAATACTGCTCCACGGCTGGCCTTATGATATTCACAGTTATAAGGAAGTGGTTCCTATTTTAGCTGCAAAAGGCTATAGAGTAATCACTCCATATTTAAGGGGATCTGGAACTACGACATTCCTTTCGAAAGATACTTTTAGAAACGGACAGCAAGCAGCATTAGCAACTGATATTATTGCTTTGATGGATGCGCTTAAAATTGATAAAGCCATTATTGGAGGTTTTGACTGGGGAGCTAGGACAGCGGTTGTTATGGCGGCACTTTGGCCTGAACGTTTACAAGGATTAGTTTCTGTCAGCGGTTATTTGGTTGTAAATCTTGAAGCTAATTTAAAACCGCTGCCTCCAAAAGCAGAATTAGGATGGTGGTATCAATATTACTTTGCAACAGAAAGGGGAAAATTAGGATACACTCAAAATACCTACGAGTTTAATAAACAAATCTGGCAGATCGCCTCTCCATTATGGAAGTTCGATAAAGCGACTTACGATCAAACGGCGCAGTCTTTTGATAATCCGGACCACGTAGCAATCGTTATTCATAATTACAGATGGAGACAATCACTTGAAGCGGGAGAATCTAAATACGATAGTTTAGAAAAACGTTTAGCAGCAAGACCTGCAATTAAAGTGCCTACTATTACAATAGGAAGCGATTTTGACGGTGCTTTCGCCGATGGAAAAGCGTACGCAGACAAATTCAAAGGAAAATATGAACACAGAATCCTCAAAGGCATCGGACATAATGTTCCTCAAGAAGATCCACAGGCATTTGCAAAAGCAATTATAGACGTCGATAATTTAAGTAAAAAATAAATAAAGTAAAAAGCAAGCACAACACACAATTAACATTTCACAACACACAATTAAAAAATTATGGAAACAAAAATTTTATACACAGGCAGGACACACACGACTGGCGGCCGCGAAGGAGCATCACAAAGTTCAGATGAACAATTGAATATTAAACTTAGTTCTCCAGGTTCTTCACGTTCTGGGACAAATCCAGAACAACTTTTGGCGGCAGGCTGGTCAGCATGTTTTATTGGTGCAATGGGAATTGCCGCCTCAAAGTTAAATATTAAACTTCCGTCGGATACTTCGGTAGATGCTGAAGTAGACTTGTGCGTGACAGAAGGTGCATATTCTCTTCAGGCAAGATTGAATATTAGTCTGCCAGGTCTAGATCCTCACACAGCAAGAAAAGTAGCGGATGAAGCACATCAGACCTGTCCTTACTCTAAAGCAGTAAGAGGAAATATTAATGTTGAAATTAATATCCTTTAAACATTTAAAATCAAAAGCCTCTTCGAATGAGGCTTATTATAGTCAATTTACATCATGAAAAAGATACAATTATTACCAGTTTTCATCACATTGATGCTTTTAATAGGAATGACTGTGTTAGGGCAAAATCCAGATAAAAGAGCAGAGAAAGGTTTTGCTTTATTAGAATTATACACTTCTGAAGGCTGCTCAAGCTGTCCGCCTGCAGATGAACTGATGGGAAGAATCCAAAATGAATATAAAAACTATGAGGTTTATATTTTGGCTTATCATGTCGATTATTGGGACAGACAAGGATGGAAAGATGTCTTTAGCAATTCAGCTTACACCAAAAGGCAGTACGATTATGCAAAATTTCTGGGAAAAGAACCAATTTATACACCACAGCTGGTTGTAAACGGAAAAACTGATTATATTGCTTCGCAGGAAACTACTGTTAGAAATGGAATCAAGTCTGCACTTTCAAAACCTGCAGCTGCCAAATTATTTCTCGAAGGCACTCAGGCCAATAATAATCTTAAAGTAAATTACAATATAGAAGGCGTTTTTAAAAACAGCAGCTTGTTACTTGCAATTGTTCAGAAAACAGCTAAAAGCAATGTAAAAAGAGGGGAGAATGCTAACCGCATTCTATCGCATTATCAAATTGTTCGTCATTTACAGTCGTCAGCTTTAAAAGATAAAAAAGGAATAGTATGGATTCATCTGCCAAAAAAAATTAATACAAAAGATTTTGAAGTGATTGGTTTTATTCAGGACAATAATACAGGAAGTGTTATGGGAGCATCACGAGCTGTGTTACAACAATCTCCGATTTTATGAAAACAGTTTTTTTAAGCTTATCCTGTTGCAGTAAAATGCCGGAAGCAAAACGTACCAAAAGTTTTAAGCGTAATAAAAGTGATCTTATTATAAAAGAAAATATCATGTTGTTAATGCAGGAGAATAAGGCACTTTGGCTTTGAAATTTGAACTTACTAAAGATAAAATCGGAACAGAAATATTTTGTTCCGATTTTTTTAGGGATTAAAAAATACTTTCAAAATATCCTATCTTTGACAAAGCGAGATCTAAAAACACATAAAAATATATGGAAAAAGTAAAAAACTTTCACGTTTCACGAAAGGTGATTTGGGGAAGTTCTATAGCATTGGCGGTTCTTGCTTCGATACCAAAGTTATTTGACGCTGGATCAACTCCTGGAGATATTGTCATCAATTCTTCGATTACCTTAATGTTCTCTATATTTATTTGGTATTATAATATTTACAGCCTTCCAAAGTTCTCGTCGCAGCGTACCAATAAAAGTTTGTTTAACTGGAAACTTTTGCTAAGTGTGATATTGGGGATTCTAATTATGGTTATTCTGGTAATTGGGCATCAGGAACTTTTTCAGATTTCTAAAATGGATGCTCCAATCATGTTTGAATTGCGGGGCGTATTAATTAATCTGATTGTTTATATGTTTCTGCATCTGCTTTTTCAAAACTATCAGACCCAGAAGATGGGACTGGAATTAGAACGCACGCATGCTGTTAATCTAGGAGCGCAGTACGAATTACTGAAACAACAGGTAAATCCCCATTTTTTATTTAATAGTCTCAATACGCTGAAATCTATGGTAGAAATTCAGGATCCGCAGAGTGCTGACTTTATTTTAAAATTATCTGATTTTTACCGTTTTACACTCGAAAGCCGAAAGTTAGATTTAATACCCTTAAAAGAAGAACTTCAAATTTTAGATTCTTATGTATTTCTGCTCAAAGCGCGTTTTGAAGATGGATTCGTTCTGATAAATGAAGTGGATCAAAAACAATACGAGTCTGTAGTTCCCCCTTTTACTGTTCAGTTATTAATAGAAAACTGCATCAAACATAACGTGGTTTCCCTTGAAAAACCATTGCGAATCAAGTTATACTCAGAGAACGATTTTTTAGTTATTGAAAATCCAATACAGCTCAAAAGAGGTGTTTTGTCAACAGGTGTTGGTCTGGATAACATCAATAATCGACTTATGCATTTAATTCATAAGGAAATTCAAATTGATAAAACCGAAACTATATTTAAAGTAAAAATACCAATGATCTATGACTATCATAATAATTGAAGATGAGGTAAAAACAGCCAAAGCGCTTGGGCAGCTTATTCTGAGCATCAGACCTGATACTCAAATTTTGTCGTATATACAGAGCATAGACGGTGCCGTGAGCTATCTGTCAGAAAATGATCAGCCAGATCTTATTTTCATGGATATTCAGCTGGCAGATGGTCTGTGTTTTGAAATTTTCAAAAATGTAGAGGTTGTATCACCAGTAATATTCTGCACCGCATTTGATGACTATGCAATTGAGGCATTTAAGTCAAACGGAATTGACTACGTATTGAAACCATTTTCAAGAGAAAGTATTGCACAGGCTATTAAGAAAGCAGCAGAACTGAAGAATTTCTTCCAAAGAAATAAAAAGATGATACCAGATTTCGAGTATTTATTGACACGAACTGGCGAGAATAAAGGGAAAAGCAGTTTTTTGGTTTTTAAAAACAATAAATACCAAACAGTTTTAACCGAGAATATTGCTTTGTTTTATATTAAAAATGAAACTCCAACCATCATGTGTTTTGATAAAACTGAATATCAAATTACACAATCATTAGATGAGGTTCATAAGCTGTTATCGCCCATACAATTCTTCAGGATCAACAGGCAGTATTTGGTGAATTTTGCAGCAATTAGAGAGGCAGAACATTATTTCTCTCGTAAGTTAATTATCAAATTAACCATTCCAACAGAAGAAAAATTGTTGGTAGGAAAAGAGAAAGCAACCGCCTTTTTGAACTGGCTGGAAAATAGGTAAAGATTAGTTTTTTTGTTTGATGTTTGATGTTTCATGTTTTGAAACTTAGGGATTAAGTTTCAAGTTTCAGTCCCGAAACCTCTGGCTCAGGTTGCCAAACGGGCAAAAAGAAAGATTATATAGATATCTGGACGACATGCCGTATAAACCAGAACTTTAGACATGAAACATGAAACCTGAAACAAAAAAAAAAATTAAAAGACCTTCGAAGGAGACAATCCATATTGTTTCTTAAAGGCAAATGAAAAATGGGAAAGGTCTTCAAAACCTACTTCAAGATAGACTTCAGTTGGGGTTTTTCCTTTTTCTTTTATCAGATAATAAGCCTTCTGTAATCTTTTTTGTAATAACCAACGGCTTGGCGAAACTTCAAAAATACGCTGAAAGTCACGTTTAAAAGTGGCCAAGCTTCTACCAGTGAGGTAGGCAAAACGGTCTAACTGTACATTAAAATGAAAATTCTTTTTCATGAAAGCTTCCAAATCAATTTTCCCCGGCTCATTAAAATCAAATAAAATATCTTTGAGTTCGGGTTTACATTGCAATAAAATGGTAATAGCTTCATTTACTTTTAAAGTTTGAAGTTCTTCTGTAATTAATTGATCTTCGTTGATATAAGGAATCAAAGATCCCATTAAACTTTTAAGCAGTGGAGTTTCTTCTAATTGAAAAACAGTTTCTGTTTCAGGACTTTTAATTAAACTGGTCTTCTGATTGTGTTTTATTGAGAAATCACGCAATGCTTCCTGATTCAAATAAATTGAAATGGATTGAAATGCAGCATTAGGATCAGGCTGTTTATTGAATTTTATGAGCTGATTCCTTTTGATAAATCGAAAATCTCCCGGTTTGAAAATATACTCTCTGATGCCGTTGTTTAAAGTAAGTATTCCTGAAATCTGAAAACTTAAAACATGTTCTGCAGCAAATTGTTCACCTTCGCGATTTTGGGTATAATAGCACGAATAAGCAATTGCTGGTGTTTTCTGATTTATTTTTGAATCGTTCATATTACAAATTTATAAAAAATGGTCAGCAATATTTAGTACTGACCATTACAGAATGTATTTAAATTATTCTTTTTTAGTATTATTGGTATACCATTTTCCTTGTGCGGTATCAAAAAAGCTTCCTGCTTCATCATGATCTGTTGATATACTAACATTCATCCAATTTTCCATTTCTTCTGTTCGCTTTTGGTCAGCATTTTTTAATATACCAATTGCTTCACTACCTAGTACCAAGTGTACTGGAGGGTTTGGATGAGACGCTAAATCCACCATCACTTTGGCTGCTTTTTCAGGATCACCAACAGCAACAAATTGTCCTCCTTTGAAAAAATCAGTACGTTGTTTTACCATTTCGTAGCCTTCTATTTCAGTTGCGTAAGACATAGAAGCGCCAGCCCAATCGGTACGGAAACCGCCTGGTTCGACACTAGTTACCAATATTCCTAACGAAGAAACTTCTTTGGCCAAAGCTTCGGTAAAGCCGCTTAGACCAAATTTTGCCGCCTGATACATCGTTAGGCCTGGATTACCAACGCGTCCGCCAATAGAACTGATTTGTAAAATCCTTCCTGACCCCTGTTTGCGCATATAAGGAAGGACGGCACGCGTAATCTCAATTGGGGCATATAAATTAGTTTCTAACTGACTGCGGACCTGCTCACTGGTGTACGCTTCGGCAGCCCCGATAATTCCGAATCCTGCATTGTTTACCAAGACGTCAATTCTTCCAAAATGTTCTGCAGCCGTTTTAACCGCACTATACACTTGTTCATAGTTAGTAACATCTAAGGCTAGCGGAAAGATTTGATCTTTGTAAAGAGCCTTCAAATCTCTTAACTGATCGATATCGCGGGCCGTTGCCACAACTTTATCACCGCTTTTTAAAACTGCTTCTGTAAGATTACGTCCTAATCCTCTTGAGCTTCCTGTAATAAACCATATTTTATTCATTGTAATTGTATTTAAATGTTCAGTACAAAATTACGGCAGAAGCAGGGATGAGTATTTTGTTAAAAAGCTCAAATTTATTTGTTAGAAAGCTCATAATTCTATAACGAAAAAGCCTGAGATAATCTCAGGCTTTACTATTCCAATAAATACTAAATCTATTCAGTTTTATGGGTAATGTAGTGAACAGTGTATAATTTTCTAAACATTAAATAAGTTATGCTTACCATTATAAAAGCAATAACAGCGTCAGTTACTGCAGAAAAGCCTAGTACTGCGAGTTTTGAAAAAAACGCAAAAGTGATATCAAAGAAAATACCCGCAAAGACCCATTCTTTCAACCGCAGTAACTTATTTGGAATTAATAACACGATAACTCCTGCGGCTTTAAACACACCAAGCAGGTAGATGAAATGTTCTGGATATCCTAATTGCTGTGTAATTCCCCAAACAATAGGATTTGTAGTAAGTTCGAAAAAACCGCTGGCTCCAAACCATAAAGAAGTTAAGATAACACCTGTCCAATAAATAATTTTTGTTGTTTTTGCATTCATGATTTTAAAATTTTAAGCTGTTAAACAGGGCAAATTTGCATCAGAACACTCTCATTAGATAATCATAAGTAATTGAAGTGGACAATTTCGATGTTTAAATAGACAATTTAGAGGCTAATTTTATTTAAAGCTTTACAATTTGATCGAAATAGTCATCATTGCTCTTTAATTTTATTTGATTTTTTGGAACGATTTTGGCTTGGTCCCAATATGTTCCTCAAAAACCTTGGCAAAGTGACTTAAATTAGAAAACCCCATCTTAAAGCCAACCTCTGACACAGTCATTTTATTTTCTTTTAGTAATCGTGCTGCTTCTTTCATTCGGAATTTTTGGTAATAACTAAACAAACTGTCCCCAAAAATTTGTTTAAATAGTCTTTTAAACTTTGATTCGCTCATTCCTACTTCTGAAGCCAGTTGCTTTATAACGGGAGGCGCAGCAATGTTATTCAAAATTGTATCTCGCACTTTATAAATTTTTTGAACATCTATTTGATTTAGTGCATGTGTAGTTGGATTTTCTCTTTTAAAAAGTTCTTTTAAAGTCAGACAGATTAATTCCTCGGCTTTAATTTTAAAAAAGAAATCATTGAGGGAAGCTGGAATATCAGCCTGAATAATTTCCATAGCCACCTGCTCAATTTTTGGCGAAAGCAGCTCTTCAAATAAGATCGACTGTTCGCTGGTAATAATATTTCTGAAAATTTCATTGTCAATATTCACTCCTAGAGTTTTGGCTAATTTATCGGAATCGATTCCAATAAAAATAGAATTGAATTTAGTTCTACCCGGATAGAATGTTTCAATATTAAGTTTTCCCTTAAAAATCTGAATTGAAGGGAGATTTCCTGAATATTTGTTTTTTGAATCGGCATCTGGAAAAATATTATTAAAAGAAAATAGTATTCTATTCAGTGTATTTTGACCTCCTAGTCTTTTCGCAAGCACATTGTCATTAAACTCATAAAAACTTACAAGCATATTTATGGAATTGTCTAATCTAAATCCTCTTAGATAGCCTTTCCCTTTATTGTCGGGTATCACTAATATTCCATTTTTTACCTCTGTACCTAATAAATCCGCAAAACCCGCTAAAAAACCGAATTCCTCCTTTAAATGTAATTTCATTAGAATGACCTTTTAGAGCTATTATTGTGCCAAATATAGCTATTTTAATCCTTATTGACTAGATAACTTTGCCTAAAAATTAATTTAAATAATTCAAAATGACTACTATTAAAACTAAAGCCATCAGCAATGTAAATGTGTTTGATGGCAAAAATGTAATTGGTATAAAAACAGTTGTCTTTAGTGACGGCGTAATTACTTCCATTCTAAATGAATTACCAAAAGACATAAGTGAGGTTATTGACGGATCAGGCTGTACTCTGCTGCCTGGTTTAATAGATGCCCATGTGCATACCTCCGTAGAATTCTTAAAAGATGCATTAAAATTCGGTATCACTACCGAATTAGAAATGATGGGAGGATTTACCAGTAAAGGACGTGAAACCCAATTAAAAGGAGTTACAGGTGCTGCCGATGTGCGTTCTGCCGGTATGGGTCTAACAGCTCCCGGCGGTCATCCAGACGAGCTTATTCCTAAAGGTGATGGTATTCCGGAATTCGTGTTAAAAGAAATGGAGAAAATGAGTGAAGAAGAAAAGGCCATTTTTTTAGCTGCTCACCAAGCTCAAAAGGAAGAAGAAGAAATAGGTGCCGATGTTACCTCAATTAGCGGAGCAATAGATTTTGTTCATCGTCAGGTAAATAATGGTGCAGATTATTTTAAAATAATGATTGAGGAAGGAACTGTAATGAATGCACCGGGTTTACCTGTCATTGAAACTCCGGTATTAAAAGCAGCAGTTGATGAAGCTCATAAATTAGATAAGATTGCAATAGCCCACGTTTTAACGGCAGAAGCGGCCAAAACAGCGGTCGAAATTGGTGTCGACGGCTTGGCACATCTATTTATTGACAGACCAGATTGGACCAAAGGACTCATTGAAGCTATTGCGGCCAAGGGAATTTTCGTAACACCTTGTCTGGTATTAAATTCATCGATTATAGGTAATTCTGCCTGTCATGTTGCGCATGATGAAAGAGTTGAGAAAAAATTAAATGAAGACTGGAAAATGACCATGTGTTCTTGTTTCAATACTTTTCCCGAAGGCAATATGAAAGATAACTTTGACAACGTGAGGGATTTACGCGACGCAGGAGTAGATATACTTGTTGGAACAGATGTATCTGTACCGATGCCCCATTTGGGCGGACTTGCACATGGTGTGAGTGTTCATCATGAAATGCAGCTGTTAGTAGAAGCGGGATTAAGCCCAATTGAGGCATTAAGAGCAGCCACATCAGTACCATCTAAAAGATTTAATTTATTAGACAGAGGATCAATTGCTGAGGGATTGAGAGCAGATTTGCTTTTAGTTAAAGGTGATCCTACTATTAATATTTCTGATTCTCTATCTATAGTGGGAATATGGAAGGAAGGTGAGTCTTATCACAGCTAAATCGGTAGGATTTTATAATCCATAATAATCATAACTCCACTTTTGTCCACTTCATTTCTCACTTTGTCCATTTGGGGTATAGTATCATTTCAATGCCAGTAAAGCCTTGGTACTTTTGACAAGAATATTAACAAAAACAACAAATTAATTAAAACGATTAAACATGAAAACTTTAAATTTTGCATCAACTACAGTTTTTGCCCTTAGCCTTTTAGCATTGATTGTTACCAATACTGTTTCTGCCCAGCAATCAGGAATAAAACGTACTGATTTGCAGCGTTACGATCTTAGTGTACCGGGATACGAAACGGTTCAGGCACGCATCGATTTTGATGCTCATACTGCTTTTGGAAAGCATTCTCACCCTGGAGAGGAAGTTATTTATGTTCTTGATGGCGTATTGGAATATGAAGTCGAAGGTCAGTCTCCTGTTACTTTAAAGGCCGGAGAAGTACTTTTTATCCCTGCTGGCGTAGTTCACTCTGCAAGAAATAACAGTCATGCAAAAGCTTCGGAACTGGCAACATATATAGTGGAAAAAGGAAAACCTGTCTTGGTAATGAAAAAGTAAACTATACTGAAAATCTATTTATAAGATAAATTAGTGATTCATTCCTGCTTAAAAAAGATTGAATCATATGGAAACTCTAAATGAATTGAAGTTCTGATTAAACAAGATTATAAATAAAATTTATATATACTAAAAATTATTAATTTTTTTTATAATCGTAGAATTATCAATTTTGTCCTGTCAATAAGAAATGACAGATATAAATAAAAATTTTAAATAAATTAAAACCTAAAAGAAATGAAAACCAATTTAAAAACAATCGTAACAACAAGCTTCGCTATTTTTTTATTAGCTGTATCAACAGTATTTGCTCAAAGTCAAAGAAAACCGGCAAGTTTAGGAAGGGAAGAATATATTGAAGTAGAGAAAAATGTAAAACTGCATGTAACGGATTTAGGAGAAGGAAAACCAGTAGTACTGATTCACGGATGGCCATTAAGTGATGCGATGTATGAATACCAATATGCAGAACTTATCCAGAAAGGATATCGCGTTATCGGAATTACTTTAAGAGGTTTTGGATTATCAGACAAACCGGGGGGGGCGTACAACTATGATGTTTATGCAGATGATATCAAAGTAATCCTAGACAAACTTAAAATTGAAGGAGCAACAATCGGCGGATTCTCTATGGGAGGCGCAACAGTGATTCATTATGTAGCCAAATACAATGCAGCCCACGTTTCAAAACTGGCTTTGTTTGGCGCAGCGGCTCCCTTATGGACAAAAAGAGCAGATTTTAACTACGGTTTCTGGACAAAAGAAGATGTAAACGGTCTTATTGCCCTTAATAATACTAACAGACCACAATTGTTTGAGAATTTCGGAAAAATATTCCCAGCCAATGAAACAAGCGTATCTGCAGGACAAGGTGCATGGTTAGGAACTATTCAGGCACAGGCATCTCCATATGCAATGGGAGAATCTATGAAAGCACTTCGTGATACAGATTTAAGAGAAGATTTGAAAAAAATAAAAATACCAACTCTTATACTTCACGGAACACAGGACAAAATTTGTTCTTACGAATTAGCTGAACAAATGCACAAATCAATTGCCAATTCAACTTTGGTTCCATTCGAGAAAAGCGGTCATGCCTTGTTTATCGAAGAGCTTCCAAAATTTAATGCCGAATTGATCAAATTCATAAAATAATAAGATAAATAAAAACAAAAATAAGGAAAGTCGTCTTTTAAAGATGACTTTCTTTTTTAGATAATTATAAGAAGGAAATAATGAAAAATATAGTAATACTTGCATTAGTACTATTGAGTTTTAATTTGTCAGCACAAACTCCAGAGCAAAAGTTAAGTCAATTAGGAATTCAATTGCCGCAAATACCAGAATCATTAGGAAGTTATGTGGATATGGTAAAAGTTGGAAACATGGTTTTCCTGTCGGGAAGAGGACCGCTTAAAGCAGACGGGAAATACATTACTGGAAAAGTAGGGAGCAGTCTCACCACCGAAGAAGGTTATCAGGCCGCCAGGCTGACAGCCATAAATCAGCTGGCGGTACTTAAACGTGCTTTTGGAAGTCTGAACAAAATAAAACGCATAGTAAAAGTAAATGGTTATGTAAATACCGCCGAGTCGTTTACTGACCAATCAAAAGTAATGAATGGTTTTTCTGATTTATTAATTGAAGTGTTTGGCGAGAAGGGCAGGCATGCGCGTACTTCTGTGGGTGTATATACACTTCCGCAAAACATGGTAATTGAAGCCGAAATGATTGTTGAAATGGAATAACTGTACAGTATTGTTTTATCATATTTGCCATCGAAGCTTTTTTCTTAAATCGTATTGGATAATTTATTTAAGGCAAAAACAGACAGTCTTAGCTTTTTGCCAAACAGTGTTATGAATTCACTTTAATAATGTGTCATAAAAATATAGATTAGTTATATGGCATTTTTTCATAGAGGTGATTCATAGTTAGGCTAAAATTCAAAAGAATAAATTATTATAATTTCGTGTATGAAATATACTTTTTAGTATATTTGCTGTCTAATTAATTTCAAAATGATGACTAAGGCCGAAAAAACAAAACAATTCATATTAGAAACCGCGGTTCCTCTTTATAATGAAAAGGGCATTTCGGGAGTTAACATTGATGATGTTCTTGAGGCGACCAAGCTTACCAAAGGATGTTTATATGGTCATTTTGAAAATAAAGAAGATTTGTCGGACCAAGTAATTGACTTATCTCTTAAGATGGTTTCTGATAGAATAAGAGCTGCTGTTTACGGCTCAAAGACAATGAAGGGCAAAATACATGCCTTTTTAGATTTTTATAAAAACCCTATTGATACCTATATTTCAGGCGGATGCCCGATATTTAATACTGCAGTAGAGGCAGATGATAATTATCCCTTTATAAGAGAAAAAGTGGCTAAAGTATTTAAAAAAGGTCAACAGGAATTAACCGCTCTGCTTCAAGAAGGAATTAATAACGGAGAATTTTCTGCTAAACTAGATCCCGTTGTTTTTGCTTTTAAATTGGTAGCTTCTGTTGAAGGGGGAATAGTAATGTGCAGAGTTATGCAGACTGCAAAACCAATGCAGGGTTTGGTAAAAAGTCTAAAGTCTGAATTAGAACAATACGTCATCTAATTTTTTTTAGTATGAAATAAACTAAAAAGTATAATTTAAAATAGACTTTTTAGTTTGTTTTCAACAAAACAATCTGTTGATCAGAGAACCAAAAGCATAAAATTAATTTAAATAATTATGAAATAAAAAAACAGCAAATACAATATTTATAAGCGGCGGAAGTGACCGAATAAGATTCGCAATTGCAAACAAAAAACTAAACCCAAAGCAGTTAGTAAAAGCTCTTATTTCTGAAATCAAAAAGAGCAATTTACTATTAGAGTTGGTAATTCTAAATTATTATTGTTAGCAGGTTTTTTCCAAAACTGGCTTTCAATCTGGTAAATTCTAAAAAAACTACGCTGCCTTAAGCAGTAATTAAACTTTAAAACATCTAAAATGAAAGCATTTGTAATTAATAAATACAGTAAAAAGCAAAGTCTGCAGCGTGTAGAACTTTCTTTACCAGATGTAAAAGAAAATGATATATTGGTCGAAATCCATGCGGCAGGTGTCAATCTTTTAGACTCTAAAATAAAAACAGGAGAATTTAAACTCATTCTACCCTATAAACTGCCGCTCATTTTAGGTCATGATGTGGCAGGAATAGTTGTAAAAACAGGAAAGAATGTAAAAAAGTTTAAAACTGGGGACCAGATCTATGCGAGAGTCTCAGATTACCGAATAGGTACATTTGCCCAGTTTATTGCCATTGACGAAAAAGATGCCGCCCTGAAACCTACAAATCTTTCGATGGAAGAAGCTGCATCTATTCCGCTGGTAGGGCTTACATCTTGGCAGGTTTTGGTTGAAAGAGCTGGAGTAAAATCAGGTCAAAAAGTGTTTATACAGGCAGGATCTGGTGGAGTTGGAACTTTTGCTATTCAGCTGGCCAAACATTTGGGTGCTGTAGTTGCTACTACGGCAGGTGCTCAAAGTACCGGCTTATTAAAAAACCTTGGAGCTGATATTGTTATTGATTACAAAAACAGTGATTTCGAAAAAATCTTGAGTGATTATGATGCAGTCTTAAATAGTCAGGATCAGAAAACACTCGAAAAATCGCTGCGAATATTAAAACCAGGTGGCAAACTAATTTCTATTTCCGGACCGCCGACACCTGTTTTTGCAAAAGAAATCAAAGCTCCTTGGTTTGTAAAAATTGTCCTGTCATTACTAAGTTCTAGTATCCGTAAAAAAGCAAAACATAAAAACGTAGACTATTCTTTTTTGTTTATGAAAGCAGATGGGGAGCAGTTAAGTGAAATTACCAAACTTATCGAGTCTGGCGTAATCAAACCTATTGTTGATAAAATTTTTCCTTTCGAAAAAACAAACGATGCGTTGTCTTATGTAGAAAGCGGAAGGGCTAAAGGAAAAGTTGTCATTAAAATAAAATAACATTTTTACCCGAAAGCAAAGGTTTTTATGCATTCATATTTGTGATGTAAAAACTTTTTCTAAGATTTTAATCGGCACTTTTCAGTTTCAAATTAGCATTTATTTCACCTGATAGTTATGAATATTTTTCTTTTTCATTATTCATTGTGGCCCTAGCAGGTAATTTATAAACGATAATCAAATATTGTTTAAATTGGAAAATACTGTTTAACTGATTTGCAGTATAAAAAATGCTTTTTTGAATCGAAAGTGCCAGATTAATAATTATAAAGATTAGAACCTAAAAATCCGGAAGAACTTGATTGGTTAGTACGTGAAACTAATTTGGGAGTTGCAATCAATATAATTCCTAACTATATGCGAACAGGCGCTCCTTTTCTAAATGACATTCTCTAATTATACTTGTAAGTATCCTACACTTACAGGGATGTCCCTCCTTAATTGCACTTTTTGTCATTAATACTTTTAAATCTTATAGAGTAAAATATAAGCATGATTATTATTTTACATCAGATATATTATTCGCTCATTTGTGTACATGAAATAAAAGTTTAATTTTACTTTTTTAATTATTAGATTTTCTTACCGCTTGTTATAGTAAAAATATTCCTTCCTAATTTTTTTCACAAGCAGCTGGCTCAATAAAGTATTGTAAGAACTTATTTTTTTATTTACATAAACCCATAATTTCGATGTATAAATTTTTAAAATATACTTTGATACTTTTTATAGTGTCATTAGGTCTAATCTCCTGTAAACAAAAACTGAGTGATAAAATAAAAGTTGGATTTTCTCAGGCCATGACTACTGATGACTGGCGTAAGCAGATGAACAGCTCAATGAAAATTGAAGCCTCATTGCGGCCTGAAGTCGATCTGACTATAAAAGATGCCAATAACAGCATAGAGAAGCAAATAGAAGATATTGAAGGATTCATATCTAATAAAGCAGATGTCATTATTGTATCCCCAATCCAGTCTAAACCTTTGACGGCAGTTGTAGAAAAATCAATAAAAGCCGGAATTCCTGTTCTTATTGTAGACCGGAAAATTGAAGGAGAAAACTATACTGCTTATCTTGGAGCTGATAATATTGAAATTGGCAGAATTGCAGCGCGATATATTATTTCGCACGGTAAAGGTTCAGGTAAGATTATAGAAATAACAGGAGCAAACGGTTCTTCACCAGCGTATGAGCGTAGTTTAGGGTTTGATCAGATTATCAAAGAAAATAAACGTTTCAAAATTGAAAAAATCATATTTGGTGATTGGGAAAAAGAGTCAGTTAAAGCGCCCCTAAAAGCGATTCTTTTGCAAAATCCTGATATCGAATATATTTTTGCCCATAATGACCGTATGGCTTTAAGTGCCTGGGAAACTGCCAAAACTGCCGGACTGGAAAAGAAAATTAAATTTATTGGTGTTGACGGACTCAACACAGTGAATGGGGGAATAGAATTGGTTAAAAACGGAGTTTTAGACGGAACAGTGCTGTATCCGACAGGAGGAAATGAAGCATTGAAACTGGCTTTAAAAATGTATTATAAAGAAGCAGTTGCAAAAAATAACATACTCAATACAATCGTAATAGATAAGAATAATGCTGAAATTATCGAAAATCAAATGGATAAAGTCGATCAGCAGCAGACAGTTATTGAGTCTCAGCAGGGAGCAATAAAAGTTCAGGAAAGAGAATATGCTTCGCAGAACAATCTGGTTCGATTATTGAGTTTTTTCTTAGTGATTATTTTGAGTCTGACTATCTACAGCATTTATTCAACTATTTCTATTTCAAAGAAGAAAAAACAGCTTGAAAAAATTAATCAGACTGTTATTGACCAGAATAATGAAATTCAGGAAATGGCTCAGCTTGCGGCTAAAAGCAATGAAGCAAAACTCAATTTCTTCACAGGACTTTCACATGAATTTAAAACTCCTATAACTTTGATTATGAGTTATGTAGAGTCGCTGATTGAAAATGAAAAAATTAAGGGAACTGCCCTTATCGATGAAGTAAAACTAATTCATAAAAACTCAAACAGATTATTGCGTTTGATCAATCAGTTATTGGATTTCAGGAAAATTGAAGAGCAAAAATTTACCCTTAGGGCTTCCAGTACAAAAATTTACGATTTCACAAATGAAGTCATGGCTAATTTTAAAGGCGAAGCTGCCAGAAGAAATATTGATTTTCAATTAAGCTGTAAAAACAAAAATCTGGAACTCTTTATTGATCGCGGTTTAATGGACAAAGTATATTTCAATTTGCTGTCAAATGCTTTTAAATTTACGCCCGATAATGGTAAAATTAGTATTTCAATTGTCGAAAATCAGGATAATACAGTACAGATCCATTTTAAAGATTCCGGAATTGGAATCCCTGATGATGAACTTTCAAATGTTTTTGATCCATTTTTCAGGGCTTCAAATAATAATAAAAACAGTTCAGGCATTGGATTGCATTTGTCAAAAGAGTTTGTGCTTTTGCATCAAGGAATTATCGAACTGAAATCCAAGCAGGGTAGTGAATTTGTCATTACATTATTAAAAGGAAGCAGTCATTTACAGCCTGGTGAAATTATTCAAAAAGCCGAGAACCTAACCAGTATTCCAAACTTAATTACTGATAATTTAAATATAGAACCCGATTTAAAAGAATCAAACACCATTTCTGATGCTGAGAAACACACTCTACTAATCATAGAAGACAATGTAGATTTGGTTAACTTTTTAAAAGCAAAACTGTCCAATGAATATGTAGTGTATAATTCTGATGGAAGCGATGCGATTCAAAAAGCATTAGAAATTATTCCGGATATTATAATCTGTGATATTAATTTAGTAGATAAAGATGGTTACGAGATTAGTAAAGAATTGAAGAAAGATCTTCGTTCTTCTCATATTCCAATTATTATTTTAACTGCGCAGAGTAATAAAGAATCTGTTTTGAAAGGATTGCAAAGCGGAGTAGACCAGTATCTTACGAAGCCTTTCAGCCTTTCTATTTTGAAACAATCTATATCAAGCTTGCTTTTTAATAGAGAGAAACTTCGTTATTATTATACTAATAATATTTATCGTGTTGAGCCTGAATCGAAATTTGGCAATCAGGAACAATCCTTTATTACCAAAATGAATGATATTATTAAAAAGAATGTCGAAAATCCTAAATTCTCTGTTGAAGATTTAGCCGATAAACTTGGAGTTTCCAGAGTTCAGCTGTATCGAAAAGTAAAAGCAATTATCGGAATTAATATCAGCGACCATATTAATAATGTAAAATTAGAGAAGGCGGCAGAGCTTTTAAAGTTAAATAATATGAATATTTCTGAAATTGCTTACTCGCTGGGATTCTCTTCTCCCAATTATTTTTCTACAGCTTTTAAGAATAAATTTGGAATTTCACCAAAGGAATACAAATCCTCAAATTAATATTGGTTTAAAATTGATACAAATCAGGTATCATTTTTAAACCTAATGTAACAAAATCGAAACTACACGGTTTTCGTAAATAAGTTTTAAATTATGTAAAGCCTTGCAAATAAAGCTTTTAGTGTAAAAATATCAAACTGTCAATAATTATAGAATAAAATTGTAACATCATTAAAAATAAGTTGTTTTTATTGCGGATATCTTAGCAACAAGTTTTTAATACATCTACAATGAACAAGATATTGATTTGGTCTGTTACTGCTGCACTGGCAGGTTTTCTATTCGGTTTTGATACCGTAGTTATTTCTGGAGCTGATAAACAACTACAGCTTCTCTGGCATTCATCTGATGCTTTTCATGGATCTGTTGTTATGGCAATGGCACTGTGGGGAACAGTCGTAGGTGCTATTTTTGGAGGAATCCCAACCAATAAAATAGGACGTAAAAAAACCCTGTTTTGGATCGGAATTTTATATTTCATTTCTGCCGTTGGTGCTGCTTTTGCCAATGATCCTTATGTTTTTGCTGCTTTTAGGTTTATTGGAGGTTTGGGTGTTGGCGCTTCAACCATTGCTGCTCCGGCGTACGTTTCAGAAATTGCTCCAGCTGAAAAACGAGGCAGATTGGTTGCTTTGTATCAGTTTAATATTGTTCTGGGTATTTTAATCGCGTTTATATCTAATTATTTTTTAAAAGACATTGGAGAAAATGCTTGGCGCTGGATGGTTGGGGTTCAGGCTATTCCGTCTGTTGTTTATATTCTTTTTATCATAACAATTCCAGAAAGTCCAAGATGGCTCCTGTCCAGAAACCGTGATGAAGAAGCGCGTAAAGTACTCCTTAAAATCGATCCCTCGGCCTCTCTTTCTTCCATTATGGATGATTCCAGAGAAAATGGAGTGACGAAACATGAAAATATATTCATGAAGAAATACCGTTTCCCTTTAATCCTAGCTTTTTTAATTGCTTTTTTCAATCAGTTTTCAGGAATCAATGCTTTTTTATATTATGCACCCAGAATTTTTGAAGAAGCAGGTTTAGGACAGAACACGGCTTTATTAAGCAGTATCGGCATTGGGATCACCAATCTTATATTTACTTTAATTGGAGTAGCATTAATTGACAGATTAGGAAGGAAGTTGTTAATGTATATTGGTTCTATTGGATATATCATTTCTTTAGGATTAGTTTCTGCTTCATTTTATTACAATTGGGGAGGATTATCAGTACCCATTTTTCTTTTCCTGTTTATCGCTTCACACGCCATCGGTCAGGGAGCCGTTATCTGGGTTTTCATCTCAGAAATTTTTCCAAATCATATCCGTGCATCGGGACAGGCATTTGGAAGTTCAGTGCATTGGGTTCTGGCAGCGATTATTCCGTCTTTAATTCCAATGTTGTTTTCAGAAATAGGACCAGATGCCGTATTCTTAATTTTTACACTAATGATGGTATTACAGCTCCTGTTCGTAATTTTTATGATGCCGGAAACTAAAGGAATCTCTTTAGAAGTATTAAGCGAAAATCTAACCAAAAAAAATATTAAAAAAAATGAAATCAAAGAAACATCTGCCGCTGGCATTCTATAGTGCGATACTCCTTTCAGCAGGGGGATTTATACCGTACTCGGCTGTTGCACAAACAACTGCTGTTTCAGTATCAGCCTCGGCTGAGGAACAAATGTACCGCCCTAATTTTCATTTTACACCCAAAAAAGGCTGGATGAATGATCCTAACGGAATGTTCTATGCAGATGGGAAATATCATTTATTCTACCAGCATTTTCCTGATGGAAATAAATGGGGACCAATGCATTGGGGGCATGCAGTCAGTAAAGATCTGATTCAATGGGAAGAATTGCCTATCGCAATTTACCCGGATAAGGATAAGTATATTTTCTCAGGAAGTGCTGTTGTAGATATAAATAATACATCAGGTTTAGGTATCGGAAATACGGCGCCAATTGTAGCGGTTTATACGCTGCATGATATGACAAAGGAAAAAGAAAATAAAATTGATGTTGAGCAGCAGGATATTGCGTTCTCAAATGACAATGGTTTTACATGGCAGAAATTTGAGGAAGGAAATCCTGTCGTGAAAAACCCGGGAATTCGTGATTTTCGTGACCCAAAAGTGACTTGGGATGAAACCCATAAACAATGGATAATGGTTTTAGCAGCGCAGGACCGTTCCCAATTTTATAAATCCAAAGACTTAAAAAGCTGGCAATATTTATCTGATTTCGGGAAAAATATTGGGGCACATGGAGGTGTTTGGGAATGTCCAGATTTTTTTGAAATAAAAGTGCAGGGTACAAATGAAACCAAATGGGTTTTAATTCAGAGCTTAAATCCAGGAGGTGCAAATGGAGGTTCTGGAACGCAATATTTTATTGGAGATTTTGATGGAACTGCTTTTACATTAGACCCAAATTTTGCCAAAAGAATAGAACAGGAAAAAGCCGTCTGGATAGATTACGGAAAAGATAATTATGCCGGTGTAACCTGGAATAATATTCCAAACTCGGACGGGCGAAGATTATTTATCGGCTGGATGTCCAATTGGGATTATGCCCAAGATGTACCGACAAATGTCTGGAGAAGCAGCACTACGATCGCTAGAGAAATTCAGCTAATAAAAAAAGGAAATGAGTTCAGTCTGGTTAGCATTCCTGTAAAAGAAATCAATCAATATATTTCTAAAACAATCAAAGGCAAAAGCTTAAAAGGTAAAGGTAATCTTTCTATTCCAGAAGCTGCAAAAGTTGATTTAACTAAGGCAATTATTGATTTTAAGCTAAAAAACATAAAACAGGATACCTACACTTTTATGCTTTCAAATGATAAAGGCGAGTCTTTGACATTCGGAATCAATAATGCAGCTCATTATTTATTTGTGGACCGTTCAAAGTCTGGAAAAAATGATTTCTCAGAAAAATTTGCTGCAACGATTACCAAAGCATCTTTAGGCGGCAGTCAAAGAGAGGGTGCTTTTAAAATTATTCTGGATAAAACATCTATTGAAATATTTTACAATAATGGCGAAAAAGTTATAACCGAAATCTTTTTCCCGCAGCAGCCATTTACATCTCTTTCGGTGTCTTCAAAACAGACAATAGAATTAAACAACCTCGTAATTAACCAATTAAATAAAAACTAACTAAAAACCACTAACCTCATGAAAAGTAAAATTATTTATTTTCTATTTTTCTTCTTTCCCATGCTGATGATGACAGCTCAGGAAAACGGAGTAAAGGGAACGGTAATTTCGGCAGATGACGGAATGCCGCTTCCAGGAGCAACCGTAATTATTTCGGGTACAAATACCAGTACAGCAACAGATTTTGATGGAAATTTTTCCTTTCAAAATGTTGCTTCAGATGCCGTACTTGTAATTTCGTTTATCGGATATGCGCCGCAATCTATTTCTGTTAACGGGCAGAAAACGATCAATGTAACGCTGAAAGTTGATAACAATCAATTGAATGAAGTTGTAGTAACCGGTTATTCCAAACAAAAGAAAACGGATATTACAGGAGCAGTCGCAGTTGTGAACATGAAAGAAGTCATGAAACAGCCAGAGCCAAACCCGATCAAAGCTTTGCAGGGAAGAGTTGCCGGAGTAAAAGTGTCTTCAGATGGTTCGCCAAGCGGAGGAAATACAAAAGTAGTGATCCGCGGTGTCGGGACGCTGAACAATACAGATCCGCTCTACGTAATTGACGGAATGCCGACAAAATCTGGAATGCATGAATTAAATCCTAACGATATTGAAACCATTCAGGTGCTGAAAGATGCTTCTTCAGCCAGTATTTATGGCTCCCGAGCTTCAAATGGTGTGATTATCATTACAACCAAAAAAGGAAAAGAAGGTAAAATGAGAATCAATTTCAGCACATATGCTTCCTTTTCTGATTATTCAAGAAAGTTAGATGTTCTCAATGCGAACCAATTTGGTCAGGCACTTTGGCAGGCCAATATAAACGATGGTTTAAATCCAAATAATAATAACCTTCGTTATCAGTTTGACTGGTCGGTAAATAATAATAAACCGCAATTGAATAAAGTTCTGGTTCCAGAATATTTAGATGCCGAGCAAACCATAAAAGCTTCAAATACTGACTGGTACGATGCGATTTCTCAAACTGGAGTTGCCAATTCTTATGATTTGTCTGTTTCGAATGCTTCAGATAAAGGGAGCTACGTTTTTTCATTAGGATATTACGGGAACGAAGGCGTGGTTAAAACAACAGATTTTGAAAGAATCTCTGCCCGCATGAATGGGTCGTATAAATATTTTGACGGAAAGCTGGTTATTGGCGAGAATTTCAGTTTAAACAGAACTAATGAAGTGACAGATCCTGGTGTTCTAGACCCCGCACTTAGAGCTTTACCAATTATTCCGGTGCACACTGTAGACGGAATTGGCTGGGGAGGACCAGTCGGAGGGATGAATGACAGACAGAATCCAGTTCGTCTTTTAGAATACAATAAAGATAATAAATACGATTATCTGCGTCTTTTTGGTAACGCTTACGCGGATTTAGAAATCATTAAAAACCTGCACATCAAGACCAGTTTCGGAATGGATTACGGCTTTTACAAAAAACGTACACTGCAGAGAAGCTACAAATCTGGTTATCTGCAAAACGATCAGACTTCTGTTACCATCGATCAGTCTATCAGTGACAAATGGACATGGACAAATACTGCAATTTATAGCCTGAATTTTGGAAAAAGCAATCTGAATCTGATGGCAGGAACAGAGATGTACAAAGATACTTATGATACAAATACGCTGCGTAAGAACGACTTTTTGATTGAAACTCCAGATTATATGTATCCCGATGCAGGAACAGGAGAATCTTTTACCAGCGGAACTTCTACTGTATATTCTTTACTTTCTTATTTCGGAAAAGCAGATTATGAGTTTGATAATCGATATCTGGTTTCGGCTACAATTCGTCGTGATGGTTCTTCCCGTTTTGGAAAAAACAATCAGTTTGGAACTTTTCCAGCAGTTTCAGCAGGATGGAGAATCAGCAACGAAAATTTTATAAAAAACAATGCTTCTGTTTTTTCAGATTTAAAATTAAGAGCAGGCTGGGGACAGACTGGTAATCAGGAAATCAGCAATACAGCGGTTTATTCGCTTTATCTGGCAAGTTATGCGGGTGGAAGTCCAACATGGGCAACTTCTTTTGGAACAGCTTACGATATTGCAGGAAACGGAAACGGATTACTTCCGTCTGGTTTTATTGCGACTCAGTCTGGAAATGATGATTTGAAATGGGAGACAACTACACAAACGAACATTGGTTTGGACTTTGGTTTATTCAAACAAAAATTAAGCGGATCTGTAGATTATTATATCAAAAAAACAGATGATATTCTAGTATTGCCACCTTATTTAGGAGTTATTGGAGAAGGCGGAAACCGTTGGGTTAATGGAGCTTCTATGGAAAATAGAGGTTGGGAGTTTTCTTTAGGCTATCACGATGAAACTTCATTTGGACTGAAATATGATATTTCCGGAAATATTTCGTCAAACAAAAATAAAATTACACAATTGCCAGATGAAGTAAAAAATAACTACGGCGGCGACGGACTGGATGATAATATTTTAGGGCGACCAATCAATTCGATGTACGGATATGTTACTGACGGATTGTTTACAAGTCAGGATCAGGTGGATAATTCGGCAATTCAGGAAGGGAAGGGTCTTGGAAGAATCCGTTACAGAGATTTAAATGGAGACGGGGCAATTACAGATAAAGACCGCACGTGGATTGGAAATCCAAATCCTGGACTGCTATACGGCATTAATTTAAACTTGTCTTATAAAAACTTTGATTTTACAACCTTTTGGGAAGGAGCAAGCGATGTAGATGTTATCAATAATACCAAATATCAGACTGATTTCTGGAGTGTTGATGATGTGGGATCAAACAAAGGAACCCGCCTGCTTAATGCATGGTCTTTAGACAATCCAAATTCTACAATCCCAGCATTGACAACTGTTGACAGAAATGCAGAGTCGAGATTTTCAACTTATTATGTAGAAAATGGAAATTATCTTAAACTTAGAGTTTTGCAGTTTGGATATAGTTTTCCTAAAGAATTACTGAAGAAACTAAATATGGAGAGTTTTAGACTTTACATAAGCGGACAGAATTTATTGATTATTGATGCCAAAAGCTTCACAGGAGTTGATCCGGAAAATGCAGGTTTTGGATATCCTCAGCCGACAACCTTTACTGCCGGTCTTAATTTTACTTTATAATAAAAGATTGAAAAAATGAAAAAAATACTATATATAGCAGGATTTGCAGTGATGGGTTTTTTGGCTTCCTGTTCCGATTTTTTAGAAAATGATCCGCGTGGGGTGTTGTCAGAAGAAGATATTGTTACACCTCAGTCCGTTGAAGGATTTATGAATGCAGCTTATGCACAGTTAGGAAACGATCATTATGATTCTCCGTATAGTCTGTGGCCATTCGGAAATGTCCGCTCAGATGATGCTTACAAAGGAGGAAGCGGTACAAATGATATTCAGGATTTTCACTTTTTTGAAGTATCCAATAATATCAGACCTGATTTTGGAGAGTTGGATTCTTTCTGGTATATCAGCTATGTAGGAGTTTCAAGAGCCAATAAAGCCTTAAAAGCATTAGAGCAGCTCTCAGAAGCGGATTATCCACTGAAAAAAACACGAATGGCTGAAATGCGTTTTTTAAGAGGACATTTTTATTTTATGCTGAAAATTATGTTTAGAGATGTTCCTTACATAACAGAAGATATTCCAGTAGAAGATTATAAAACAATTTCAAACAAAGCGCTTTCAAACGAAGAACTTTGGAATAAAATTGCAGAAGATTTTCAAGCTGCTGCAGATAATCTACCCGAGACACAGCCACAGGTAGGTCGCGCCACTAAAAAAGCGGCTTATGCTTATCTGGCAAAAACAAGATTGTATCAGGCCTATACGCAGGATGAAACATTTAAAGTTACAGGCATAAATCAGCAGCATCTGCAGGAAGTAATTGCGGCAACAGATAACGTAATTGGAAAAGCTTCTTTAGAACCTGATTTTGCAAACAACTTTCTTCCCGGAACTTACGAGAACGGACCAGAATCTATTTTCTCAATCCAGTTTTCTGATAATGACGGAACACTTTATGGAAGGCTGAATTTTTCAGATGTGCTTTCTACTCCCCAAGGTTTAGGATGCTGCGATTTTCATAAGCCAAGCCAGAATCTAGTGAATGCCTTTAAAACAGGCGTAAATGGTCTGCCGGAATTTGATACTTATAATGATCAGGATTTTGATTATAAAAACATAGATGCTAATACAGTTGATCCGAGATTATATCATACCGTTGCAATGCCAGGTCTGCCTTATAAATATGATCCTGAATTTCTATATGTTGAAGCCTGGGTTAGATCTCCAGGAACGTATGGTTATTTTGCTTCTCTAAAGGAAAATGTTGCACCAAGCTGCAGCTGTGTGGTAAATATTGATCCGTTTTATGGAAATTCAAAAAACAGAATCCAGATTCGCTATGCTGATGTGGTTCTGATGCGTGCCGAAGCTTTGATTGAATTAGGAAGACAATCTGAAGCTTTGCCTTTAATTAATGAAATAAGAGAAAGAGCTGCACAGAGTACAGGAAGACTGCCTTACGTAAACAATTTTAAAATCAATACATATGTGGACGGAAGCAATTGCAACTGGACACAGGATTTTGCCCGTAAAGCTTTGCGCTGGGAACGTCGTTTAGAATTGGCTATGGAAGGAAGCCGATTCTTCGATCTTGTTCGCTGGGGAATTACAGATCAGGTTATGAATGACTTTTATGCAAAAGAAAAAACAAAACGTACCTATTATCAGGATGCTTTTTTTGATGCACACAAAGAAGAATACTGCCCAATTCCGTTGAAGCAAATTAATTTCAGTCAGGGATTGTATAAACAGAATCCAGGTTATTAATCCTTAAAGAATCAGCAAAATGAAAAAAGCTTTAAATAAATATTGGACTAAAATGTCTATAGTTTTGGCAATGATTTTTATGGTTACTGCCTGCGAAAACAGTTTTGAAACTGGCGGATTTGATGTGAATTCGCCTTCAAATGTACTTTCATTTAAATTAAACGGAGTTTCAGGAAGCATTAATCAGACAACAGGGAAAATTACTGTTGTAATGCCTTACGGATCAGATATAACAGCCATAAAACCAGAAGTTGTTTTTGAAGAAGGAGCAACGTCAAATCTGGAATTAAATTCAGCTATTAATTTTACAAATCCAGTAAAATTCAGAGTGGTTAACGGTAATTTATACAAAGATTACACAGTAACAACAACCGTTTTAAGTCCAATTAAAAGTTTCACGATCAATGGTGCAGCAGCAATTGTAAACGACATCAGCAGAACAATTAATTTGACCTTACCTGAAAATACTGACTTAACAGCGCTTAAACCAGTGATCGAAGTTACAACAGGCGTTACAATTTCACCAGTTTCAGGAGCAACAGTTGATTTTACAAATGCAGTCATTTTTGTAATAACATCAAATGGCAAAAGCGTTAATTATACTGCAAATGTCGGAGTTCCAGTTACAGGATTAACAGTTGCATTTTTAGGAACTGCAGCTACAAGGTCAGGAATCACAAACATGGATGAAGTTACAACTTCAAACTGGTTATTTGATAATTTCCCGGGAGCTAAATATATTTCCTTTGAAAGTCTTCAGAACGGCGCAGATTTAAGTGATGTCGATGTGATTTGGTGGCATTTTGATTCGGCTGCAAATTTACCTTCTATTGCTTATAATCCTGCCGTTACCACTGCACTTAAAAATTTCAGGGCAAATGGCGGAAACCTGCTTTTGACTTCTTTCGCTTCACAATACGTTGATGCTTTAGGAATTGTTCCATCAGGAAAAGGACCAAATAATGTTTTTGGTGATTTTCCTCCAAATGGATTTGTAGACGGAAATTCATGGGGAATGTCATTTGTTGGTCATGAAGCCCATCCAATATTTCAGGGTTTAACCACTTTTGAAGCTGGAAAAGCTAATTTACTGCAAAGCGGCACTTTCAGATTAAATCATACCGCATGGTGGTTTTTACCGGAATGGGGCGGATACAATAATGGAGAAGGTTGGAGAAACCAAACAGGAGGAACCAATCTGGCAAGTGAAGCTTGGGATAATGAACTGAACGGAAGGGTTACCATTGCAGAATTTCCAAATACAAGTACAAATAAAAATGTAATTGTTATTTCAATGGGGGCTTACGACTGGTACAATGAAACCAACAGCAGCGGCGTGCCAAGCCAGTCTAATGAGTTTATTGCAAACATCAGATTGCTGACACAAAACAGTATCAATTATCTAGCGGGAAAATAAATCACTTGAATTTAATACAATGAAATACAGAAATATAATTACAATTGCTCTCGCTTTCTTTTGGCTTGCTTCGTGCAGTCAGGATGAAACTTATATTGGAGGTTCGATTTCAGGAGGCAATTCTGAAATAACAAGTGTTTTTCCTGTTCCGCCAGCGCAATGGATGGGCGCAGACGATCCGTACTATAGCGCGGGTTATACTGGAGATGTAATGCCTTTTTTTGATAACGGAAAATTTCATATCTACTTCCTGCATGACGCACAAAATAAACCAGCTGGAAAAGGATTTCATGATATTCATGAATATCAGAGCATAGATCTAGCACATTTTACTTATGAAGGCCAAACCATTCCGTATGGTTCAAACCTTGAACCTGATTTTGCGATTGGCAGTGGGTCAGTTATCAAAGCGGGCAGTCTTTATTATTTCTATTATACTGGACATAACGAAACTCCAGCTTTTGTTCAATCCAATGCAAGAGAAAGCGTATTATGCGCAATTAGCAGCGACTTGAAAAACTGGAAAAAAGTTCCGTCCTTTAAAATAACTGCACCGACAGGATATTATAACTATGATTTTAGAGATCCTCATGTATTTTACAATGATGAACTGAAAAAATATTCAATGCTGGTAAGCACACAGACAGAACCGGGAAGGAAAGCCGTTCTGCTACATTTTACAAGTGCTGATCCTGCATCAGGAAAATGGGATGTTGAAGCTCCACTTTATACTACAACTTCAGAGGATAATTATCTAATGATGGAATGTGCGGATATTTTCAAGATGGGAAGTAACTGGTATTTAATGTTTTCTGAGAATTGGAGCGGAAGTAAAGGTACACATTACAGAATTGCATCATCTATCAATGGTCCCTGGACAAAACCTGAGAATGACAGAATTGACGGAGAATATTTCTATGCAGGAAAAACGGCTTCTGACGGAAATAAAAGATATGTTTTTGGATGGAATGCCAGAAAAACACCTGAAAATGATTTAGGAAATAAAGATTGGGCGGGGAATATGGTTATTCATGAATTGATTCAGAATTCAGATGGAACTTTAGGGACTCAATCTCCGAAGTCAGTAAAGGATTTATTTTCTAAAAAGAACGCTACTGCTGAAGTAGATGCCATTTCAGCAAATGCAACAGCCAATAATGGAACCTATTCTTTATCGGGAGAAACAGAAAAAGCAACGGTAACTTTTAAAAGTATTGGAAAGAAGGTCAAAATAAAAGCAGAAGTTACTTTAACGAAATCTTCAGGAACAGCTGGATTTGTTTTTCATACCAATGATACAGGAAGTTACTATAAAATTGTTTTTGATATTGCTAATGGAAAAATAAGCGGTTATAATTCGGCTTCGCAGGAAGTTACTCGTTTGCCTTTTGCCTTTCAGACAAATGTAAAATATGATGTTGAAATAATTGCCGAGGGAAGTGTTGTTATGCTCTATATTAATGGAAAAGCAGCGCTCACCAACCGCATTTACGGAAGAGACAAAAACAAATGGGGATTAATCGCTGAAGGACAGACAAGCACAATCTCAAATCTTCAGATAACTCAGCCAGAATAGAAATTAATAATAAAATATTTTAGAATGAATAACGGAAAAAACCTTAAAGCGGTGGCGTACGGAGAGGTACTTTGGGATGTTTTTGCCAATGAGAAAAAGATTGGAGGGGCACCGCTTAATGTCGCCCTGCGCATGAAAACTTTTGGCTGCCAGGTGGCTATGATTAGCTGTGTAGGAAACGATCAAGATGG
The DNA here is from genome assembly GCF_004366435.1 of Flavobacterium sp. S87F.05.LMB.W.Kidney.N. Lineage (NCBI taxonomy): Bacteria > Pseudomonadati > Bacteroidota > Flavobacteriia > Flavobacteriales > Flavobacteriaceae > Flavobacterium > Flavobacterium sp. S87F.05.LMB.W.Kidney.N. Next base: position 292,580 of record NZ_SODX01000004.1, on the reverse strand, counting down.
CAGAGTGATTAAGGAAGAGATAAAGAGTCTGGGACTTAAAATCGATACAATAGTTACCTCAGAAGATTTTCCAACTGGTCTGGTAAATGTCACTTTAAACGAACGAGGTTCGGCAAGTTATGAAATCAGCTACCCGTCAGCATGGGATAAAATTGTATTGAATGAGCAGGCTGAAAAAATAGTGAAGCAAGCAGATGTACTTATTTATGGCAGCTTAGTCTGTCGAGATGCTGTTTCAAGAAAAACTTTAAAAGAACTGTTGAATTCAGTGGCTTACAAGGTCTTTGATGTCAATTTAAGAAAACCGCATTATTCCTATGAAATTTTGCAGGAATTAATGAACTCAGCTGATTTTATTAAGTTCAATGATGAGGAATTGCTAGAGATAGCAACAGCTATTGAATCTCCTTTTACAAGTCTGGAAGACAATATGCATTTTATTGCAGAGAAAACAAAAGTAAGGGCTATGTGTGTCACTAAGGGAAAACACGGAGCCTTATTAATGTGGGAAGGAGAGCTTTATCAAAATGGAGGATATCCTATTAAGGTATCTGATACAGTTGGAGCAGGGGATTCCTTTTTAGCGGCTTTAATCACATCACTGCTTACCGATAAAGCACCTCAGAATGCCATTGATTTTGCCTGTGCGGTAGGAGCTCTAGTAGCCGAAGCTCCAGGAGCAAATCCAGAAATTTCACCTTCAAGAATTGAAAATCTGCTGGGAAAAGTTAAAATTTGATTTTAAGCTTAAGCGAAGTATTAATATTTATCTACGAAAGTAAGCCTGATGCCTTTTGGCATCAGGCTTTTGTTTTTCAAACCAGAAAAATCTAAAGGATTACAAAAGGACAATAGTCTCTGTTTTTTGATTAAAAAATTAAAAGTAAAAAAATAAACAAAAAATAGACAGACAAGTTTGTCTGTTTTGTTTTTTTGTTTTAAATTTGTCCTGTCTAATTATTACTAGATGTATAATCGAAATAAAGGACTAAGAAAGTATTAACAATTTAATTTATTAAAAAATGGAACAGAAACATCCACTACCACCGTTTACATTTGAATCAGCACTACAGAAAATTCAATTTGCTGAAGATGCATGGAATTCCCAAGACCCTGAAAAAATTTCTAAAGCATACACTATTGACAGCGAGTGGAGAAATAGAGATAAATTCGTAAACGGCAGGGAAGAAATTGTCAAGTTTCTTGCCGATAAATGGAAAAAAGAGCAAAATTATAAACTGAAGAAGGAGTACTGGTCGCATACCGATAACCGCATTGCTGTAAGGTTTGAATATGAGTATATGGATGAAAAAGGTGATTGGTTTAGGGCGTATGGTAATGAAAATTGGGAATTTGATGAGAATGGGTTGATGGCCAAGAGATATGCCAGTATCAATGATTTGCCAATCACAGAAGAACAACGAAAGTTTTAATAGCGGAAAAATGTATTAGAAACAGGATTAGCAAAATTTTACTGCAGCTAGTTCTGTTTTTTTTATAAATCAAAGTCCAAAAGACATTTTTTAGCTAGATTTGATTTAGGAAAGTCAGCTATTAAATATTATTTAATAGACAGACAGGTTTGTATGTTTTTTTTTTTTAGTTGTATATTTGTTCCAAAATAAATCAGCTCATGATATCTCCAAAAGAAAGAATTATGGATGTAACCTTTGGCCTCTTTGCTAACCAGGGTTACAATTCGACCGGTATTAATCAGATTATTTCTGAAGCAAAAGTTGCCAAGGCTAGCTTTTACCAACATTTTAAGTCCAAAGAAGATCTATGCGTAGCATTCTTAAACGCAAGACATACATATTGGTTCAATGAACTCAATAATTTTATAACCGACAAAAAAGATACTAAATCAAAGATTTTGTCATCGTTTGATTATTTAATTTACATGAACTCTAAGGAAAATTTCAGAGGGTGTAGCTTCTTAAATATTTTATCTGAAATCCCTAGTGATAATCGTAAAATACTGAACGTAATTCAGGATCATAAGAAAGATCTAAGGAAATTTTTTTCAAATTTTATTAAGGATGAAGTTTTATCGGATCATATATATATGCTTTTTGAGAGCTCTCTAATAGAGAGTCAGATGTTCAAGTCTAATGAAATGATAGAGAAATCTAAAATCATTATCAGCGGTCTAATTTAAAATTGCCCTCAATTAGTTTTTTCTTAAACAGATACTTCTTGTTTTAAAAAATTTACACTTAGTTGCCGGGGCTTGCCAATCACTGGCTGACAGGAAAACAACAAAACCTATTGATGTTTTCTAAGAAACTAGTTTTGAAACTTGTCGTATTTCTCATTTGCTTTCAAAAAATAATTTGTCAGTCGCCTACAGAAATTGTGGCAATACGAATAAATAATAACCGCTCAAAACTCTTTGTATTAAAAGTACTAGAGTTCTTAGATTAATTTTATCCGTTTTCTTTAGTAATTTTAAGATCGGTGAAATGGGCCAATGTTCCAGGACCAACCCAAAGGCCAATACTTCCCCGCAGATTTTTACCCTGTTTCAGATCGCTGACAATGAGTGTTGGCTGTGAAGCTCCGTTGACGTAAAGTTTTGCGGTTTCGTCCTTTATCTCAATCTTTATTTTGATCCACTCTTCAGGCTGCATGTCAGCATAAGCTTCATATTTTTCAGGAGTTTCTTTCCTTAGTTTTTCCCATGGATATCCAGGAACTGAGATATATTGTGTGGAGTGGTTTCTACGAACCTGATCATTTGCCCGGCCGTTTGTAGGACGCAAATAAAATACTTCCATTTTAGAGGCATCATTACTCACGCGAAAAGCAATACCAACAAATCCGCGTGCGGTTTCTCCAGCACTGGCAAGCGTTTGTCCAGAAATAGACGCTTCAATTGTTCCGTTGTGAAAATCAATATCCTTCAGGATCGCAAGTGTTTTTTCATCATTGGATAGTCCCTGAACCTGTAATGCTTTTTTACCTTTGTAATCAACCTGCTCTACAGTAACCTGTGAGCAAATTACCTTATAAGGACTAAGTGTAATATTTTGAGCTTTGGTCTGTGCATGGACCAGAAGACCCAATGCAAACGTAAACAGCAAGTTTTTTATCATCTTATATATTCGTTTTACTCTTATTCTTTGCAATATAATAAAAATGATGTAAACAGATAGTCAAATGGAGCTAGGCCGATACTATAATCGAATTTCTCGTTATTAAATTGTAAAAATGAAATGCAAGAAACATTTATTTTTTACTTAATGTAAAAGATACCGTCTTAACTTTTGTGGCAAAAAAGGTTTCCATTTCAAAAACTAGATTATTTCCGTTTTGTTTTAAGTTACAAATTGGGATAAAAATGTAAAAGGATTTGTTTTGGAGTTTCTATAACTTGTCTGCGAATTGGGTCAAACCATTCGACTTCTTTCGTTACCTCTGCACAGCATTCATTTTTTGAATTGAAAAAAGAGCTTTTAATCCTGATTTTGTCATCGATATAAAAATGTTTGAGCTCAACAAAAAAATGCTGGGTAAACATTAAATCTTTATAACAAATCAGTTCATGATTTCCTTCGTGCAGATCGAGATTCAGAGTGTTCAGTTTCTCTTTTGAAAAACCATTATAAAATAAAAAGTGATACAATAATCGGACTGAGTATGAAATGTATGCGGCACTTTCCATAACCATAAAATCATTCACATCTTCTCCAGTAACTACGTAGTTTTTGCAGATCATCTAATTTTGATTGAGGTTAAAAAAAAGAGGCCAGCTTATATAAAAACTGACCCCAGAACATTAGTCATGTTTAATGAGGTTCTAAATCAATAATTCGATCCAGATCTTTGAAGAGTGGTTTCTTTGCTAAAAAGCACCTTTTAAAAGATTACTTAACTAATAAAAAATTGTAATTGATTTTTATTTTATCAGCAACTTTCTTTCTAACAAGACTTGGTATTTCAATATCAAAATCTTCTGGTTTTACTTCAAAAGAACCAATTGCATTAACTCCGTTCGCAGCTTTAGAAATTTTTATGATTACTGTTAAAGGTTTTGTTTTGCCGTGAATGGTAAGATCGCCTTTTAAGGTAAAATTTTTAGGAGTATTGGTAATCTTAGAAATATCAAAATCTTCTATTTTGCCTTTTAAAGTTGCTTTCGAGAATTTTTCAGATTCCATGTAATTTTCATTAAAATGCTCTTCCATTAATGCAACTTTGAATCGGAATCCTTTTATTAAAACCAAAGAAGCAAAATCACCAGTTGACTGATCGAGAACTGCAGATACAGATTTGTTTTCGGCTGCAACTTCCTCATAAGAAGGCATCGAAGCCTGAAATTTTAAATTTCCTGTTTTTGTAATTAATTTTTGTGCAGAAGCATTTGTACCTACAGTAATAATTAACAGCAAAAAGAAGAAATTTAGCAATGATTTTTTCATAATGATTAATTTTCTTTTAATCCGTCCGTATTCCATTTTACGATTAAGTCAATATTAGCCTGCGACATTCTTCCGCCTTGAGGCATAAGCCCCTGCTGGCCGTTTTGCAGTTGAATTCGGTTTAATAAACCAGAATTTTCAACAGCCGCTTTAACTTCTGCAAAAGTAGTTAGAGGTCTAAACGCTGCAGATCTTCCGCTTGAATGACAGCTGATACAGTTGGCATCAATAATAGATTTTACATTTTTACTATAAGTAATTGAAGTTGTTGGATTCGTCGGCGTTGTTGGTGTTTCGATATCCTGAACTGTATCTGAGTCACTACAGCTTGCCAATGCAGCTAATAAAATTGTAAGTAAGATTGTTTTTTTCATGATTTATTAATTTATAGTTATTAAAATACTCTGTATAAGTTAAAGCCGAAGAAGAAATCACCTTTACCCCAGTCACCAGATGCATTCGTAAGGTATCCGCTCTCGCTCATAGATTGTGAATTGGTAAAGATTAGCTGAAATACGTGCCCGCCTGTTTCTACGTCAAGTCCTACAGATAATGGATTTTTATAAAAGTCGGGTTTATCAAAATTGTGCATGTATTCTAAATTAACAGATAGTCTTTTAGTGATTTTATAGCGTCCGCCGCCGCCAAAAGAAAACTGATTATCTCTTTCGATATCAGGATTGTAAAGGTTTTTGTGGATAAATGACGGTACTAATTCCAGTGACAGTTTTTCGCTGATCTTTCTAGATATTAAAACCTGCTGTACATACGTAAGGCGATGCTTAAATTCTAAACCAGGATATTGATCTTTTTCTAAGAAAGTGTTAATATCTGCAACGCTGTAACCAACAATGTCCAAAGGAAAATTATCGTTTTGTCTGGCAACTCTGTATTTTAATCCTGTTTCATACATTTTGTTTAAGGTATGTCTGGAAAGACTTACCGATAACCAGTTGGTTACGCCATAAATACCGCCTAGTTTTGTAGTGGCATTATCAAGACCAAAAAAACTGTCGAAACCATCTTTAACGCTGCCAAATCGATGTGATACTACAAAATAAAACTCTTTTTTTGCTGGCATTTTTGTGGTCTGCAGTGTTACCAGCTGTAAAGCTTTAAAAGTTGCGGTTGAGTAATTTTCTTCTACCTGAGTAGAATCAAGACCCTGCAGCAGATCATCTTGTGAATATGCCATGGCCGTCAGAAAGAAGCAGATTGGAACTAAAAATTTCTTCATAAATTGATTAATTGATTTGTTTGTTTAATAATGTGCATTGATCTAATTTGACTTCTTGAAAAAGTTCATCATATCCAATGCATTTACCTTTAACTCTTGTTATAGTATTAGCAGATTTATTTTTTAATTTTTGAGTGAAGAGACAGAAAACAGTATTTTCTAGAGTGATCACAGAATCTGTTTCTTTGGTTACCATTCCTGTAATTTCAATAGTCTTATTGAGATATAAAGAATCTGCTGTTTTAGGATTCGTGTTATAATCTTCCAGTAGTTTTGTGGCAGTTATACTGAAATCAGGCGTTTCTGATTCGATATTCCGTGCTTCTTTAAATAGGAATCCGTAGTAAAAGTAAATACCGGCTGAGATGATAATCAGTAATATCGCAGTTACTATTGCTGTTTTTCTTCTTTTCATTTTTTATTATTTTGATAAGATTTAATAGTAAAACAGCCTTGATAAAGATTACCCTACCAAAGAATTGTGTTTTTTGAAAAAAAATAAAAAAGAAGAAAAAGAGTTTTTTAAAACCCTTGTAGAGATAGAATTAAAAAGAAACTCTAAAACTCACGTTTGGAGTTCGTTGCAGCGAAAAAGTATCAACTTCTTCTATAGAATTTGTTAGGGAACTTATTCTATAATATTCGCTGATTTCGTTTTTACGGTTGAGAATATTCAAGATTGAAATTCCTATTTTGTACTGAATTCCATTTGATGTTTCCCATTTGTAAGTTGAAGAAATATTAACCTGCGAGAAAATATGCAGATTGGTATTATTAGGTTTGTTATAAAACAAAACAGGATCTGAAGGATCTATTTGGGCAAAATCTGGAGAGGTCTTTGGCCGGCCAGAAGACCATTTTGTCCCCAAAGCAATTTTGAAATTGTTTTTCTCGTAAATTCCAGCCCATGATAAAGTATGGGTCAGCTCAAAGTTATTTGGAAAACTAGGATATTGGTAATTTGGAAAATGATAATTGTTTTCATTGTACGTATAACTAAACCAAGTTAGAAATTGATTTATTTTTTTTTGAATAAGCATTTCTGTTCCCCAAACTTCATAGTCTCCAGTAGTTCGAACAAATTCTAACTGGTTCTGAAAACCCTGACTGGAAGTGGTGATTCCTATTACTTTTTTATAAAAATTTTCAATGTCGAGAAGCCAGTCATTCTTTTTATAAAATAAATTTAAAGATAACTGTCTGCTTTTTTGAATGGGAATTGTAGTATTATTTGAAATGATCCAGCGTCTTTTTTCAATTCCAAAATAATCTTTTTGTAAATCAATAATCTGCTGGGAGTTTTGACTTTTGATCTCGCCCAAAAGTTCCAGATTTACATTTTTATTGATGCCGTACGCAAATTGTATTCTAGGTTCTGCAATGTATTTTTTAAATTTTTCAATATAATTAATCCGCATTCCAGCTTTAAAATAGATTTTGGAAATTGTATCGTTATATTTTCCTTCTGCAATTAAAGCATGAGTTCGAAGCACGTCTTTTACCTTACGGTAAAAGTCTGGATTTGTTACCTGTTCCAAATTAGTGATACCCATTTCATTGAACTGATAACCCTCATTAAAACTAAAATTAGAATTAATGATATGATTGTTTTCTAAGTTAATTCCGTTATTGTTAACTGTATTTTCCTGAATGACAACTTGATCTCCTAAAGTAGTTTTCTGATTGGCTAGAAGTTCATAAGAAGAATTGTAGAAATTAATTTTTGTAGTATTGAAGCTGTTCCAGTTTCTTCTCCATGACAAATTTCCACCATAATTCTGCTGGCGCAGCACATTCTCTTCTGATTTATTGGTGTTATAAACGGTGGCACTTTGAAAAACCTCCAGATTATCTTTTATAGTAATTAAATCGAGTATTATTTGATCTTTAGTTCCTATTTTTTGGGCATATTTGAGTGTCGCATCGTAGAAACCAAATTTTTTGTCGCTTTGATAATTTACGTTTTGATTTTGAGAAAAATCTGTAATGGTTGTATTTTGAAATACCTTATTGAAATATTCTTTGTAAGTAGGAGTTTCAACAAAATCAGTGATCGATTTACGGGCAGAAATTTCAATGTAACTTTTTTTAGAAAGATTGTATTTGGCATAAACATCAGCATTAATCATGTTAATTCCTGCACTAAACGAGTTTTTTTCTGCTGTCTCAGCAGTAGATGAAATAGCCACAACACTTGATACACTTTCGCCATAAAACGCAGAACTTCCGTTTTTATAGATAGAAATTGTATGGGCTAAATTGGGATTGAAAACAGATATCAAACCGAAAAAATGCCCTGTTTGAAACATTCGGATGCCATTCCATAAAAATAAATTCTGGTCGTGTGTACCGCCTCTAACATTAATACTGGAAACACTTTCGTCAAGACTATTTACACCAGGAATCTGCTGCATAGTCTGTAAAGCATCAGGTTCGATAAGTCCGGGAAGTATACCAAATTTTTTAGGTTTAATTTCAAACGATCCGTTGTTGTTTTTCGAAATTCCTGATGCTAAAATTGCATTGGCTTTTATTTCGTGCAGTTCTGTAATTTCAGGTTCCAGCAATATCTGGGGACAATTTTTAGAAACTAAATTTCCAGCTGAAATTCTTTTGGATATAAATCCTACGTGACTAATTGTAAATATACTTTTGTCTTCTTTAGCAAATTCAAAATAACCTTCTGAGTCGGTTGCAAACTGAGTTTTGTTAGGCAAACTGATATTTGCGTTTTCAATAGGTTTTTTATCTGCTGCTGAAATGACATAGCCGCAGATCATTTCTGTGGCATTATCTTTTTTATAGATATTGATGAATTTATTTCCAATATTTTCAAAAGATAAATGCGTTTTTTTACCCAGATATTCCAGTTTTTGTTCTAAAGAAAGGGATCTTTTTGGAGGATTGATTTCCAGTCCAGCAATGTTATCCTCCGTGTAATTAAAATTGACATCGTGTTGTTTTTCAATATCAAGTATTATTTTTTTGAAAGGCATTAACTTGCCCTTGTCCTGAGCAGAAAGATTCAGGGCAAGAAGCATTAGAACAAACAAAAAATGAAATTGTCTGGGGCGGAGCATTTATTTTTCGTCAAAAATTATTTTGTTTTCTGAAACTTTTTTGGCTTTTAGATGATACGTTGTGCTGATAATCTGCAAAGCTGTATTTAAGTCTTTAGCAGGTAACTTTCCTGTAAATAAAGAGATCGTGTCTTTGGCGTTTAACTCGATCTTAATATTGTATTGTCTTTCAACCTCTTCTAAAAGGCTTTGTATGTTTTCTTGATAAAAGCATATTTGATTGTTCATCCATTCGGGTTTCGACGAATTTACAGTCATTTTAACCTGCTTTCCGTTTTCAAAACTCACGCTTTGACCGTGGGTTAGTAGAATTTCGGTCGAAGCATAATTTACTTTTACACGCCCTTCGTAACACACCACATCAAACCTGTTTTTTCTGGTTTTAACATTAAACTGTGTTCCTAAAACGGTTACTTTTCCCAAGCTTGTTTGCACTTCAAAACGTCTTCCTTTTGCAACCTTGAAATACGCTTCTCCTTTTAATTCAAGATGTCTGTTATTGTCCCAGTTCCACTTTTTATAGTTTATTTCAGAGCCGGAGTTTAACACTACTTCAGAATGATCGGGTAGTGAAAAAGTGGTCTTTTTTCCAAACTCTGCAGTTTCCGTTTCAGACATAAAAACTTTCATCGCAAATGTAACTCCAAACGCGAGGACAAATATAGCAGCAGCTCGAAACATCCATTTTCTGTATAACGGAACAACTTTTGGAGCTGGTTTTTTCTGGCTTAAAATGTTAGACAGCATAGCATTTTCATCAAAGTCATCTGTCTCTAGATGAGCTGTATATTTCTTTATCTTTTGGTATTTTTCAAAATCAGGGCTCGCCTCAAATTCCGCCAATTCATCTGGAGATAAATCATCGTTGAGCCATTTTGCTAATAAGCGATCTTTTTTCATTTTATCGTATTATTTAATTAAAACAATTAGAACTTAATTTACCCTACTTTTTAGATATCAATTTCTTTACGTAAACTTAAAAGGGCTAAATGAATGCGTTTTTCTACTGCCTTTACGCTGATATTGAGTTCTATGGCAATTTCACTATATTTTTTGCCGTCGATTCGATGCATCAAAAAAGCAGTACGCTGTTTTTCGTTTAGGTTTTCTATGGCTTTTAAAAGTTTGGCTTGAAACTGTTTTTCTTCCAAAAGATATTCCGGACTTTGATTTGTTTTATCTAAACCTGTAAAGTTTTTTTCATATTTCAGAACAACTTTCTGATGTGCAATTTGGTTTAAAGTAGTATTGTTCGCAATCGTGTAAATGTATGATTTGGCTTTTTCTAACGGCACTGAAGCACAGTTCTGCCAAAGTTTTACGAATGCTTCCTGGGCTGCATCTTCTGCTTGCTCTGCATTGCCAAATTTGTATAAAAGAAAATTCCGAAGCGCTTTGATATGACTTTTAAAGAAAGACGAAAAAATTATTTCATCACAAGTATTGGATTGGTTTTTATCTGGCATGTAGGTTCTCAGTTTGTACGACGCAAAAGTATTTGTTTTTAATTGAAGTAGGGTAAAAGCAAAGCCGATTGTTTAATAGAAGAATAAAATGGTATCGGCTTTTGATAATTTAGTATAGAAGAACATACTGAAATCCTTGTTGTTACTTTATTAAAAAAAACAGTTTCTTAAAATTTATTACCTTTGTAAAAACATAAATATGTTCCTTTTGAAAAAATATTTATCACTCGCAGTTTTCCTGTTCCTGCTGTTTTCCTGTCAAAGTGAAACAGATGAAGAAAATAATAATTCACAGGGAACAATTACAAATGCTTCCCCGCTGACTACATATCTGCAGAGAGTTGCAATGGTACAGACCGTTCAGGATAATGTTATCGACGGATCTAGCTATTGTACTATAAAACTCCCTTATACGGTTACTGTAAACAACCAGCAGATTGCAGTTAATACAACTGCCGATTATCAAAAGGTTGTAGATAATATCAATGCCAGTAATTATGATGAGGATATTGTGAAAATCGATTTTCCTGTAACTATGGTATACTATAATTACATTGAAAAATTGATTCCCAATCAGGCAGATTTTGATTCTTTGATTGATTACTGGAACCTTTATCCAGATCTTTTATCTAAAATTAATGGATTAAAAATCAATTATCCTATAACAATTAATATTTACAACAGCGCTAGTCAGATAGCAAGTTCACAATCGATTATAAGCGATCAGGCATTTTTTAATTTTATTAAAAATTTAAACGAGAGTCAGTATATTTCTTTACGATATCCTATTACGATAGCAGATTACAACGGTCAGACAAAATCGATTACCAATAATTTAGAGTTCGAAAATGCTATTAAATATGCCATCGATTATTGTCCGGAAAATAATATTGTAACATTAGATTTTGAGCAAATCCTAACAAACGGTTCTTGGGAAATTCCGTATTATTTTGATGATACCGTAAAAACCTCAAATTACACCGGTTACTCTTTTGTTTTTAAAAGTGATAAATCTGCTGTGGCTAGTAAAGGAGGAGTTTACGAAACCGGTCAATGGGAAAGTACTGTCCAATATGGAGTACGAGAACTGAAGATGCATTTTACAAGTGAATTACTTGGAAAATTGAATTTTAACTGGAAATTATTTGAGTTTAATAATTCTCAGATCCGATTAAGAGATGTAGGTACTACAACTGATTATCTGTACTTTCAGAAAAAATAAGTTACTATTAAAATGCGTGGTTTTTTACCGCAAAGAGCGCAAAGGTTTTTCGCAAGGTTCGCAAGGTTTTATATAATTAAAAAGTTCGCAAAGCATTGTTCAATACAAACCTTTGTGAACTTTTTAATCATACCTTATTTAAAAAAAAACCTTAGCGTTCTTTGCGTTAAAAAAGTGAGTAGTTAAAAAAAAGGGTTACTTTTTCTTCTTCTTTCCCAGCCATATCAGTAAACCTGTAATAGGCAGTGTCGCCGCAAAAAGACAAACCAAAAAAGCTAGAATTTTGGTTGGATAACCATAGATACTTCCTGTATGTATGGGATAAATAAGACGCCTTACTTTATCGCCATTACTAAACGATTCATAAGGTTTTATTTTTAAAAGTTCGCCTGTATATTTATCAAAATAAGCCATACTCGAAATATTCGGTATAGATTTTTCAAGATTTAGTTTAATGACCATGATACTGTTTATCGTGTCAGAAGGAATTCTGATTTGGGTATCTCCTTTGTATTTATAAATACTGTCAGTTTTTGAGAATATATTTTGATAGAAATAGGTTTTATCCAATTTAGGATCAACTTTTGTTGGGTTTTCAACTTTAGCAGAAGGTTTTTTTGTGGTTCCATCTGCGAATAAATAAATACCGCTTTCAAACCATTTAAAAGACCATGTTAATCCAGTAAGCGATATTGTGAGAAGAAACAAAAAACTGTAGAATCCAAATGTGGAATGAAAATCCCAATTGACTCTTTTAAAAGAAGCGCTCCATTTTACAGTTAATCGCTGCTTTAGATTTTTCATTTTTTTCGGCCACCATAAAATAAGACCCGAAATGAGCAGAAAAACAAAAATAAGACAACTGCAGCCTGTAATAAATTTTCCGGCTTCACCTAAAATTAAATGACGATGTAAGTTCAATACCACAGAAAAAAACCTGCTTTTTTCCGTAGTTTGGCCCAAAACTTTTCCAGTGTATGGATCTACAGAGAAAATCTGTTCATTTTTATCGGCATCGGTTCCAGAAATAATTACAGTTCTTTTGGGATCTTGATAAGTCTGAATACGCTCTAATTCTGTGATCGCATATTTTTTCCTGATGGCATTGACATAAATGTCAACTGGCAATTTCTTTGTTCCAATACTAGAAACTTCATAAAATTCGGGATTGACAAAAGTATCAATCTCTTTTTCAAAAACTAAAATGCTTCCTGTAAGTGCGACTATAAATACAATAAGCCCGGACGCAAGTCCGAGCCATAAATGTAAAAATCCAATATTTTTTTTAAATGTTTTATTCATGTATGAGGAAGGAAATATTTTCCAAATATAATTAAAGCTTTTAAAAAGAGTACCCCAATGTTAAAAGCCAGTTCGACGGCGCACCAGGGAACAAACGGATAAAATCGTAACCGCCAACCCAATACGTTTTGTTCAATATATTATTGGCATTTACCTGAATCTTAAATTTATTAATGTTATAATATAATGCCGCATTAAATAAAGTATAGCCTGGCAAGGTTTGAGTGTCGGTCTGGCTTAATGTACGTGTAGTGGCAAAATTAGTTCCAAATGCAAGTCCAAAATCTTTCAAAGCTCCGTCTGTAAAATTGTAACGTGTCCATAAATTACCCTGTTGGCGTGGCGTGTTTGGTTTTTGTCTTCCAATTTCAGATTCAATCGGACTTTCAGTAATTGCAGCCTCATTATACGAATAAGCAGCAGAAATACTCCAGTTTCGTGTGATATTTCCATTCAAATCAATTTCAATACCTTTAGATTCTTCTTCTCCAATTGCGCGCATTAAGTCTGGATTTGCAGTATCGTTTGCTGGATAAAGCGTGTTTTTCTGCTGAATTTTGAAAAGGGCAACCGTTACAAAAAGTTTTTCTTTGAACCATGATGATTTTCCTCCAAATTCAATCATATTACTTTCTAACGGATCAAAAGGTCCGCCCGCATTTGGATTTGATAAAGAAGAAGCTGTCTGAGGGTTGTAACCTTTTACGTAAGTTCCGTACAAATTAATGTTTGGATTAAGAGTATAAGTCAGTCCAAAACGCGGTAAAAACGAATGTTGTTTGACTTTCTTTTCTGCAGCTTTTTTGTAGTTTTCTTTATCGGTATATTCGTCGTAGCGCACTCCAATTAATGCCTGAAAAGCGCCAAACTTAATATGATCTTGAAGATACACTCCATACAAAGAATAAAATGTTGGATCAAAAGGGCGAGCCGCATAAAAATACTTGCTCATGTCTTTTAACTGCTGTGATGCAGACGGGTTTGTGAGATCAAAATGAGCCACGTTTGGCACTGGATTTCCTTTAGCATCCAATAAATAATTAGCTTTATTCGCAGGGTTATACGTGGCAATTGATCCAGTATTAGATGCATTTCTATATCCTGTAGCCTGCAGCTGAGATCCTCCAGCAGGTACTTCTTCCTGTGCATAGTCGTAACCCACAATTAGATTATGATCTAATGCTCCAGTTTTGGCTTCGTATTTAAAGAAAGCCGAAAGATTATCGATATAACGTTTACGTTTACGCATAAAAACCTGCATTTCTATAGAAGTCGGAATAGTAGTTCCGTCACCTGCAGATGCATATTTATTGGCACCTCGATGCTCTAAAAGATCTTCTGTATAACCTGTACGGATGTACGATCCAGAAAATGACAAACGATCTGTAAATTGATGATTTAGTGAAGTTGTTACAATGTATGTTTCCTCATTTAAATAATCGTTAGTAGAATTTAAGGAGTTTGAAATTTTAGTAGAATACAAATTGTCTTCGTATGTCGATTGTCCGCGGTCTAGTATACTTTTCGAACTTGTATAAATCAAATCAAAATTGACACTTGTTTTGTCATTTGGAAGGAAAGACAGGGAAGGAGCAAGCACAATATTTTTATCGAATTGTAAATCCCTGAAAGAATTGGCATTTTCATAACCTAAATTTAATCGGTATAAAAGCGATTTATCTTCTGTTAACGGACCTGTAAAATCGGCTAAAGCTCTCAAAGTATTAAAACTTCCGGTAGAAAAACTCACGCTGTTAGCAGCCTGATCCAAAGGTTTTTTGGTTACCCTGTTGATAACTCCTCCAGGAGAAGCATTTCCAAACAAAGCAGAAGATGGTCCTTTTAAAACCTCAACACGTTCCAAATAATTGGCAAGCGGTTGTTTCCAAAATCCTGTAGACGTTCGCATACCATTCAGCAACTGAGTGTTACTGCCTCCGTTTATTCTAAAACCTCTAATTGAGATATCGTCATAGAAAGTAAACTGGCTTACCCCGCTGAAGTTTTTAACCACTTCGCCTACGCGTATGGAACCCTGATCGGCTATTAATTCTTTGGTTGCGTAAGATACGGCTTGCGGCAAATCTTTTAAAGCAATTTCTGTTTTTGCTCCAATAAAAGATTTTGTATTTCGGTACGATTTCTCTTTACGTCCTGTAATTTCCACCGTCTGCAAAGTGTTAACGTTTTCCTTTAAAATAATTGAAAGATCAAGATTTTGATTTTCAGTCAATTCTACATTTCTTTCTTCCCCTGTAAATCCCATTGCCGAGAAATAAACAGTGTATTTTCCAGGAGCAAGATTTGTGATTTCAAAATTTCCTTTATCATCGGAAACAGTGTTTTTTTTAAGGGTTTTGATTGAGATAGAAGCATAAGATACAGCTTCATTATTTTCGGAAATGATTTTTCCAGTAATTGTAGCATTTTGTGCGAGGCCAATATTAAAGAGGCCTAACAGCATTAGGGAGAATATAAACTTCATGGCGGTTATTTATTTTGACCGCAAATATATGTTTATTTAGATTAAATACAAATAACATTGTAAAATAGTCATTTATTTTCTTTGTTTTTCTTTGCGTACTGGTTTTATATAAAAAAACACATGTCATTTTTAAAGTTGTAATTTGATTGTTAAATAATTGTTTTACAGTAAATTATGTTAATTATACTCTTGTTCATCTAATTTAATTATATTAACTTTATTCTTACAAAAATTTCATTTGAAATTATTTAAAGTGTTTTATAAAAGATAGGCGACTTTAAATTTTTTCAGTCTGTGCATAACATTCAATTTCTTATACAGTCTCTGCTATCGAGATACTTTCCAGCTGAAGTAAATATTTTTTATAAATAATTAATATAGAGCAATATGAAAAATGAAATGAGTTTACAGCCCCAAAATTCCAAAGTTATTTTAAATCCTTACCCTTCTACATGGCCTGCAGATGGACCAATTGATTTAAAGATTCATGATTTTCCACACAATAAATCCATAATAGAATGGTGGTATCAAAACTGCCATTTATCTTCTAAAGATGGCAGGAAGTTTTCTGTATTTGCTTCCTTTTTTAGAATGTCTTTAAAAGATGAACGTACAGGAGATTTGACATACGCACATTCTGTAATTTGGTCTTTATCTGATAAAGATGCCCGTAAATATTATAGTGATTCACTCGTTGATCAATCCATGCCCGCAGAATCAATAAAAGTTATTAATAAAAAAGAAGATTTAATTCATAAACCTTTTTACCGTGCATTAAAAGAACTGTATGAAAAAGGGAATGTGCCACTGCCCGACAGGCTGCTTAAGAAGCCTGCGACGATTGGTGTAGAGGAGTTTTCACTTGAATACGATGAAAATTCTTTTAAAAAAGACAAAGACGATACATATCATTTAAGACTTAACAATTCTTTGAAAGAAGTAGAATGCAAACTTCAGTTTATTCCATTAATAAAACCAATAAAGCATGGTGAAGATGGATGTATTGCAGGTATTAGTAAAAGTGAAGATATGTTTTATTATTTTATTCCAAAATGTGGAGTTACTGGTGAGATTAGGATAGGGAACGAGATTTATGAGGTAGAAGGCAGTGGTTGGTATGATCATGAATTTAGTAAACCAGGTGATGAAATTAAAGCTCTAGAATTCAAACAAGATATGGCATGGAATTGGGTATCACTGCAACTGGATAATGAATTTCAATTATCTGTATATGATCTCTTTGATAATACGAAGAATGGTGAATATGATGGTGGTACTGCGGTTATAATTAATAAAGATGGTAAGAGAATTAGTATTGATAATTACTCATTTTCTCCCAAAGATTATTGGACAAGCACTAAAACTTTTGTCTCCTATCCAATATCCTGGAACTTAGAAATGCCTGACTACAATGTATCTCTTACTATAACTGCTGATTTTCCTGAACAGGAATTTATAACTGCACTCTCATTGCCGGCAATTTGGGAAGGATGTGTCCACGCTTCTGGAAATTTTATGCATACACAGGTTAAAGGCCTAGGATATGTAGAAATAGCTGGGTTTAATGCTAATGAAACTATTGAAAGTTTTTTAAAAGCAGTTGGTAAAACTACACAGAAAACAGTAGAAAATCTGCTGCCCTTAGTCCCAACAGATGATGAGTTTTACAAGTTAGTTAATAGCCCGCTGGGCGTTAATTTTTTTAGTCAGGCAGATAAAGAACAATATGTTGCCTCTGTTGTTAAACCTGTTCGGGAAATTGTTGACAGGAATAAAAAATCCTAGCGTTCATATGTATTGCTTGCCTGTATAGATAGTGTTGGAGGTGACTCGCAGCCGTTTATAAATCTGTTGGCAATGCCTGAGTTAATACATACAGGTTCACTAATAGTAGATGATGTTCAGGATAAATCTGAGAAACGCAGAGGAGGTAAAACACTTCATCATATTTATGGCGAACCTTTAGCAATAAATGCTGGAAATGCATGTTATTTTATAGGAGATATTGTTGTTGGTGATTCTCAAATTTCAGAACAAATCCGCTTGAAAATTTATCAACTTTTTTTTGAAATGATGCGTGCCGCACATGCAGGACAGGCACTTGATATTAGTGGTCTTCACGCCTTTATGCCCGAGGCAGTAAGAACCGGAGATTGTACAGCACTCGAAAAAAGACTTTATACCATTCACAGGTTAAAAACAGCAGCACCAGCTTGTACATTAGCACGAATTGGAGGAATAATAGGAAATGGAACACCTGAAGAAATAGATGAAATAAGTAATTACTTCGAAGCTGCAGGTATGGCTTATCAAATAATGGACGATGTGCTAAATTTAAAAGGATTTGAGAATAATCTTAAAGATAAAGGAGAAGACATTACAGCAGGAAAAATTACCATGCCGGTTGCAAAGGCAATGGGTTTACTAAATTTTGATGAACGTGAATATGTTTGGAAAACAATTCAAACAATGCCTACAGATGAAAAAGTGATACGATCTGTAATTAATGTCCTGCAAAGTTGTGGTGCTATTGATGCATGTGCAAAAGAGGCTGAAGATCTTATTGAAGCAGCATGGAAAAAAATAGACATTATAGTTCCTGATTCATTTTATAAAGTAAGATTACGAGCCTTTGGCTGGTTTATATTGCAAAAAGATTAATTTACTTCATATTGAATTCAAAAAGCCGTCAAATCATTATTTTTTTGATGGCTTTATTATGAAAAGTAGTTACTGGTTTTGACTATTTCAGTTATGAAGCTCCTTCTAATTTACCTGAAGAGCAATAATTGCGGACTGTCCTTTCAGAAAGATCCAGTTTTATTGATTATTTAAACCCAAATTATCTAATAGGAAATGGTATGTCCTACTGGGTAATATTTCACATTATCCAGAATGCAATAATTCTCCTAGAAATTTAATTAAGGTAAACTCCATAATCAGCTTCTTTTTGTTTTTTGGTATGTAAATCGAGTTATAATTATATAGGTTATGATATTTTTGAATTATACGATATATCGTAATTTTATGGATCAAAAATATTTTATTTAAAGAATTCATAGTTATTTCATAAAGGCTATTTCTTAAATTTACGCTGTTACCAATAAATATCACACCAAAACCTTATGGAAAAGCAGGCCGATAAGAATGCAATACTGCTAAACAGATTGCAGGAGAGAGAAAGAGAACAATTTCTTGTATTGTCAATCTGCAAAACACTTGCGGAGGCGCTATCGAAAAGCGAATTTCATACTCTTGTAAATGATGTTTTAAAAGAGTATCTTGCTTTTGAGGATTTCATTTTGGCTTCTTCTAATGACGACGAAAATGATTATCAAATTTTCTATCAATTTTCAGAATATAAAACTGATTCAGATGAAAAGTACCCTTTAAACGACGGTTTTTTTGATCTTTGTATGAATTCTGCCGATACAGTCATTTTTGATTTAAAATCAATAACAGACAATAAACTTCCAAATTATCTCCAATCTAATAACAATAAAAATTTTAAAAACGGAATTGGAATTTGCCTTCCGTATTTAAAAGGAAGTCAAAATGTCCTTTTTCTTTTATTTAAAAGTGCTGCCGCATTTAGCCGAGAATCCAATCGAATTATACGTGGCATCGGTACACATTTGTCTATTACTGTTAGAAATATAAAAATGGCATTGGATTACGAAAGCAATGTATCACAGCTAAAACTTTTGCAAAAGAATTTAAGCCAAAGAAAACCAGAAGCTGTCGTTTCGAATACGGAAGGTTTTCAGGGAATTGTCGGAAAGAGTGAAGCCATGCAAAAAGTTTATGAATTAATTTCTCAAGTCGCGCCTTCGCAATCTACCGTTTTAATTTTTGGTGAAACAGGAACAGGAAAAGAACTAATTGCTAATGCCATTCATAAATTGTCTGAGTTCTCGAAGGAAAGAATGGTAAAAGTAAATTGTGCCTCAATACCCGAAAATTTAATTGAAAGCGAATTATTCGGTCATGAAAAAGGCGCGTTTACCGGAGCCACAGATGTTAGAATTGGGAAATTTGAACAAGCCGAAAACAGTACCATTTTTCTGGACGAAATAGGAGAACTGCCTTTGGCATTACAAGGAAAACTGCTTCGCGTTTTACAGGAAAAAGAAGTAGAACGAATTGGAGGCAGAAAACCTTTTAAAATTAACGTGCGTGTGATTGCAGCAACAAACCGATCACTGGAAAAGGAAGTTGCCGAGGGCCGTTTTAGAAGTGATTTATATTATCGGTTAAATGTTTTTCCAATTGCACTTCCTGCATTGCGCGAACGTCCCGAAGATATTGAGGTTTTAGGGAATTTTTTCTTAGAAACACATTCGCAGAAAATTGGAAAAAATGTAAAAGGCTTTTCTAAAAAAGTGCTGAATAAAATGAATGCCAATGCCTGGCCTGGAAATGTGCGTGAACTCGAAAATATGGTCGAGCGCAGTATTTTGTTTGCCAAAGAAGAGGTAATAAAAGAAATGACTTTTCCGAAGATTTTTACGCTGGAATCTTCAATCGCTCCAGTTGATTTTTCTACCAAAACCCTGCAGGAAGTAGAAAAGGAGCATATTTTAAAAGTAATTAAAAAATGCAACGGAAGGATTTCGGGACCTCAGGGTGCTGCAGTTTTACTAGGCCTGCCTTCGACAACTTTAGCTTCGCGAATGCAGAAATTAGGTATTAAAAAAGAACATTTCCTGAGCTGATTTATTCCTGAATAACTTTTATTTTCCCCGAAGAAAATGCCCAGAATATCAATAAAAGCATATTAATTGCCAACG
The DNA here is from genome assembly GCF_004366435.1 of Flavobacterium sp. S87F.05.LMB.W.Kidney.N. Lineage (NCBI taxonomy): Bacteria > Pseudomonadati > Bacteroidota > Flavobacteriia > Flavobacteriales > Flavobacteriaceae > Flavobacterium > Flavobacterium sp. S87F.05.LMB.W.Kidney.N. The sequence continues at coordinate 272,577 of NZ_SODX01000004.1, read as the reverse complement.
CAACAGAAGGAAATTGGAATGAAACGCCAAAAGCAATTAAATATGTTGGGAAGCCGTACAGGTAATTATTCCTGATTTTTTTGATGGCAGAATCGGTTATTCCCGGACGGAGTAGTTTTTTGTCTGAACTTGCATTGTACCATAAAAGATTATATGAAATATTGATCAGTACAAAAATTCCGGTATATATGGCCACCGCAATATTCGAAGCTTCACTGTTAAAAAAGCGAGCGAGCAAAGCCGTTGGATAAGAAACAGCCGAAACTAGAAACAAAATCAATCCGTTAGAAAACATAATCCCTGTATTACGACTGTAAATCTGTTTGAATATCTTATGGTGATTGACCCACATAATAAAAATGCTAAAAAAAGAAAGAGTAAAAGCCAAATAAGTGGTCCACTCGCCTTGTAGGAAATCCAGTAATTGAGTGCCATTTTTTACGATATTAGCTTCAGGTGCACGCAGCTCCAGTACTAAAAGGGTAATTGCAATAGCAAAAACAGCATCACTGAATCCTTCGATTCTTACGGTTTCTTTTTCCATAGCTAGAATTTACAAATTGATTTTTTTTATATGTGATGATTTGCTTTGTCTTTTTGCTACTCATCGGAGTCTCCCTTCGATCGAAACGAAAAACTAAGATTAAATTTTTGCGAACTTTGTGTAATATCTTGCGGTCTTTGTGTTTAGATCCCGCTCACAGTATTATTTATACCCCTGCTTAATACCTAATTTTTTCATTTTAGAATATAAACTTTGCGGCTGCATCTGCAATAACGCGGCTGCGCCTCCAATCCCGGAAATCTTTCCATTACAGGCCTGCAATGCATTCATAATATGTTCTTTTTCCATTTCTTCCATCGATTTCATTTTGCCGATGCTGGCTTGCAGAGGATTAGCATCCGTGCTTGAGGGAAGATCAAATTTTTCGATTTCGTTTGTTTTGGTCAGCAGTACATTTCTTTCTACTAAATGTTCTAGTTCGCGGATATTTCCCGGCCAGTCATAATCTAGTAATTGCTGCAAAGCTAGAGGGCTCATTCCTGTAACATTTTTCCTGGCACTTGCTGCATATTTTTTAAGGAAAAAATCAGCCAGTGCTGCGATATCGCCTTTGCGTTCTTTTAGGGGCGGCAATTCAATTGGAAAAACATTTAAGCGATAATATAAATCCAGACGGAAACGACCTTCTGCCACTTCTTTTTCCAGCGATCTGTTGGTAGCGGCTATAACTCGGACATTGATTTTTTTGGTTGAATTTCCACCCAGACGCTGGATTTCTTTTTCCTGTAAAACACGAAGCAGTTTTACTTGAGAATCGAGAGGTAGTTCGCCAATTTCATCTAGAAAAATGGTGCCATTATCGGCCTGTTCAAACTTTCCAACTCTTAAGGTACTGGCTCCCGTAAAAGCGCCTTTTTCATGTCCGAAAAGTTCAGATTCTACAAGGGACTGTGGTAAAGCAGCGCAGTTTACCACTACAAGTGAATTCGATTTATGATGAGAAAGATCATGTATTGCATGTGCAACACGTTCTTTTCCAGTACCGCTCTCACCTAAAATCAAAACTGAAGTTTCTGTTGGGGCTACAATTTTAATCTTTTCAATTACTTCTTTAATCAAGTCGCTGCTGCCAATAATGCCTTCGATTTCTTCTTCTGTAACAGGGACAGAAACATCTGCATAACTGCCTTTTTCCTCATCAAAGCGGTACTTGGCAATGTCAAGCATTACCACAAGATCGCGTTCGCGAAAAGGCTTCACCATAAATCCATACGGATGTGTTTCTTTTACGGCTTCCAAAGTCGACTGATTGGTATTGGCAGAAATGTACAAAAATGGCAGCTGCATTTCGCGCAGTTCCCAAGCCAGATCAATTCCAGTAAGGTCGCCTTTCAGCATTATATCCAATAAAACCCAGTCAGGTCTTTTTTCGGAGATCAATTTTCTCGCCTGAACCACAGAAGAAGCAATCCCGGTTATTTCGTAACCCGCTTTTTTCAGCATGATTTTTAAATCATTTGCTACAATAAATTCGTCTTCAACAATTAGAATTTTCTCCTTCATTATCTAAGTTATATTATTTCAGAATCATCAGCGGTGCCTTCAAATTCTGTATTTTTTGTAAATGTAATTTTGATTGTCAGTCCGCTGTCGTTTTTCATTTCAAACTCTCCATCAATTTGGTCGGTCAATCCCATCATTAAGTTCATTCCCAGCGAATTTCTTTCCGTATCTTCAAAGTTTTCAGGAAGTCCAACGCCGTTGTCGGCAATTACTAGTTTATAGTTGTTTTCGCCTGTATTTTTAAGTTCAATCGTTACTTTTCCTTTTCTGTCTTTTGGAAAAGCATATTTAATCGCATTATTAATCGCTTCGTTGATTATTAATCCAAGCGGAACTGCTTGTGCCACATCAAGATATACTTTTTCAGTTTCTAAAGCAAAATTGATCTTGGTATCAGTATCAAAACATTCCCTCATATAACTGATCAATTCAAAAATATACCATGACATATCTATATTTGCGAGATTATCAGATTGATATAATTTTTGATGAATAAGCGACATGGCGTGCATTCGGTGCTGACTGTTTTGGATTGCCAGTAAAGCATCTTCGTTATCCAGATAAGCCGATTGTGTATTTAATAAACTAATGACAATCTGAAGGTTGTTTTTTACTCTATGATGAATTTCTTTTAAAAGCCATTCTTTCTCCAAAAGCATTTTTTTGTTCAGTTCGTTTTGTGCTTCAATCTGCTGACGCTTGATTTCGAGTTGTTCGTTTTTCTTTTTTTTCAGGCGGAAGCTTTTGTACAAAACGGCCAAAAAAAGAATCAAAACAACCACACTGCCTATAAAAACATAACGAATTACGGTATCTTTTTGAATTTGAATTTCCTGTACTTTTGCCTGCTGTTTAAGCAGATCGATATTTTTATCTTTTTGTTCGCTTTCAAATTCAACCTGCAAACTGCTGATCTGCTTGCTTTTTTCTCCTTTAAAAACCGAATCAGAAAGGCTTTTGTATAATTGGTAATGCTTAATCGCACTGATGTAATCTCCTCGTGAAGAATCGGCTTTAAACCAAATATTATGACTTTCAGAACGAATATTATTATTTCCCATTGCCGCAGCAATTGAATCTAATTTTTTAATGTTTCGATAAAAAGAAGGATAGTTTTTAACCTGATAGTGATATGCTGCAAAACTTCTTAAAACAGCAAAAGTATTACCGTTTCTATCGGCATTGTCACCATAGTAATCGGCCATTTTTTTGTAATAAATTGCTGCTTTGGCATTTTTTTGAATTCGGTAAATATTAAATAAAAGATAATTCTCGGTCATTATACGCTCAATATTTGAGGTTGGATAATGATCTTGCATTTCTTTGATGAGTTTCAGGGCTTCGTTTTCTTTTTTCTGGCGAATATATAATGAACTCAAATTGTCGGCAATTGTTCGTACATATTCTGTATCCTTATATTGTGTTGCAATTTTAAGAGCTTTTTGCCAGTATTCCTCAGTTTTATCATTCTGGCGGAGGTAATAATACACCAAAGCTACATGATTGTAAATAGAACTTAGCTGTAAGGTTTTATCGTTTAATGCTATAGCAGTTTTTTCTGCTAAAAGTCCATATTTTAAGGCTTCTGGGAAATTGCCTTTTTGTGTATAAATTTCGGCAAGAATATTACAAATTCCCTGTATATCTTTATAATGTATGGATTTATAAAGCGCAAGAGATTCTAATGAAATAGCTTCTGCTTTATCAGGATTTTCGCTTGTGCTGTAGTATTCGCCAAGTTCTTGTAATACCGTAGCTTGTTTTTTTCGGGCTCCTGATTTTTTGAATAATGCAATAGCTTTTTCTTTATATTTTGCTTTTTCGTCGCCTTCAGATTGCATCGCCAGTTCGTTATAACTTTCTCCAAGCTGTTCTGGCATGTTATTTTTTTCAAAATAAGCTATAGCATTCTGGGTGTTTTTGAGTGCATTTCTGGAATTGCCGCTTTCTCTGGCGATTTGTGCAGCTAAAAGTATCGTTTTTCCTTTTCCGAGTTTGTAACCTAAAGAGTTACTAAGGTTTTTTGCTTTTAGATTGATAACAGATGCGCTGTCAAGATCTTCCTTAAATTCGCCTGTTTTGGTAAGATAATAATTACTTAAAGCCAAAAGCAATTCGACTTTTTTGCTGTCATTGCCGGCCAAAGTAATTTTCTTTCTTAACACAACTGGATCTTCTTTGGACTGCGCAATGGAGTTAGGATTTGCAGATAAAAATAATGATAGAGTACATAAAAAACGTACATAGTTTTTAAAGGAAAAAATGGTGGTATTATTCATTTTTTAAAGGTAATCTATTATTAGAAATCTGCAAATCCTTATCTAATTTTGTCTAGTTATTGCGGTGGTAACAGTAACAAATAATCATGGCCAGACCTGGTATCAATAAAGTTCCCAGTCCGAAAAACTTTCCGGCAACAGCTCCTAGAAAACAGCCTGTAAGAAATCCTAAAATAGTAACGAGTTGCTTTTTAAAACTTAACAGCGAATCTGCATCGTTTGTACCGTTTTTTATAAGGTTTCCTAAATCCAGCGAAGCTTGTGTTACATTTCCGGTCATCATCGTTGTAGGGCCGTGCGTTTCCTTAGCAAATAATTTTCCAAAAGCATTTTGTAATCCCATTGCAAAAACGGTTGTCATGGCTACGATATAAATTGCCCATTCTGAAAATATTTGCAAATAACCAAAAACATAAGAAGCGATACCGCACAAAACCAGTACGATCCCTTCCCAGAATAAGATAGTATAATGGTTTACACTTTTTAAAGCGATTCTTCCGCCAACGATTACGGCAAAGATAAAGACTGGAAAGGTCAGCAATTTGATCCACGCGTGGGCATCAGAACCTTTAATGATTTGATATGCGAAGACAATAAAGTTGCCCGTAACGTGTGCCGAGAAAATCGAATCGGCTGCGACGAAAGTTACAGTGTCGCAATACCCTGCTATCATAGTGAGAAGCAGGGTTACGTACCAGATATTTTTTTGCATTTCCATAATTTATTATTTTAAATGAGCACGAAGCATCCAAGCCATTTTTTCGTGATTTTCTACAAGACCTGTAATAAAATCGCTGGTTCCCGCGTCTTGTAATTCGTTAGCAATTAAATTAATGTTTTCACGCAGATAAACAATAATGCTTTCGTGATCAATAAGCAATTCTTTAATAAAGCCATTGCTGTCATTATTCTCTTGTAACTCTTCTGAAAGATGCGTAAGCGCTAAGAAATCTTTTAGAGTTGCAGGCGTATAATGACCCAAAGATCTGATTCTTTCCGCAACCGTATCTACAATTTGGTCGATCGCATCGTATTGTTGTTCGAAAAAAAGATGTTTATTGTAAAAATCTGGCCCTTCAACATTCCAGTGTGCTCGTTTTGTTTTAGTGTAAAGTATAAATTCGTCTGCAAGGATTTTAATTAATACTTCTACGACATTGTTAATGCTTTCTTGTTTAATTCCGATGTTTGCTTTCATTTTAAATTAGGTTTAATAAATAATAATCAAGTGAATATTTTCCTGCTCCAAGTGCAAGAATTAATAATAAGGATAAAGTGTACATGTACGGAATGTCACGCACTTCTAGTGAATCTTTCTGGTGTACCACAAAATAACCAACAGCCGTTACGCCAATTGTAGGTAAAATTGCAAGACGTGTTCCTAGACCAAGCATAATAAAAAAGGGTACAACAGTATCAGAGAAAGTTGCAACCAATCCGTTTAGTTTTTCCGGCAGATGCAGCGGATTCGGAACATGCTCTTTTTGTCCATTTTCGACTCTGAATTTCTTCATTCCATGAACCCTGAATAATTCTATTGCTAATAAGACTCTGAATATTAAAAACGCGATGTTATTGAATGAAGTTCCTAAATCTGAATTAAGGATTTGTTTTATAATGTCTGTCATTTGTTTTGTATTTAAAATGCAAAGCAGGAACAGCCCAATGCGCCCCAGAATGCGTTATAATTATTAACGGGAACATTGCTCATTCTAGCGATATCGTGGCTGTGTGCATGCACATCACAACTTCCGGAGCAGCTGTGTATCTGAGACGTTAATCCTGGTTTTGAATCGGCTTTTGTATTATTCTCGATTGTACTCTGGAAGCTGCTTTTCGAAGGATATCCGTTATAAATATTTGTTGGCGACCAGTCCGGCAGAATCGGAATATGCGGAGGTGAGAAAGAAGAAAAATCGCCATTTGCATACACAATTTTTCCATCGACAATGGTTAAATCGGCTTCTATTTTTTTGATTTCTTCGTCTTCAATTGTAAAATAATCACGGTCCAGAACTGCCAAATCTGCAAACATTCCAGTTCTGATATCGCCTTTTTTGGTTTGCTCCTGAGAAAACCAAGCGCTCCCTCTGGTATACAATTCCAAAGCGGTTTGTCGGTCTAATCTAGTTTCGTTGTACAATTGAAGACCGCCGACTGTTTTTCCAACCGTCATCCAGTACATAGAAACCCACGGGTTGTAGCTGCTCACACGAGTAGCATCAGAACCGCTGCCAACTGGAACTTCCATCTCAATCATTTTTTTGATTGGAGGTGTGTTTTCGGCTGCCTTTGCGCCGTAGCGATCTGTAAAATATTCTCCCTGATAAGCCATTCTGCTTTGTACTGCGATTCCGCCGCCAAGCGCTTTTACACGTTCGATGTTTCTTTCGTCAATCGTTTCGGCGTGATCAAAGATCCACGGTAATCCATTGAATGGCACGTCCTGATTTATTTTTTCGAAGACATTTAAAAATCTGGTTATGCTTTCGTTGTAAGTCGCATGAAGTCTAAAAGGCCAGCGGTTTTCTACCAAAAGGCGGACTACTTTTTCCAGTTCTGCTTCCATATTTTCTGGTAAATCAGGTCTTGGCTGTAAGAAATCTTCGAAGTCGGCAGCAGAAAAAACCAGCATTTCGCCCGCACCGTTATGACGGTACATATCATCGCCCTGATACAATTTTACGGTATCAATCCAATCTGAAAAATCTTCAAATTCGTGTTTTGGTTTTTGTGTGAAAAGATTGTAAGCGATTCTTACCGTTAGTTGTTTCTTTTCATTCAATTCGTTTACCACTTTATAATCATCAGGAAAATTCTGAAATCCGCCACCGGCATCAATTACACTTGTAATTCCGAAACGGTTTAATTCTTTCATAAAATGACGCGTCGAATTAATCTGATGCTCATATGAAAGTGTCGGCCCTTTTGCCAGAGTCGAATACAAAATCATGGCGTTTGGCGTTGCAATAATCAATCCTGTTGGTTCGCCTTTGGCATCTCTTTCTATATAACCTCCTGGAGGTGCTGGTGTATTTTTATTGTAACCAACTGCTTTTAAAGCCGCTCTGTTCATAATCGCCCTGTCATATAAATGCAGGATAAAAACTGGAGTTTCGGGAGCAATCGCATTGATTTCTTCTAAAGTCGGCATTCTGCGTTCAGCAAACTGAAACTCCGACCATCCACCCACAACACGAACCCATTGCGGATTTGGCGTGCGGTCCACTTGCTCTTTTAACATTCGAAGTGCATCTGCCAAAGAAGGAACACCATCCCAGCGTAATTCCAGATTATAATTTAAGCCGCCACGGATTAAGTGAATATGCGAATCATTGATTCCGGGAACCACTCTTTTATTTTGAAGATCGATTATTTTGGTTGCTGAAGATGCAAATTCCATTATATCGCTGTCGTTTCCTACGGCAATAAATTTCCCGTCTTTAATGGCTACAGCCGTTACGTTTGGGGTTTCTGCATTGAAACTGTGTATTTTTCCGTTGAATAAAATTAAATCTGCTTTCATAACTTCAATTATTTAGAGTTCAGTTTTGCAATTGCTTCTTGAATGCCTTCGCCTGCAACATTATAAAAAGCTGGGCCTGCAAGCAGGATAATTTTAGTTAAAGGTTTATGATCTGATAATTTTTTCTGTTTTAAATACGTCTGCGTTCTATAGGCTTCAAAAGAACCTAAAACCACATTTGCGGCTACTAAAGCTGTTGGAGAATCTATTCCAGCATCTTTAATATCAGAAGCAAAAGAAAAATCACTTACACCTAAACGCAAAGCCTCGCGCATTGCCACACTTCCCACACTGATCATCAAATCAGGCGTAAATTTTGTGCGGTCGCCTAAACCAATAAGCAAAAGTTTTTTTGATGCTAAAGTTCCTTTTGGCGGTGTAATTAATAAGGTTTCAAGTGAATGTCCTGTAAATTTGCCGCTTTTGCGTAATTCTGTAATTAAGCCTTTAAAAGCGTCATCTAAATGCACCATTCCGTTTAGATTTGCCGGAAGGGCAGGAGGGTTAAATATGTCACCTTCTGTATATTCAAAAACGCAGGCAACCTGTAAATCTGCTTCTGCAGACGATGGTCCCTGAACCAATCCGTTTACCGAAACTCCGTCTACTTTACCCCAAGTTGTAGTGGAACCGAGTGCGGCGGTTTGTGCAAAAGCTTGATTAATAAACAAGCCTGCTGTTAAAATAAATAGAAACATTATGTTTCTAAGCTTGTATGTTAAGATTGTATTTTTCATTGTTTAAATATTTAGTTGTGGAATATTTTTTAACACATGTAGACATATATTTTATTTTTGCCAGATAAAAGGATGCAGAAAAAACTAGTTTCTCACATATAGTTATGTGCATTAATGTAAGTGAAACGCCTTTTTGTACAGGACTAAAAAAGCTATGTATCTATGTGTTTAAATAAATTTTTGTGGTTAATAAATTATTAGTTTGTTTAAAATTTAAATCCAAGGCGGGCATTAAAAAAAACTCCGTCTTTAGAATTTGGAATGATGTCGTTGATAAAAGCGCCTGTTTTAAAATATTGAATGCCGCTTACGACTGATATATATTTGTTGACATTATAAGTGAAATTGGCTAAATAAGCCGTCCCGATATAGCGCTCGTCTGACATGCTTCCCGGACGATTGAGCACTCCGCTTGGTCTGTAAACACCATCTTGGAGTGAATATCTCCAATTGAAAACCACATCGACCTGCATCTTTAATGAAGGAAGTAAATCCATCGTGGCATAGGGATGAATATCGATAAGGTTTACTGGACCCACTTGCGGACTAAATCCGAAATAGCCTCCTTTTGGGAAAAGCGGATTAAACGTCTGAAGATTTCCGTCGCCTTGATTATTATCTCCCGATATGTAATCATTTCGAAGATTTATGGTCGGTTTAAATTTGATATTTTCAAACATATATCCAATATCAACAGATCCTGTCCAAGCATTTATATTTCCAGAACCAAATTTTCCAAATTGATAAGCCGCTTCCAGATTGTAAATAAAACCGCCGCCGTATTTCCAGAATCGTGTACCCAAAGTATGTCTTCGTTCTGGAGCAATTCCTTCTTCAAAAACGGCTTCATCTCTACGAATTCCGAGGTAATAAAGGTCAAGGTTTCCTGCTTTCGGAATAATTATTTTAGAATACGCGCCCCAGAGATTCAGCTCTTTTTTCATTTTATTATCAAAAACGCCTGTGAAAATTTCGTCTTCCATCATCGCAAAAGCGTCAATAAAAAGTCGGGCGGAGGAGTACATTACTTTTCCTCCTGTAAAATACAATCTTGCATTGGGCCCTTCTCGTACCGAAATCAACCTTCCAGAACCGTAATCCAATTCTTGTCTTCCGGCGCGGAAAGTTATTTTTTTATCTTCTTTTTGATAAACATTCACATCTAAAAAAAGATTCTGAACGTTGAGCTGATCTTCGTCAATTCCTCTTGGTCCGTTGATTCTTCCTTCTTGTAATGCACTTCTTAATTGTGCAAACACCCTGAAGGTTTTTCCTAAATGAATATCGGCATGCAGATCGTAGCGCTGTAAAAGAAAATTGTTATGACCAATATTTAACCTTCCCCAATCTTCATTATCAAAATCAACATATTCATATCGGGCTTCACCTCCCAAAGAAAGGTAAAAATCCTGCTCTTCATTTAAAGGAATAAATTTCAACTTCTCGTAAAAATTTCGCGTAGAATCTTTTAACGATTCGTAATTTTCGTCGTAGCGCAAAAGCTTAAAATTTTGAGCCGATACCGAATTTCCTATGAGGAGAAAAACGAGTAATAACTTGACGATTTTGAATTTGGATTTTGTTGATTCCAAGATAATGAAGGTTAGGGGTTTCTTTAGTTTTTGTTTCTTCCGAATTTTCAAGTTTTAAGCTGAAATTTGACATTCATGTTAAATTTTGAAATTTTGAATTAGTGCTTTAACATATTGTGCGCATAGTGAATTCCTAAACCGTAAGAACCACCGTACTTTTTCATCAAATTGGTTACCGGAACATAAGTTCCTTCGCGAGCCCAGTCTCTTTGTAGTTCCAATAAATATTGGATGGATGTAATTGGCATTGCACCTGCTTGAATCATTCTTTGTACCGAGCGTTCATGAGCTTCTGCGCTTACGTCACCGCATGCATCTGTAATTACATAGACTTCATAGCCTTCTTCAATTGCAGACAAAGCTGGCCCAACGATGCAAACACCTGTCCATAATCCTGCAAGCACTAATTTCTTTTTATTTTTTCCTGTAATCGCTTTGTAAGCTGCTTCGTCTTCCCACGTATTCATTGAAGTACGGTCAATATATCCCGAAGTTGCAATAGGATAAAATTCTTCAAGCTCTGGGAAAACAGGTCCTGAAAAGCTTTCTTCGGCAACTGTTGTTACAACAGTATCAACATTGAAAATTTTTGATGCACCGGCCACAATTGCAACGTTGGTACGCAGTTCGCTTAACGGAATATTGTGGGTTGCAAATGCCATTTGACCTTCAAAGTCAATTAGTACTAAGGCGTGATTGTCTGGGGATAATAAGTTTGCGGATGGTTTCATATTATTTTTTTTTAAAATTATTGGTTTTACTATTAATGGGTGGAAAGTTTCTTGATCATTTCGCTGGAAATTGAATCTGCGTAAATGCCAAAGGCACTAGTTAAAACACCTTTTACATTGTAGATTTCAGAAATGATTCCATATACAATATCTTCGTCTCCGGGATCGGTATCTCCTTCAAAACGGAATAAGTATTCGATTTTAAATTCTTCTGGTGACATGGATTGTTTGTTGTTGTTATAGCGAATACAGTTTTCGTCGAGATTAAAATTTTCTGTAAAACCCTGTATGTTCAGCCATTGTAAAGCTTCTGTAACGGTGTCAAAAGATGGTTGTTGCAACGTACTCATAATTGGGGATGATTTTTAAACCGCCTGCAATAGCGGACTGGTAGCAGGCAGTTTAGTTAATTAAAGGCCGTCAGATCAGGCTTTAATAAATTCTAAAATATCTTTATTGATAGTTTTTGCTTCTGTGGTTGGCATACCGTGAGGAAATCCCGGATATGAAATTAATTTTCCGTTTTTCAAAAGCGCTGCGGCTCTTGGTGCTTGAGCGTAAGGAACAATCTGGTCGTCTTCTCCGTGTAAAACTAAAACCGGAATATCTAAACTTTTTAAATCTTCAGTAAAATCAGATTCTGAAAATGCTTTAATTCCTTCATAATGAGCAAAAACAGAACCCATCATGCCCTGACGCCACCAATTGTGTTTGATGCCTTCCTGAACAGTTTTTCCTTCGCGGTTCCATCCGTAAAATGGAATTGGGAAATCGTAAAAGTATTGTGCTCTGTTAAAACCTGTTCCTTCTCTTATTTCGTCAAAAACTGATAATGGAACTCCTTCTGGATTTGATTCGTTTTGAATCATAATTGGTGTTACAGCGCTTATAATTACAGCTTTTGCCACGCGTCCTTTTCCGTATTTAGCAGCGTAACGAATTACTTCTCCGCCTCCTGTTGAGTGACCAACGTGAATAGCGTCTTTTAAATCTAAAGCTTCCGTTAAAGCTGCTACATCCGCTGCGTATGTTTCCATATTATTGTTTTCTCCGCTTTGTCCCGAGCGACCGTGCCCACGACGATCATGAGCTATAACTCTGTAACCTTGTTTAAGAAAAAACATCATTTGTGCATCCCAGTCATCGCTTGATAATGGCCATCCGTGGTGAAAAACGATTGGTTGTCCTGTTCCCCAATCTTTGTAGAAAATTTGTGTTCCGTCTTGTGCTGCAATTGTACTCATGGTTTTGATTTTTAGATTATTAAATTGTTTGAATATTTTATTTATTATTATGTGGTATTGCTTTGTTGGTACTGCAAATCTATTACTGACAAGAAAGTTGATCTGTTAACCTAGATTAAGAAGAAGTACTCTACCAGTACTTCTTAATCCAGATTAATTCTTAGCTCTTTTATCCAGCGCCTGATTTTGTTTGTTTGATGTGATGCATCTTCAAACAGGTAAGCGCTGCATAACATTAGCCAAATAACATGCCTTTAAATTTATATAGTTGTTTATAAGGGTTTTGGAGATCTGCGGGATAATTATTTGTTACGATATATCGTAAATTTATTAATGCCGTGATGAGAATTAGGGAAGTTTAGAAAAAAAATCTACTAGATACAGATTCAAATGTCAATTCTGAACTACTTTTATTTATTAAAACAAAATTTTTAAAATATAAAAACAGCTATTTATTAAAAAGCATTATTTTAGTCAAATAACTATTGAATAGTTTATTAACTTTCACTAACTAACTTATGAGTTTTAATACACCGATTGTAAAAAAAATATTTTCAATTGTCTTATTGGCGGTATGTATGTCTTGTAATTCTCAACAGGAAAAGGAAGTCAGGTTTGATACACAAACCATGAATTTGAAAGGAAATATTAAGCATATTACTGAAAAAACGGGGGATCATACTTGGGACTTTGAGTTTGAGGATAACAAACTTCTGCTTGTAAAGTCTTATTTCCTAGGGGCAAGTTATGATATGCAATATCGACTTGAATATTTGAAGGGGAAAATCTTGCAGATACATAGTAAATCATCAGTAGTAAGCCCCGAGATATTCAGTACAAATTTTGCAATGCGTCTGCCGCTATATGGATTCCATAACGTACAAAAACTAGTCAGAAATCAACAAGGAGATGTAGTGCGTGTATTTTATAAAAATCAAACGCCAAATGAATATACGCTAAAGTATACTTACGATAAGTTTAATAACTGGACTACTCGGGAACTTTATATGCAGCCAGGTGATTACCTTAAAGAACGCACCGAAAGAACCATTCTTTATGACAGGAAAGTGGAGCATAATGAGATACGCTCCTGGAACAGCAGACTAGATTCTGTATTTACCGCAGCTCAGAGAAGAAATGAATTCATTGCAATTTCAATAAACAATAGTATTGAAAAGGATTATCCTAAGCTAAACCAAATCAATAGCTATCTGAATAAAAATTTTGAAGCTGTTCAAGCGGCTGAGGCTTATGTTAATAAGCTTATTGTTCAGTTCGATTCCACATATGGAAAAGAAAATCTCTCCAAAGAATTACAGCTTCTCAAAGATAAGATGGTAATTCTGCAGTCCATTGCAATGAAAGAAAATTTCTTATGGTCAGAGGCAAGAGTTTATATTCCAATGCTGATAAGTGGTGAAGTGAGCGTAAAAGATGTGCAGGAACCTTATCAGTCCAGGACTTTAATTACTGCTTCGCTAGAACGCATTAGTACTATACGTTTATGGGAGGAGCAATACAGAAATAAATAGTATTTGACTATAAGTTTAAGGTGCAAATTAATATTTAAGATTTTTTTGTTTAAAGAGAACGAAAGAATAAACCAAAGATTATTTTTTGAAAGGAGCAGAATAGAAACCGATACGCATTAGTACTAAAACAGATTTGTTACTTTACTAAAGTAAATTGCTTTATACTTGTAATGTTTTACAAATCTGAAATTCATCGACTTTATTTTTTTTGCTAAGCAGTTAATTTGCATCAGTGAGGGTTTTAATAAGCAGTTAGATAGGATATTATCAATAAATTAAAGAAGGAATAAAAAAAAACCGTTAATGATAACGGTTTTTTATAAGTGCTAAATCCGAGTACATTAAAATTTTCGCTGAGAAGGTTTATTATTGTGGAGTGTGCTACTACCTGTCTCATTTCTGGTAAGTTCATCTTCTTTAAGTTCCTCGTTGCCAATTTTCCCTATTTCGAATTCCTTGTTAACGGGATTATCCTGATCTGATTCTATGGTTTTAAAGGATGAACTTTCAGCTTCATCACTCTTCTGTGTGTCAATTTCAGTTTCAAACCCTTAAGATGGATCATTTTCTCTAAGATCCTCTTCAATGTCTTGTTCGGTTATATCTTTTGATTCACTGTCCGATTCATTGTCGAGATTCTCTGAATCGTAAGGATTGCTGTTTAGATCTGTACTTTTCGGGTCTGAATTGGAAATTTTACGATCCTCCTGATCGTAAGATTCATTGTTTTCTTCTTTCATAATATACTATTTTTAAAGTTTATATTTGTTTTCTCTGCCTATGCTACTTGTTACTGCTTATCTCCTGCAAGGGCTATTTTCTTTTGCCCCGTCCTGAAGCAGCACTCTGGGTAGAGGATTTCTCAGCATTAATGCGCAAATCATCTCCTTTTGCTGTTTTTGATTTAGCACCCATGACGGCTATTTTTAAGTGTAATAAAATTAAAAAATAGCTGTGCTGTTTCATTACAGAATAACGGGCGGAATTTTACAGGATTATGACTAATTAGAAGGGCGGCAGGTTTGCGGATCTGTGCCGAGTGTTACTCTGACGTGACTAAAAGCTGTTTGTAAGATAGATTATCGTTTCCTGTTTTGTCATTTTCCTTTTTGAAAATCTTTTTGGTCTTCTGCTAAATGATTATCACATCCCTCTTTTGGCAGGTAAGAAAACAATTCAATTCAATTCAATTATTCTCAGCGTCCCTGAATGGACGAGACTTACATTAAGATGAAAGGAAAACGGTTTTATCTTAGAGGGAAGTTGATAGATCTGTCAATACAGTTGATTTCTTATTAACCAAGAGAAGGCAGAGAATGAGCGTCATTTCTAATTAAAGCAATTAGTAATAATTGCCGTCCAGTAGTAATAAACATTGATAAAAGAGGTTCTAATACACCTTCGATAAAAGGATATAACAAATGTTGATTCTCAAAGATTAAATCCGGTAAATGTAAATCTCAACAATATTGTCGAACAGGACCATCATTTTATAAATGGCGAATACAAATAGACTAGGTTTTAAAAGTTTTGAACTGGCTAGGCGAGCATTAAGTGGAATTGAAGTTGTGCATATGATTATAAAGAATCAGATGGTCAAACGAGGAATATCTATATTTAGATCATTCTGTAAATTGGCGGACTAACTATTAAATCACCTCTTGTAAACTCCTTTTTATTTTTAAAGGCAGAAAGCCGCAGCTTTGAAGAACAGAGCTTAAAATATTGTAATATTATCGTAAGAAGCTGTAAGCTTCAGCTGGAAATACTGCCTTAAATTTGTACTTATACTGGTAATGACATTATATAATCAGTCAGAAAAAACAGGGGACCGGCGGTGTTCGTCTGGAGGTTCTGTCCCAAATGATTTAGTTAATTACCAATATGTTTTCAGGCAGCCGCCGGCCGCCAAAGGACTCCCTTTTTTAAGGGAGTTTTTTTATATCTAGAATTCAGTTGTTTATTCTGTGTTGGGAAGTGATTTTTTCAAACCATTTAACTCCAAATAGAGATAATCGAAGCAAGAGAGATTCGAACAAAATCTTCCCAACCTGCATTTATCATGTTTAAACTGTTGATATGATTTTTATTATTGAGGAAATTTGGAAGTTATTCTGCCCTTATCGTCCAAAAACAGAATTTGTGCATTTCCAAGAGAGTCAACTTTCATTTGCAGCCTAACATTTCCTTTGGTATCCGATAAGTTTAGTACAGCATCTTTGTTTATATCCTTTCCTATAAAAACTCTATTTGCAAATGCTGGTTCAGAATTTTTAGGAAACCTAATCTCTTCTAGTCTCTTTTTTCTTTCAATATCATTTGGAATTTTTTCTGCTTCTTTATATTCTTTTCTCCATTCTGCAAAATTTGGATCTTTGTGCCAGTCGTCTACATAAAGTCCTGTTTTTTTTGAACCATTATCATCTAAATATTGCAGGTAAAGCACTTGGTTTTGGTCATATTGGTCAAAAGAAAAATGTCCAGATGCAAAATATTCTCCAGTTTTAATATCTTTTTTTCCTGTAAAAACAAGCCCGCCACATTCAGTTAATTCATCATTAAAGAATATCAGCCCTGGTCTTCCTCCTTCTTTTAAACCGTAAGTTTTTCCATGCATTAGGTTAGCAGGTGAATTTTGAGAGTTCGCTAATACTAATCTTGTTTGTCCATTTGGTTCTACAATTGTTAATTTTTTTGCTGTGATTTCATTAAATGTTTCATTTTTATTGGAAACAAACGAAAACAGAAAAAAGCAAATGATTAAAAGTGTTATTACATACAAATTAATAGTAAGGAATTTAACTTTCCTCTTCAAAATTAAAATTTCTTGATTTTCCATATTAAGGTTAATTTTCTGGTTGGTTTAAGATTATGCTAAGTTTTTTCTGCTATAAGAATTTTGGGCTAAAGTAGTGTTTGTTTTTGCATAACAATATATAATAATTCAATAAAAATTGTCAAAAGCGATATATCTTGTCGAATATTTTTTACTCTTAGTGAATATATATAACCACTTTACTGTTTGATCATGAGACCTATATCTGTAGAACAATTGGACTTTAAACTACTATAATCGTCATAACTATTTTTTGGATCATTTGTTCGTAATTAACCATTATAGTAAGAAGATTAATTTGAATTATAATTTTTCCTCAACAGCGATTTGGATTTGTTTAACAGCTCTCTTGCTAGAAATCTTCAATACTGAACAAAATACACCATATGGCTAGAGGGGGGATTAAAATAACTAAAGCTAATATATGGGACTTGATACGAAATCTTATTTACTGTGGTAAAATATTTGTTACGAAATATAAAGATCAAGAAAGCAGGTATGTTAAGAAACTGCATGAACCTCTTATTTTTGAGGAACTGTTTTAATGTCACGGATTTTTTAGTAACTAAAGATAAACACAGTATAGAAAAGCTTCTAAATATAGGGATTGATAATTTAATTAAAATGAACCAAGCATAGGTAGATATGGATTTGTCAAAGGCTCGCAGTCTAATTGGTTTAGTTTATCCCGAAATTTTACAATTCAAGAAAATAAAATACAAACCGCTAGAGTTAGCTCAATTGTAGAGTCTATCTATTTGACTAATAAGGATTTGAAAAATAAAAAAAAAGGGACAAAAGATAATATTTTTCTTTTGTCCCGAGTAGTGACCTCGACTGGATTCAAACCAGTAACCTTCTGAGCCGTAATCAGATGCGCTATTCAGTTGCGCCACGAGGCCTTTTTGTTATCAATTAGCTATTTTTTTGTAGCTTTGTTGATTGCTTATTGCGGGTGCAAAGATAGGCATAAATGTGAGATAAACAAGCAAAAAATAACAGAAAAATAAAAAAAAATGAAGATTGAAAATTATGTGCGTGATATTCAGGGGTTTCCTAAAGAAGGAATTTTATTCAAAGACATCACTCCGCTACTAATTAACCCCGAAGCAAGAACAAATTGCCTGCGAATCTTAGTTGATTCTTTAAACGGACAAAAAATTGATAAGGTTGTAGGAGCAGAATCTCGTGGTTTTTTCTTCGGAATGTTGCTGGCTCAAGAATTAAATGCTGGATTTGTCCCTGTTAGAAAACCTAAAAAACTTCCTTATGAAACAATTTCTGCTTCTTACGAGTTAGAATATGGTTCTGATAGTTTAGAAATGCATACAGATGCTATTCAAAAAGGCGACCGTGTATTAATTCACGATGATGTTTTAGCTACAGGCGGAACTGCAAAGGCGGTTTGTGAATTGGTCGAAAAACTGGGAGGCGAAATTGTACAATGCAATTTTCTAATGGAACTGACTTTTCTTAACGGAAGAGAAAAAATTAAAGAATATCCGTTCTTTGCAGCACTAACTTATTAAGCTATACAAAAACAATTTTATGCTTAATGGCATAAAGTACAAGTCCGATTCGGGTTTTTATTTCAAGTTTATCAAAGAGTATTTCTCGGTAGCCGTCAATAGTTTTTGGACTCAAACACATCTGTGATGCAATTTCCTTATAGGTCATTTCGGTACAGGCATGTTTGATGAAAACAATCTCTTTTTCTTTTAAATTGATTTTTCTATTGTCGCTATTGACCTTATTAATAAGCATTCCAGAAACTAATTCTGTGAAATAAAAGCCCTTTTCGACTACACATTCTATTGCTTCCCTAAATATTTCGGGCGAAGTATCTTTTAGTAAATAACCTTTGGCGCCATTCGTAATCATTTTTATAATAATTTCCTCGTCGTCATTAACAGATAAAGCAATTACTTTGAGATCGGGTCTGTTGTCTTTTAGCCATTTCATAGTGCTTAACCCATCGAGAACTGGCATATTGACATCGAGTAAAATAAGGTCAATTTCTGCAGAAGTATTTTCTTCCAGATAATCAATAAACACTTTTCCGTTTTCAAAACGCTGGATTACATCATAATCGCCAAAACTTTTAATTAGCAGTTCGAGAGATTGGGAAAAAAGCAGGTGATCGTCTACAATTATGATTTTATTTTTTGGGTTAGTTTTCATGGTCTTGCGTTAAAGGATATTCGATAGTTACACTAGTTCCATTTTTATCAGAATTTATAATTAAGTCAGCACCAATTAGTTTGGCTCTCAATTTCATATTATTCAATCCTAATCCTGAATTTGATTTTTTGAGATCATATCCAATTCCGAAATCCTTCAATTGTAACTTAAAAACGGAATCGGCAGTTTCAATATTCACATCAAATAAATCGCTTCGAGAATGTTTTAAACTATTATGAAGCGCTTCTTGAAAAATTCTGTAAATGATTAATTCATGTTCTTCATTTATTGCTGGAACTGTTCCAATTTGATTAAAATTGTATTTGATTTTTTTAAGTTTCTTAATTCTTTCTAAATCCTGATGAATGGCTTCTAAAAAATTGTTTTGAAGTAAATTATCTTTGTTTATAATGCGGGAAAGAATTCTCAATTCATCTAAAGCTTTAGCCAAAACGATTTTCATGTCTTTAAGTTCACTAATCTGAACGCTTTTATTGCTTATCGAAATATTAAGCTGCATAATGGCGACCGAAATAATCTGGCCAATATTATCATGCAGTTCTTTACTAATTTCAGATAAAGTCTGATCCTTTATCTCTATTCTGGTTTTAACAAGTTCAGATTGGAAATACAATTCAGCTTCCATTCTCTCTACCACAAAGTTGTTTTTCTTCTTAAAAAAATAGAAGAAAATAACAACTATAACGATAATCAAGGTAAAGAAAACAATACCAAGGGAAATGACTAATAATTGTATTTCTTTTCGCTCCATATAAATCCGATTATAAAGCAGCTATGTGCTAGAAAATTTAAAATGAATAATACTAAGCTAAATATAGATTCGTCTTGTTTGATTAAAAACCAATTGATAGCCAGCATAAAAGGAGTAAAAGGAACATGAAAAACAAGTATTCCTAAAATGTACCAGAAAAAAACCGACTTTTTAAAATTTAATATCTTTTCTGAATTAAAAATCTCAATCAAATATAAACAGCATAAAATCAATACCAATAAAACACCAATTGCAAAGCTGTATGTAAATGAACGGTTTATGTCTTCTTTAAAATATAATATATTTAAGAAAAAAGAAACTATAAACAAGATTAGAAAAATAACAGCTAAGGTTCTGTTGTTAATTTTAGTCAATAAGGCTCTTAAAAGTAAAATATAGGCAGAAAAACTGGCGAACATGTAGAAATTGTAAACATAAAAGTTCAGCAAACCCGTCCATTGGGTAAAATAGTAGCCTACAATTTCGGTTATGATTGAAAACCAGATTAAAAGTACTAAAAATTTAGCTTTATTACCAGGAAGTTTTGGCAGTGAAAACAAGCCAACTATTCCTGATAATAAAGCCAGATAAATGATATAAGATCTTAAAAATTCAAACATAGTTTTAATATAATAAACTTGGTGGTCTTCCGATGTTTCCGTAATTCATTGGTTCAAGGCTTTGAATGTCAGAAGAATAGGCTTCTTGTGCTAAAGCAAAACTTTGAATTTTTGCTGTATTGTTTTCTATCTTTTTTCCAGTTGGAACCAAAAATAAAGTTGTTAATCCAGCTTTTTCGCCATGCTTTTCATCATCTGGATAAACTCCAAAATAAAAACGAATTCCATCTACATTATATCCATCGTTTGCTCCGTTTGTTTTGATGTAGTGAATGTAGTTTTCTAATTCTTCCAAAGAATACCAAATAGCATTTGCATCTTCTTTCTGCGTTTTTTTTGCTGTAAGCGAAGCTCTTTTGTTGTTGTAATTCACATTTAATTGTCTAGCAAATTCTTTAGTAATTAACTGACTTGGTTTTGCGGGAGGATTTTTCATGATTTTTATTAATTTATTGGTTATGGATTTAGTTAACAGGATTTTGAAGTTCTGTTGGGGACAAAATTATTTGAAACCTAAAATTGGAACAAGGGGAAATATACCCTTTTTTCGTTAGGTAAATTTATTTAAAAAAATGGGTTAAAGTGCTGTTACGTAACATTTTATAAAAATAGAATTTTACATCGTCAGTTTTCGTGTAAAAAACAGGCACTCAAAAATGTAAACCTTATTAAGTAATTAACTAAATTTTTAAATTATGTCACAACCAACACCCCTAGGTTATCCTCATGCAGGAGCCGGAACAGTAGAAATTCTTTTAGAAAAAGAAGATGGAGCAGATTTCGCAGTTCTTTTTTCGCCAGATCCAAATAATATATTATTAAGAGATGCTGGATTGCCAATGCAGTTTTACTATTACCCAAAGTACCCAAGACTATCTAAACATCCAGATGGGAGATTTAAGTTTGCTATGCAGGTATTTAAATCAGAAGGAGATTCTTCGACAGTAATTGGTGCAGAAGGATTGGAAGAAGAAGCAGGCGCTTATACGACTTTGACCAGTACAATTGATTTACCTGAAGCTTTATTGAAAAAAGCAATCGATAAATTAAAAGCAAGACTTAATAGTGATTACAAAAATCACAGAAATTCAACACTTTTTGGCTTGTTTTCTTTCTTAATTGGAGTTGATAAAGATTTTAATTCGACCAATGTACGTCCAATTCAATTGACACAAAACAACATTGCGATGCACGTTGTGGGTGAAAAATCACCAAATAATCCTTTTGGAGGCGCCAATCCCTGGACTTTTAACATTCAAGGAGAAGGAGCAGGATCTACTTTTGGATTAGGAGATAATGCGCTTTCTATTTTAATGGGAAGAAACAGCGCTTCATTGGTAAAAAATGCCTTAGAAATTGGAAGTAATAATCTTGTTATAGAAAATAATATCAAGTACAAAGCTTACATGCCAACTACAGTTATTAAAACAACGGTTGACGTTAAAAAAGTACATACTTATTTTTCTGCTAAAACAAGCGTAAGCTGGTCATTTGTTGATTTAAACTGGGAACATGAGTACGAAAAAATCCTAACAGAAGGAGGTATTACAAGTGAAGTAATAACAGATGAACAGTTTTCAAATGAAGAAAAGAAAAAGGTTGAAGATTCCTTACTGCAAAAACAGCGAGAATTTGCTTTTGAAATAGTAAAAAAACAAATATTTGACGCTCCTGAAAAACAATTTACACCAGTTTCATCTCCCGAAAAACCAAATGGTTTCTTCCGTTTATTTATGGGACTTGGCAGCGTAGGAATGAATCTTAAGTCTGGAAGCCAGATTCGTGCAATTAAATTTACAGATGAAATTAAATTCTCTGCTATTCAGGTTTTAGATTCTAAAATCAGTGGGAATCTAACTCCTCTGACTTTAAAATCGGGTGCAGAAGCAAAAGCAGATTTGAAAAATTATATTACTGAAATTCAGTTAGACGAAGATTTTTCTAAAGTTCAGGTTATTGCTTCATTAAATGGAGGATTGATAAAATTGGACAAAGACAGCGATATTGTCAATGACAGCCCTGTAAGTCAAGTTTCTATAGAAGTTGGATATCCTGATTCTAAAGGAAAATTAATCTGGAAAAGTTCTGGCAGAATGATCGCTCCAGAAGGAACTCCATACGTAAAAAATACGAGCAGATCTGGTAAAGAAATCGATGCAATTTTCCCAGCAACTTGGAATGATAAATCAAAAGAAAAGAATGCTTTTGTATTTGATTTTGTAAAAAATAACGGTTCTTCTAAGATTAAAGTTCGTCAGGAAGTAATGTACGAAAAAGACAAGAGAATCAAGTTGAAAGACACAACAAGAGAGTTTGAATTTGAAGGAACAAAAGTCTTCGTACCGCTTCCAATCCAAAATATGATCAATTACACTTTGTCAACAGAGGAATTGTATGATTGTGATACTATGGAAGTAACGTTTAAAGTTGACAAAATGTCGTCTAAAAAATTCAAGTTTACTGTTGATAATTTCGAAGATGCAATTCCGTATAGAGCGTGGTATGAATTAGATTATACTATTAAACCAACGGAATATAAAGTGAAATACACTTGTAGCGGCAAAATCGGAAAAAAATCTAAAAAAGTTTCTATTTCAACAGATTACATCAAAATTGATTATCAAGAAGGAGATGTTTTGTTTGAAATTCCAACGGGAACTGACGCTCAAAATGCTGATATCGAGAAAATCAGAGCTCCATTTATGGAATAATTTTTTTGAGACATTTTACAAAAGGGACATTACGTCCCTTTTGTTTCATAAGTCACTAATCATTAAACCAAATAGTCATGCCAGATTTAAATACATTTAAACTCGAAGGAACCAAATTGGTGCCCTTAAACCGATTCAATCTCGAACCTTCCAAACCGAGTACAGCTTTTACTGCTGCGACGCTTAAAAAAGAAAATGAATTTAGGGTAATCGAACATCCTATCATTCATTCTATAGACATAAAACCTATTTTGGTTTTTCCAATTATTGAGAATTATTTTCCTCTTATTGAAGGAGATAATGCCATTACAGAGAACGATTCCTTTAAGGATTATTTTAAAAATGAAATTACTCTATTTTTTCCTCAAATTGAAATAGAACCTAATAACGGAACCGTTTTTTATTATGAAAATGTTCCAGACAAATCAGGAAATAAAGGTGGACTTTTGGGAAAAGTAACTTTGAAATACAGCATCAAAAACAAGACTTTACAGGCCAATCAAAAAAGTATTACTTTAAACCTCAGAGAAGCAGTTTTAAACCTAAAAGTAAATCGTGATTTTATAAAAATAAATGGAATAGCAAACACTGCAACGCAAGAAATTCAATTTGATTTGATTGATGAAGCCGTTAAAATTGCTTTCTTGAATTTAGTTTCAAACCTAAATGACTTAAAATGTAATATTGATCTTTTTTTTGATTTTAAAGGATATTCCAAAATAAAGAGAAACTTTCTATTTGCGAGAGATATTTCAATCCTAAGAAGTCAGGATGTTATCAAAAAAGATTTTACTTCGCCTAAAACCGTTTTACAGCCTAAAGCGACACTTATAAGCAGTCCGTTAATGGTACGGTCAGATTTAGGAATAAAAGTCGCTCCTAAAGTCGCTATATCTGAAATACAACGCGAAAACAGTATTAAAGCCGATGTTCAGGAAGAATATGTAAAAAGTACTTTTCTGCTCAAAATCAATAAAACATTAAGTTATCCAATTGGTGCAGATCCTGCGTCAAGTTTGTACAAAACTATTGGCGGCGGATTTGTTAATATTCCTTTTAATCTAAACGAAGACTTTTCTCAGTTCAAACAAATTTTTGTAACAGGCTTTAATTTTAGTAAACTATCAATTTACAAATCTATGGTTCAGCCGAATACATTTTTGTTGATCTCTAAGATTTATAGTTTATCAAAAGATTTAAATACAATGAAGCCTTGTATTTCGACTATTTTTCATGCTTATGAAGAAGGCGCAGGCACGGAAGAAGAAATTTCAAAAATCAGTTTTCA
This sequence comes from Flavobacterium sp. S87F.05.LMB.W.Kidney.N, assembly GCF_004366435.1. Lineage (NCBI taxonomy): Bacteria > Pseudomonadati > Bacteroidota > Flavobacteriia > Flavobacteriales > Flavobacteriaceae > Flavobacterium > Flavobacterium sp. S87F.05.LMB.W.Kidney.N. The sequence continues at coordinate 248,460 of NZ_SODX01000004.1, read as the reverse complement.
GTTTGCCATTGGTCCAAACCTTTCCGATTTTGATTTGGCAAAATTGAAAATTGCTTTACTGCAGAATAATTTTATTGATGGCGATGCAGCTGATTACTTTGATAAAGTGCAATTTCTCTATCCAAATGATATCTCGGCAGATTACGAAGTAAGCGGTAATTATTTTCTGCAGCAATCCGATATTACAACAGATGGAAAACATTTTTTATTCAATCTTTCAACTGAAAATTTATCTGAAGCTAGTATTATGATCAATGCCTTGAATAATACGATTACGCAATATGCCAATATAAATTTCAAATACAAAGAAATTAAAGATTCCAGCATTATCGAATTGAATATTGAGCAGACTATTGGCGAAATCTTAGAAACATTAATTGATAATGCCGCTAAGAAAATACAAATTAACAACCAATCGATTTCAAATTGTAAACTTAATTCTATTTTATTGGTTTACAATCAGAACGCAACGTATTTGAATAGTGCCTTCTTTAAAAATTATCCGCAGCTTATTAGTAATGATACCAAACTTTTAGATTTTTCAGCAGTTGATCCGAGTGCTTTCAGCGAATTGAAGAATGTTTATTTTGATTTTGAAAACATAGAAAATATTAGTTCCGAGTTTAGTCAGGTTGTTTCGCAGTCAACAGCGTATAATAGATACATCCAAGTTCAAATCAAAAGTCAGACAGCTGCAACAAGCAGAATTACAATTGATTTAACGGTTCAGGAAACGGGAAGTAAATTTTCTATAGAACGTTTAAAAGCGGAGTTTTCGACACCAATATTGTTCAATTTTATTATTAAAAATACAACGAACAATAATACATTGATTTCATATAAAGTCAATTATTTTGACAAAAATGACAATCTTACTGCTACAAAAAATGAAGTTTTTGATTTCTCAAAAGCATCGATAATTACCATAAATAAAAAATAATGAGAACTATAAAAGCAGGAGTAAAGTCTCCAGAGGTTTATTACTTAAATGAACTTTTAGCCAAATTAAAATATGATGTAGTTGTTTCCGATTATTTCGGAACAGCAACAGATAAAGCAATCAGGGATTTTCAATTGAAAAATAATCTAGTTGTTGACGGTGTTGTCGGACTCAAAACGTGGTCGACACTTATTGCGAAGAACACGAATAGTTTATCTCCAAATACCAAATTACTTTCAGAACAAAATCTAATCGATTTTTCGAATCAGTTTAATCTTGAATTGGCAGTTGTAAAAGCGGTAAATGAAGTCGAAAGCAACGGAAAAGGTTTTTTAATTGATGGGCGTCCGAAGATTCTGTTTGAAGGACATATTTTTTGGCGTGAACTAGAGAAAAGAGGAATTAATCCGAGATCTTATATGAATTCCAATAATCAAGATATTCTATTTGAAAACTATACTAGAAAATATTATGTTGGAGGGACGGCAGAATACACGCGATTAGAAAAAGCTAGAAATCTAGGTCAGGATAAAAAAATCAAAGATGCGGCCAACAGTTCGGCTTCGTGGGGATTATTTCAAATAATGGGTTTTAATGCCCTTTCAATTGGATATAAAAGCGTAGATGAATTTGTAGAAAAAATGAACCAAAATGAAGGCGAACATTTAAAAGCTTTCGGATTATTCCTTGAAAAAAATAATCTATTATCACTTTTAAGAAATAAAAATTGGGCATCTTTCGCTCTAAAATATAATGGTCCAGCTTACAAAACCAATAAATATGATGAGAAACTGATGAAGGCGTATCATAAATACTTATGAGAATTAAAAATTTAGAATTACAATTAAAAATTAAAAATTAAAAATTAAAAATTTAACGCTAAATAAGCCTTTGTGGACCTTTGCGAAAAACCCTTAGTGCTCTTTGCGGTATAACCTATGTTCAAAGTAAACCTGAAACCTGAAACTTGAAACAAAAAAAACAAAACCCGACAAGATCTTTTAAATCTGTCGGGTTTTTTATTTATATGAAGAGAAAACTTATCTCAAACTTGCTCCAAGCTCCGTTTCAAAAGTCTGTTGTAATTTAGACATGATTTTGTCAATCTGAGCATCGGTTAGCGTTTTGCTGTTATCTTGAATTGTAAAACTCAAAGCGTACGATTTTTTACCTTCTGGTAATTTATCACCTTGATAAACATCAAATAAATTAATATCTTTTAAAAGCGCTTTTTCAGTTTGTTTAGCCAAGTTAAAAATGCTTTCGTAAGAAGTGTTTTGATCAATTAATAAAGCTAAATCCCTGCGAACTTCTGGGTATTTAGGAATTTCAGTATACTTAATTTTTCCAGTAATGATTTTTAAAACCAAATCCCAGTTGAAATCAGCGTAATAAACATCTTGTTTGATTCCGAAATGTTTCAAAATAGGTTTTTTAACAACACCCATTTCAACCAAAATATCATTATTATAAGTAATCGCAGTTCCTTCAGAATAAATATCAGATTGAACCGGTGTATTTGAAATCTTTTCAATTCCTAAACGAGATAAAATTGCTTTTACATATCCTTTCAACAAGAAGAAATCTGTTGTTTTTTGAGGACTTGTCCAGCTTTCTTTGTTTCTGTTTCCAGAAATTAATAAAGAAAGATGTTTGTGCTCTTCATATCCGTTTAAGTATTTATGATATGTTTTTCCGAATTCGAATAATTTTAAATCCGAATTTTTTCTGTTGATATTATAAGAAACCGCTTCTAATCCAGAAAACAATAAAGACTGACGAAGTGTTGCTAAATCACTGCTCAACGGATTTAACATCGAAACGTTGTGTTCTTCTTTTAAAGAAGTCGATAATTTTGCATAAGCAGCTGTTGTCAATGAGTTCGCCATCATTTCGTGGAAACCTTGCGAGTTCAACTGAGAAGCAATTACGTTTTGTACTTTATAATCTTCTGTTCTTGGCGAATTCGCAACTGTCGCATTAAATTTCTTAGAGAAATTAATGTTGTTATAACCGTAAACTCTTAGAATTTCTTCGATTACGTCAATCTCGCGCTGAACATCAACACGGTATGCAGGAATCGTTAAACCTAAACCAGAATCTGAAACGCTGTTTACTTTAATATCTAAAGAAACTAAAATCTTTTTGATAGTATCTTTTGAGATTTCCTGTCCAATAATTTTAGATACATGGCTGAAATTCAATAAAACAGAAAAATCTTCTACTTTTTTAGGATATACTTCTACAACATCAGAAGTAATTTTTCCACCTGCAACTTCCTGAATCAAAAGGGCAGCACGTTTTAAAGCATATTCTGTAATTGTTGGGTCAATTCCTCTTTCAAATCTAAAAGAAGCATCTGTACTTAATTGATGTCTTTTTGCTGTTTTACGAATGCTAACAGGATCAAAATAAGCACTTTCTAGGAAGATAGTCGTTGTTCCTTCTGAAACTCCAGATTTTTTACCGCCAAAAACACCAGCAATACAAAGTGGTCCTTTTTCGTCACAAATCATTAAATCTTCTTTGTGTAATGTTCTTTCAACATCATCAAGAGTAACAAATTTAGTTCCTTCTTCAACAGTTTTCACAATGATTTTTCCGTTGATTTTCGCAGCGTCAAAAGCATGTAAAGGCTGTCCTAATTCATGAAGAACATAATTCGTAACGTCAACAATATTATTTTTTGGAGTTAATCCAATAGCTTTTAAACGATCTTGTAACCAGCTTGGAGATTCGTGAACAGAAATTCCAGAAATAGTTACACCGCAATATCTTGGTGCTAAATGATTGTCTTCAACATTCACATCAATTTTAAGCGTGCGCATGTCAACTCTAAAATTGCTTACAGAAGGTGTAATCAATTCTACGTTTACGCCGCGTTGCAGCATCCCCGCTCTTAAATCACGTGCAGTTCCATAATGACTCATTGCATCGGCACGGTTTGGTGTCAATCCAATTTCAAAAACTTCATCATTTGTAACTTGAAAAACTTGAGAAGCAGGAGTTCCAGGAACAAGGTCATCAGCCAAAACCATAATTCCATCATGGCTGTTTCCTAATCCTAATTCATCTTCAGCACAGATCATTCCGTGGCTTTCCTGCCCGCGGATTTTTCCTTTTTTAATGGTGAATTCTGCACCGTCTTTATCGTATAAAATAGTTCCGATTGTAGCAACTGGTACTTTTTGTCCTGCAGCCACGTTTGCAGCACCGCATACAATTTGTATGGGAGCTTCTAAACCTACATTGACTGTAGTAACTTTCAATCTATCTGCATCAGGATGTTTTTCGCAAGTCAGAACGTGCCCAACAACAACTCCTTCTAATCCTCCTTTAATTGATTGGTATTTTTCGACAACTTCAACTTCCAAACCAAGATCTGTAAGTAATTCTGAAGTCTGCTCAGATGTCCAATCTGTTTTAATAAATTGTTTTAACCAGTTGTAAGATATTTTCATTGTAACTTTTTTATTCTTGAATAAGGTTACAAATATAAGGATTGCGCCGTGGAGTAAGAAAAAATTATTTGGTTTTTTCTTGCTGTTTTTTATCTATAAAAAAATACTTGTTACTGCTTTTTTGATAAAATTATTACTAAAATTTTACTAATTAAATATTATAATAAACTAAAAAAATCAAATGTGTAATTTTTGTGCTACAACATGAATGAAAAGTGCTATTCTGTTTCTTTTTATGCACCTAAATTTGGTATAAATCAAAAATAGAATATTATGAGCACCACAGCAAAAAGACCTGAATTTAAGGCAAAATACGATAATTATATTGGAGGGAAATTTACTGCCCCAATTAACGGAGAATACTTTGATGTGCTTTCTCCAATTGATGGAAAAGTATTTACAAAAGCAGCACATTCTAGCAAAGAAGATTTAGAATTAGCAGTAGATACAGCTTATGAAGCATTTAAAACTTGGGGAAAAACTTCTGTTACTGAAAGAAGTATTTTACTAAATAAGATTGCACAAAAGATTGAAGACAATTTAGAATATATAGCAACGGTTGAAACGATTGATAACGGAAAACCAATTCGCGAAACACTTGCAGCTGATATTCCGCTTGCTATAGATCATTTTCGATATTTTGCAGGTGTAATTCGTGCCGAAGAAAGCTCGATTGCAGAATTAGATTCGCAGACAGTTTCTATTGCTTTAAGTGAACCTCTTGGTGTTGTAGCACAAATTATTCCGTGGAATTTCCCGATTTTAATGGCAGTTTGGAAAATTGCTCCAGCACTGGCAGCAGGAAATACAATTGTTTTAAAACCAGCCGAAAGTACGCCAATTTCGATTATGGTTTTAATGGAATTAATTGGGGATATTCTTCCTCCGGGAGTTTTAAATATTGTAAATGGTTTTGGAGCAGAATTAGGTCGTCCGTTAGTAACCAATAAAAAAGTGGCTAAAGCGGCATTTACAGGTTCAACTACTACAGGACGTTTGGTAATGCAGTATGCGACTGAAAACATTATTCCTGTTACTTTAGAATTGGGCGGAAAATCACCAAATATTTTCTTCCCATCTGTAGCAGATCATGATGATGATTTCTTTGATAAAGCGGTTGAAGGTGCAGTATTATTTGCTTTAAATCAAGGTGAAATTTGTACGTGTCCTTCGAGATTATTAATTCACGAAGACATTTACGACAAGTTCATCAAAAAAGTAATTGAAAGAACAGAAGCTATCGTAGCTGGAAATCCATTGGATAAATCGACTATGATTGGTGCGCAGACTTCAATTGTTCAGAAAGAAAAAATCATGTCTTACATTAAATTAGGAAAAGAAGAAGGGGCAGAGGTTCTAACTGGAGGTGATGAAAATAAACTAGGAGGTGAATTAGAAGGCGGTTATTACATTAAACCAACTTTGTTTAAAGGTCATAACAAAATGAGAATTTTTCAAGAAGAAATTTTCGGACCTGTTTTAGCTGTTACTACCTTTAAAACTACTGAAGAAGCAATCGAAATTGCCAATGATACAATGTATGGTCTAGGGGCAGGGGTTTGGACTAGAGATGCTCACGAAATTTATCAGGTTCCAAGAGCAATTCAGTCCGGCCGTGTTTGGATTAATCAGTACCATTCTTATCCTGCTGGTGCGCCATTTGGAGGTTACAAGCAATCTGGAATTGGTCGTGAAAACCACAAAATGATGTTGAGTCAATACCGTCAGACCAAAAATATGCTGATTTCTTATGACAAAAAGAAATTAGGTTTCTTCTAAGAATAACACATCAAAACCCTGGAGAATTCTTAGGAATAGAGTTAGTGAAATGTATGGGGCGTTAAGATAAGATCTTAATGGCATTAAACGAGCTTTCTCCAGGCAATTTTGATTTATAAATACAATAGAATTACTGTTTGATTGCAAAGGGAAAGCTTAAATAGTTGGTTATGTCAAAGCAGTAAATTTCTTAATTGAATTTGCTGCTTTTTTTAAATTTAAAAACAAAACAATGATTAAACGAATTGATGCCACAGAAAAAGCAGTAGAATTGATAAAAATTCTAAAGGAAAAACATGGAGATCTAATGTTTTACCAAGCTGGCGGATGCTGTGAAGGCACCCAGCCGCAATGTTTTGAAAAAGGAGGTTACTACCAGAGAATGGGAGACGTTTGTATTGGTGTTATTGAAGATACAGAGTTTTGGGTAGACAAAGATTTATTTGAATATTGGAAACATGCTCATTTTACTTTAACCGTAATCGATGCCTTTGGTGTTGGAGGTTTTTCGCTGGAAACACCGTTAAAGAAAACTTTCCAAATTGAATACCGAATTTTTACTCCAGAAGAAGAAAAGGATTTGGAACCAGTGACTAGGATTGAGTAGAGTTTCCAGTCTCAGTCTCAGTTTTCAGCTTTCAAGTTTGAAAATTTAGAATCTCAGTATGTCAGTATCTCAGTATCTCAGTATCTCAGTATCTCAGTATCTCAGAACCTTAACACCTTAGCACCTTTAATTAATATAAAGTAACTGATACTGTTTTGGAGTAATTCCTTCGTATTTTTTGAATAATCTGATGAAGTAATTAGCGTCTTCAAAACCTGCTAAATAACAGACTTCATTAATTTGAAGTGATGGATTCTTCAATAGATTTTTGGCACATTTTATTTTTTCATTCAAAATATATTCAATCGGACTCATGCCGAGTTCACGTTTAAAGAAACGATAGAAAGAAGTGGTACTCATACAGGCTTTTTCGCTCAACGTTTTTAAGCTTATATTCTCCTTTAGATTTTGCTTGATATATTCTGTAACCTCTTTAATGGGATTATTGTTTTCTATAAACTTTCCTTCGTCTAGAGATTTTACCGTTTGCGTTTGAATAATTCGAATCAATAATTCTTTTAAAGTTAAATCGGCCAAAATATCTTTGGTTATAGATGTGCTCATGCATTCTTTAATCAATTTATTGATTGTTGCCGCCATTTCGACATTATTGTAAAAGAAATAATTCTGATAGTTCAACTGCCAGAACATATTATTTCCTTCTTTAGGATACTGCTCGTTTAAGAAGTTTAAAATTTCATTGATTTTTCCCTGATCAATAGCCAAAGCCAAACATTGTGTGGGATTGTTTTTGGAAGCTTCAGGAAAATCAATTTTCATTTCTACATTCGAAGGAACAATTACCGTTTCGCCAGGAAGATATTCGAATTCTGGATCATCAAAAAGATGCATGACTTTTTTGCCTCGTAGCATACTCGTTACAACCAAGTCATTAAATTTTAACGGAACCATTTTAGTCGATTCGTAGGTCTCAAATAAATTTAATTCACAATGACTCAAATTGTAAATAGTTCTATTTTCAACAAGAGTCTTTAACGATTTTTCTTGTGATAATTGAAGCGGGCTGACTAAAAATCGTTGGTTGTTCATTAAACTTAAATTTTTGGTGAAGACTTTAAATTTAAGTAAAATAAGGATATGAAAAGCAGATTTAACGTTTTATTAAATCAGCTCTTCAATATGTTTTTTGATATTTTCGGATATTTTTTTGGTTGGAAGATCATTTTCATCATCTCCAAACGGATCTTCGATTTCCTCGGCAATTAATTCTAAACTGGCTAAAACATAAAATATAAACACAACAACTGGAGCAACCAAATAACCTAAACTAACAGAATATCCAAACGGAAGTGTCATTGTATAAAAGAAGATGAATTTTTTTATGAACGCACTGTAAGAGTAGGGAATAGGTGTGTTTTTGATTCTTTCACACGCCCCGCAAATATCTGTAAAAGCAACCAATTCGTCATTTAAAGTAATCAGCTGATCGCCGGTAATTTTTTTTGCATCATACAAATCATTGATTTTATGATACATTATTCTTTTTAACTGATTGGGTTTGTGTTTATGATGGTCAATTTCTAAATCGACATCTTCAAAAAGTTGTTTGCTTGTGTCTTCATCTTTTAAATGTTTGTGCAAAATATCTGCATACATCGGAATGTATTTTCTGAAAAAATTTCTATCATTTTCATCTTTTAAAATGGCAGAAAGTTTTATGGCAAAATTTCGGCTGTTATTTACAAGTCCGCCCCAAAGTTTACGCCCTTCCCACCAGCGGTCATAAGCTGTATTGGTCCTAAAAACAAGCAAAAGCGAAATAACAAAACCCAGCATTCCGTGCATAATAGGAATGTTATGGATGTAATCGTTTTTAGATACTTTAAAATATTCGACCTCGAGATAGCCTACTATTGCAGCATAAATTCCAATTGCAATCATAATCGGAAACAATTTTCGAACTGTATCAGATTTATGAAAATGAAAAATAAAAGTAAACCAGTCTTTAGTATTGTAAGTGATCATTTAAGTTTGTTTTGAAACAAATTTAAATTAAAAATTAACCTGTTTTGATATAAATTTAAAAAAAAATATTCTGCAACATCGAAGTAATATAAAGGCGTTTCCCTTATTTAATATACACTTAGCAATATGTGTTTAAATAAGAGAAACGCCTTTTTTAAGTTTTAAGCTTTTAAATTACAGTAAGTTAAAAAGTAATATTTCCTGCTAATTCTTTTAAAGCAATTTCAGATAATTTTGCTTCATACTGGGCGTTGCTGTAACGCACTTTTGCATTTACATAATTAAGCTGGGCTGTTCTAAAATCTAGAGTGGTAATTGTTCCAATTCTAAATTTATCAAGTGTAATATCTAGATTTTGTTTTGCAATTGCCTCGTTGTCTTCTTCCAGATCGATTAACTCTAAGTTGGTCAAATAAGTCTGAAAAGCGGTGCTTAATTGTGTGTTCAAGATCATATTTTGCTGCTCGATGGCAATTTGTGAATTTTCAATCTGCATTTTGGCAACTTTTTCATTGCGATGCTGATTGAAACCATCAAAAATATTCATCGAAGCATTAAATCCGTAGTTTAAACCTCTTGAAGAGTTTTCACTAGTAAAACCTAAACTCGATTGGCTTTCAGAGAAGTTATAACCTGTGGTTAAGCGCAAAATAGGATAACGATCTGCTTTTACTTGTTTTAATTGTAATTCGGCAATACGCTTATTGATAATTTGCGATTCTAAAGCAGGGTTTTGCTTTTGTGCTAATTCCATTAAATCAGCCAAAACTAATTTATTGTCAACGTTCACCTCATCTGTTACTTTGAAGTCAATTTTTGGATCGCGTGCTAAGTATTGATTCAATAAAATTTTAGCATTAGCATAAGATTCTTTTTGTCTCAACAAAGCTACTTGATCAGAATTTAAATCAACCTGTGCATTTAAAACTTCTAATTTTGAAGCTTTTCCGATACTGAATCTGTTTTGAGCTAAAGTCAATCTTTGTTTCGAAATTACGATTGTAGTATCTAAAGCAGCTAATTGATGCTGTTGCTGCACTAAATCATAATATGCTGAATTTACCTGACCAATTTTAACTAAAATTGTTCTTTTAAGTTCCGCATCCCCCAGTTTTTGAAGCTCTTTTAATTGATCATATCTGGCAAACATTTTCATTCCGTCAAAAACTGTCCAGCCTAAACTTACACCATAAGTTAAACTATTGTTTTTAGCATTCTTTAACGAAGTTGATGTTCCGTCTTGACGGACTTGGGTTGAATTGGTAAGATTGTTATTGTCAACAACAGAAGCAGTTGCAGTTGGCAGCATTCCAGCATTTCCAATTGTTGTATTGGTTTCGTTTATTAAGGAATTGTTTTTGGCAATTTTAATTTCAAAATTATTTTCCAAAGCTATACTCATAGCCTGCTCAATAGTCAGAACTTCCTGCGCATTCGCCTGAATAATACAAGCGAAAAGAATTATTAAAGTGCCGTATATATTTTTGATATTCATGTTTATTTACTTTTGCCAGCTAATCACGAATCTTGATGCATAAAATTCGTGATTTTTTGGTTTCTATTTTATACTTTCTCTTTCGTATTCATCAATATGATCAAACTCTGGATAGTGTTTTCTAGCTTTAGACCACATTAAATAAATTGCAGGAATTACAAAAAGCGTTAAAGCCAATGAAAAAATTGTTCCTCCAACAATTACAACTCCCATACCAATTCTACTGGTTGATGCAGCTCCAAGTGACATTGCAATTGGAAGCGCTCCTAAAGCAATGGCTAAACTGGTCATTAAAATTGGACGTAAACGTGCTTCTGAAGCTTCTAAAATAGCTTCTAATTTTGGTTTTCCTTGTTCGCGCAACTGATTGGCAAATTCGACAATCAAAATACCATTTTTGGTTACCAGACCAATTAACATTACAGTACCAATCTGGCTGAAAATATTCCAAGTTTGGTTGAATAACCAAAGGGAGAATAAAGCTCCGGCAACTGCCATTGGAACGGTCAAAATGATGATAAACGGATCAATAAAACTTTCAAACTGTGCGGCAAGAATTAAGAATATTAATAGCAAAGCCAGTCCAAAAGCGAAAGAAGTATTCGAGCTGCTTTCTACAAAATCTCGGGATTCTCCAGCTAAATCCGTTGTAAAACTTTCGTCTAAAACTTTAGCTTTAATTCTATCCATTTCCTTAATTCCGTCACCCATACTTTTTCCTGGCGCTAATCCAGCAGCAACAGTTGCAGACATGTAACGATTGTTATGATACAGCTGCGGCGGATTACTTTGTTCGTATACATTAACAACGTTATCCATTTGAATCAATTCACCATTTTTGTTTTTTACAAACATTGAAGTCAAATCTAAAGGTTTCGATCTGTCTTTTTGATCAAATTGTCCAATTACCTGATATTGTTTTCCGTTTTTGATGAAATATCCAAAACGCTGTCCGCTTAGCGAAAGCTGTAAAGTCTGCGCAATATCAAGAATAGATATTCCTAAGCTTTCTGCTTTTGCACGGTCAATCGTTACATTGATTTCGGGTTTATTAAATTTCAAGTTAACGTCTGTAGTAGAAAAGACGTCGCTTTTTCCGACTTCGTTCATAAAAAGAGGAATTTTTTCTCTTAATTTATCAAAAGTAGGAGCCTGAATAATATATTGAATTGGCAAACCTCCACGTCTGTTTACAGCAATTGTAGGCTGTTGTGTTACAGAAGTTTTTGCATTAGGATATTGTTTTGTCCATTTAGTCAGTTTATCCGCAATTTCCTTTTGAGATTTTTCTCTTTCATCAACGTCTTTCAGTGTTAACCTTACCAATCCGCTGTTTACAGAATTTGAGCTAAATCCTGGAGAAGTAATTACCAAACTTACTTTTTTCTCTGGAATAGAATCATCAATTAATTTTGAAATTTCCTGCATGAAACGATCTGTATATTCGTACGAAGAACCTTCTGGTGTTGTCATACGCATTGTTACAGAGCTTCGATCATCATAAGGAGCAGTTTCTTTTGGGAGAATGGTAAAAAACAAATAGATTAATCCAAAACAAACAATTAAGATTGGAAAACTAATCCATTTTCGATCCATGAATTTTGTTAGTGCTTCGGCATAACTACTGTTCATTTTTTCAAAAAACGGTTCGGTTTTAATATAAAATTTTGATTTTTTCTGTTCGCCGCCTTTCATTAAATAGGCATTCAGCATTGGCGTTAAAGTCAATGATACAAAGGCAGAAATCAATACAGCAGCACCAATTACAACTCCAAATTCCCTAAAAAGCCGGCCTACGAAACCTTCTAAGAAAATTACGGGTAAGAATACCGCTGCCAATGTTACTGAAATCGAAATTACAGCATAGAAAATCTCATTTGAACCCTTAATTGCAGCTTCAATAGGAGTCATGCCTTCTTCAACTTTTTTAAAGATATTTTCGGTAACTACAATTCCATCATCCACAACTAAACCTGTTGCTAAAACAATAGCTAATAAGGTCAATACGTTAATAGAAAAACCAAAAAGCCACATAATGAAAAAAGTAGCAATCAAAGAAACAGGAATATCTATTAAAGGCCTGAACGCGATTGCCCAGTCTCTAAAAAAAAGATAAATAATAATGATAACTAATATGATTGAAATTCCTAAAGTTTCTGCAACCTCAAGAACCGATTTCTTTACGAAGATAGTATTATCAAGCGCAATATTTAGTTTGATATCTTTTGGAAGGTCTTTCTTTAGAGCTTCGTATTTTTTGTAAAATTCTTTAGAAATATCTAAGTAATTGGCTCCAGGCATTGGCACAATTGCTAAACCAATCAAAGGAAGGCCAGACTGGCTCATTTTGGTTTCTAAATTTTCTGGTCCTAATTCGGCACCTCCAATATCGCTTAAACGAACAATTTTGTCACCATCTGTACGAATAATGATATTGTTGAATTCTTTTGCTTTAGACAGGTTTCCAACAGTTTTTACCGTTAATTCAGTATTATTTCCAGTTAATTTTCCCGATGGCAATTCAACATTTTGTGCATTTAACGCGGTACGAACATCGGCTACAGTACAGCCATAAGCAGAAAGTTTAGCAGGATCAATCCACAAACGCATGGCATAACGTTTTTGTCCCCAAATTTGAACGGCACTCACACCTGGAATTGTTTCTAATCGCTGCGAAATAACATTCTCGGCATAATCACTTAATTCTAATGAACTTCGTGTATCACTTTGAACTGTCATAGAAATAATGGCTTCACTATCAGCATCGGCTTTTGATACAACCGGCGGAGCATCAATATCTTGTGGTAAACTTCTAATAGCTTGCGAAACTTTATCACGAACGTCGTTTGCAGCTTCTTCTAAATCTTTGTCAAGATTAAATTCTATTGTAATATTACTGCTTCCTTGATTACTTGAAGAAGTAATATTTCGAATTCCGTCAATTGCATTTACAGCTTTTTCAAGAGGTTCAGTAATTTGTGATTCTATAATATCGGAATTGGCACCTGTGTAATTGGTACGAATAGAAACCTGAGCAGGGTCAATAGAAGGAAATTCTCTGACACCCAGAAATGTGTAACCAATAAAACCGAATAATATGATTAATAAATTCAGTACAATGGTTAAAACAGGTCTTTTTATACTTGTAGTTGATAAACTCATTTGTAATTTTAGATTTTAGTCCCGATCCCGAAACCTCGGGACGAGATAGATTTTAGATTTGATGAGTATTTTAAAACTCATAACTTATAACCCAAAACTCATAACTTAAATGTTATTTTTGTACTTTAACTTTAATTGGTGCTTCATTTTTTAATGACATCACACCACTTGTAATTAAAGTATCTCCAGCTTTCAATCCTGATAAAATCAAAATAGAAGAGTCTGTTCTTGTTGTAGCATCAACCATAACTTCCTTTGCTTGTCCGTTATTAGCAATAAAAACTTTTTTGCCATCTTGAATTGGTATAATTGCCTGCGAAGGCACAACAATCGCGTCTTTAATAATATTTAAAGGTAATTTGATATCGGCAAAAGTTCCTGGAAAAAGTTTTCCGTCAGTATTATCAGCAATTGCACGAATTTGAAGTGTACGCGTGGCAACAGCAACTTCTGGTTCAATCGCATAGATCTTTGCATTATATGTTTTATCTGATCCAGAAACTGTAAAATCTATTACAGAACCCGATTTTACTTGTGATGCATATTTCTCTGGAATCGAAAATGTGATTTTTAGTTTTCCAGTGTTTACCAATTTTGCAACTAAAACAGTTGGTGTAATATAAGTTCCTGGCGAAATATTACGTAAACCAATTTTTCCTGAAAAAGGAGCTCTTACAGAAGTTTTAGATATTTGAGCTCTTATTAATTGACTTTGTGCTTGTGCTGATGCGTGATCTGCTCGTGCAACATCTGCTTCTTCTTGGCTGATAGCTTCTTTTTGAAGTAATAATTTTGCTCTTCTTTCGTTTTCTGCTGCCAAACCTTCTTTGGTTACAGCTTGTCTTAACTGCGCTTTTAATTCAATATCATTTACTTTAAAAAGTACTTGACCTTTCGTTACAAAACTTCCTTCGTTAAAAAATATTCCTTCTACAATTCCAGAAACCTCACTATGAATTTCGACTTGCTCATTTGCTTCAATAGATCCTGAAAGGGACAAATTATTATCAAACGTAGCCGTTTTTATTACGATTCCGTTAACAGTTGTTGGAGAATCTTTATCGTTGAATTTTTTTGAATCTTCGTTTTTACCTTTATTCGATAATATTCTATAGGTAATAAATCCTCCTATAAGAACGATTAAAAGGGTGTAAATGAGGTGTTTTACTTTCATAAAATTGAAGTGGATAATTAGGTTTTAGGTATGTGTTTTAGTAAGCTTACAAATTTAACTTTTTGATATGAAATCGAAAGACGTTAGCTTTTATTTAACATTTGTATGTACAAAGGTTTACATTAGACTTAAAACCAGTCAAAAGGTTTAATAAAAAGATTATTTTTTTTTTTTTTTTGAATAAATCAAAGTTTTAAAAGAAAAACAGTTTTCACGAAAAAAAATGTGCTAATATTCTGTAAAGTCAGATTTTTTCTAGTTTTATATTAATTTTATGCATTTTGTCTGATTTTTTTTGCACTTTATCGATTTTATTTGTAACATTGGTATGTTAAACAAAATGAAGTTTAGGTATAGTTTTACTAGCGTCTTATAATAGTATTACTATTAAAATGTGATATTAGAAGTTGTTTTTTAAGTTTTTTACAGATTATAGTTAATAATTTTATTAACAAGTGTTTATTTTTTGACTGATTAAACTAATAAAAAAATAATTTATGAAGAAAAAAATACTTCTAAGTCTATGGTTCACACTTTTAATTTTTTTGGTTGGTTATTTGTTTTGGCAAAATGAGTTTAAGTACAGTCTTCCAACGCCAGTCCCACAAAATTATCATGCCATTGCAATGGGATCTAAAATTGAATTAGGACCATGCTGTGCATTCGATAATAAACCCATATTTATACATTTCTTTAATCCAGATTGTCCCTGTTCACGCTTTAATGTGCCACATGTGAGTGATTTAATTAAGAAATATGGAGACAAGATCAATTTTAAAATTGTAGTGTTAAACAAAAAAAGGAATTTTACTATTGATGAAATTCAGAAAAAGTTTGATGCTCAAATTCCTGTTTACTTTGATGAAGCAATTGCAGAAAATTGTGGTGTTTTTTCTACTCCGCAGGCTGTTTTATTAGATCCTTCACATAAATTATATTATCGCGGTAATTATAATAAAACAAGATATTGCACCGATGCAAAAAGTAACTATGCACAAATGGCAATTGATTCTTTGTTGAGCAAGAATCATAATCCTTCTTTTAATGCTTTCGCTCTGAGAGCCTATGGATGTTCGTTACCAAAATGTACCAAATAAATCTAAATCCTAAATCAAAAAATTAAACCTATGAAAACAAAAGCTAGTTTAAACGAACAAGATTATCTGCACAGCTTCATGTCTACAATGACACAAAAATCAGATACAATTATTAATTATGTGCTTGCTATTTATTTTCTTCTCGGAATAGCATTATCTTTTAAATATGACACTTTTGAAATTGGTGTTGGAGTAGGGACAATCAATCTTTTAGCGTATTATTCGGCTAAATTTTTTATAAAGAATTCTAAGTTTTATCAGTATGTTTTGTCTATTGTTCTTGCCGTTTTTATGGCGCAATACATTTATCAAATGCATGGTTTGTTCGAAATGCACTTTACCGTATTTATCGCCAGTACGATTTTAATTATCTATCAAAACTGGAAATTACAAATACCATTAACACTATTAGTAGTGCTTCATCACGCTGGTTTGGCATATCTGCAAAATTTCGTTTATAATGATGCAAATGGACTTCAGGTTTATTTTTCTCAAGTTAATTTCGATATGGAAACACTTATTATTCATACCGTTTTGGCTGCAGTTGTATTTTTTATGAATGGTTATTGGGCTTATTATTTTAAAGAGCACAGTGAAAATCATATTTCAAAAATTTCAGATGAATACGAATTGGAAAATATGAAACTGGCTTCTGCTAAGTACAGCTCGATGTCGGCAACAAAAGATTATAATGATTTTATTCATAGAACAACATTAGATTTAAAACTACCGGTAAATTCTGTTTTAAAACTTATAGATGTTTCAAAAGGACATACAGATAACGATAAATTGCTGACCTATCTTGAAATGATGAGAGAAAGCGCCAAGAAAATTGATGATTTAGTTAATGACATTCATGTAAAATCTACAAACAGCAGAATTTAAAGTTTAAAACCGATAGGAATCGGGACCAACTTCCAAATCAAAATATTAATTTTTATATCTGTTGTATGTTTAAGTATGATTTGCCAGCTGCAGTTCCCACGCTGCATAATTTAAAAAAAACTATTGATCATTTTTTGAGTGATAGTATAACATTAAATTCTATTGATAAAATTGGCGCTCAATCTGAATTTGCAATTGAAGTTGCTGCAATTTTAAGTGGTTTTACGAATAACGCCCAAGTTTATAATCTGGACTTTCAATATAAAAAATTAGTTCAGATTATTAGTGATATTCATAACCTTAATCTAGCGGTAAACAATGAAATTCCAGAATGGCTTGAAAACGAATTAGAATTGGTTTTTCATAAAATCAGAAATATTCTGCTTGTTTTAGAAATCGAATTAAATTAAAAAAAGATAAAAAAGATTCATTTAATACTTATTGAATTGTAAATTAATTTAAATGTAAAATCTATGGATACCAGATTTACACGTCCAACACCTTCAGATCGAGAAGTAGATTGGAACAAGAATAAAGTGCTGCTTAGTAAAACTGACAAAAAGGGAACCATTTTATATGCCAATGAAGACTTTATAGATGTTTCTGGTTATGATGAATTTGAACTTATTGGCCAGCCTCACAATATTGTCAGACATCCAGATATGCCAAAAGTCATTTTTAAATTCTTATGGGACAGTATTAAATCAAGTGAGAACATACATGTGATTATAAAAAACATGGCCAAAACTGGCCGTTATTACTGGGTTGTAACTGATTTTAAAATTATTGCAGATACTGATGGCGAAATTGTTGGTTTCTTTGGAACTAGAAAATCAGTCCCGAATGAAATTATCATTAAGTTTATTGAACCTTTGTATAAAAAACTTTTACATATTGAAGAAACGAGTGGTGTACAGGCTTCTGAAGATTATCTAGTTGGTTTTCTTGAGGAAAGAAAAAAAACATATATGGAATATATCGACCATTTGATTGCTACGGGAAAAGATGATAAAAACAAAATAAGCAAGGGTTTATTCAGTGGATTGTTTGATAAAAGTCCTCCAAAAAAATAAGGAATAAAGTTTATATATGCTTCATTGTATCATTTGTATATTCGATAAAATTTGCCCCCAACAAATCTAAATCAACTGAATATTAAAACTTATAGATTTAAGTTCGATACAGTGAAGTGTATTTTTTTTTAGGTTCTAAGTTGCTGAGATGCTAAGATTCTAAGATTTCTTCGACTTCGCTCAGAGTGACATTTATATTAGGTTTAGCTCTAAAAACCTCAGAATCTTAGTATCTTAGTATCTCAGTAGCTAAGATATATAATTCCAAATATTTTTCTTTTTGGTTAACTCAATAAAGATAGTTCTTAACACAGCATGTTCAGGTTTTTGTAAAGCAGAATCTTCTTTTAAGATTTTCATGGCGTAATTTCGAGCCAGAGATAAAATATCTCTATCTTTCACGATATCTGCAATTTGAAGGTTTAAAACACCACTTTGCTGTGTTCCCATTAAATCGCCGGGACCGCGAAGTTTAAGGTCAACTTCGGCGATTTCGAAACCATCATTGGTGTGCACCATGGTTTCCATTCTGGTTTTACTGTCAGAACTTAGTTTATGCCCTGTCATTAAGATACAATAACTTTGTTCGGCACCACGACCAACACGTCCGCGGAGCTGGTGCAGCTGCGAAAGTCCAAATCTCTCAGCGCTTTCGATAATCATAACACTTGCATTAGGGACATTAACACCAACTTCGATTACCGTTGTAGCAACCATGATATTGGTTTTTCCTTCTGAGAAGCGTTTCATTTCGGCATCTTTATCGGCAGGTTTCATTTTTCCGTGCAGAATGGAAATGGAATATTGCGGAAGCGGAAAATCACGGGAAATACTTTCGTAACCATCCATTAAATCCTTATAATCCATTTTTTCAGATTCCTGAATCAACGGATAAACAATATAAATTTGTCTTCCTTTAGCAATTTCATCCCGAAGAAATTTCCATACTTTCAAACGATTAGTATCAAAACGATGCACCGTTTGAATCGGTTTTCTTCCTGGCGGTAATTCATCAATAACAGAAATATCCAGATCGCCGTATAAACTCATTGCCAATGTTCTCGGAATTGGCGTTGCAGTCATTACCAGAACATGCGGCGGAATATCATTTTTCTTCCACAATTTAGAACGCTGCTCCACACCAAAACGATGCTGTTCATCAATCACAGCCAAACCTAAATTTTGGAATTTCACTTTATCTTCTAATAAAGCATGTGTTCCAATTAAAATTTTAAGATTTCCGTTTTCAAGTTCTTCATGAATAATTCTTCTTTCAGAAGTTTTGGTCGAACCCGTTAATATTCTGATATTGATGTTTAAAGTATTCGCAAATTCTGATAAACCAAGAAAATGCTGATTGGCCAAAATCTCAGTCGGAGCCATTAAACAAGCCTGAAAGCCATTATCAATAGCAAGAAGCATACTCATAAAAGCAACAATTGTTTTTCCAGAACCAACATCACCTTGAAGCAGACGATTCATTTGAGCGTTGCTTCCCATGTCTGTACGGATTTCTTTTATTACTCTTTTTTGAGCATTGGTCAAATCAAAAGGCAGATGATTTTGATAGAAATCATTGAAAAATTCACCTACTTTTGTAAAAGGATGTCCTTTTATTTTATGCTTCCGAATAAGATTTTTGGTAATTAATTGAAGCTGAATAAAAAATAATTCCTCAAATTTTAATCTGAATTGTGCTTTCGCTAAAATATCAGCACTTTTTGGAAAATGGATATTAAATAGGGCTGCTCTCTTCGGAATCAATTTTAATTCTTCAATCAAAAAGGGCGGAAAAGTTTCAGTAAACAAAGCCTGGGTTTCCAAAAAAAGCTGTTCCATCAATTTATTAATGGTACGGTTTGAAATTCCTTTATTGGTTAAAGCTTCCGTTGAAGGATAAACCGGCTGCATTGCAGATCTCAGACTTCTTTCGTGTTCGCTCAGTAATTCAATTTCGGGATGCGCCATACTGAATTGGCTTCCGTATAAAGAACATTTTCCGAAAATAACAATTGGTTCATTTAGCTTTAAAGTTTCACGAATCCATTTATGACCCTGAAACCAGTTCAGGTCAATTTGCCCAGTATCGTCAACAAAAGTTGCTACAAGTCGCTTTTTGCTTTTAGCAAACTCAATCGTTTTAATGTGAATTATTTTTCCAATAATCTGAACTTCAGAACCCGTATTCTGTAATTCATTAATCTTATAATAACGTGTTCTGTCAATATATCGATTTGGAAAAAAATTGACTAAATCTCCATATTTATGAATTCCCAATTCCTTACGAAGCAGCTTGCCGCGACTCGGGCCAACGCCTTTTAAGTATTCTATTGGAGTTTCTAGGAGATTATTAGACATTAAATTATTTTAGATTTAGATTTTAGAAATAGAGTTAAGAATAAATACAATAGATTAGGTCTGTATTCTTATTCCATTTTCGTTTATCTTGAAAAGGCGAAGATAAATCTTAATTAGGAAATTTGAAAATGTATTGTTGTTTTCAAGTTTTGGATATTAATTTATAATAAAGTTTTTAAAAAAGACGCAACCATTTTAAGAAAGGAATATCTTATTAATAGTTAACCTTAAAAACCTTAAATAAAATGAAAAAAATTGGACTTTTAATTGTAATGTTTGTGTCGCTCATTTCTTGTTCAAATGATGATTCAAGCGATAATGCTAAACTTGCCGTAACAGATTATCATGGAAAATGGATAAACATTCACGAAGTTAAGGATATAAATAGTCCTTATTTATGGACTGAATACTACGTTTTTAACGCCAACAACACATTTGTAAAATCCAGAACAACTATAGATGGAACTACTACTGCAACAGGGACTTTTGAAGTTTTCACTGCTGATAATAGACCAAATTTTAAATTAACTTATTCTGCAGCTACAAATTTAATTTACAATTGTACCTCTGGAGTTGGAGGAACAAGTGAGCTTCTATATATCTACAATGGTTATTTAGAAAATAGCGCCAGAATGTGTGATGCAGCATCTACCTACGAAAAAGAAAAATAAAAACCGTAAGTTTGTTCAAGATATTAAAAGTATTCAATATTAAATTGAATACTTTTTTCTTTTTTTAATATTTAGAAAATGACGACACACTTAGCACTTTTGCGCGGAATAAACGTTTCGGGACACAACATGATGAAAATGGAAGCTTTGAAAACAATGCTTGAAAATATTGGTTTCCAAAATGTTCGAACCTATTTGCAATCTGGAAATGTTTTTATTGATAGTGAAGAAGAGGCCTCAAAAGTAGGTTTTATGATTAAGCAGGAAATCTTTAAAGTTTTCGGTCATGAAGTTCCAGTTGTTGTAATTACAAAAGATGATCTAAAATCTTGTTTTGCTAATAATCCATTTTTAAAAGAGAAAGATGCTGATATCAAAAAGCTTTATGTTGCATTTGTTTCGATCGCTCTAAAAAAAGAAAGCATAAATGATTTAAAAATCAGTCAGTTTAAACCGGATGAAGCAAGTATAGATGAAAATCGAATTTTCATAAAATATGCTGTTGGAGCAGGAAAAACTCGTTTTGATCAAAAATATATTGAGAAAAAATTGAATGTAACAGCAACTATTAGAAACTGGAATACAGTTACTAATTTACTGGCAATGTATGGCGAGTAGTCTTTTTTTTGAAATATTATTTAGGAATTAAATCACAATACCAAAATCCAAAATCAAAAGCTGTTTCATCATTTGTATCACAAGCATCATTTGAGGAGTTCTGATTTGCTGGTTTTTCATATTTTCGGTAAACAATTTCACCAATTTCAAAATCAATTGGTTGAGAAAATATTGGTCCGTCAAAAGTAAAGGTATGAAATTCACCATTTTCGCCGCATACATCAACATTTTCAGGTAAATCATTTATGAAATCCTGATCGATAATTCTGCCGACAAAACTTTTGTCTAAGTATTTTTCATTCACACAAACCACAATTGTTTTACACCCAAGCGATATAAATTCTTGAATCAATTCTTGAGTTGGAATCTTCCAAATTGGAAAAATTCCGGTAAAACCAATTCTAGCTAATTGATTTTCTCGATATTGACGTAAATCTTCCAGAAAAATATCTCCAAAAATAGAATGAGTAATGCCTTTATTTTTTAATTCTGCTAAAGTCTCAGTCATTACATTTTCATAAACCTCCATAGTCGGCATTTCTGGAATTTCCATAATTTTCAGAGGAATACCAATGCTTTCCGCCTGAGCCTGTAATAATTCAACACGAACGCCATGCATAGAAATGCGCTGATATTGTTTGTTTACGCTTGTTAATAAACATTCAATTTTAAAATCAGGATTTTGAAGTATTTTATACAACGCAAGAGCAGAATCTTTTCCGCTGCTCCAATTAAATAAGGCTTTTTGAGGTACAGACACGATTTGGTATTTTATGCTGTAAACTTACAAATTTCATTCTATTTGTTTGTGAAAGGTTTGTAACTTTGGGATTTTGCCTTCAAATTCATTTCAATGAAATACATCTTTTTATTATTTACCGGATTTATATTCGCGCAGCAAACCCAAAACGTTGATTTTAAGTCAGTTTCAGGACAATTGTTGTTGAATTCAAAAGAAAAAACAGTTTCAGGTGCCGTAGATTTCCAGTTTGAGGTCTTGAAAGATTGTGATACCATTTCGCTTGACGCTAAAAACATGGAATTTTCGAATGTGAAAATTAATGATAAAGAAGTCATTTTTATAAATACTACTAAGCAATTAAAAATTGTTTTTCCTTTTACAAAAAGTCAGAATCACTTAACTTTTAATTATACGGTAAAACCAAAACAAGCCTTGTATTTTGTTGATATAGAAAACGATGAAGTGCAGATCTGGACGCAGGGGCAGGGCAGATATACCAGTAATTGGTTTCCGAGTTTTGACGATGTGAATGAGAAACTAATTTTCAATTTAGGAATTTCTTATGATGCACCTTATCAAGTTGTTTCGAACGGAGTTTTAAAACAAAAAACACCAAACGGAAATTTAATTCATTGGCAGTATCAAATGGAAAAACCAATGAGTTCTTATTTATTAATGCTGGCGATTGGAAAATTTGATAAGAAAGAATTTAAATCTAAAAGTAAAATTCCGTTAGAGTATTATTATGAACCGAAGGATGCCGATCGTTTTGAGCCGACTTACCGCTATTCGAAACGAATTTTTGATTTTCTGGAGAAGGAAATCGGTGTAAAATACCCTTGGCAGATTAACAGACAAATTCCAGTTAGAGATTTTTTGTATGCGGGAATGGAAAACACAACAACGACTTTATTTGCAACTCGTTATGTAGTAGATTCAATTGGTTTTTGCGACCGAAATTACACCAATGTTGACGCTCATGAATTGGCACATCACTGGTTTGGAGATTTGATTACAGCCGAAAGTAGTACACATCATTGGCTTCAAGAAGGATTTGCAACGTATTTTGCTCTTCTGGCAGAAAAAGATATTTATGGAGAAGACTATTTTTATTCCAAATTATACGACACCGCACAGCAGATAAAATTTGCTTCTAGAACCGATACAATTCCGGTTTTAAATGCAAAAGCCAGTTCGCTCACATTTTATGAAAAAGGGGCTTGGGCATTATTTGTCCTGCACGAATCGATTGGAGATAAAGCCTTTAAAAAAGCCATAAAAAGCTATCTGAATAAATATGCTTATCAAACTGTAAACACGCAGAACTTCTTTGACGAGATTAAGAAAGTTTCAAATTTCGATTTGGAAAAATTCCAGAAAACTTGGTTAGAATCGACTGCTTTTGATACACCGACTGCAAATGCTTTGTTGAGTAAAAGTAAAACGATCCAGAAACGATTGGAAATTGATAAATTAAAGAAAACACCTTTAGCAGAAAAAATAGATGTTTTAAAAAATACTTTAGAATCAAATGTTTATCATTCGGTAAAAGAAGCAGTTGTTGATCTGCTAGAAAATGAAAATGACGAAGCTAAGAAACCGCTTTTGCTTTTGGCATTGCAGACCAACAATATTGAAATTCGTCAAAATGTTGCTCAAACACTGACCAAAATCCCTGAAGATTTTAGATTGCATTATGAAACGCTGCTTGATGATAAATCTTATCAAACACAAGAAATAGCATTGTATTGGCTGTGGAGAAATTTCCCAGAACATAGAACAGAATATTTGGATAAATCTAAAAACTGGATTGGTTTTAACGATTATAATCTGCGTACGCTATGGCTTTCGTTAGTATTGTCTACACCAAATTACAGCAATGATCAAAAATCTCTGATTAATGAACTCATTGCATTTTCATCTACAAAATATGAAGCCACTACACGACAAAATGCTTTAGAAAAACTGATTGCTTTTAAAATTATTAACGATCAGGTTTTGAGTAATTTAGTTAGCGCAACTACACATCATATGTGGCAATTTTCTAAGTTTGGAAGAGATAATATTCGTATTCTTTTAAAAAATCCAGAAATGCGTGCTTCATTTAATAGAATTTTACCTAATTTGACCCCCGATGAACAGTTTCAATTGAATCGTTTATTGATTGAAAAAAGTTAAAGGTTTTATGTTATAGGTTATGCGTTTTGAAAACCAAAATTTAAGTTGTAAATCATTGATTTATTAGAATATACAATAAAGAGGAATGAGATGTAAGGTTGAGAAACTTTTAAATTCCATAACTCATAACATAACTTTAAAACGCACATGAGAGCATTGGTTATTTCTGGTGGAGGCAGTAAAGGCGCATTTGCCGGCGGTGTTGCCCAGTATTTAATAGAAGAAAAAAGACACGAATACGATTTGTTTTTAGGAACTTCAACAGGAAGTTTGTTAATTCCGCATTTAGCTCTCGGCCACATTAAAAAAATTCATTCAGTTTATACTAATGTGACTATGGCAAGTATTTTTAATATTTGTCCATTTGTTGTTAAAAATAAAGATGGTGTTGATATTGTGACCATTAATCACTTTAATGTCATACGTCAGTTTTTTAAAGGAAAACGAACTTTTGGGGAGAGTAAAGGTTTGAAAAAATATATTCAGAATAACTTTTCATTGTCCGACTTCAATAATCTTAAAAAATTAAAGACTGATGTCATAGTTACGGTTACCAATTTTACAACAAACGAATCAGAATATAAATCTGTAAAGGATTGTACGTATGAGGAGTTTTGCGAATGGTCTTGGATATCGAGTAACTATGTTCCGTTTATGAGTTTGGTTGAAAAGAATAACTTTGAATATGGCGATGGAGGATTTTCGAGTTTGGTTCCAATTCGTGAAGCGATAAACCGTGGCGCAACAGAAATAGATGTTATTGTGTTAGAAACAGAGGTAAATACCACTAAAACAGTAATCGGGAAAAATCCCTTTTCATTAATGATCGATTTGTTCCGAATTGCTTTAGATCAGGTTGAGAAACATGATATTGCTATAGGGAAACTTATGGCAAATACTAAGGATGTAAAGCTTAACTTATATTACACTCCAATAAAATTAACTGATAATGCGCTGATTTTTAATAAGGATGTAATGAAAGAATGGTGGGAACAAGGTTATGAGTATGCTCAGAATAAGTCTGAAGTAATGAGTGATAACAGGAAAATGTAAAAATGAAAAACACTCTTTTATTGATCTGTATTTTTATAAGTTTCAATCTCTTTAGCCAGAAGAATTTTTGCAGAGTTGAAGTTTTACCTTTGGAAGAAATTTTTCAAGAAAATGAAATAAATAAGTATTTAAAGTATGATTTTTCTAATCTATGGAACACGACAGATAATAATTTGATTTACGGCATTATTGGAGACAACTATGAAAGAATACAGATTAAATTCACTTCAATAAAAAGAAATAAAAACAAAACAAACGAATATTGGGTTTCAGGTAAATCTAGAGTAAAATCTAATATTTGCGACTTTAAAGGCAAAATAACAATTTTAGCCATTAATGAAGTTAAACAGCAGAGGTTTGGTGTTGATGATGAATACAAGGATAAAGGCATAAAGAAACAAGGTTTACTAACTGCTATTTATGAGTTCGATGAAGATAGTAGCCAGAAAGGCTCAGGCAAATTTTCTGGTCGCTTACAATCTATTTGGTATTTGGATAAGGATAATTTGATGCAATACAATGATATCGAAATCGATTCTGATGGATATTTTAATAATGCATTTACAGGTGCTTGGAAATCGAATAATTCACGTAAAGAAAAAGTTTGCAATTGGGGAGATTACAGAGTTCCAAATGTAAATTGCGATTTTGATATTGGAAGTGCGGAATTAAGTGTTTCCGAAAAATATCAAAAAAATGGATGGTGGATTAAACCAAAATTAAATTGGTGGTTGTAAAAAAAAGGCAAGATTTAAAATAGTTTATCTTGCCTTATAATTTTTACCAAAGTTCTGCTACTTCATTTTTTATATAACCCAACGCAGCATTACTTGGAGATTGTTTTTCTAGTAAATCATTCAAAATTACTTCGCGTAATTTATCCGCGTTATCTACTTTATCTCTCATAGCTGCTTTACGAATCATTTGAATGGTTGCATTTTTTGCAGTCGTAATGATGGTCCAGCACTCGTCTGACATGTAAATCTGCTGTGTCAAATTATGTTCAAATTCTTGTTCGATTTGTTCGATTACAAAATTTTCATAATCGTGTTTATCTTGAGAAATTGGAGAAATCCTGATTAATAATTTAGTCAAATTAATGCGCTCTAAAAATAAAGTCATACGCTCATAAGCCTGCAAACGTATTGGCAGAGATTGTTTTTGATATTCTTTATTTAATAAGAAAGCGCGTTTTCGATCATTGTTTTTAATGTGCAGTTCAAAGAAACGATAAGCTACAACTCCTGTAACTAATGCCGGCAGAGTATAACTCGCAAGTTCTATAATTTTATTAAAATCCATTTGAATAATTTTTCAGCAAAAATATACTTTTTGAGGAAAAATCCACTTTAAATTTGTGGTAATAAACAAAAAGGAAGCTGTACTTTTGCAACTTGTTTTTTAATTTGTCTGAAATACAGTTTTTAATGGATTCGTATATAATATTTTTTCTTTGTTTAGCAGCTTTTGCTGCTGGATTTATTGATGCCATTGTTGGCGGCGGCGGATTGATACAAACTCCAATGGGATTAATTTTATTACCTAATTTGCCAGTTTCTACAGTTGTGGGAACATTAAAAATTCCAGCTTTCAGCGGAACAGCTTTTGCAGCTTTTCAGTATTTAAAAAAGGTTGTTATTCAATGGAAATTACTGCTCATTATGATATGTTTGGCGGTTCCTTCGGCATTTTTAGGTTCTACGATTTTGACGATGGTGAGCAACGATTTTATGAAACCGCTTTTACTGGTGGTTTTATCTTTACTCTTTATTTATACCTACGCTAAGAAAAATTTCGGACAACATGCTGCGAAAGATCATTCTGCTGCAACACAAATAATTTATGCAGTTGTTATTAGCATAATCGTTGGTTTCTATGACGGATTTATCGGACCTGGAACAGGAAGTTTCTTTGTAGTAGCATTTATAGCGCTTTTAGGTTTTGATTTTCTCCACGCTTCCGCGAATGCTAAAATGGTAAACTTGGCGACGAACTTTGGTTCGATTTGCTTATTTATGATTAAAGGAAAAATTATCTGGACAATTGCAATTCCGATGGCAGTAAGCAACGGACTTGGAGGCTGGCTGGGTGCAAAACTGGCTATCAATAAAGGAAACGGTTTTATTCGGATTTTCTTTTTAATTGTGGTTGTTGGAACTTTGATTCGCTTTGGTTATGATGTGTTTTTTAAGTAAGTTTTTTTGAGGTTCTAAGGTTCTGAGGCTTTTAATATCGAAGTTCTTAAGTAATTAAAGGAAAGAAACTTAGCGCCTTAGAATCTTAGCATCTCAGAACCTTTAAAAAAGATTGTTTGAATCTAGCCCCGATTGAGGCGGTATCCTCGTAATGAAATGAAGAGATAAAGCCGAAAGCGGGAAACCATGCCGAAAAATATGCCTTTTGTTTGGCTTCAAAAAAAAACTTAGCATCTTAGAAGCTTAGCAACTTAGAACCTTTCAAAAGCTTCTTAGGAACTTTCTTTTTAAATTCTTAATTTTGCCTAAAAGGAGAAAATTACATGCAGAAATATATTGACCAGCTCAACGAAGCGCAAAGACAGCCCGTTCTTAAAAAAGATGGGCCAATGATTATTATTGCTGGTGCAGGTTCGGGAAAGACCCGAGTTTTAACAATTAGAATTGCTTATTTGATGGCGCAGGGCGTTGATGCCTTCAATATCTTATCGCTGACTTTTACCAATAAGGCGGCCCGCGAGATGAAACACAGGATTTCGGATATTGTGGGGGCGAGCGAGGCAAAGAACCTTTGGATGGGAACGTTTCACTCTATTTTTGCGCGTATCCTGCGTGCAGAATCTGATCATTTAGGTTATCCTTCCAATTTTACCATATATGATTCTCAAGATTCGGCTAGATTAATTTCTTCAATTATTAAAGAAATGCAGCTGGATCGTGATATTTACAAACCAAAACAAATTTTAGGGCGTATATCTAGTTACAAAAACAGCTTGATTACGGTAAAAGCCTATTTTAATAATCCAGAATTGGTTGAAGCCGATGCAATGGCCAAAAGACCAAGATTGGGAGAAATATATCAGCAGTATGTGGAGCGCTGTTTTAAAGCCGGCGCAATGGATTTTGATGATTTATTGTTGAAAACCAATGAATTGCTAACTCGTTTTCCAGAAGTTCTGGCTAAATATCAAGATCGTTTTCGTTATATTTTGGTTGATGAGTACCAAGATACAAATCACTCTCAGTATTTGATTGTTAGGGCTTTATCTGATAGGTTTCAGAATATTTGTGTGGTTGGAGATGATGCGCAGAGTATTTATGCTTTCCGTGGTGCCAATATTAATAACATTTTGAATTTCCAGAAGGATTATGAAGGTGTAGTAATGTTTCGTTTAGAGCAGAATTACCGTTCGACAAGAAATATTGTTGAAGCGGCAAATACTGTAATGGAGCATAATAAAACCAAACTAGACAAAGTAGTTTGGACTGCAAACGAATTTGGTCCTAAAATTAAAGTTCACAGAAGTTTGACAGATGCTGAAGAAGGGCGTTTTGTAGCCAGTACGATTTTTGAGCAGAAAATGCAGAATCAGCTTCATAATGGTGCTTTTGCAATTTTGTATCGTACTAATGCTCAGTCACGTGCGATGGAGGATGCTTTGAGAAAACGTGATATTCCGTATAGAATTTACGGCGGATTGTCGTTCTACCAACGTAAGGAAATTAAGGATGTTTTATGTTATTTACGCTTGGTTCTAAATCCGAAAGATGAAGAGGCTTTGATTCGTGTAATTAATTATCCTGCGCGTGGAATTGGAGACACAACGGTCGAAAAATTAACAATTGCAGCCAATCATTACAAACGATCGATTTGGGAAGTAATGGTTAACATTGATAAAATAGATTTAAAACTGAATACTGGAACAAAAAACAAACTGAAAGATTTTGTGACGATGATTCAGAGTTTTCAGGTTATAGATCAGAATCAGGATGCTTTTTATATTACAGACCACGTTGCAAAGAAAACTGGTTTGGTTCAAGAATTAAAGAAAGATGCTACGCCGGAAGGAATGGCGAAGATTCAGAATATAGAAGAGCTTTTAAACGGTATTAAAGATTTTACCGAAGGGCAGCGAGAAATTGATGGAGCAAGAGGCGCGCTTTCTGAATTTATGGAAGATGTGGCTTTGGCAACAGATTTAGACAAAGATACCAATGATGAAGATCGTGTAGCTTTAATGACGATTCACTTAGCGAAGGGACTTGAATTCCCGCACGTTTTTGTGGTGGGTATGGAAGAAGATTTGTTCCCGAGTGCGATGAGTATGAGTACTAGAAGTGAATTGGAAGAAGAACGTCGTTTATTTTACGTAGCTTTAACTCGTGCAGAACATCAGGCGTATTTGACTTATGCGCAATCTCGTTATCGCTGGGGAAAACTGACAGATAGTGAACCTTCAAGATTTATTGAAGAAATTGATGGTC
Source organism: Flavobacterium sp. S87F.05.LMB.W.Kidney.N (assembly GCF_004366435.1). Classification (NCBI taxonomy): domain Bacteria; kingdom Pseudomonadati; phylum Bacteroidota; class Flavobacteriia; order Flavobacteriales; family Flavobacteriaceae; genus Flavobacterium; species Flavobacterium sp. S87F.05.LMB.W.Kidney.N. Next base: position 218,721 of record NZ_SODX01000004.1, on the reverse strand, counting down.
AATATTTAGAATATCTAACTCCTGCAGAAACGAATTATCGCTATAAATCACCAATTGATGGTGATATTTTCGGTGATGTTGATAAGTCTAAACTAAGATTAGCAAAACCGGTGGGAGGAACACCTCCAAAACATATTACAGATAATAATCCGAAACCGGATTTGAATATCAGAAAGTTAAAGCCAGTAGGAACTAATCCGAATGCAAGTGCACCAAATTTATTTGACAGTAAATTGACTGTTGGAAATGTTGTAATGCACGAACGTTTTGGTAAAGGAGAAGTGATTAACCTAGAAGGTGTTGGCGCTGATAAAAAAGCAGAAATCAAATTTGAAGTAGGAGGAATTAAGAAACTCTTGCTGAGATTTGCTAAATTAGATGTGGTAGGATAAAAAAAATGTTTCAAGTTTCATGTTTCAAGTTATGAAAAACAACTTGCAGCCTAAAACCTCAAACAAAAAAACTAAAAAAAATTATGGCCGAATTTATAAAAATATATCCAGATAAACCTAGTGAAGCTGCAATTGCAAAAGTTGTAAAAGTGCTTCAAAATGGTGGATTGGTGATTTATCCAACAGATACTGTTTACGGTTTAGGTTGTGATATTACCAATTCGAGAGCATTAGAAAAAATTGCTAAGATAAAAGGAGTTAAATTGGAGAAAGCCAATTTTTCATTTATTTGTCATGACCTTAGTAATTTATCAGATTATGTGCGTCAGATTGATACTTCGACTTTTAAAATATTAAAAAGAGCTTTGCCAGGACCTTATACTTTTATTTTACCTGGAAATAATAATCTTCCAAAAGAATTTAAAAAGAAAACTACAGTTGGTATTCGTGTTCCTGACAATAATATTATTTTAGAAATTGTACGTCAGTTAGGAAATCCAGTAGTCTCAACTTCTATTCGTGATGAAGATGATGTGATTGAATATACAACAGATCCTGAATTGATCTTTGAGAAATGGCAAAACCTTGTAGACCTAGTAATTGATGGAGGATATGGAGATAATGTTGGTTCAACAATTATAGATTTATCTGAACATGAACCAGTTATTGTAAGAGAAGGAAAAGGTGAAATTGATATTTTGTAAATAAATACTTTAATTGTATAAAAGTTTAAAAATAATACCTAACTTTAGTACAGTTAAAATTTAGTTAGTTATTTAAAAATAATGCTATTCTTGATTAGCCAAAATTAAGAATACAAAAAAGCAGGTCAATCGACCTGCTTTTTCTGTTTTTATAAAATTTAAAACAAGAATTATTTAGCTTGTTTTTTCATTTCTTTTTCAATCATATCATAGAATTGATCGATTTTTGGCATAACTACAATACGAGTTCTTCTGTTACGAGCTTTGTTTTCAGCAGTATCATTAGCAACTAATGGTACATAAGAACTTCTACCTGCAGCAATTAATTTAGCTGGGTTAACACCAAGATCGTTTGTTAAAACACGAACGATAGAAGTAGAACGTTTCACACTTAAATCCCAGTTGTCTAAGATAATTCCGTTGCTTTTGTAAGGAACATTATCTGTGTGTCCTTCAACCATACATTCGAAATCTGGTTTGTCGTTAACTACTTTTGCAACTTTTGCTAATACACCTTTTGCTGCATCAGTTACTTCGTAGCTTCCGCTTTTGAATAATAATTTATCAGCGATAGAGATAAATACAACTCCTTTTTCAACATTGATTTCGATATCTGGATCGTTGATTCCAACTGCACCTTTTAAACTAGTAACTAATGCTAAAGTAACACTGTCTTTTTTAGTTAAAGCGTCTTGAAGTCTAGAAATTTTTAAATCTTTTTCTTTTAAGCTTTCAAGAGATTTTTCAAGATTCTCAGCACCTTTAGTAGTTAAGATAGTTAAATCTTTAGAGCTGTTGATTAAATCTTGATTATGTTGTTTGTAGCTTTCAGCTGTTGCAGCTAATCCAGCTTTTTCTTCTAAGCACGAATTTAATTTTACAGTACATGAGTTTAACAAATCTTGAGTCTCTTTGTTCTTAGCTTCCAACTCAGCATATTTCTTTTTAGAAACACATGATGTTAAAGCCATTAATACTGATAGTGCGATAACTATTTTTCTCATAAATTTAATTTTAATTAGACTTGATTACAAATTTAGTTTTTAATATTTTGAATACTGTTAAAGATTTCTTTAAATAAGGTCATTTTCCTGATATAATAAAGGAAAACGATGCTTTTAACCATATAGTATTGCTGTATCTGAAAATCTTTTCGTTTTCCGAGATATTTTAAAGATAAGCAATAAAATGAAAAATGTGCCTTTAAAATAGCAAAAGTGTGCCCGAATTTCCCTTGTGTAAGAAAACGGATACCTGCAATGCCGTCTAAAATCATACGGAAAAAAATCACAAAAAATAATCCCCTTTTTGGCAGATTTTTGACAAGCATTAATAATGAATTTCTAAAATTCAAATAGGTCTTTTTAGGATTTCCCTGTTGTAATGTTGCACCACCAACATGATAAACGAGAGATTGATAATTATACTTAATAATATGTCCGTCGTTTGCAGCTCTCCAGCATAAATCAATTTCTTCTTGATGAGCAAAAAAACTTTCATCAAAACCTCCTAATTCATAAAATACATTCTTTCTAATGAAAAAGCAAGCGCCTGAAGCCCAGAATAATTCAATATTTTCATCATATTGTCCGTTATCTTTTTCTACGGTATCAAAAATTCTTCCTCTACAAAATGGAAATCCATATTTGTCAATAAAACCACCCGCAGCACCAGCATATTCAAAATATTCTTTGTTTTTAAAATCGAGAATTTTAGGCTGAATAATAGCGGTTTGTTTTTCAGTATCAAAAGTTTCGAGAATTGGCTTAAGCCAGTTTTCTGTAACTTCGATATCAGAATTGACCAATGCATAAATTTCTGCATCAATATGTTTTAATGCATCATTATAACCTTTTGCAAAGCCGTGATTTCCTGAGTTTTTGACAATCTTTACGGTAGGGAAGTTTTCTTTAACGAACTCGATAGAATTATCTGTAGAATCGTTATCAGCAACATAAATTGCCGCGCCTTCTGAAAATTGAATAACAGATGGTAAAAACTGCTCAAGCAATTTTACTCCGTTCCAATTTAAAATTACAACTGCTATTTTATCCAAAAGTACTTAATTATTTATTTATTTTTAATGGTTTTCTTTATAATCAGGCAGGTTTCTCAAAAACTCATATTTTTCGTTTTCAAAATCCATTTGACAATAAAAATGGTTTAGTCCGTTTGTGACATTCAAAAACCGTGCCTGCATCGTCATATTATAACGGGCAATTTGGTCAAAAGTTGCCTGAGAGATTTTAACTTCTGGTGCTTTACATTCTACTAATATATGTATAGTACCATCTGAATTGAAAACCACAACATCATAGCGCTTTCGTAATCCGTTGACGGTTAAAACTTTCTCTACATTTATAAGTGATTTGGGATATTTTTTTTCGTACATTAAAAAATGCACAACGTGCTGGCGAACCCATTCTTCTGGCGTGAGAATTATAAATTTTTTCCTGATTTCATCAAAAATAGACACTTTATTTTCGCTATTTTTGAATCGGAAAGTGTAAGCAGGGAAATTAAGTTTTAACATAAGGCAAATATAATTTGAAAATTAGTCAATTTGAAAATTAGTTAATTATTTATTTTTGAAACTGAAAACTGAGCCTGAACACTGAAAACTTAATTTAATGGACGAAGTAGTAAAAATCGCTAACGATATAAAAGCCGGAAATATTAAACCAATTTATTTTTTAATGGGTGAAGAGCCTTATTATATAGATAAATTGTCTGAATATATTGAGCAGAATGTTTTGGCTGAAGAAGAGAAAGGCTTTAATCAGACAGTTTTGTACGGAAGAGATGTTTCTATTGATGATATTGTTTCAACAGCTAAACGCTATCCTATGATGGCTGATCGTCAGGTTGTTATTGTGAAAGAGGCTCAGGATTTGTCTCGAACAATAGATAAAATAGAATCTTATGTAGAGAATCCGATGGAAACCACAGTGTTGGTTTTCTGTTATAAATATAAAACACTCGATAAACGTAAAAAGGTCACTAAACTTTTAGCACAAAAAGGTGTCGTTTACGAAAGCAAAAAGTTATACGAAAATCAAGTTGGCGACTGGATAAAGCGTGTTTTGGCGGGTAAAAAATATACGATTGATCCGAAAGCTAATGCTATGCTTGTAGAGTTTTTAGGAACAGATTTAAGTAAAATTAATAATGAACTTGAAAAACTTCAGATCATTTTGCCGCAGGGAACTATGATTATGCCTGAGCATATTGAAGAAAATATTGGTTTTAGTAAAGACTACAATGTTTTCGAACTTCGAAAAGCAATTGGTGAACGCAATCAGCTAAGAGCATATAAGATAGCAGAAAATTTTGCTCATAACCCTAAAGAATATCCTTTGGTTATGACGACAGGATTGGTATTCGGCTTTTTTATACAGCTTCTAAAATATCACGGACTGAAAGATAAAAATCCAAAAAATGTGGCTGCCGCAATTGGAGTAAATCCATATTTCTTGAAAGAATATGATTTGGCTGTAAAAAATTATCCAATGCGAAAAGTTAGCCAGATCGTTGGCGCTCTACGAGATATTGATATTAAAAGTAAAGGTGTGGGAGCCAACGCTTTACCACAATCCGATTTGCTGAAAGAAATGCTGTATAAAATATTTAATTAAGCCAGTAAAATTCACGATATTTGCGTTTCTAAAAATTTTGCTACTTAAAAAATAATTACACAATTATGGGAATGAATAAAAATACCGTTTTAGGATGGGCTACTTTTATAATGGTACTTATGGGATTGTTACTTATAGGTCTTGGTGTTTTTAGATACAGTGAAGTATCAGGCTGGGGATTTGCTGCTGTTGGGGTTGGATTTTTGGCTAATGCATGGGTATTCAATGCTTTAAAAGGTAGAGTTTAAAATTGATTGCAATTAGAATATTAAAAAATCATTAATTAAAATTAAAATAATATAGAATGTCAGACGATAAGAAAGTAATTTTCTCAATGCAGAAATTGAGTAAAACCTATCAGGGAGCAGATAAACCTGTTCTTAAAAATATTTACTTGAGTTTCTTTTACGGAGCAAAAATTGGTATTTTAGGACTTAACGGTTCTGGAAAATCTTCACTTTTAAAGATTATTGCTGGAGTAGATAAGAACTATCAAGGAGATGTGGTTTTTCAGCCAGGTTATACTGTTGGGTATTTAGAGCAAGAACCAATTCTTGATGATTCTAAAACAGTTATTGAAATTGTTCGTGAAGGAGCAGCAGAAACGATGGCGGTTTTAGAAGAGTACAATCAGATAAACGATTTATTCGGTCTTGAAGAGAATTATTCAGATCCAGATAAAATGGATAAATTGATGGACCGTCAAGCAGCATTACAAGATAAAATTGATGCTCTTGGTGCTTGGGAAATTGATACGAAATTAGAAATTGCAATGGATGCATTGCGTACTCCAGAAGGAGATACGCCTATTAAAAACCTTTCAGGAGGTGAGCGTCGTCGTGTAGCTTTATGCCGTTTGTTATTGCAGCAGCCGGATGTACTGCTATTAGATGAGCCTACCAACCACCTTGATGCTGAGTCAGTTCTTTGGTTAGAGCAGCATTTAGCACAATATTCAGGAACTGTAATTGCTGTAACGCACGACCGTTATTTCTTAGATAACGTTGCTGGATGGATTTTAGAGTTGGATAGAGGAGAAGGTATTCCATGGAAAGGAAATTATTCTTCTTGGTTAGATCAAAAATCAAACCGTATGGCTCAGGAAGAAAAAGTGGCTTCTAAACGTAGAAAAACTTTAGAGCGTGAGTTGGAGTGGGTTCGCCAAGGAGCAAAAGGTCGTCAGACCAAACAAAAAGCTCGTTTACAGAACTACGACAAATTATTAAACGAAGATCAAAAACAACTAGATGAAAATCTAGAAATCTATATCCCGAACGGTCCGCGTTTAGGGACAAATGTTATTGAAGCGAAAAATGTTGCTAAAGCTTTTGGTGATAAATTATTGTATGATAATTTAAACTTTACGTTGCCACAAGCAGGTATTGTTGGAATTATCGGACCAAACGGTGCTGGTAAATCTACCATTTTCAAAATGATTATGGGAGAGCAAGCTACAGACAGCGGAGAATTTTCAGTTGGTGAAACTGTAAAAATTGCTTATGTAGATCAGTCTCACTCTAATATCGATCCGAACAAATCGATCTGGGAGAATTTCGCAGATGGTCAGGAATTGATTATGATGGGAGGAAAGCAAGTTAATTCTAGAGCTTACTTATCTCGTTTCAACTTTGGTGGCGGCGAGCAAAACAAAAAAGTGTCAATGCTTTCTGGTGGAGAACGTAACCGTTTGCATTTGGCAATGACATTGAAAGAAGAAGGAAACGTACTTTTACTGGATGAGCCTACGAATGATCTTGATGTGAATACACTTCGTGCACTTGAAGAAGGTTTGGAGAATTTTGCAGGTTGTGCCGTAATTATTTCTCACGACAGATGGTTCTTAGATAGAATTTGTACACACATTTTAGCTTTCGAAGGAGACTCTGAAGTTTACTTTTTCGAAGGAAGTTTCTCTGATTATGAAGAAAACAAAAAGAAACGTCTTGGCGGTGACTTAACTCCAAAACGTTTGAAATACAGAAAATTAATTAGATAATTTTTCTAATAAATTCCAAATAGAAAATCCCAAATTCCAATTATAGTGAATTTGGGATTTTTATTTTTTTGCACTGTGTCTAGTTTGTCATTTTCGATCCCGAGGCTTCGGGAGAGAAATCTTCGCGAGAAACTCAACAAAGATTGGATTCTCGTTATGTATAAAATTGGAATTTGGAACTTTCTATTGGAATTTCTTCTTAAAGAAATTTCGATTTCAATTCCGGTGTAGGAATCATGCAGCTTTCTTTTTTGCCATACCAATTGTATCGGTTTTTGGCAATGTAGTCGTAAATGAAATCGCTTATAAAAATCGGAACAATTCTAAAAATCGGAATTAATTTCCAAAAACCACCAAAGTTTTTTCCTATTTCAATTGCTGCCGAAGATTTATAAAAATAAGCTGTTCCTGGATCGTATAAAATAATGCTGTCCATTTTTGAAAAACTAATTCCCAGATGTTTGCAAATTGAAATTCCTAATTCTGACTGCAAGGCGACAAATCTAAAAATATCTTTTTTGTCTTTTTTTATAATAAATTGTACAGCAGAATTGCAGAGATTACAAACTCCGTCAAAAAGGATTATTTTTTTATTCTTTGGAATATCTTCCATTATTGTAAGGTCAAGTTTTTCTACTATTCTAAAACGCATTTTTAAAATTGTAAATTTATGAGTTAATTAGGTAATATTTTCAAAATTTATCTATTTTTAAATTTTAATAAATTTTATTTATCAAAAATGGCTTTAATATTTACTTTTAAATTAATTTAAAAAATAAATCAACCTCTTTTGTTGTGTTTTAAAAGATCGTTTGTTAAATAGCTTTATTTTAATTTTATCTAATTTTTAGCATATTTTAAAAACTGAAAACCGCCACTGAGACTGAAAATTATTTTTTAACAGCCTCAACTAACTCCAATTCGTCTAAACTTACTTTCGATGTAAAAATTCCGTAATTAACTGTTGCTTTATTTTTTTCGATAGAATCGATACTTCCCACAGATCTTCCATCCATCATTCGTACTCGGTCTCCCACTTTTAAAATTGGTCTTGGTTTTTCTACAACAGGTTTTAGTTTTTTCTCTTTTTTCTCTTTTCGAATTTCCTCAACTTTTACCTGAACTTCAGCAATAATTTCTTTTTGTTTTTCAACTTTTGCTTTGGTTTCTTTTGGAGTTGCTTTTTTTCGTTTTGAATTTTCAATTTCAACTATTTTTAAAAATTCACCTATTAGTTCTTTTTTATTTTTGTTGTTGAAATATTTTTCGGCGATGTCATCAATTTTTTGTCCAATGTAAATAATCTTTTGGTTGCTGTCATATAATTCTTGATAGCTTTCCAATTTTTGCTGGATTCTAGTATTGATGTTTTCCATCTTTTTACTTTCTTCCCGTGCACGAGTTTCTTCTTCTTTTAAATTCAAAGAAGTTTTTTCAAGCTTCGATCTTTCTTTTTGAAGAGTTGCAATGGTTTTATCAAAACGAACTTTTCCAACTTCGATTTTCTTTTTCGCACGATTGATCAATCCAAACGGAATTCCATTTTTTTGCGCAACTTCAAATGTAAACGAACTTCCAGCCTGACCCAAAGCTAATTTATACATTGGTTCGAGAGACTTTTCGTCGAACATCATATTGGCATTTGTAGCATAGGGTAATTCGTTTGCCAAAATTTTTAAATTGGAGTAGTGCGTTGTTATAATTCCAAATGCTTCTCGATGATAAAATTCTTCCAAGAAAATTTCAGCCAAAGCGCCTCCCAATTCAGGATCAGAACCTGTGCCAAATTCGTCAATTAAAAACATCGTTTTCTTGTTGCATTTCTTCAAGAAATAATTCATGTTTTTTAATCTGTAGCTATAAGTACTTAAATGATTTTCAATAGATTGATTATCTCCAATGTCGGTTAAAATTCTATCAAATAAGAAAGTTTCACTTCTTTCGTGAACTGGAATTAAAATGCCAGATTGCAGCATCAATTGTAATAAACCAACAGTTTTCAAGGAAATAGTTTTCCCTCCGGCATTTGGTCCAGAAATTACAATAATTCTATTTTCTTGTTTAAGCTCAATTGTCTGTGGGTGCGTAACTTCTTTTTTTTGTTTGTTATTCAAATACAAAATCGGATGATAGGCTTCTCTAAAGAATAATCTTCTTTCTTCTGTAATTGCAGGTAAGATTCCGTTGATGCGATTGGCGTATTTTGCCTTTCCCGCAACAACGTCAATATCACTTAAAAAGTCTTGATATTCAATTAGTAATGGTAAGTAAGGACGAATTACGTTTGATAGATTTTTTAAAATTCTCGTAATTTCTTCCTTCTCCTCATATTCTAAATTTGCTAGCTCTCTTGAATATTTTAGAGTAGCTTCTGGTTCGATATAAGCAATGCTTCCCGTTTTGGAACTTCCTAAAATAGAACCTTTTACTTTACGACGATACATTGCTAACACTGCCAAAACCCTGCGGTTTTGTACAAAGCTTTCTTTAATATCATCCAAATATCCTAAACCATTATATTGTGTAAGCGCAACGCCAAAACTTTGATTTACTTTTCCGCGCACCAAATTCATATTTTGGCGAATGCTCAATAAAGCCGGCGAAGCATTATCTTTAATTTCTCCATATTTATCGACAATGGCATCAATTGCCGTAATAATGTCTTTTGTCAATTCTACCCTAGAAGCCCTAGCGTTAAGATTTGGATAATAGTCGTCAAATTTTTTAAGGAAACTCAATAAGACATTTGTAGTTGCAGAAAGATTGGCAATTTTTCTAAAACTGCCAACTTCCAAGAAACTATCTTCAATTGCTAAAAACTTAATTTCATGAGTTATAGCATCGAATCCGTGATTAGGAATCGCGTTATTATTTTGAAAAGAAGATACATATTCTGATGTCTGCATCAAGGACTGCATCAATTCTTCTTTATCTCTAAATGGTTTTATTTGTAAAGCCTTTTCCTTTCCAATATCGGTGTTGCATCCATCTGAAATGGTTTCGAGTACTGTTGGAAATTGTAAGTCTTGTAATGTTTTTTCGGTAATACTGATCATTTAATCTCTTTATGAAAGTAAAAGCAAAAGTACGAAAACAATAATGAATTATGAATTATGAGTTTTTTTATTTGCTGTCGTTCTAACTTTTGGTTTTCAATTTTTTATACTTTTCTTTTTAGTAAATATGATTTTAAGTAATTATTTCTGAAATTCGCATAAAAAAAATTATGGACGTAAAAATGCATTCTTCTTGGAAACCAGTTTTGAATGAAGAATTCGAAAAACCATATTTCAAAGAATTAATTGAATTCGTAAAATCAGAATATACTACGAAAGTTTGTTATCCAAAAGGGAGTCAGATTTTTTCAGCTTTTGACCATTGTCATTTTGATGAAGTAAAAGTTGTTATAATTGGTCAGGATCCTTATCACGGTCCAAACCAGGCAAATGGTTTGTGTTTTTCTGTCAACGATGGAATTCCGTTTCCACCTTCTTTATATAATATTTTTAGAGAAATCGAAAGTGATTTAAATAAACCTTTACCAAAAACTGGGAATTTGGAGCCCTGGGCAGATCAAGGTGTTTTTCTTTTAAATGCCACATTAACAGTGAGACAATCTGAAGCAGGAAGTCATCAGGGAAAAGGATGGGAAAAATTTACGGATGCTGTAATCAAACAGATTTCTACGGAAAAAGAAAATGTAGTATTCCTGCTTTGGGGCGGTTTTGCTCAAAAGAAAGCTGCGTTAATTGACGCTTCCAAACATCATATCTTAAAATCAGGGCATCCTTCACCGTTAAGTGCAAATAGAGGATTTTGGTTTGGAAATAAACATTTTAGCCAGACAAATGATTTCTTGAAATCGAAAGGATTGAAAGAAATTGAGTGGTAAATTTTATAGGTAACAAAGTTGCAAAGGTAAAGCTTTGCTTCTTTGGGCCTTTGTAACTTTCCATGAAATATTTTTAACTAAAAAATCTTTTGAATCTCCAATCTCGATAGCTATCGGGAGCGAGAAACAAAAGATTTAATTTGTGTTATTTTTTGATAATTTCTTCTAAAACAGCTTTGTTTTCGTAGTTTGTAACTTTTAGGATGATCTCTTGGTTTTTAACTGTTTTACCTTCAATGATATAAAGTTTACCTTTATTGAAAGGAACATTACTTTGGTCAAAATCAACATCTCCGTAAGTTAATGTGTTTTTAATATCTGCAGTGTCAACCCATTTTTCATTTAAAGTCTGAATTGCTTTATCTGAATATTGAAAAGGTTTTGTTCTAAGATTGTTAAGAACTCGGGCATTTGGAAAATAGTTGCAGCGAGTATCTTTTCCACTAAAAACAAGAGCTACAAAAAAACAGCCCATAATTAGGCCGATTAGATAATATGCAAAACGGTGTACGAACTTCATGAAATAAAATTTTTGCAAAGGTACATTAAAGTTCCCTTAAAATACAAGTAAATTGATATCGTTATCTGGCAAATCAAACCAGTCGCCAATAGCTTTGTTTGTTAGGATTCCGTGATAAAGATAAATACCGTTTTTAAGACCTTTGTTGCATCTAATAGCACTTTCTATTCCACCATCTTCGGCTATCTGATGTAGATAAGGTGTTAGAATGTTACTAATTGATAATGAGGCGGTTTTGGAATATCTAGAAGGTATATTTGGTACACAATAGTGTAAAACATTGCTCTTAATAAAGGTTGGTTTTTCGTGGGTAGTAACTTCTGATGTTTCGAAGCAGCCTCCAGTGTCAATGCTTACATCAACAATTACAGCACCTTTTTTCATGTGTTCTACCATAGTTTCTGTAACTACAATTGGACAGCGTTCTTTTCCGCGCATGGCGCCAATAGCGACATCACAACGTCTTAATGCTTTTAGTAAGCCTTTTTGTTGTATAGTCGAAGTAAAAATTCGCTGATTTAAATTATTTTGCAAGCGGCGTAATTTGGTAATCGAATTATCGAAAACTTTTACATTTGCTCCTAATCCAATTGCTGTTTTTGCAGCAAATTCACCAACAGTTCCAGCACCGAAAATAACAACTTCAGTAGGAGGGACGCCAGTAATATTTCCAAATAAAAGGCCTTTTCCAAATTCATCCGTAATCATTAATTCTGCAGCAATAAGAATTGAGGCTGTTCCTGCAATTTCGCTTAAAGATTTTACTGCTGGATACGAGCCGTCCTCATCTTTGATATATTCAAAAGCTAAGGCTGTGATTTTCTTTTGAGCTAAAGCTTCAAAGTATTCTTTCTTTTTGGTTTTGAGTTGAATAGCCGAAATGATTACCGTTTCTGGATTTATCATTTGTATTTCGGCTAAAGTCGGCGGCTCCACTTTTAGTAAAAAGGGACAGCCAAAAACTCTTTTGGTATCTTTTGTAATTTCTGCGCCCGCATCGGCATATTCTTTATCGGTATAACTCGAACTTTCCCCAGCTCCAGATTCAATCATGACACGGTGACCCGCATAAGTTAAGGAATTTACAGCATCGGGAGTAAGGCATATACGACGTTCCTGATAGCTTGTTTCTTTGGGGATTCCTATAAAAAGTTCTCTTTTAAAACGACCAACCTCAAGTTTTTCTTCTTGTGGTATTAATTGTTGTTTTGTAAATGGAGTTAACGTGATTGACATGGGTGGTGCAAAAAATTAAGAGTACAAATTACGTAAAAAGATTTAAAATTAGTGCAAAAATTCTGCTAATACTATAAGGTGTGAATGTTAAGAAATTTTCTCTTAAGTTTTTTACTCTTTGTCGTGAAGATTTGTAAAGTTTTTATACTAATTTTAGTTCTCTTTTTCCGTCTGCAAGTAATTCAATATTAATAGTTGAAGTTTCCTCTGGAAGAAGATTTTCAATTTTTTCAGACCATTCAATAAAACACCAGTTTCCAGAGTACAAATAATCATCGACGCCCATATCAAGCGCTTCAGTTTCTTTATTTAATCTGTAAAAATCAAAATGATAAACGGTCTGATTATTGGCAGCATTATATTCGTTCACCAAAGAAAAGGTTGGACTGCTGGTGGCATCCTGAACACCTAAACTTTTGCATAATTGCTTTATTAAAGTGGTTTTTCCAACCCCCATTTCTCCATTAAAAAGAATAATTTTTTTAGGATTTGATGCTAAAATCTGCTCTGCAACTTCTTGAATTTGATCTAATGAAAAAACGATATTCATTGTTATGTCTATTTATTTAGTCTCAGTCGCAGTTTTAAGTCTCAATTAGAAACTGAAAACTGAGACTGCGACTGAAAACTTTTTTATTTCGGGTTAAATACCAAAAACGGAATAATCATTTCTTCTAACGAAATTCCGCCATGTTGATATGTATTTTTGTAATAACTCACATAATGATTGTAGTTGTTTACATAAGCCAGAAAGAAATCATTTTTGGCAAAAATAAACGAACTGCTCATGTTTATAGCTGGTAAACCAATTGTTTTAGGTTCTTTTACTACATACACGTCTTTTTGTTCGTAGGTTAAACTACGACCAGTTTTGTAACGCAAATTTAGACTTGTATTTTTATCTCCCACAACTTTCGACGGATTTTTTACATTAATTGTTCCGTGATCTGTGGTTAAGATTAATTTGAATCCTAAAACCTGTGCCTGCTGGATGATTTCTAATAAAGGAGAGTTTTTAAACCAACTTAGTGTTAATGAGCGGTATGCCTTATCATCTGAAGCTAATTCTTTTACTACTTCCATTTCTGTCTTAGCGTGCGAAAGCATATCTACGAAATTGTAAACAACAGTAACTAAGTCATTGCCTTTTAAAGCTTTGAAGTTCTCTGCAAGCTTTTTACCGCCGGCATAATTGGTAATTTTGAAATAATCTTCCTTAATATTTAAGCCTAATCTTTTCAATTGAGCCGATAAAAATTCAGCTTCGTAAAGATTTTTCCCTCCATCTTCAACGTCGTTTTTCCAATATTCAGGAAATTGTTTTTCCATATCCAAAGGCATTAAACCAGAGAAAATAGCATTTCTAGCATATTGAGTTGCTGTTGGAAGAATAGAAAAATAAGGAACCTCTTTTTCTAATTTGTAATAATTTGCAATTACAGTTTCAAAAGATTTCCATTGGTCGTAACGAAGGTTGTCGATTACAACAAATAAAACAGGTTTGTCTTTCTTTTTTAATTCTGGAACAACTAATTCTTTAAATAAAGTATGAGATTGAATAGGTTTGTCTGCTTTTGGAGCAAACCAATCTTCATAATTTCGTTCAATATATTTTCCGAATTGTGAATTGGCTTCAACTTTTTGAGATTCTAAAATTTCGATCATCGCCTGATCATTAATGTTTTCAAGCTCTAATTCCCAGAAAAGTAATTTTTTATACAATTCAACCCAGTCTTCATACGAATTCACCATTGCCAATTCCATTGCAATTTTTCTGAATTCCTTTTGATAATCCAAAGTTGTCTTTTCAGATATCAGTCTTGAATGATCCAAATTCTTTTTCAAACTCAATAAAATCTGATTAGGATTTACAGGTTTTATCAAGTAGTCGGCGATTTTAGAACCTATGGCTTCTTCCATAATGTACTCTTCTTCGCTCTTTGTAATCATAATCATTGGTATGGCTGATTTTTTTTCTTTCATTTCAGAAAGCGTTTCTAAACCGCTCATTCCAGGCATATTTTCATCCAAAAAAACAATATCGAAATTATCTTCTTCAAACAATGCAATAGCATCAAGTCCGTTATTACAAGTTGTAACTTCGTAATTCTTTTTTTCTAGAAATAATATATGGGGCTTTAAAAGATCGATTTCATCATCGACCCAAAGTATTTTGATCTTATCCATAAAACAAATTTATTTTTACTGCAATTTAAAGTTATAGAACTTAAAAAGTATTAAAAATAGTATAAAATTATCAAAGATAAACAACGATTGTATGTTGATTTTTTACATTTTTAAATATAGTTGTCTGACAATCATTATAATTTTAATATTGATTTTTAAATAAAAAACTCCAAACTCTTTATTCTTATTTACTTATATTTGTTGACCAAAAAAATAACCCGATTGTGACTCAGATCAACAAATTAAAAATATTCAACGATCCTATCTATGGCTTTATTACGATTCCAAACGAGCTGATTTATGATTTAATCCAACATCCCTATTTTCAGCGTCTTCGTCGTATCTCTCAAATGGGATTGTCATATTTGGTGTATCCGGGAGCAAATCATACGCGTTTTCATCATGCGTTAGGATGCATGCATTTAATGCAGAAGGCAATTGATACACTTCGTTTTAAAGATGTTGTGATTTCTTCAGAAGAAGAAAATGCTTTATTGATAGCTATTTTGCTTCATGACATCGGTCACGGTCCGTTTTCTCACGCAATGGAAAGAAGTATTGTTGAAGATGTTCATCATGAAGCGATTTCATTATTATTTATGAATCAGCTAAATGAGGAGTTTGGCGGGAGATTGAGTTTGGCAATTCAGGTTTTTAAAGGAGAATATCATAGAAAATTCATGCTGCAATTGATTTCAAGTCAGTTGGATATGGATCGAATGGATTATCTAAAACGTGACAGTTTTTATACTGGAGTTGCAGAAGGAAATGTAAATTCTGAACGATTGATTCAGATGATGAATGTTGAAAATGATGTTTTGGTTATTGAAGAAAAAGGAATTTATTCGGTAGAAAAATTCTTGCTTTCTAGAAGATTAATGTATTGGCAGGCTTATCTGCATAAAACGAGTTTAGTAGCCGAATTAATTTTAATGAAAACATTAAAGAGAGCTAAAGAGTTGACATTGAAAGGAATTAACCTACCTTGCAGTGAACCGCTTTCGTATTTCATGCATAATAAGGTTACTTTGGATGATTTTGATGCAGAAAAGTTAGATTTGTTTTCGCAGCTTGATGATTTTGATATCATTAGTGCTTTGAAAGCTTGGCAGAGACAAGATGATTTTGTTTTAAGTACATTAAGCAAAATGATCATTAATAGAGATTTATTGAAAATAAAGTTAAGTGCAGAGAAAATTTCAATGGAAGAATCACAATCTTTGAAAGAACAATTTGCCAACTTGCACCATATTACACAATTAGAAGCTGGATATTTTATTTTTAGAGGAAAAATTAAAAACCAGGCCTACAGTAAAGAAGCCGAACCTATTAGAATTTTGAAAAAAGATAAAACAATTGAGGATGTTGTTGAAGCTTCTGATCAGCTGAATTTGAAATCGTTATCTAAATTGGTAACAAAATATTATATCTGTTTCCCAAAACAACTTATCTAAAATTAACATTTAAAATCTATTTTTTATATTTTTGTCGCGATGAAATTTACAGCAGAACAAATAGCAGGAATTTTAGAAGGAGAAGTTGTTGGGAATCCCAATGCAGAAGTTTCTAAACTTTCTAAAATCGAAGAAGGCGAAGAAGGATCGCTTACTTTTTTGGCTAATCCAAAGTATATCAACTATATATATACAACAAAAGCGACAGTTACAATTGTTAACGACACTTTTGTTCCGGAGCAGGAAATTACGACTACACTAATAAAGGTAGAAGATGCTTATGCGGCGTTTTCTAAGCTTTTGCATTTCTATAATCAAGTAAAATTAAATAAAACAGGTATCGAACCTCAGTCCTTTATGTCTGAAGGAACTAAATATGGTGAAAACTTATATTTAGGAAGCTTTAGCTATGTAGGACAGAATGTGGTTTTAGGTAATAATGTAAAAATTTATCCGAACAGTTTTATTGGTGATAACGTTGTTATTGGTGACAATGTATTCATTTTCGCTGGAGCAAAAATTTACTCAGAAACAGTAATTGGTAATAATTGTACCATTCATTCTGGAACTATTATTGGTGCAGATGGTTTTGGTTTTGTACCAAATGAAGAAGGTATTTATAGTAAAGTACCTCAGATAGGAAACGTTATTATCGAAGATAATGTTGATATTGGTGCCAACACTACAATAGATAGAGCAACTCTTGGTTCTACAATAATTAGACAAGGAGTTAAACTAGACAATCAGATCCAGATCGCCCATAATGTTGAAATCGGTAAAAATACTGTAATTGCTGCTCAAAGTGGTGTTGCAGGTTCTACAAAGATTGGAGAAGGTTGTATGATTGGCGGGCAAGTTGGTATTGCAGGCCACTTAATTATAGGTAATAATGTGAGACTTCAGGCGCAGTCTGGAGTTGCAAGGAACATTAAAGATGATGAAACTCTGCAAGGAACACCATCTCTTGGATACACAGATTTTAATAAATCGTATGTTCATTTTAAGAATCTGCCTAAAATTGTGTCCGAAGTTGAAGAATTAAAGAAACAAATAATAAACCCAAAAAATGGAAATAATGGTTAAACAGAAGACCATCAAGAATGAAATTTCGCTAACAGGAGTTGGATTACATACTGGAAAAGAAGTTACAATGACTTTTAAACCTGCTCCCGTTAATAATGGTTTCACTTTTGTAAGAGTAGATTTGCAAGGTCAACCAGTTATTGAGGCTGATGCTAATTATGTTGTTAATACTCAAAGAGGTACAAATCTTGAAAAACTTGGAGTAAAAATTCAAACACCAGAGCACGTTTTAGCGGCAGTTGTTGGATGCGATTTGGATAATATTATTATTGAATTGAATGCCTCTGAACTTCCAATTATGGATGGTTCATCAAAATATTTTGTTGAAGCAATAGAAAAAGCAGGAATTGAAGAACAAGATGCAAGCCGTAATGTTTATGTTGTAAAAGAAGTTATCTCATTTACAGATGAAGCAACAGGAAGCGAAATTCTTGTTATGCCTAGCGATGAGTACCAAGTAACTACAATGGTAGATTTTGGTACAAAAGTTTTAGGAACTCAAAATGCTACACTTAAAAGTTTATCAGATTTTAAACAAGAAATTGCAAGTTCTAGAACTTTTAGTTTTTTACATGAATTAGAATCATTGTTAGAAAACGGACTTATTAAAGGAGGCGATTTAAATAACGCAATTGTTTACGTAGATAAAGAGATTTCTGAGTCTACAATGGAGAATTTAAAGAAAGCCTTTGGTAAGGATGAAATATCTGTAAAACCAAATGGAGTTTTAGATAACCTTACTTTACATTACCCAAATGAGGCAGCAAGACACAAACTGCTTGATGTTATTGGAGATTTATCTCTTATTGGCGTGCGTATTCAAGGAAAAATTATTGCTAATAAACCAGGTCACTTTGTAAATACTCAGTTTGCTAAAAAGCTGGCTAAAATTATCAAAATAGAACAAAGAAATCATGTTCCAACTTATGATTTGCATCAAGAACCATTGATGGATATTCATAAAATCATGTCGATGCTTCCTCACAGACCTCCATTTTTATTAATTGACAGAATTATAGAAATGTCTGATCGTCATGTGGTTGGATTGAAAAATGTTACTATGAACGAAAATTTCTTCGTAGGGCATTTTCCAGAAGCTCCAGTAATGCCAGGAGTTTTAATTGTTGAAGCAATGGCACAGACAGGTGGTATTTTGGTATTAAGCACCGTTCCGGATCCTGAGAATTATTTAACGTACTTCATGAAAATTGATAACGTTAAATTTAAGCACAAAGTGTTGCCGGGAGATACCTTAATTTTTAAATGTGAATTGATTTCTCCAATCAGAAGAGGGATTTGCCATATGCAGGCAAACGCTTATGCAAATGGTAAATTAGTAACTGAGGCAGAATTAATGGCACAAATAGCAAGAAAACAATAATAAATTATCAAATTTATTGTTTAGGTTTGTTGCCTGAAATTAGAATATTTTAATTAAAAATATAAAACATACAGATGAATCAACCATTAGCATATGTTCATCCTGGCGCGAAAATCGCTAAAAACGTTGTAATAGAGCCATTTACAACAATTCACAATAATGTTGTTATTGGTGATGGTACTTGGATTGGTTCAAATGTGACCATTATGGAAGGCGCTCGAATTGGGAAAAATTGCAATATTTTTCCAGGAGCTGTAATTTCTGCAGTGCCACAAGATTTAAAATTTGGAGGAGAAGATTCTCTTGCAATTATCGGAGATAATTGTACTATTAGAGAATGTGTAACTATAAATAGAGGAACAATTGCATCTGGTCAAACAGTACTTGGAAACAATTGTTTAGTAATGGCTTATGCGCATATTGCTCACGACTGCGAAATTGGAAACAATGCTATTATTGTTAATGGTGTTGCTTTGGCTGGTCACGTAGTTGTTGGTAATCATGCTGTAATTGGAGGTCTTGCAGCGATTCATCAATTTATTCATATTGGAGATCACGCAATGATTTCTGGGGGATCGTTGGTAAGAAAAGACGTTCCGCCTTTTACAAAAGCTGCAAAAGAGCCTTTGTCATATGTTGGAATTAACTCGGTTGGTTTAAGAAGAAGAGGTTTTACTACTGAAAAAATTAGAGAAATTCAGGAAATCTATAGAATTTTGTATCAAAAGAATTATAATACAACACAAGCTTTGAGTATTATTGAAGCTGAAATGGAAGCGACTCCTGAAAGAGATGAAATTCTTGATTTTATTAGAAATTCGTCTCGAGGAATTATGAAGGGTTATTCAGGTAACTATTAAAATAAAAAGTTTAATTGTTTATTTGTTTAATCGTTTAATCGAAAAAACAGTTAAACGGTTTAACGATTCAACAAAAAATAAATAAAATAAAAACAAATGGCATCTACATCAGATATTAGAAACGGATTGTGTATTAAATTTAATCACGATATCTATAAAATTATTGAATTTCTTCACGTAAAACCTGGAAAAGGTCCAGCTTTCGTAAGAACAAAACTGAAAAGTTTAACAACAGGAAAAGTATTAGATAATACATTCTCTGCTGGACATAAAATCGAAGATGTTCGTGTAGAAACACATACATTTCAATTTTTATATGCTGAAGGAGATGAATTTCACTTTATGAATGCTGAAACTTTTGAGCAGATTTCATTAAACAAAAATATTTTAGATGCTCCTGGGTTATTAAAAGAAGGAACAAATGTAATGGTTCAGATTAATACTGAAACTGATTTACCTTTGTCTGTTGATATGCCAACATCTGTAATTCTTGAAGTTACTTATGCTGAGCCAGGTGTAAAAGGTAATACGGCTACAAACGCAACTAAATCTGCAACAGTAGAAACAGGTGCAAACATCAACGTTCCTTTATTTATCAATGAAGGTGACAAAATTAAAATCGATACGGCTTCAGGTTCATACATGGAGCGTGTAAAAGAGTAGTTTTTTAATTAAGATAAATTTGACAATGAGTCAATTAGATAATTTATGAATCGACATAATTTTTGTATATTCATATTCTAATTGACTCATTTTCTAATTGACAAATTTTCTAATTATAATATATGAAATTTCCAAAGAGTCATTCTTTACAAGAAATTGCAAATTTGCTTAAATGCAAATTTATTGGCGACAAAGACTTTCAAGTTTTAGGCATGAACGAAATACATGTTGTAGAACCTGGTGATATAGTTTTTGTTGACCATCCAAAATATTACGATAAAGCTTTGCAGTCAGCAGCTACAATTGTTTTGATAAACAAAGAAGTAGAATGCCCAGAAGGTAAAGCACTTTTAATTTCTGATGATCCGTTTAGAGATTTTAATATTTTAACGAAACATTTTAAGCCTTTTCAATTTGCAAATGTGGCAATTGCACCATCTGCAGAAATAGGAGAGGGGACAATAATTCAACCAAATAGCTTTGTTGGAAACCATGTTAAAATTGGAAAAAACTGCCTAATTCATTCTAATGTTTCTATTTACGATCACACCATTATTGGTGACAACGTGATTATTCACGCAGGAACTATTTTAGGTGCCGATGCTTTTTATTACAAAAAACGTCCAGAAGGTTTTGATCAATTAGTTTCTGGCGGAAGAGTAGTTATTGAAGATAATGTTGGTATTGGTGCGCTTTGTACAATTGATAAAGGCGTTACAGGGGATACAACAATTGGAGCTGGAACAAAACTAGATAATCAAGTACATGTTGGACATGATACTGTTATCGGAAAAAAATGTTTAATTGCCTCACAAACTGGTATTGCAGGTTGTGTTATTATTGAAGATGAAGTAACATTGTGGGGGCAAGTAGGAACCACTAGTGGTATTACAATTGGTACAAAAGCTGTAGTAATGGGTCAGACTGGTGTAACTAAATCAGTTGAGGGCGGAAAATCATACTTTGGTACTCCAATTGAAGAATCTAGAGAAAAATTGAAACAATTAGCCAATATCAAGAAGATTCCTGAAATTTTAAGTAAATTGAAGTAATATGTCTATTAAAGAATTTGTTCAGAAATTTTATAAGTCAGATGCCTTAATTGATAGCGAAATTTTAAAAACATATCTGCATCCTGATGTTATTCTTGAATGGAACAGCAGTAAAGGTTTCATTGAGATGGATTATAATTCGATACTAGAAATGGCCAATGAGCTTAGTCGTGCCTATGTGCGATCTAAAGTTAGAATTAGTCATATTATTAGTGAAGATGATTTAGTATCAGTACGTTATTCTCATTTTGTGAAAACTATAGAGAATCCGAGAGAAGAAATGCTTTTAGCACATTTTTCTACAATTTGGCAGATTAAAGATGATAAACTTTATAGAGGTTATCAAATGAGTCAATTTTCTTAATATTTTTTTGACAATAAAAGAGGCAAAATACATTACAAAACCTTATTTTTGCAACACAAATTTAAAAACTACATAAAATATATATCATGAGTGTTTTAGTTAATAAAGATTCCAAAATAATTGTTCAGGGATTTACAGGAAGCGAAGGAACTTTCCACGCTTCTCAAATGATTGAGTATGGTACTAATGTTGTTGGAGGTGTTACTCCAGGAAAAGGTGGTACCAGCCATTTAGACCGTCCAGTTTTTAATACAGTAAAAGACGCTGTTGATCAAGCTGGTGCTGATACTTCTATCATTTTTGTTCCGCCAGCTTTTGCTGCTGATGCAATTATGGAAGCTGCTGATGCTGGAATTAAAGTAATTATTGCTATTACAGAAGGAATTCCTGTAGCAGATATGATTAAAGCAAATAATTATGTTAAAGAAAGAAATTCAAGATTAATTGGTCCAAACTGCCCAGGTGTAATTACTCCAGGTGAAGCTAAAGTTGGTATTATGCCAGGTTTCGTTTTCAAAAAAGGAACTGTTGGTATTGTTTCTAAATCTGGAACTTTAACTTATGAAGCTGCTGACCAAGTTGTAAAACAAGGTTTAGGAATCACTACAGCAATTGGTATTGGTGGAGATCCAATTATTGGAACTACTACTAAAGAAGCTGTAGAATTATTAATGAACGATCCAGAAACTGAAGCAATTATTATGATTGGTGAAATTGGAGGTCAATTAGAAGCTGATGCTGCTAGATGGGTAAAAGCTGATGGTAACCGTAAACCAGTTATTGGATTTATCGCTGGAGAAACTGCTCCTGCTGGTAGAACAATGGGGCACGCAGGTGCTATTGTTGGTGGTTCTGATGATACTGCTGCTGCTAAAAAACAAATCATGAGAGACAACGGAATTCACGTTGTTGATTCACCAGCTGAAATTGGTAAAAAAGTAAAAGAAGTACTTGGATAATATCCAATCTCGATCCTGAAACTTCGGGACGGGATAAAATAATAAATTCCAAAAAGTCTCAATATTTTGTTGAGACTTTTTTACATTTTAAAATACTGAGGTATAAATAGAAATAACTTAGCATCTTAGAACCTCAGTATCTTAGAAGCTTAAAAAAGAAATATGTATAAAGAATTAGAAAAATTTAAAGTAACTGATAGTTTTACTTTTACAATTGAAGATAGCTTAGAACAAGTTTGTAACGCTCCTGAAGGAAGTGCTGGAGTTTTTGTTGTGTATGCTGTTGAAGGAGATGCAAAAGAACTAATTATGGTTGGTTCAACAGGAACTGTTCAGAATGATGGAACTTTAAAAAGTAAAAATGGTGGACTATACGATAAAATCGTAAACGGTCATCAATTTGCAAAAACAGGAAGAAAATATTCTTGGCCTGCTCAAATGAAATTAGAAAGCATTGAAGCTCTTGAAGTTGTTTGGTTTGAAACTTTTAATGCTGATGCAAAAGCAATTCCAACTGCTGTTGAAGCTCAAGTTTTGCAAAATTTCTTAGACGAAAATGCTAAATTACCAAGATGGAATGTAGCATTCTAAGATTTTTAGAATAGAATAAATTGCTCAAAAGCCTTACTAAAAGTAGTAAGGCTTTTTTTATGGAATCAAACAAAAAGTGAGTTTTAAATTTTTGGCTAATTTTCAATTTTAATAGCTCATTTTTGTAAGAGTAATTTAAATTGCTTCAAACAGGTACTCAGCCAAAAACTCCAGCGTGTGTTTTGGTTAATTAAAATTTAAATTACTGTAAATTTAAGATTAAGTAAAAAAAATACCGCAAATACTGATAAATTTAGAAAAAGCTTCTTTTTTTAGATAATTATTGGGTTTTAATTATTTGCTTTTCTATATTTATCACACAAAAACAAAAAATAATGTTAAAATTTGATTTTTTTTGTATGAATTAAATCATGATTTCAATGTAAAACTCTTGTTTAATTTATGTTAACTAAGGGCGTTTGTTCTAGGAGATTTTTATTTAAAGAATTGAAAATTTTAAAAACTTTAATCCTTGTATTAATTCGTTTTATTTTAAGAAAAATTACTCTTCTTAAATGATTTTGATTTTTACGCCTCAAAAGTTTTATGCAATATGAGCCACATTTTAAAAAACAAAGCGTTAGATGATTTTATTCTTTGGAATAATTTAAAAAATGGTGATGAAAGATCATTCTCTTTACTTTTTGAAAAATATTATAGAGATTTAATTGGTTATGGAAATTCTCTTTGTCCATTTGAAGAAAAAGTACAAGATTGTATTCAAGATGTTTTTGCTGATATTTGGCTTTATCGTAATTCATTGCAAGATAATGTAATAGTAAAGGCTTATCTGCTTTCTAGTGTTAGAAAGAGAATTGCGCGTTTGCACGAGAGAGATCATGTTTTTAGAAAAACAACTACTACAGATGTTTTAGAATTCCTTTTTGATTTTTCTATAGAAAATGATTTAGTAGAAGATGAAGTTACTGCTGAACGTGTTTTGCATTTAAATAAATTGCTTAACGATTTACCTGGCCGCCAAAAAGAAGCCTTATACCTTCGTTATCATCAAGGATTGAGTGTCGATCAAATCGCAGATCTACTGGATGTTAATTATCAATCTGCAAATAACTTACTGCATCGCGGGTTATTAAGTCTTCGTAAAGAATGGAAAGGAAGTATTCCGCTTCTAGTCCTTATATCCTCAGGGCTTTTTTAATTTTTTAACAGAAAATCAAAAAAAAATCTTAAATAGGTGAGTATATAATAAAAAAAGTGTCCTCTATGTTTTTGTAACCTTAATAGTAAGATGCAAAAACGTAACAATTATACCGAAATAGAAGACTTCTTAGCTGATGAATCTTTTCAATTATGGATTTTATCTA
This sequence comes from Flavobacterium sp. S87F.05.LMB.W.Kidney.N, assembly GCF_004366435.1. Taxonomy (NCBI): domain Bacteria; kingdom Pseudomonadati; phylum Bacteroidota; class Flavobacteriia; order Flavobacteriales; family Flavobacteriaceae; genus Flavobacterium; species Flavobacterium sp. S87F.05.LMB.W.Kidney.N. The sequence goes on along the minus strand of NZ_SODX01000004.1, from coordinate 194,427 downwards.
AAGTTGATGAACAAGGCTGGGAAGAATGGACTTTAGAAAATCTCCAAAGAGCCAAACTTGTTGAAGATGCAAGGCTTTTGCTGCTGGCAATGAAAGTTCCAGATTCTAAATTATCTTCACATCAGGTCCATGAATCTTTACAGAAAACTTGGTTTAAAATTGAACAAAGAGAAGAACTTTCTCGAAATACTCTAAAAACTAGAAAACTTAAAATTCAGCGATACTGGTTTAGCGGTGTCGCAGCAGCAATTTTAGCAGGTATATTTTCTGTTTGGTTCTTTAAAAGTGATGTTTTGTCAAATGATAATGAAATCACTTATAAAGAATTAGTAGAAGAGAATAGCGAAGGTCTAGTAGAGCAAACTAATAATACCGAAAAATCTCAAACCATTACGCTATCAGATGGAAGTTCGGTATTGCTACAGCCAAATAGTAAATTAAGTTACCCTAAAATCTTTACCGGAAACGAAAGAAAGGTGTATTTATCCGGCGAAGGTTTCTTTGAAATTAGTAAAAATCCTAAAAAGCCTTTTTTTGTTTATGCTAACGAAATTGTGACTCGAGTTGTCGGTACAAGTTTTAGAATCAAAGCTTATCCAGATCAGCAAAACGTTGAAGTTCTAGTTCGCACCGGTAAAGTAAGGGTAAAATCAAATGATTTAGTTCATGCTCCTGAAAATCAAGAAATTGTTTTACTTCCTAATCAAGCCGTTCGTTTTGCTCGTAAAGACTTTGTTTTCAATAAGATTACAAATATTACTGCCGATCCAGTTTTAGTTAATAGTGCTACAAATATTGAACAGTTGAGTTTTGAGTTTACTGATATTCCAGTAGCTCAAATTTTAGAAACAATTGAACAGGCGTATTTAGTAGATATTGATTTTCCTCAAGATAAATTAAAAGACTGCCGTTTAACAACCTCGTTAAGTGATCAGCCGTTAGCCGAAAAGTTAAAAATTATTTGTAAAAGTATTGGCAATGATACTAACTACGAAATGAATGGAAACCAAATTGTGATTACTACTTCTGGCTGTAACTAGAAGGTTGAAATTCAATTAATAATATAGATGAAAAAACCAAAATAAACTGATTGTCGAAACTAAAAAAAAATCTTTAACTGCCTATGTAAAAAATAAATACATAAAAAAAGTGCCGAAATGCTGTAACATTGTCGACACTTTAAATTAAGTAAATCACTCTCTGTAAAGAGTAATTTATGATGTTTCTTAAAATACACTCGAATAGTATTAATCAAAACAAACCAAAATTATGAAAAAACCTGTTGTCAAGCAACGATTACTTCACCAAATCATGAAAATAACGCTGTTTCAGTTTGTGTTAGCACTTATATTTTCAAGTGTTACGATGGCAAATAATGTAAATGGGCAGAAAAAATTAGATACTAAAGTTACAATTACAGTCGAAAATCTAACTTTAGACAATGCCTTATCTAAAATTGAAAAGTCTGCTCATGTAAAATTTTCTTATAATTCTAGACTTCCTCAACTTTCTCAAAAAGTGAGTGTAGAGGCAAATCAAGAAACTTTGTCTAGTGTGCTAAGCAGAATACTAGTACCATTTAATATTACTTTTTCTGAAGTAAGCAATCAAATTGTGCTTCAGAAAAATTCAGTTGGTTCTTTCTCAACTGCAAATAATCATGATTCTTTATTTGAACTTTTGACTTTTGGACCAATTATTAAAGGAAAAGTTACAGACCAAACGGGCAGCCCGCTTCCTGGAGCTACAGTTATGGCTAAAGGAACAAAAACTGCAGTTTTAACAGATTTTGATGGAAATTTCGTTATCGAAATGCCAGCAAATGTAAACCGTATTGTTATTTCTTACGTTGGAATGGAAACTAAAGAAATTGGTATAGAAAATACTACACCAACTATTGTTTTAACAGAAGCAGGACAAAATCTTCAAGAAGTTGTAATTACAACTGGATATGAAAAAACTTCAAAAAGAACTTTTACTGGAGCGATCAGTAAAATTTCTGGAGCTGAATTAAAAGTTGATGGAGTAGTAGATGTGAGTAGAATGATTGAAGGAAAAGCTGCTGGGGTTACAGTACAAAACGTTACAGGTACTTTTGGTACTGCTCCGAAAATTACAGTTCGTGGATCTTCTTCAATTTTTGGAGATACAAAACCTTTATGGGTAATTGATGGTGTTGTTCAAGAAGATATTATCAATATTACTTTTGCTGATTTGGCTTCTGGAAATTCAGAAACTCTATTAAGCTCTTCTGTTGCAGGATTAAATGCAAACGATATTCAAAGTATTGAAATTCTTAAAGATGCATCCGCTACTTCAATCTATGGTTCAAGATCATTAAACGGAGTTGTAGTTGTTACTACAAAACAAGGTCGTAGAGATTCTCCATTAAAAGTAGCTTATAGCTTAGAGCAGACAGTAAGAAGTGTGCCAAGTTATACGCAATATGATATTTTGAATTCTCAAGAGTCAATGAGTATTTTTAAAGAAATGGAATCTAAAGGTTTCTTAGATTTACCTTCGACTGTTCAAGGAAGATACGGCGGGGTTTACAATATTCTTGGAAGAGCAATTAATACTTACGTTCCAGAAACTGGAGGATATTTAGTAAATAACGATCCTGTAAGCCGTAATAATTTCTTAAGAAAATATGAATTAGCCAATACTGATTGGTTTAAGGTTTTATTTAGACCATCTATTACACAAAATCACTCTTTGAGTTTTTCTGGAGGTGGAAAAAATAATACATTTTATGCCTCTTTAGGATACTATACAGATCCAGGATGGACTATTGCTGATGATGTAAAACAATTATCATCTAATATTAAAGGAACTTTCTATATCAATGACAGATTAAACCTGACATTATCTACTTTGGCTTCTATTAGAGATCAGGGAGCTCCTGGAACTTATGAAAGTCAAAAAGATCAAGTATTTGGTAAGGTTACTAGAGATTTCGATATCAACCCTTTTAGCTATGTTTTAAATACAAGCAGAACTTTAAGACCTTATGATGAAAATGGAAATTTAGAGTACTATAGAAATAACTGGGCTCCAATGAATATTATCAATGAATTGAAAACTAACTATTTAGATATTCAAGTAAAAGATATTCGTTTCCAATTAGATTTAGATTATAAAATTACACCGCATTTAACTTATAACTTAACAGGATCTGCTCGTTATGCAAACACAAGCAGAGAGCATAAAATTTTAGAAGGATCTAACGTTGTTGGTGCTTACAATGCAATGGAAACAACAATTGTAAGAGATGCAAATATCTTTTTATATAAAGATCCTAATGATTTAACTGCTCCAGCGGTTTCTGTTTTACCTAACGGAGGTTTCTTGAGAAAGTTTACAAATGATATGACTTCTTATAACATTAGAAATAGTGTTACTTATAGAAATACTTTTGCTGAAAAGCATGAATTGGAAGGTTTCTTTGGTACAGAATTACGTTCTGTAGATAGAAACAGCGATAATTTTACAGCAGCTGGACTTCAATATGACAGAGGTCTTACAGCATTTACTGATCCTAGATTAATTGAAAAAATTATTAATGAAGGAAATTCTTATTACGGATTTAATGAAGAAAGAGAGCGTACTGTAGGTTTCTTTGGAAAAGTGGGTTATACATTCGATCGTCGTTATACTGCTTCTGTAACAGGACGTTATGATGGTTCTAACAGACAAGGAAATAGTAATTCTTCTCGCTGGTTACCAACTTACACTTTTAGTGGAAAATGGAATGTTTCTGAAGAAAAATTCATGAAAAATGTAAAAGCGATTAACAATTTAGCTTTAAGAGGTTCTTATGGATTAACTGCTACTGCTGGTCCAGCAACAAACTCTTTGGCTATTTATAAAAGCTTTATTTCTAACCGTTTAAATCTTGATGACAGAGAAACTGGTATCGAAATCGATCAATTACAAAATTCAGATTTAACTTGGGAAAAACAATTTGAAACTAACATTGGACTTGACTTAGGTATGTTTAATAATAGAGTTCAGTTTGTAACAGATGTTTACCGTCGTAAAGCATTTGATTTAGTTGATTACGTAATTACTTCAGGTATTGGAGGTCAAAGAATTAAACAAGGTAATAATGCAAACATGGAGACTAAAGGTCTTGAAGTTGGTATAACTACTCAAAACATTGTTTCTCGTGATTTTAAATGGTCAACGACACTTAATTTCTCAGTTTTCAATCAAGAAATTACCAAATTAGAAAACAAACCAACAGCTTTTGATTTAGTTGATGGTAACGGAGGGAATGCAATTGGCCACCCAAGAAACTCTATTTATTCGTATCAATTTACAGGTTTAAATAACCAAGGTCTTCCAACATTTGTTATGGCACCAGGTGAAACAGATAACATTACAGGAGCTAATTTTCAAGATAATGATAATGTTACCAATTACTTGAAATACGAAGGATCTATAGAGCCAAACAAATCAGTTGGTTTAGCAAATACATTTACTTATAAAAACTGGTCATTATACGTTTTCATCGTTGGATCAGGAGGAAATAAAGTTCGTTTAAATCCAATTTATGACAGCCAGTATGATGATTTAACTGTATTTACAAAAGATTTCACGAATCGTTGGATTAATCCAGGTGACGAAAATTATACAAATGTACCAGTTATTGCAGATAAAAGGTTAATTACAGATTATGGTGGACAAAATATGTTACAAAGAGCCTATAACACTTATAATTATTCTGATGTTAGAATTGCTGATGGTGATTTCGTAAGATTGAAAAATATCTCATTAAGCTGGGAATTTCCAAAAGAATTCAAGAGTAAGTTAGGAGTAAGCACTTTTACATTAAAAGGTTCAGCAGTTAATCCTTGGTTGATTTATTCTGATAAAAAATTAAACGGCCAAGATCCTGAATTCCGTAATACAGGAGGAGTTGCATTTCCAATCACTTCTCAGTATACATTCACTTTAAATGTTTCATTATAATTAAGTTAATTATGAAAAATATAAAAATAGCACTTTCATTATTATTAGCAGCTTCTCTTACCGGCTGTGATGAGTTCCTTTCAGAAACTCCAGATAATAGAACGCAAATAGATACTGCAGATAAAATATCGGAACTTTTGGTTAACGCATATCCAAATGGAGGAACCTATATGGACTTTGCTGAAACAATGACCGATAACGTTGGTGATGGGCAATTGGCTGAAACTTTGCCTAAAAATGAGCAAAACTACAATTGGGAAATGCAGAATGAGACAAACGTTGATACTCAGGCAAACTATTGGGATGCTTGTTACCGAGCAATCGCACATGCAAACAAGGCACTTCAGGCAATAAATGAGCAAGGAAATCCTTCAAGTTTAAATCCTCAAAAAGGAGAAGCTTTATTGGCTAGAGCTTATGCGCACTTTATGTTAGTTTCATTTTGGTCTCAAAGATACAATCCAGCTACAGCAGATAAAGATCTTGGAATTCCATATGTTACAGAACCAGAAGAGGTATTAATTAAAAAGTATACTAGAAATACAGTTAAAGAAGTTTTCGATTTTATACAAAAAGACCTTGAAGAAGGAATTAAATTAGTTGGAAACAATTATTCTGAGCCAAAATTTCACTTTACTAAAGAAGCTGCAAATGCCTTTGCAAGCCGTTTCTATTTGATAAAAGGAGATTGGGACAAGGTTCTTGAAGTTTCTGAAGGATTAGGTTCTAAGCCTGTTGGAAAATTAAGAAACTATTTAGCATTTACAGCTTTAGATCCAAATGTGCAATTTATTGAATATGCAAAAGCAGGAGAACCAGCAAACTTATTAGTAGTATCTGCTTATTCAATTTATGCGAGAGCATCAAGCAGAAATAGATTCTATTTAGCAGGGAACAAAAGTCCAGACATTTTTGGACAAGCAACTAATATATATGGAAAACTGTGGCTTTATAAAACATATTCATACAATAGTAGTATGACGGTTTTCTCGCCAAAGTTTAAAGAGTATTTTAAATATACAAACTTAACGGCTAACATTGGAGAGCCATATTTAGGAACTGTACTTTTATCTTACGACGAATTTTATTTAAATAGAATTGAAGCTCTTGTAATGAAAAATAGAATTGCAGAAGCAAATACAGAATTAGAATATTTCTTAGGCACAAGAACTACAGGCTATAATGCCGCAACAGATAAACTTACAGAAGCAAAAGTTGTAGCCAAATATCCAGTTATTGCAGATGAATATACTCCTTTTTATGAGATGACACCAGTTCAGACTTCTTACGTGAAAGCAATTGCTGAAACTAGAAGAAGAGATTTTATCCACGAAGGAATTAGATATTTTGACGTAAAACGTTTCAACATTGTTGTAAGACATGAAACTTTCAATAAGCCAACAAATGTATTAGAGAAAGATGATAAACGTAGAGCAATACAAATTCCTCTAAGTGCATCAAGTAATGGAGTAGAGAAAAATCCTAGATAAAACTAAACTTAAAGTATTATGAAATTTGTAAATAAATATAAAAAGATAGCAGTATTTGTTGGGGTTTTAGCTTTAACAGCTTGTGCTCATGAAGATCAGCCAACAGAAAGCCAGTTAGATTACAACCAGCCAGCTAAAACAGATTTAGATAAATGGATTGATGCCAATTATCTTGTTCCATATAATATTAATGCGCAGTATAAATGGAATCAAAATACGGTTGATAATACAAGATATCTATTTCCTCCAACAATAGATAAAGTACAGCCGGCATTAGAAATTGTTAAACAAATTTGGCTGCAGAGTTATGCAACAATTGGAGGAGCAGATTTTGTTAAAAAAATTGCACCACGAGAAATTGTTTTGGTAGGTGGAGTAAATTCAAACTCAAACGGTACCAGAACACTTGGTATTGCTGAAGGCGGGCAAAGAATAACGCTTTTTGAAGTTGATAATATCAACAAGAAAAACCGTGCAATTGTTGCCGAATTTATTCATACCATTCAACACGAATACGTTCATATTTTAAATCAGACTAAACCTTTTGATGAGCAGGCTTGGGGAAAAATTACGCCTTCAGGATATACTGCAACGTGGCATCTTGAAACAACTGCAGCATCTAGAGAGTTAGGTTTTATTACAAGCTATGCTAGATCAAATGTCGTTGAAGATTTTGCAGAAACTGCGTCTATTATTTTAATTAGTACAAAAGCAGAATACGCTGCAATATTAGCAGGTATAACAAGTGCAAAAGCAAGAGCAGATATTCAAAGAAAAGAAGCAATTGTAGTTCAATATTTTAAAGATGCTTTTAATATGGACTTTTATGCATTAAGAGATGAAGCAGAAAAGAATACCACTTATGTAATTAATAATTAATTTGTTTCAACAATTATAAAACTTAAAAAAAGGTATTATGAAAATAAAAAATATATTCAAGTATGTAGTTGTTGCATTGCTTATAGTGCAGCTGACAGCTTGTACAAGTACAGAAGTTGAACAAAAGTTTGACAAAACTCCAACAGAGCGTTTAAATGCTCAAAAAAGCGAATTACAAGAAGTTTTGCTCACTTCTCCAGATGGCTGGAAAGCGGTTTATTTTACAGACGATAAACAACTTGGAGGCTTTACTCATTTATTCAAATTTACTCCTGATGGAAAAGTTGAAATGGCATCTGACTTTGATGCTACTACAACTTCAAAATTCACAAGTGAATACGATATTCAATTAGGAAGTACTGTAAGTTTGGTTTTTACAACTAAAAACAGAATTCATTTATTATCAGATTCAAGCCCACAATCTAATCCAACACCAGCTTTGCTTGGTAAAGGATATTTAGGAGATTTTCAGTTTTTATATTACGGACAAGAAAATGGACAGCTTATATTTAAAGCAAACAGAACTGCAGGTGATGGTACATCTAAAGAAATTCGTTTTGTGAAAGCAACTGCTCAGGATTGGACAGATCTTCCTAAAAACATTGATATGATTGCTAACGTTGTTGGCGCAAATACAAGACCATTGTTTAGATTATTTGAAACAAATGACGGAACAACTACACATCAATATGATTTTGCTTTTGCTACGAGATCAAGATTTGCAACTGCAAATTCTATTGAAGCTGGATCTACAGCTACAAACAATATGGGAATTGCATATACTCCAACAGGAATTGTAGTAAGCCCAGCTGTAGAAGTAGGTGGTCAGAAATTAACAGATTTTGTATACAATAGTACAGACGGAAGTTTTACAGCAACTGGAACAAATGGTGTAAGCGCTTCTATTAAATATAGTGCAAAACCATTAGTTCTTACTGATGACTATAAAAACTTAGTTGTTGGAAAACCACAGATGGTGTTCGGATACATTGCAGCAAACTTGTATACAGCTCCAACAAATTCATCTTATTTTAAAACACTTGTAGATAAAGTAAATGCTACATTACCTGCAAATCAATCTATTGCCAGAGTTCAAATTGTGTTTAATAATGTACCCAACGGGACATATATTCAGTATCAGTTTAATGGAGGAAAAGCTCAAATTGTTCATTGGTTAACTACAACAGAAGATGCAGTTAATAAAACTATAATTTTAAATGATGATGGCTGGAATACAACAGCAGCAAATTATGCTTTCTTAAAAGATATAGATAATGAATTAACCAATTCAAAAGGTCTGTATGTTAAAAAAGAAACTTTTAGAATTACATTTTCTAATACCATTTATACTTTTACAAGTGCAGCTAGTAACTTTAGAATGACAACTTATCAATTATAAAATTTTATTGTACTTAAAAAAAGCAGTTCCAGTTTACTGGACTGCTTTTTTTTAATAAAACATAAAGAGGAGAAACGAAAAACTATTTGTTTAATGATTTTTAAATATTGGATTTATAATGAAAAAATACATTTCACCTCTTAATCTAATCTTTTTATTATGGGGTATTTTACTTCTCACTATTTCAGGATTTTTTAGAGATTATGTGAGATCTTACCTTTATTTATCGATTGCAATGGTTACACTATACATTATATTGGATGTTAGTAAACAAAGAAAAAATGATAAAGCTGAAAGAATTAAAAAGCTTTCAGAATCAGTAAACAGAATGATGATTATGGCTGTAGTTCTTATAATTATGTTCGCCATAACAAAGCAAAATCATATATAAGAATTTTAGTTTTATTTTTTTATTTTGGGAGAACAGCTCATTTATTGAGCTGTTTTTTTGTTTTATGAAGAAAGAAAAATCTAAGCCAATTTTTGTATTACAAATTTTATTAAACGCCCAAATACTCTATATTTGTATTTCAAAAAATAAAAACGAATACCTTAATATGAAATTACTAGAAGGAAAAGTTGCAATAATTACTGGTGCAAGCCGTGGAATCGGAAAAGGAATTGCTGAAGTTTTTGCTAAACATGGAGCAAACGTTGCTTTTACATACAGCTCATCTGCAGCTTCTGCAGAAGCATTAGAAGCAGAACTAAATAGTTTAGGCGTTAAAGCAAAAGGTTATCAATCTAATGCAGCAGATTTTAATGAGGCTCAAACTTTTGTTGATGCTGTTTTAGCAGATTTTGGAACTGTAGATATCTTAATCAACAATGCCGGAATAACAAAAGACAATTTGTTAATGCGTATGTCCGAGGCAGATTTCGACCAAGTAATTGATGTAAACTTGAAATCGGTTTTTAATATGACAAAAGCGATTCAAAAAACTTTCTTGAAACAAAGAGCAGGTTCAATCATCAACATTAGTTCTGTAGTTGGAGTTTCTGGAAACGCTGGACAAACAAATTATGCCGCTTCTAAAGCTGGTGCAATTGGTTTTACTAAATCTGTAGCTCTAGAATTAGGTTCTCGTAACATTCGTTGCAATGCAATCGCGCCAGGATTTATTGAAACTGAAATGACTGCAAAATTATCTGAAGATGTAGTAAAAGGATGGAGAGAAGGTATTCCGTTGAAACGTGGAGGAAGCCCAGAAGATGTAGCAAATGCTTGTCTTTTCTTAGCTTCAGACATGAGCGGTTATATTACTGGGCAAGTTCTTAATGTTTGCGGAGGAATGTTAACCTAAGGTACTGTGGTACTAAGTTACAAAGGTTCAAAGGTTTTAGTATTCAGTCTATTCTGATTCTAGGATAAAGCTGAACACTTTAGTCAAATAATTGACTTTTTAAATCTGATGACCGTAAACTGTTACTGAATACTAAATAAATATGACGACAAACACGATTCTTTTATTATTGCTTTCTTTAGTAATTGCTGGTGGTTTATCGTACTTTCAATATTTTTATAAAGCCAAAAGTAAATCCAATGTGGTTATACTTTTGGCTTTTTTACGTTTCCTGGCCATTTTTGGGCTATTGGTTTTACTCATAAATCCAATAATTTCTAAGAGTTCGCTGGAAATAACAAAAACGCCTTTAGCAATTGTCGTAGATAATTCGAGTTCTATTGCAGCTTTAAAGTCAGATAAAAAGGCGGTTGAACTTTATCAAAAATTAATTTCAAACCCTGCATTAAAAGAAAAGTTTGAAATTCAATCCTATCAATTTGATAACGATTTTAAAACTTCAGATAAATTTGATTTTAAAGGAAATCAAACCAATTTAGACGAAGCAGCAAAGAACTTAAAAAGTATCAATAAAAATCTGATTTTCCCAACGGTTATAATTACCGACGGAAATCAAACTACAGGAAATGATTATGTATATCGTTTTGATCCTGTTAATAAAGTTTATCCTTTAGTTGTGGGAGATACAACTACATTTTTTGATTTAAAAATCAATCAGCTTAACGTAAACAAATACGCTTTTCATAAAAATAAATTTCCTGTCGAAGTTTTTCTACAATATGCAGGCAACAAAGCTGCGAATGCAGAATTTACTATTTCACAGGGAAATACAATTGTAGCAAAAGAGAAACTTTCATTTTCTCCTTCAAAAAAAACAGCTTCTTTAAACTTGCTTTTGCCAGCAGATAAAGTAGGATTGCAGATTTATAAAGCCAGCATTCAATCTTCTTCAAAAGAAAAAAATAGCTACAACAATATCAAAAATTTTGCAGTCGAAATAATAGATCAAAAGTCAACTATTGCAATTGTTTCGGCTATAAATCATCCAGATATTGCATCATTAAAACGTTCGATCGAGGTTAATGCGCAACGTAAGGTAATATTAGTTAAACCAAATCAAATTAATGAGTTACAAGACATTTCGGTTTTGGTTTTATATCAGCCAACAACGGCTTTTAAGGCAATTTTTGATAATAATAAATTAGCATCAACAAACACGTTTATTATAACAGGAAATAACACAGATTTTAATTTCTTAAACCAACAGCAGAATAATTTAATCTTTAAAATGAGTAATCAAAGAGAAGATTTTCTCTGCGAATTCAAACCAGACTTTAACTTATTTGCAATTGATAATATTGGTTTTGAAAATTTTCCGCCTTTACAGAATTTGTTCGGAAATATTAGTACAAACGGAAATGTGTCTGTTTTACTTTCATCAAAAATTAGAAACGTTTCTACAAATGCACCATTATTGGCTTTCGCCGAAAATCAAGGAAAAAGAACTGCTTTTCTTTTAGGAGAAAACAGCTGGAAATGGCGTTTGCAAAGTCATGTCGATAATCAGTCATTTGAAAAATATGATATTTTTATTGATAAAATTATTCAATATTTAGCGTCAACAACTTCCAAGAAATCTTTGGTTGTAACACATGAAAGTTTTTACAATTCTGGAGAAGAGATTATCATCAATGCGCAATATTTCAATAAAAATTATGAGTTTGACGAAAAAGCCAGACTTACCATAAGTGTTGTAAATGCTGCGACTAAACAAACAAAAAACTACGATTTACTGAAAGGAAGCAATTCTTTTTCGGCTAATTTAGAAGGACTTCCAGCAGGAAAATATAATTTTACGGTAAAAGAATTAAACTCAAATACATCGTATTCAAGTCATTTTGAGATTTTAGATTTTGATATCGAAAAACAATTTGTAAATCCAGATGTTCAAAAGTTACAGCAACTAGCACAGCAAACCGGCGGAAAAGCCTTTTTTGAAAATCAAGCTGATAATTTGATTAACACACTTTTAGAGAATAACGAATACAAATCAATCGAAAAAAACATTTCTACTAAAACTCCAATTATTGACTGGGTTTGGTTATTAATTTTGATTGCCGTTTTATTGACTACAGAATGGTTTGTAAGGAAGTATAATGGATTGCTTTAAAATTAAATTGATCGTGTCCTTTAAAAAAGTTTTAATTTTCTTTAGTCTGTTTTTTTGTACTATTTTTTCTTTGATTTATATAAATGCTAGAAAAGAAAATAGAAATGACTATCAATTTGTGATCACTAAAATTAATGAAAATGCAAAAGGTTACATTACTGCAAATGGTGTGAAAAAGAAATTCAAATTTGCTAATTTTAATTCTTACAAAATCGATATTAAAAAAGATGATAGTTTAGTTAAAAAAGCATTTTCAAAAAAAGTTTATATTTATAGAAAAGATAAAAAAATAGATAAATATAATTTAGTTTTATTATTAAACGAATCTGGAACATTTCCAATAGATTGGCAATAATTATTTATCTTTAATTTTTTTGAAATGGACTTCAGACTAAAAGTTTTTTACACCGTTGCGCTCCGCCTTAATTTTACTAAAGCGGCAACAGAATTGTATATTACACAGCCAGCAGTTTCCAAACATATTCAGGAACTCGAAGAAACCTACAAAACCAAACTTTTTGAACGAAATGGTTCTAAAATAGCCTTAACACCAGCTGGGAAAATTCTATTAAAATATACTAAAAGTATTTTTGATATTTACCGAGAAATTGACTTTGAGATGAGTTCATTCAACAAAGAACGTCAAGGTTTATTGAGGCTGGGAGCAAGTACGACAATTTCGCAATACATAATTTCTCCAATTTTAGCTAGTTTTCATCAAAAGCAAAAAGATATAAAAGTCAATCTACTGAATGGAAATACTGAACAAATCGAAAACGCCTTAATCAATAAAGAAATAGAAATTGGAATTGTTGAAGGGCAGTCTAAAAATCAATCCATAAAATACATTCCGTTTTTAAAAGACGAATTGGTTTTGGTCTGCAATAGTAAAAATCCGTTAGTGAAGCAAAATGAAATTTCAGTAAACGATTTAAAATCAATGAAATTTATAACTCGCGAACGTGGATCTGGAACACTTGAAGTTATAGAATTTGCATTGAAAAAAGCAGGTTTGAAATTTTCAGATTTACAAATCGAAATGCAGTTAGGAAGTACAGAAAGTATAAAGTCGTATTTGTTAAACTCGGATTGTTTTGCATTTATGTCCATTCATGCCGTAAATAAAGAATTACTAAACAAAGAATTAATAGTTTTAGATATCGAAAAATTAGCAATAGAAAGATTCTTTTATATCATTACTTTAGTAGGGAAATCAGATTCGTTATCAGAATTGTTCATTCAAAACATAGCTTCTCATTATAACTTGAAGTTATAGTCGATTGTAATTTACGATTGGTATTTATGGTTTAAACGACGGAACTTTGCAATATAAATATCACTTACTTTATTTTGAAAACAAAACAACATACAACAGCACAATTATTTGAAATTAATCATTCGTTACAGCAGGTGCTTTTTGTTGCAGTGATTTTGTTGTGTTTATTCTCAATCATTTCTCCACCAATCGCACTTTTACTAGGAGTACTAATTGTAAATGTTTTCGGAAATCCATTTGTTCAATTCAATCATAAAGCAATCACATTTTTACTGCAGTTTTCAGTTGTGGGTTTAGGTTTCGGAATGAACGCCCATAACGCAGTTTCAGCAGGAAAAGAAGGTTTTATTCTAACCGTTTTTTCAATTTTCAGTACTTTAATTTTTGGTTTTTTAATTGGTAAATGGCTGCAAACAGACAAGAAAACATCCCATTTAATTTCTTGTGGAACTGCAATTTGCGGAGGAAGTGCAATCGCGGCTATTGCGCCAGTAATTAAATCAAACGAAAATCAGACTTCAATTGCTTTGGGAGTAATTTTTATACTGAATTCAATTGCCTTATTTGTTTTTCCATTTATTGGGCATCAATTAGATTTATCCCAAAAAGATTTCGGACTTTGGTGTGCAATTGCAATTCACGATACCAGTTCGGTTGTTGGGGCGGCCAATAAATACGGAGCAGAAGCTTTACAGGTGGCAACAACAGTAAAATTAGCAAGGGCTTTGTGGATTATTCCGATATCGCTTTTAACAGCTTTTGTTTTTAATAAGCAATCCAGAAGCTTTGGAACAAAAATAAAAATCCCTTATTTTATTGGGTTATTTATTATGGCTATGCTTGTAAACACATATTTGCCTTCTACAAATACTTTCACCACACATATAGTTGGCGTAGCTAAAATTGGTTTAACAATTACTTTATTCTTAATTGGTGCAACTCTAAATTTCTCTACTTTAAAAGCAGTAGGAGTAAAGCCTTTATTACAGGGAGTTTTTCTTTGGATCTTTATAGCTGTTTTAGCTTTAGTCTCAATTATTTACTTGAGTTAAAAGCTATTTTACATTTGAAAATTTGACAGTTGGTTTGTCTATCATCTTATAAAATTTTCCTTTAAAAGAAAAACGTCTTTCAATTTCAAAATCAAACTGTTTTTTAGTTTTGGCCATTTCAGCTATTTCTACAGGAAGTGTTGCTTCAAATTCATCTTCGGCTTTTGCGTCTTTATTATAAGAACCGTTGGTTTTTACTATAATATCTCTAAAATGTTTTTTAGCAGCATCGTCAACAACTTTATAAGAACCAGTCCATTTTATGCTTGCAACATTGGTTAATTGATACTCATTAACTTCCATTATAGGTTGATATTTACCATCAAAGCCAGCCACAAGATACAGATAGCCTTCATACGGGCCACCGGCACCGCCATTAATATGCGAAATAGTAAAAGCAAATTGATCTTCTCCAATTTGTAAAAGTTTTGGAGTAGGACATTGTGCAAAAGCTCCAAAAGCAGCAACACCAGGCTGAAAAGATTTCATTTCCCAGACGTTACCATTTTTAGCGAATTTTGCTAAACCTAACAAACCGCCGGAAAAACGTCCAGTTTGTAAGCCATCTTCATCATGAACAGAATGATTAAAAGCCAATATTTTAAATTGATTTCCTTTAGAATCTGCATAGTCAATATTAGCAAGAAGTCTTGTAGCTACGCCATTTGAATAGGGGAACATTTGATCGCCTTCTACACCATTTACATCTACAAAAGGAGCAGGTTTACAAGTTTTGCAGGTCCAGCTTACAAATGTATTTTTCTCTTTAAGATGATATAATTTACCAGGAAACAATTTTTGCATTATTCTTTCCGCATTAAAAGGATCGGAAAATCTAACTGTTCTTTTTGAATTTAAAATACTATCACTAACATTTTTTGGTTTGATTTCGTTCTCCTGAGCAAAGCAAACAGTCGATAAAAAGAAAATTATATTTAGAAAAGTAAAGCGCATGGTTTTAAGGTTTAGTCCATTAACAAACTTACGAAAGAAAATCTTTATACATGAACTTATGTTAGTTATATGGTATAAAAATTTCAAAAAATTAAATTTACATAATCTTAGACGGTTATACTTTGAATTATCCATAAATAAGGTAAATTTGCACCTCTAAATACAAAAACAAAAATGAAAAACTTCAAATCTAAACCAAGATTAATTGCGTTCTGTGCTTTAATCATTGGGTTTTTTACTTTATCCTGGGGAATTGTAGGTCACGAAAGAATCAACAAAGCAGCTGTAATGGCATTGCCGCATCCGCTTCAGGTTTTCTTTTACAATCATATTGATTTTATTACACAAGAAGCTTCAGTTCCAGATATTCGTAAATATGCTTTAAGTTATAAAGATGAAGGTCCAAGGCATTATTTCGATATGGAAAACTTTGGCCCAGCTGATAGTTATCCACAAACTTTAGAAGAAGCAAAGAAAAAATATGACGCTAAATTTTTAAGCGATAACGGAATTTTACCTTGGTATATTGAAGATATGATGGCAAAATTGACTAAAGCTTTTAAAGATAAAAATAGAGCTGAGATCTTATTTTTGGCAGCAGATTTGGGGCATTACATTGGCGATGCGCACATGCCATTGCATACTTCTGCAAATCATGACGGGCAATTAAGCGATCAAAAAGGAATTCATTCTCTTTGGGAGAGCAGACTTCCTGAGTTATTTGCTAAGAATTATAAATTAAATGTTCCTTATGCGCATCATTATGATGATGTTCACAAAGCAATTTGGGATATGATAAATGATACACACAGTTTAGCACAGCCTTTATTGGATATCGATAAAAAATTAAGAACGGCTACGCCAGAAAACCAAGTTTTTAAAATGGATGCTGACGGAAAAGTATTGAAAAGTAAATATAATACAGCTGTTTTTGCAGATGAATATGCTAAAAAACTACACGATCAGCTAAACGGAATGGTTGAAAGTCAAATGAAAAAGGCGATTGAGGCAACAGCAAGTTTTTGGTATACTGCATGGGTAGATGCTGGAAAACCAGATTTGAGTGATTTAGATTCACCAGCAGTTACTCAAAGAAATTATCAATTTTTACAAGAAGATTTAAAGCTATATCAAAAAGGAAATCTTTTTGGATTGAAAAACCAAAATGATTAATTTAAGATTTATAGTTTCAAGCTTAACGAAACTAAAAAAGCCTCAAGTTGTTGAACTTGAGGCTTTTTTTATGTATTTATCGAACCTTTGCGTATAATTTAGCATTCTTAAAAGTTAAACCTAAATCTTTAAGCTGGTACTCTTTTTTCTTTAAAACGTAAGAAGCAGATTGATAATAAGAAATCGTTTCATTGGTCAATTCCGTATTTTCGGATTTTAGCGGGATTTCATCATAATGAATCTGAAATTCAGGTGCAATGCCGGCTTTTGGGTTAAGTTTTAATTGAAATTGTTTTATTTGTTGTTTTGGAGATAAAATTGTCAAAACATTATCTTTTATAAAACCTAAATCTTGATAAGTGGCAATAAAAGCCCTAGGCTGATAATCTGGTTTTAAAACATCCTGCCCGAAAAATTTACTTTTATAATCAAAATTTAACAGCCCAAATAATGTTGGCATAATATCAATTTGAGACATTAATTTGGTGTATTTCTCAGGTTTACTATATGGAGAATAAATTAAAGCTGGAATTCTGTATTTGTCTAACGGAAGTTGTGTTTTTCCGGCACTCGAAGCACAATGATCGGCAACAATAACAAAAACAGTATTGTTGAACCAAGGCTGTTCTTTAGCTTTGTTGAAAAACTGGCGAAGCGCATAATCGGTATATTTTACGCCGCCGTCGCGAGATTTTATATTTCCTGGAATATCAATTTTATTGTTCGGATATGTAAACGGCCTGTGATTACTAACCGTCATGATATGATTGAAAAAAGGTTTATTCTGCTGTGCTTCAGCGTTCATAACCTTTATAGCTTTGTTGTACATGTCTTCATCGCAGACTCCCCAAACATTCGAAAAAGTAATTTCATTTTCAGAAAAGTTAGATTTATCAATAATCTGATAACCGTTTCCAGAATAGAAATCCTGCATATTATCAAAAAAAGCATCTCCACCGTACATGAATTTTACATTGTAACCTTTTTTAAGAAAAACAGAACCAGTCGAAAATTTGTTTTTATTGTCTTCTCTTTTTACAACACTTTCTCCAGCAGTAGGAGGCAGGCACAAAGTTACAGCTTCAAGACCTCGTACCGTTCTGTTTCCAGCTGCATAAACATTGGTAAATAATAAACTTTTTTGTGCTAAACTATCTAAAAATGGCGTGATATTCTGTTGGTTTCCGTACATTTTCATGAAATCGGCACTTAAACTTTCAACCGTAATTAAAACTACATTTTTATGTTTTTCGATAGAATCATTATTGATTTCACGTAAAGTATTTTCTCCAGTAATTGTCGGAAATTGTTCTTTTAAAAGCGCAAAAGCTTTTTCGTTCGAAATTGTTTTATAAAATTTAAAATAATCAAGTTTGTTATTCTGAAAAGCCAAGTAAAACTTATAAATCCCGTTAGATTGTAACTCGTTAACAAATACATTTTTTGAATTTTCCGTTTTAGCTAAACTTGGAATTGCAAATAAAGAAGCTGCAAATAGTGCTCCGTAAATAGCTGTAACTTTAAGTTTTTCGGTGAAGTTTGGAATTTCATCAATATAATTTCGGGAATTCTTTATAATAAAAAATGTAATAATTCCAGTAATAATAAATAATCCCGAAAATATTGGAATTACAGGATAAGACTGCATAATATTACCTATAACTTCATTGGTGTAAATGAGGTAATTAACAGCAATAAAATTGTACTTAACTCCAAATTCATTCCAAAAGAAAAACTCACTTATCGCATTTTGAAGGATCAATAAAACGTATAAAAAAATTACAAATGCAAAAAGCCAGAATCTAATTTTGGTGCGATATTTTGGTAAAAATAAAAACAGGGCAAATAAAGACGTTTTAATTGCCACAAAAATTAAAACAATTTTTGGTAAAGCACCGCCGTATTCATCAAAAATACTTTTTCCAGATGCTATGTAAATTAAAAAAGAAGCGAAACCCGCGAGAATAAAATATCCGTAAGGTTTATTGTACTTTGAATTGGAGATAAAAATAAGATACAGCCAAAGGAAAATTGAAGCTATTACAAATACAAAAAAATCTGAAATTAAGCCTAAGGTGAAGATTTTGAGGCTTTCAGCGAATGTAAAAGAGCTTTGTGTAATTGGGTGAAAAAAAAGGACAATTCTGAGTATCAAACTTACAATAAAGTACAATACGGCAAGATTGTAAAAAGGCGAAAGTTTTTTGGAAAAAGTCATCTAATTATTTTTTTTACAAAATTACTTTCGATTGATTAACGCCAGATTAAGTTAGACTTTTACCTTACTTAACGTTATCTTAAAGTTCGCTTAAGATATTGGTTTTCTTAATACTTTGACATTTTGGCTTATTTCTGATTTGGAAATATCCTATCTTTGATGTAGAAAAATTAAATTCGGATCTTAAATTAAACACGATAGATGCATATTTTAATAGTTGAAGACGAATTAGGGATTGTTCAGTTTTTAAAACAAGGCCTACAAGAAGAAGGTTATCAGGTAACGACCGCAAATGATGGTTCTAAGGGCTTCGAATTGACCCATGAGCAAAAGTTTGATTTGATTCTTTTAGATTGGATGCTTCCAAAAATTAACGGACTTGATCTCTGCAAGGCAATCAGGGTTAAAGATCAAACAACTCCAATTATTTTTTTAACCGCAAAAGATACTGTTCAGGAAACAATAGAAGGTTTAAAAGCTGGAGCAAATGACTATATCAAAAAGCCGTTTAGTTTTGAGGAATTGGTAGAGCGTATTAAAGTTCATTTTAGAAATAAAAAACAAACCGAAATATTAACTCTCGGAACTATCCGAATGGATTTGTCTAAGCATATTGTTTTAAAAGATCAAGAAGAGATTTCGTTAACGCAGAGAGAATTCGAATTATTAACCTATTTAATTCAGCATAAAGGAAAAGTCTGTACAAGAAATCAGATTTTAAGGGATGTATGGGATATAAATTTTGAATATGACACTGGTGTAATTGATGTTTTTATGAATGCCATTCGGAAAAAACTGAAACTAAAAATTGAAGAAGATTATATAAAAACTATCCGTGGCGTTGGTTATATAGCCAATGATTAAAAAATGACATCATTATCCTTTAAAAATAGAATTGCGTTAAATTATATTTTAACAACAGGACTGCTGGTTCTGGTTGCGTTCTCAGCTATTTATTTTATTGTAAAACTCACTGTTTACAATCATATTGATGAAAATTTGAACATTGAAATTCAGGATCACTTAAAAGAAATCAAGATTGAAAACAAGAAAGTGGTTTTGATGGATGCTGAAGAATGGGAAGAGAGAGAACATAATTCTGTTGATGTAAATCCTGTTTTTGTTCAGTTTTTGGATTTGAATAAAAAAATAATCGAGAAGTCTCCTAATTTAAAGAATGAAAAATTAGTTTTTCATGAAAACAAAGAACATTTTCAGCTTTTTGACACCAAATTATTAGGAAATAAAATTCGTCAAATTCAAGTTCCACTTCACATAAAAACTAAGAAAATAGGCTATTTAATTATTGCAATGTCACTTTCAGATTCTTCAAAAGTGCTGGAAAATTTGTTAGATACCTTACTGATTGCTTTTCCGATAATCCTTTTATTGTTATTCTTTCTTGCTCGATTTTTTGCAGGACGAAGTATAAAACCCATAAATGACATTATTTACACTTCTAGAGTTATTACAAAAGACAATCTAAAAACAAGAATTCCTCTTCCAAAAACTAGAGACGAACTATTCACACTTTCTAAAACCATAAATAATTTATTAGACCGAATAGAAGATGCAATCGAACGCGAAAAACAATTTACATCAGACGCCTCGCACGAGTTAAGAACACCTTTAACAGTTATTAAAGGAACACTTGAAGTATTAGTACGTAAACCTCGTGACAGCAAAGAATATGAAGAAAAAATTAATTATTGTATTAATGAAGTAGATCACTTAAATTCTCTTGTGGATCAGTTACTTTTAATGGCGCGTTTTGAAAATCAAAAGCAAAATATAAATAGGGAAAATGTGTATTTAAATGCAGTCATTTTAGATGTTCTCACTTTGAATGCAGAGAAAATTAAATCTCGAAATATCAATGTAATATTAGATGCTCCTGAAGAATTTTATACCTATTCTGATAATTATTTAGTAGTAACCATTCTCCGAAATATTATTTCGAATGCAGTAAAATATTCTAATAATGATAGTCAAATTAGAATTTCGTTATCCAGAGAAAATCACAAGATTATCTGTAATATTTCAGATCAAGGAATTGGAATTGCGAAAGAAGATTTAGAATCCATTTTGAATCCGTTTTTTAGATCAGATTCCTTAAATCATTCTGAAATTAAAGGAACAGGTTTAGGTTTGTTTATCGTAAAAAGAATGACAGATCTGCTTCAAATTAAATTTAAAATTGAAAGTGAAATCGGCAAAGGAACTCAGGTCTTATTGACTTTTGAGGAATATGAAGATCCGTTAAAGTAATTTTAAAATTATTAACTATAAAGCTCTTCAGAATGTTTTTTAACAATAAACTATAGTTAAGTTAAAATAAAAATTGCTTTTTAATTAATTTATCTATTATATTTGCAACCGAATCAAAGAAGTAAAAACAAAACCAATCATGATTTCAATTCAATTACATCATCATCATCTACATAATTGCTCTCAAGCGATGTGTTAATGGTATGCGTGTAAATCATCATATTTTAAAACCCGTTTGAGTACATCAAACGGGTTTTTTTTATTCTAACTCTTTGTACTCAAACTATAAACCCAACAAACAACTAAAAAAATGAGTACTTTAAAAATTGCAATTCAAAAATCAGGTCGTTTAAACGAAGACAGCATCCAAATCTTAAAAGACTGCGGTATTTCGATCAACAACGGAATCGACCAGCTAAAGGCCGAAGCTTCTAATTTTCCTCTTGAAGTTTTGTATCTTAGAAATTCAGATATTCCTCAATATTTAATTGATGGAGTAGTAGATCTAGCTATTGTTGGCGACAATCTTTTGGTAGAAAAAGGAAAAGGAATCGAAGTGGTTCAAAAATTAGGATTCTCAAAATGTAAAGTTTCTGTTGCTGTTCCTAAAACTTTGGAATATAATTCAATACAAGATTTAGCTGGATTGCGTATTGCAACTTCTTATCCCAATACAGTTAACGAATATTTTAATAAATTTGGTTTAAGTGTAGACATTCACCAAATTTCTGGTTCTGTAGAAATCGCTCCAAACATTGGTCTTGCAGATGCAATTGTAGATATCGTTTCAAGCGGAAGCACTTTATTCAAGAACAATTTAAAAGAAGTTGAAGTTATCTTGAAAAGTGAAGCAGTTTTAGCCGTTTCTCCAAAAGTTTCTCCAGAAATTCAAAAACACATTGATACTTTAAAATTCAGAATTCAGGCGGTTTTAAGAGCTAGAAATTCAAAATACATTTTAATGAACGTTCCAAACGACAAGATTGATGCTGTTGGAAAAATTCTTCCGGTTTTAAGAAGTTTAACCGTTTTGCCATTGGCACAGGAAGGCTGGAGCAGTGTGCACTCGGTAATCGATAAAGATACTTTTTGGGATGTAATCGACCAGTTAAAAGAAGTTGGAGCAGAAGGAATTTTGGTTTGCCCAATTGAGAAAATGGTTCTTTAAAGCTTTAAGCTTTAGGCAATAGGCTTTAAGCTTTTGCCAAAGAAATTAAAGATAGTTTAAAAAGCTTAAAGCCTACAGCTTATAGCATAAAGCATAAAAATAATGAATAAGATAAACAATCCAAAACCAGAAACCTGGTCTGAAATATTAAAGAGACCAACTCAAACCATTGATGATATTGAGGTTACGGTAAAAGAAATCTTCAAAGAAGTTCAGAAAAAAGGAGATGAAGCAGTTGCAAAATACACTTCAATCTTTGATGGAATTTCCTTAGATAATTATGAAGTTTCTAAAGAAGAAATTAGTGAAGCAATTAATCTGATTCCGAACGAATTAAAAGAGGCAATCAAATTAGCAAAAGACAATATTTATAAATTTCACAAAGCTCAAAAAACAGATAGAATTGAACTAGATACTATCGAAGGCGTAAACTGCTGGCAGGAAAAAAGACCAATTCAGAAAATTGGTTTGTATATTCCAGGAGGAACAGCCCCTTTGTTTTCAACAGTTTTAATGCTTGCTGTTCCTGCTGAAATTGCGGGCTGCAAAGAAATTGTTTTGTGTTCGCCGCCAGATAAATCAGGAAAAATTAATCCAGCAATTTTATATGCAGCAAATTTATGCGGTGTAACTAAGATTTTAAAAGTAGGCGGAATTCAGGCGATCGCCGGAATGACATTTGGAACACAATCTATTCCAAAAGTGTATAAAATTTTCGGCCCTGGAAATCAGTTTGTAACCGTAGCTAAGCAATTAGCAACTCAATTTGGTGTTGCAATTGACATGCCTGCTGGTCCTTCAGAATTATTAATTGTTGCTGATGATACGGCGGTTCCTGCATTTGTAGCATCAGATTTATTGTCTCAGGCAGAACATGGAACTGATAGTCAGGTAATTTTGGTTTCGACTTCAAAGAAATTAATTGATGAAGTAGA
Organism: Flavobacterium sp. S87F.05.LMB.W.Kidney.N; assembly: GCF_004366435.1. Lineage (NCBI taxonomy): Bacteria > Pseudomonadati > Bacteroidota > Flavobacteriia > Flavobacteriales > Flavobacteriaceae > Flavobacterium > Flavobacterium sp. S87F.05.LMB.W.Kidney.N. The sequence continues at coordinate 171,167 of NZ_SODX01000004.1, read as the reverse complement.
AAAGGAAATCCAATCTCAAATAGAAGTTCTTCCCAGAAAAGCAATTGCAGAAAAAGCAATTGAAAATTCGAAATTGATTTATGTGGAAAATGATAAGATTGCTTTAGATTTAATCAACGAATACGGGCCAGAGCACTTTATCATCTGTTCTCAATACGATGATTTTTACTGCAACGGAATCGTAAATGCAGGTTCTGTTTTTATTGGGAATTATACTCCTGAAAGTGCTGGAGATTATGCATCAGGAACCAATCACACCTTGCCAACAAACGGATACGCTAAAAATTACAGTGGTGTAAATCTAGATAGTTTTATGAAATCGATGACCTTTCAAAAGATTTCAGAAAAAGGGATTCAAAATATTGGAAAAGCAATTGAGCTTATGGCTGAAGCGGAAGGTTTGCAAGCGCATAAGAATGCTGTTACCTTAAGATTGAAGAGTTTAGAATAAAGAACACAGAATATAGAACACAGAATATAGAAAATAGAAGAAAGAACATAGAATAGAAAATAAATAGGTAAGGTGGCAAGTCTATTCTCTTTATTCTATTCTCTATATTCTAAAAATTAAAATAATGAAATTCGATATAAATACAATTACACGTGAAAACGTAAAATCTTTAAAACCATATTCTTCGGCGAGAGATGAGTTTGAAGATTTTGATACTGCCGATATGATTTTTTTGGATGCAAATGAAAATCCGTTTCAAAATGGAGTAAATCGTTATCCAGATCCACAACAGAATTCGGTTAAAGCAATTTTAGCCAAAAATAACAATACAAAACAGAGTCAGATTTTGTTAGGAAACGGAAGTGACGAAGTTTTAGATTTGATTTTCAGAGCTTTCTGCGAACCAAAAACAGATAATATTATTACGTTGCCGCCTACGTACGGAATGTACAGCGTTTTAGCGAATATCAACGCAGTAGAAAACAGAGAAATTCTGCTTACAAATGATTTTCAGCCTCAAGTAGAAAAAATTTTAGAAGCTGTTGATGAAAATACAAAAATTATCTTTTTATGTTCGCCCAATAACCCAACTGGAAATTCTTTTTCAGACGAAAGTATTGTAAAATTACTTCAAAACTTTAAAGGTTTAATTGTAATTGATGAAGCTTATATTGACTTTTCAGAAAAAGAAAGCTGGCTTGTAGAAATTGATGAATATCCAAATTTGGTAATTACTCAGACGCTTTCAAAAGCCTATGGTTTAGCTGGAATTCGTTTAGGAATTTGTTATGCATCAGAAGCTGTTATTTCGGTTTTGAATAAAATTAAACCGCCTTATAATGTAAACGAATTAACACAGCAAAGAGCTATTGAACGTTTAAAAGATTCTGAAAAGATAAAACAGGAAATAGCTTCTATTATCAAGCAAAGAGAAGAATTACTTAAAGTGTTACTTGAGGTAGATTTTGTAGAAAAAATTTATCCTACAGAAGCTAATTTTGTTTTGGTAAAAGTAGATGATGCTAACAAAAGATACGATCAATTAATTGAAAAAGGAATTGTAATTCGTAACAGAACCACACAGCCTTTATGCGAAAACTGCCTTCGCTTTACAATTGGAACAAAAGAGGAAAATGCTGTTTTAATTAAAGAATTGAAGTTGTTGAAATAGAAAAAATAGAGTAAAGAATATAGAAAAAAGAATATAGAAAAAAGAATCTAGAAAGAAAGAAAAGAATATAAGGACTTTAAAAATAGGATAAAAGTCTATCCTCTTTACTCTATTTTCTATACTCTTTATTCTCAAAAAATACAACATGAAAAAAGTACTTTTTATCGATCGTGATGGAACGATCGTTTTAGAACCTGAAAATTACCAATTAGACAGCTTAGATAAACTGGAATTTTACCCAAAAGCTTTTCAATATCTAGCAAAAATTGCCAGCGAATTAGACTACGAATTAGCAATGGTAACCAATCAGGACGGATTAGGAACAGATAGTTTTCCTGAAGATACGTTTTGGCCAACGCAGAATTTTATACTTAAAGCCTTTGAAAATGAAGGAGTTGTTTTTGATGAAATTTTTGTTGACAGATCTTTTCCAGAAGAAAATGCGCCAACACGCAAGCCTAGAACAGGAATGCTTACGAAATACTTGAATAATCCAGAATATGATTTAGAAAATTCTTTTGTTTTAGGAGATCGTTTAACCGATGTTGAATTGGCTAAAAATCTGGGAGCAAAAGCGATCTACATGAATGATATCGATGGAATTGGCAGTAACGAAATTTCATTAAAACGCGAAGAATTAAATGAAACAATCGTTTTGCAAACCATGGATTGGAAAAAAATCTATGAGTTTTTAAAGTTAGAAGCACGTTCTGCGTCAATAACTCGTAAAACAAATGAAACGGATATTTATATCAATTTAAACTTGGATGGAACCGGAAAAAGTAAAATTGATACTGGAATTGCTTTTTTTGATCACATGTTAGACCAGATTTCACGTCACGGTCAAATGGATCTGGAAATTCTTGTAAAAGGCGATTTAGAGGTTGATGAGCACCATACAATTGAAGATACGGCAATTGCTTTAGGAGAAGTTTTCGCAAAAGCATTGGGAAATAAACTAGGAATCGAGCGTTACGGATTCTGTTTGCCAATGGACGATTGTTTAGCGCAGGCTGCAATTGATTTTGGAGGAAGAAATTGGCTAATCTGGGAAACCGAATTTAAACGTGAAATGGTGGGTAAAATGCCAACTGAAATGTTTTATCATTTCTTCAAATCGTTCACAGATGGCGCAAAAGCGAACTTAAATATCAAAGCAGAAGGAATCAACGAACATCATAAAATTGAAGCGATCTTTAAAGCTTTCGCGAAAGCAATAAAAGTTGCCGTAAAAAGAGATACCGAAAAAATGATTTTGCCTTCGACGAAAGGAATGTTGTAAAACGCTACAAGCAATAGGCTGTAGGCATTAGGCCTAAAGCTTATGGCTTAAAGCTTAAAGCTTTTTTAATGAAAATAGTAATTATAAATTACGGAGCAGGAAATATTCAGAGCATTATGTTTGCTATTGAAAGATTGGGATTTAAAGCTGTTTTGAGTAACAATCCTAATGAAATTAAATCGGCAGATAAAGTGATTTTTCCTGGTGTAGGTGAGGCGAGTTCGGCGATGTTTAAACTTCGCGAAAGCGGTTTAGATAGTTTGATTCCGCAATTGAAACAACCCGTTTTAGGCATTTGTTTGGGAATGCAGTTAATGTGTAATTCGTCTGAAGAGGGAAATACAAAAGGTTTAGGTATTTTTGATATTGATGTTGTAAAATTCTCAAACAGCGTTAAAGTCCCGCAAATGGGATGGAACCAGATTTATGACTTAAAATCGGATTTATTTAAGGGAATTTCGGAAAATGAATTCATGTATTTAGTGCATAGTTTTTACGCGCCAAATTGCGATGAAGCCATTGCTACAACGAATTACGATCTGGAATATGCATCGGCTTTGCAAAAAGATAATTTTTACGGAACTCAATTTCATCCAGAAAAAAGTGGCGATATTGGAGAGAAGATCCTTGGAAATTTTTTGAAACTAAATCCCAAAGATTAAATTCCAAATTCCAATATAAAAATCAATTTTAATCAAAAATTAATTTTAGAAATTAGTAATTCAATATTTTTTTTGAATAATCTAAATTCTAAAATCAACAATCTAAAATATAAAAATGAGAATAATACCAGCCATAGATATCATTGAAGGAAAATGTGTTCGTTTGTCCAAAGGTGATTATGATACGAAAATAATTTACAATGAGAATCCGCTTGAAGTAGCGAAATCATTTGAAGCACACGGAATTGAATATCTGCATTTAGTGGATCTTGACGGTGCAAAATCAAGTAAAATTGTCAATTATAAAATCTTAGAACAAATTGCAACGCAAACCAGTTTAAAAATTGATTTTGGAGGCGGATTAAAATCGGATGATGATTTGAGAATTGCTTTTGAAAGCGGTGCCAACCAAATTACGGGTGGCAGTATTGCGGTAAAAAACAGAGCAATTTTTGAAAAATGGATTGCCGAATACGGATCAGATAAAATCATTCTGGGAGCAGATGCTAAAGATGAAAAAATAGCAGTTTCAGGCTGGCTGGAAGAATCAAATGAAGATTTAGTTCCGTTTATTCAGGATTATCAAACAAAAGGAATTCAGTATGTTATCTGTACTGATATTGCAAAAGACGGAATGCTTCAAGGTCCGAGTTTTGATTTGTACAGCAAAATTTTAGCGGAAGCAAAAGGAATAAAATTAATAGCTTCTGGCGGAATTTCAACCTTCGACGAACTTCCAAAATTAGCAGAATTAGGCTGCGAAGGAACAATCATAGGAAAAGCGATTTACGAAGGAAGAATCACTTTAAAACAGTTAGAGGATTTTATAATTAGAAAATGAGAAAATTTGATAATTAGATAATTTATGCGTGACGAAAATAATTATCTAATTGACTAATTATCTAATTAACACATTAAAGAAATGTTAGCAAAAAGAATAATACCTTGCTTAGATATAAAAAATGGAAGAACCGTAAAAGGCGTCAATTTCGTGGATTTGCGCGATGCAGGAGATCCTGTGGAATTAGCTGAAATTTATTCAAAAGAAGGCGCAGATGAATTAGTTTTTCTGGATATTTCGGCAACGGAAGAAAGACGCAAAACACTTGTAAATATGGTGCGAAGCGTGGCAGAAAAAATCAATATTCCGTTTACAGTTGGCGGCGGAATTTCATCTGTTGAAGATGTTGACATTCTGCTGAATAACGGCGCAGATAAAGTTTCGATTAATTCATCAGCAGTCAAAAATCCGCAATTAATTAATGATTTGGCTCAGAAATTTGGAAGTCAATGCGTTGTTGTCGCAATCGACGCCAAACAAATTGATGGACAATGGATTGTACATTTAGTAGGAGGAAAAGTACCAACAGAACTAAATCTATTCGATTGGGCTGTTGAAGTGGCAGAACGCGGTGCCGGCGAAATTTTATTTACTTCAATGGACAATGACGGAACTAAAAATGGGTTTGCAAATGAAGCTTTGGCAAAACTATCAGAATTAGTAAATATTCCGATTATTGCGTCGGGCGGAGCTGGAAATATACAACATTTTCTAGATTCGTTTAAAGAAGGAAAAGCTGATGCGGCTTTGGCAGCAAGCGTTTTTCACTTTAAAGAAATCGAAATTAAAGCTTTGAAAGAAGAACTGAAGAATAATGGAGTGGAAGTTAGACTTTAAAGAGAATCAAGAAACAAGAAGAAAGATTAGATTTAATCTAAAATAACAAGAATTCAGAGAATCTAAAATCTGAAATCTAAAATCTAAAATAAAAAATGGATATCGATATCAAAAGCGCACACGGATTAATTCCGGCTATAATCCAAGATTCAGAGACAAAAAATGTTTTGATGCTGGGCTATATGAATGAAGAATCGCTTCAAAAAACAATAGAGACACAGAAAGTAACTTTTTTCAGTCGTTCCAAACAAAGACTTTGGACAAAAGGCGAGGAGAGTGGTAACTTTTTAAATTTGGTAAGTATTAAAAATGACTGCGATGGCGATACGCTTTTGATTCAGGCAAAACCTGTTGGGCCAACTTGCCATACTGGTGCAGATACGTGCTGGCAGGAACCAAATGAAGCGAATTATGGCTTCATTTCTCAATTAGAAAACACAATTAAAACTCGTAGAGAAAACGCTGATTCTGAAAAAAGTTATGTAGCTTCTTTATTCGAAAAAGGAATCAATAAAATTGCTCAAAAAGTGGGTGAAGAAGCTGTAGAAGTGGTTATTGAAGCAAAAGATAATAACGATGATTTGTTTCTTAGTGAAAGCGCCGATTTGCTTTTTCATTACCTAATTTTATTGCAGGCAAAAGGTTATCAGCTGAATGATGTTGTAGATGTTTTAAAGAAACGTCAGAAGTAAAAGTTTTGTTTCAAGTTTCAGGTTTCAGGTTTCAGGTTTCGGGCTAACGTGCGTAACCTGAAACCTGAAACAAATGAAACTAATTACTCCACAAACTCAAAAACCGCAAATTCTGCTGGCTGATGAAAACCAAATTTTAAACTCTTATAAGGTTGTAATGCAAGGTATTCGATACTGTTACCGTAATCTATTCTAAAAGCACTTCCTTTCCATTTTGTACCAATTTCTGGTTTTAAAAAATTACCGTTTTTAATATTTTTAAGGCTTGAAAAAGGAATTTTAATTTCGACACAATAACCATCAGGATTTATTTTACTTACAGATTCTAGTCTTTTAATATCAAAATCCATTGCGGTTTTCCATCCGCCGCATTCTGGCGAAATACATTTTAAAAGCAGATCATAGTTACTTGAAAAAGCGTTTACTCCAATTTCAATATAATTCTGCCCATCTCCATCTGGATCAAGAAAAAGTTCTACTAAATCATCGGTGTAAAAAATCTGGGAATCTTTCTTTTGAGGTTTTCCAATAATTTTAGAATCGATGCAATTGTAAGCTATATAAAGATTTTCGTCATTCCACGAAAGTGAAACAAATGTATTTTGAGCAGCTTTTTCTCCAGAATCGTGAATCGCAAACGGACCTAGAAAAGGTGTTTCCCAATCTGATAAATTTCCATCAATGCTGATTTTATTTTTCGTTTTATGAATAGCTATATTTTGTGAATTTACAGCTGTCGATAACATTACAACCAAAAAAGAAGCTATTACATCAAATCTCATATTTAAATTTTATTGATTAAAAACACTAAAATATAGAAGAATAATGAATTTAGGTGTTATTTTTTCATCCTTAAAACATAAAATTTAAAATACTTGATCTGAATGTTTACATTTGTTGAAGATTAAGTGGTTTAATTACCTTATTTATTACAAATTTATAAATAATGAAAAAATACTTTGGTGGCGTATTTATCGCCTTTTTAGTTGGTTTCACGGCAAATGCCCAAGGACTTTTAAATAAGTCTGAAACTGTTTTTACGCATCAGGATACATTACGTGGCAGTATTACAAAAGAAAGAGCTTGGTGGGATTTAAAATACTATCATTTAGATGTAAAAGTAAAACCATCTGAGAAAACAATTTCGGGTTCAAATACTGTTCGTTATACTGTTTTGACAGAAAATAATAAAATGCAGATCGATTTGCAGCAGCCAATGCAGATTACTAAAGTTACTCAAAACGGAAAAGAAGTAAAATTTGAAAGAGATGGAAATGCTTTCTTTATTACTTTGACTGAAAAGCAAAAAGTTGGAGACACAAAAGAAATTATCATCTCTTTTGAAGGAAAACCAAAAGAAGCGGTTAGAGCACCATGGGATGGCGGATTTTCTTGGAAAAAAGATAAAAACGGAAAAGATTTTATTGCTACTTCTTGCCAGGGCTTAGGCGCAAGTGTTTGGTGGCCGTGTAAAGATCATATGTACGATGAAGTAGAAAATATGCTGATCAGCGTGAATGTTCCCGGAGATTTGACAGAAGTTTCAAATGGAAGGTTAAAAAGCGTTAAAAAAGAAAAAGACGGAACTAAAACTTTTAATTGGTATGTTTCTAATCCGATTAATAACTACGGCGTAAATATCAATATTGGCGATTACGTTAATTTCTCTGAAATATTTAAAGGAGAAAAAGGTAATTTAGATTGTAATTATTATGTTTTAAGAGATAATTTGGCTTTAGCAAAAGAACATTTTAAAGATGCTCCAAAAATGCTGAAAGCTTTTGAAGATTGGTTTGGACCTTATCCATTTTACGAAGACAGTTACAAATTAGTAGAAGTGCCTTATTTAGGAATGGAACACCAAAGCTCTGTGACATACGGGAATCAATATAAACAGGGTTATTTAGGAAAAGATTTAAGCAGAACAGGCTGGGGACTAAAATTTGATTTTATTATCATTCATGAGTCTGGACACGAGTGGTTTGCAAACAACATCACTTATAAAGACATCGCAGACATGTGGATTCACGAGAGTTTTACAAACTATTCTGAAAGTTTATTTTTGGAATATTATTACGGAAAAGAGGCTGGCGCTGAATATGTTATTGGATGCAGAAGAGGTATTGAAAACGACAAACCAATTATCGGTCATTATGATGTAAATAATGAAGGTTCAGGAGATATGTATCCAAAAGGTGCAAATATGCTGCACACCATTCGTCAGATTGTTAATGATGATGCGAAATGGAAATCGATTTTAAGAGGCTTAAATAAGACCTTTTATCATCAAACGGTAACTTCTAAGCAAATTGAGGATTATATCAACGATCAGTCTGGAATTAACTTCAACAGAGTGTATGCACAGTATTTAACTACTACTAAAATTCCTGTTTTTGAATATATGTTTAAAAATGGAACTTTAGGATATCATTGGACCAATTGTGTTTCAAAATTTGATATGCCTGTAAAAGTAAAAATAAGTGGTGTAGAAACTTGGTTGAAACCAACTACAGACTGGCAGTCTATTAAAACTGAAAATGAAGATAGAAAACTCGAAGTTGATAAGAATTTCTATGTAACTACTTCGAATATTGTCGAATAAAGTTTTTGAAAATTCCAATAAAAAAAAATCCAATAAAAAAATCCCAAATTCCAATTAAGTGGAGTTTGGGATTTTATTTTAAGTCCTTCAGTAAACCCGACAGGTTTGTAAATCCTGTCTGGTTTATTGTTTTCGTAACGTTTTGTCATTTCGACCGAAGGCAGAAATTAAAAAAAAGGCTGAAAAACTTATTGTTTTTCAGCCTTTTTTTTATTGGAATTTGGAATTTCTCTATTGGAATTTAATCTTAACGATTATTTAATTTCGCTTTTTCCTTTATAATATCAGCAATTTTTCTATTTTCTATTTTGCTTTCAAGCCACGAAATAATATCAAGATATAAGAATGCTCTTTTCTCATAAGTGTTCTTCTCAAGCTCTACAAAGCGATCGTGCATTTTTTTGAATTCCTTCTTAATATCGGCTGGATAAAAGTTATTTAAATTTTTAAGGAATTTGATGATTTCTTTCTGAACTTCATGTAAATCATTCATTTTCAATAAAAACTTATACGTGCTTTTAAGATGATTTTCTAAGTAATAATCTTTTCCTAACTCATAATGCGCAATTAAAGACAATAATCTTGCAAAACACATCAAGTCTTCTCGCATTGTTAAGTTCTTGTTGTTGATGATTTTATCTAAATAATTGATGCATTCATTGTATTTTTCATTTCCAAAATAAATGGAAGCAATTTTATAGAAAAACAGCATTTCGTGGTGCTCATCAAGATGTTCACTATGTACTTTAAGTTTGCTTAAAATCTCAGGAATTAGATATTCGCTTTCCGCAAAAGTTCCTTCCAAGATGTGCAGATTTAGTTTATTGTTATATACATATAAAAATGACAGTGATGCAATATTATCGTTTACAGGAAATTTAGGATCTGCAATAGTTTCTTCTAAAAGATTCAGATACTTCTTGAAATTAGATTTATACTTTAACATATAAAGCGATTCTAAGAAATAATGATTTCCTTTCAAGAAAAATACAGGATTAAGATAAATCATGTTCGGATTATCATAAAACAATGTAACCCATTTATAGGCATATTTATAACTGGCCAAAAAGTCTTGAACTAGAAAGCTTCGCCACAAGTTGGCATTATAAAACCAGTATTTTTCGCGAAAGCCAAATTTACTTTCATCTAATTTTGAAATATGTCTATTGAAATAATCGTCAATATATTTGTATTCGGCGTCACTTTTTACGTATCCCGTTTTTAGCATGATTCCGTACAGTTGAAGCGATAAATTTGACAGTTTGCTTGAAATCGTATTTCGGTAATTCAATTCTTTAGCCTGCACAACCAATTCGTCTGCACGACCTTGAATACTTCGGGTAATATATTGGGATTCTATTAGTTTTTCAAATTCAACAATTTCATACGCCATATATTTTTCATCATTCTCCAGCGCTTGTTGTTTGGTCTTATCTAAAATTTTCAAACTCTGCTTATACAATCCTTTATTATAAAGAATCACAGCAAAATCCATTTGTTCACGAAGCTGGTAGCGAATATTCTGGCTGGGAATATTCAATCTTATACTTACTAAGATTTGCTTGTATAAGTATGATTTTAAGTTAGATAGCTGAACTTTTTGGATAATGCCGCTTTTAAGAATGAGCTTTTCATCATAAACTTCAGATTTATCAAGAATGTTGAATAATTCAATAAATTTTGTATTTGAACTCGTCTCTAATCGGCTTGCAAAAATTTTAAACTGTCTTTTTTCTGATTTCGAAAGTGATTTGATTAAAACAAATAAGAAATCTTTTTGATGGTTAGCCATTGTAAAAAATAATAATGTAACTTATTGATAATAAATTAGTTAATAAGGTATAAATCGTTTTATGAACAGTATAATTTCATTAAAATGAATTTCGTACTGCGATAGTACGATATATATTTGTTATCAAGATGTGAAATTACATTAAATAAATGAATATGAATAGAGAGAAAGTTCAAATTTTTGACACCACTTTGCGAGATGGTGAACAAGTTCCAGGATGTAAGTTAGATACTAAACAAAAATTAGTTATCGCAGAAAGACTTGACAAAATGGGAGTTGATATCATCGAAGCAGGCTTTCCTGTATCAAGTCCAGGCGATTTTTTATCCGTCTCTGAGATTTGTAAAATTGTAGAAAATGCAACCGTCTGCGGACTAACAAGAGCCGTAAAAAACGACATTGATGTTGCTGCAGCTGCTTTAAAGCACGCTAAGAAACCAAGAATCCATACTGGAATCGGAACTTCACAATCTCACATACTCCACAAATTAAATACTACGCCGGAAGATATTATTGCAAGAGCAAAATATGCTGTAGCACACGCAAAATCTTATGTAGAAGATGTTGAATTCTACGCAGAAGATGCTGGGAGAACAGACAACGCTTTCTTGGCCAAAGTTTGTGAGGAAGTTATTAAATCTGGAGCAACAGTATTGAATATTCCTGATACTACTGGATATTGTCTTCCAGAAGAATACGGAGCAAAAATTAAATATTTAAAAGAAAACGTAAAAGGAATCGAAAACGTAATCCTTTCATGTCACTGTCATAATGATTTAGGAATGGCAACTGCAAACTCGATTGCAGGGGCTATAAATGGAGCAAGACAAATAGAATGTACTATTAATGGTATTGGTGAAAGAGCTGGAAATACTGCACTTGAAGAAGTGGTAATGATTTTCAAACAACACCCATATTTAAATTTAGATACAAACATTAATACTAGAGAATTGAACGAAATGAGCCGTTTGGTTTCTGAAAGTATGGGAATGATTGTACAGCCAAATAAAGCGATTGTAGGAGCAAATGCTTTTGCACACAGTTCTGGTATTCACCAAGATGGTGTAATCAAAAACAGAGCAACTTACGAGATCATGGATCCGCTTGATGTTGGTGTAAACGAATCTTCAATTATTTTGACTGCAAGAAGCGGAAGAGCTGCTTTGGCTTATAGAGCTAAAAAAGTGGGTTACGAACTTACAAAAACACAGTTAGATATTGTATATGTTGAATTTTTGAAATTTGCAGATATTAAAAAAGAAGTTTTAGATGCTGATATTCATCAAATCATCGAGGCTTCTAAAATTGAAGGTGAATTAATTAGAAGCTAGTTAAGAAGAGAATAGAAAATAGAGCAAAGAAGAAAGAGAAAAATAATAAAGGATTTAAATACATAAAGAACGAGACGTTATGAATTTGAAAATTGCAGTTTTGCCAGGAGATGGAATTGGACCTGAGGTTATTTTACAAGCCAAAAAAGCATTGTATGCTATTGCTGAAGTTTATAATCATGAATTTGTTTTTGAAGATGCGCTCATGGGAGCAGTTGCAATTGATAAAACAGGAAGCCCTTTGCCGGAACAAACACTAAATCTATGTTTAAATACAGATGCAGTTTTGCTTGGTGCAATCGGAGATCCTAAATATGATAATAATCCGAATGCAAAAGTTCGACCTGAACAAGGTTTATTGAAGCTTCGTAAAGAATTAGGTTTGTTTGCGAATATTCGTCCGATAAAACCTTACAAAGCGTTAATTGAAGCTTCTCCTTTAAAAAGAGAAATTATTGAAGGAGCTGATTTTACAATTTTCAGAGAATTAACAGGCGGTGCTTATTTCGGAACTAAAACACTTAATGAAGAAGGAACACATGCTTCAGATTTATGTGAATATTCAGAAGAAGAAATCACCAGAATTGCACATTTAGCTTTTAAATCGGCACAAAAACGACGCAAAAAGTTAACAATGGTAGACAAAGCCAATGTTTTGGAAACTTCAAGATTGTGGAGAAAAGTAGTTCAGAAAGTGAGCGAAAATTATCCAGATGTTAAGCTTGATTTTTTATTTGTTGATAATGCGGCAATGCAGTTGATTTTAAATCCGAAACAATTTGATGTGATTTTGACTGAGAACTTATTCGGAGATATTTTATCTGATGAAGCTAGTGTAATCACAGGATCTATTGGTTTACTGCCATCGGTATCTTTAGGAGAAAAAAATGCTTTGTTTGAACCAATTCACGGATCATATCCGCAGGCAAAAGGAAAAAACATCGCTAATCCGATTGCTTCGATTTTAGCCGCAGCGCTTTTGTTAGAGCATTTTGGATTAACTAAAGAAGCTAATGTAATCTATAAAGCGGTAGAAAAAGCAATTGAATACAAAGTTGTAACAGTTGACTTAAAACCAGATTCAAAATTCGGAACAAACGAAGTAGGGGAGTTCGTTTCTAATTTTATTTTCAGTAAAGATGATTTACTGTATTTTAATAATGACAATGTAAGTATTGGACAATCTACAATTGTTTAATATTTTTTGTTAAAAAGTGAATTTAATAACAAGAAGTATCTGAAATGTTGAGATTTTATTTTTTTAGTTCCTAAAGTTTCTGTACTTTTGTGACACTAAAAAATAAATGATGCAAATCTCAATTATTATTATTTCTGTCGTTGTTGTCAATGTGATTCACACATCTGCATCGGGAATGTTATAAATATAATTGAAAAACTATATTACAAACCTTCCAAATACTGGAAGGTTTTTTTTTGAATAAAAATTAAAATAAAATAAAGCAATAATGGAATTAAATAAGTACAGCAAGACCATCACTCAAGATCAAACACAGCCTGCGGCGCAAGCAATGTTGTACGGAATTGGTTTAACTGAAGAAGATTTAAAAAAAGCACAAGTTGGAATTGTGAGCATGGGTTACGATGGTAACACTTGTAATATGCACTTGAACGATTTAGCAAAAGATGTTAAAAAAGGTGTTTGGGATGCAGATCTTGTCGGACTTATTTTTAATACCATTGGTGTCAGTGACGGAATTTCAAACGGAACTGAAGGAATGCGTTATTCATTGGTTTCTCGTGATGTAATTGCAGATTCTATTGAAACAGTTGTTGGAGCGCAATGGTACGATGGTGTAATTGCAATTCCAGGCTGTGATAAAAATATGCCGGGAGCTTTAATCGCAATGGGACGATTAAACCGTCCAGCAATGATGGTTTACGGAGGATCTATTCACTCTGGAAAGTGGAAAGGTGAATCTTTAAATATTGTGTCAGCATTTGAAGCTTTAGGAAAAAAGGTTAAAAACGAAATTACTCCAGAAGATTTTAAAGGAGTTATTCAAAATGCTTGTCCAGGTGCTGGTGCATGCGGTGGTATGTATACGGCAAACACAATGTCTTCTGCAATTGAAGCATTAGGAATGAGCTTACCATACAGTTCATCAAACCCTGCTTTAAGCCAGGAAAAAAGAGACGAATGTCTTGCCGCCGGAGCTGCAATTAAAGTTTTATTAGAAAAAGATATTAAGCCAAGAGATATTATGACTCGCAAGGCTTTCGAAAATGCTATTACAATTGTAGCAGTTTTAGGAGGTTCTACAAATGCAGTTATGCACTTAATCGCAATGGCTCACTCTGTTGATATCAAAATTACTTTGGATGATTTCCAAGCAATTAATGACAGAACACCAGTTTTGGCTGATATGAAACCAAGTGGTAAATACATGATGGAAGATATTCATGAAGTTGGAGGAATTCCAGCTGTAATGAAATATTTATTGAAAGCAGGACTTATTCACGGAGATTGTTTAACAGTAACAGGAAAAACAGTTGCTGAAAATTTAGCTTCAACTCCAGATTTACAAGACGGACAAGAAGTAATTCATGAAATTCAAAAAGCGTTAAAACCAACTGGAAATATTCAAGTTTTATACGGAAACCTTGCTTCTGAAGGAGCTGTTGCAAAAATCAGCGGAAAAGAAGGAGAGTATTTCGAAGGTCCAGCTGTAGTATTTGAAGGTGAATTTGAAGTAATTCCAGGTCTTCAAGCCGGAAAAATTAAACCAGGTAATGTAGTCGTCATCAGGTATTGCGGGCCAAAAGGTGGTCCAGGGATGCCTGAAATGCTGAAACCTACATCTGCTATTATTGGTGCTGGATTAGGAAGCAGCTGTGCTCTTATTACAGATGGAAGGTTCTCTGGAGGTTCGCATGGATTCGTGGTAGGACACGTTACACCAGAAGCTTATGATGGTGGTGGTATTGCTCTAGTAAAAGATGGCGATTTAATTGCGATCGATGCTGTAAAAAATACTATTGACCTGAAAATTTCCGACGAAGAATTTGCAGCTAGAAAAGCGGCTTGGGTACAACCACCGTTAAAAGTTACAAAAGGAGTTTTACTTAAATACGCAAGATCGGTTTCTAGTGCATCAACAGGCTGTGTTACCGATAATTAATTAATAAAATAACAATATCAAAAATCAATTGCAATAACAATATTAATCGAAATATAAAATTGATATTGAAATTTGAAATTGATTTTTGAAAACAAAATATACTATGAAAATATCAGGGGCAGAAGCCGTTATAAGATGTTTATTAGCAGAAGGTGTAGACTTGGTTTATGGTTATCCGGGAGGAGCAATCATGCCAGTTTATGATGAATTGTATAAATTTCAAGATCAGTTACACCATGTATTAGTACGCCACGAACAAGGTGCAACGCATGCAGCTCAAGGGTATGCAAGAGCTACAGGAAAAGTAGGTGTGGCAATTGCAACATCAGGACCAGGTGCAACAAACCTTGTAACAGGAATTGCAGATGCTCAAATCGATTCAACTCCGTTAGTTTGTATTACAGGACAAGTTGGAAGACATTTATTAGGATCTGATGCTTTTCAGGAAACAGATATTATCGGAATTTCGACTCCGGTTACAAAATGGAATTTTCAGGTAACTGAAGCTTCTCAAATTCCAGAAATTATTGCTAAAGCATTTTATATTGCTCGTTCTGGACGTCCAGGACCTGTATTAATTGATATTACTAAAAACGCTCAATTTGATGAGTTTGATTTTAGTTATGAAAAATGTACTGGAATTAGAAGTTATGTTCCAGTTCCGAAATTAAAATTAGATAAAGTTGCCGAAGCTGCAGCTATAATTAATAGTGCGCAAAAACCACTTATCGTTTTTGGTCAGGGAATTATTTTAGGTCAAGCAGAAGCTGAGTTTAAAGCTTTTGTAGAAAAATCTGGAATTCCTGCTGCATGGACAATTTTAGGATTATCGGCATTGCCAACAGATCATCCTTTGAATGTGGGAATGCTGGGAATGCACGGGAATTACGCACCAAATTTGCTTACAAACGAATGTGACGTTTTAATTGCATTGGGAATGCGTTTTGATGACCGTGTTACTGGAAATTTAAAAACGTACGCTAAACAAGCAAAAGTAATTCACTTTGAAATTGATCCAGCAGAGGTTGATAAAAATGTAAAAACAGAAGTTGCAGTTTTAGGAGATGTAAAAGAATCTTTAGCAGCTTTACTTCCTTTAGTTGATGCAAAATCTCATGACTTGTGGTTCAACCAATTTAGAGAATTAAGAAATATTGAATTTGAATCTGTAATAAAAGAAGAATTAAATCCAACGAATGGCAAAGGAATTTCAATGGGAGAAACTATTGAAATGATTAATAAACATTCAAATGGAGATGCAATTATCGTTTCAGATGTTGGGCAGCATCAAATGTTTGCTTGCCGTTATGCTAAATTTAATTCTACTAAAAGTAATATTACTTCAGGAGGTTTAGGAACTATGGGATTTGCTCTGCCTGCTGCTATTGGGGCAAAAATGGGAAAACCAGAACGTGAAGTAGTTGCGATTATTGGTGATGGAGGCTTCCAGATGACAATTCAAGAGCTTGGAACAATTTTTCAAACCAAAGTTCCAGTGAAAATTGTGATTTTAAACAATGAATTCTTAGGAATGGTTCGTCAATGGCAGGAATTGTTCTTTGATAACAGATATGCTTCAACAAAAATGATTAATCCAAATTTCATTGCAATTGCCGAAGGATATTATATCAAATCTAAAAAAGTTACGCAAAGAGAAGATTTAGATGCAGCGGTCGCTGAGATGCTGGCTTCAAAAGATTCTTACTTCTTAGAAGTTATGGTGGAAAAAGAAAATAACGTTTTCCCAATGATTCCAACAGGAGCTTGTGTTTCAGAAATTAGATTAAGCTAAAGAAAAGTTTCATGTTTCAAGTTTTACGTTTCAAGTTGGAAAACCTGAAACGTGAAACCTGAAACAAAATAAACTAAAAAACAAATGGAAGATAAAACATTTACCATATCGGTATACTCAGAAAATAACGTGGGTTTATTAAATAGAATATCTGGAATATTCTTAAAGCGTCACATTAATATATTAAGTCTAAATGTTTCTGAATCAGAAATAGAGAATGTTTCAAGATTTATCATTGTAGTAAACACTACAGAAAAATGGGTTCAGAATATTGTTGGACAAATTGAAAAACAAATTGAAGTTATAAAAGCATTTTATCACACAGATGAAGAAACTATTTATCTAGAAAATGCATTATTTAAAATCGCTTCTAATTTGTTGTTCGATGAAAAACAAATTCAAAATATAATTAAAGACAGCCAGTCTACGATTGTAACAGTTTCAAGAGATTTCTTTGTGATTTCAAAATCAGGAAGACGTTCAGAAATTGAAGAATTATACGAAAAATTCAAACCGTACGGAATTATGCAGTTTGTACGTTCAGGAAGAATTTCTGTTTCTAAAGAAAAAATGGAAATATCTTCATTATTAGAATCTTATAAATAAAACAATTTAGTTACTATAACATTATCATTAAACATTAAAACAAAAATGGCAAATTATTTCAATACATTACCACTTAGATTACAATTAGAACAATTAGGAGTTTGTGAATTTATGGAGCAGTCTGAGTTTGCAGACGGGATTGCAGCATTAGCAGGAAAAAAAGTTGTAATTGTAGGCTGTGGAGCACAAGGTTTGAATCAAGGATTAAATATGAGAGATTCTGGCTTAGATATTTCTTATGCATTACGTGCAGATGCAATAGCTGAAAAAAGAGCTTCTTATAAAAATGCAACTGAAAATGGTTTCACTGTAGGAACTTATGAAGAATTGATTCCAACTGCAGATTTAGTTTGTAACCTTACACCAGACAAACAACATACAGCTGTGGTAAATGCTATTATGCCATTAATGAAAAAAGATTCTACTCTAGCTTATTCTCACGGATTCAATATTGTAGAAGAAGGAATGCAGATTCGTGAAGATATCACTGTAATTATGTGTGCTCCAAAATGTCCTGGTTCTGAAGTTCGTGAAGAATACAAAAGAGGTTTTGGTGTTCCAACACTTATCGCAGTTCACCCAGAAAACGATCCAAACGGTCTTGGTTTAGATCAGGCAAAAGCTTACGCTGTAGCAACTGGAGGACATAGAGCCGGAGTTTTAAGATCATCATTCGTTGCTGAAGTAAAATCAGATTTAATGGGTGAGCAGACAATTCTTTGCGGTTTATTGCAAACTGGATCTATTTTATGTTTTGATAAAATGGTTGAAAAAGGAATCGATTCTGCATATGCTTCTAAATTAATTCAATACGGATGGGAAACTATTACTGAAGCTTTGAAACACGGTGGTATTACAAATATGATGGACCGTTTGTCAAATCCTGCAAAAATTGAAGCATATGAATTGGCTGAAGAATTAAAAGACATTATGCGTCCATTATTCCAAAAACACCAAGACGATATTATTTCTGGAGAATTCTCAAGAACTATGATGATTGACTGGGCTAATGACGATGTGAATTTATTAAAATGGAGAGCTGCAACAGGAGAAACTAACTTCGAAAAAACAGCTCCGCAAGAAGCTCCAATTTCTGAGCAAGAATATTTTGATAATGGAGTATTGATGATTGCAATGGTAAAAGCTGGTGTTGAGTTAGCTTTTGAAACAATGACTGAAGCAGGTATCATCGAAGAATCTGCTTACTATGAGTCATTACACGAATTACCATTAATTGCAAATACAATTGCAAGAAAGAAATTATTCGAAATGAACCGTGTAATTTCTGATACTGCAGAATACGGTTGTTACTTATTTGATCATGCATGTAAGCCTTTATTGACTGAATTCATGAAAAAAGTGGATACTAATATTATTGGTAAACCATTTTCAACTTCAAATGGAGTAGACAATGCAGTATTAATCGCTGTAAACAAAGAAATCCGCCAGCATCCTATCGAAGAAGTTGGAGCATGGTTGAGAGAGTCTATGACAGCTATGAAAAAAATTGGATAATTAAAAATTTGGGAATTCCCGCAAAATTGGATTTTGCGGGTTTTGCACTGTATCAATGATTTGTAATATTTTGAATTAGTAAGCACTTATTAAAGAAAAAAGATATAGATGCATATTGCATTCACTTAACTTCTGTGAGAGTAGTTAAGTGAAGCTGATCCCTTATAATGGGGTATATTTGATAAAATATACTTGTTGAAATTTCTGTTTTAATTAATAATGATGCTGCTATTTTCAAAATAGAGAAAAGTATGGTAAGGCATTTAAGAAATTAATTGTTATTGAAATTTGTTAAATTAAAAAAGGCATAATATCTATTTATTATGCCTTTTTTGCCCTTTCTATTTTGGTTTAAAAGTAAAATTTTATATCATATGCAAATAATTGTAATATTTTATTAAAGAAATGTTTTTTTTTGATAAAATTTATGAATTAAATTGTTTCTAGAATACATTCAGATTTAATACATTTATAAAAAAATTCAACAAACGATGAGCTATTACAAAATTGAAAATTTAGAACAATATTTTAAACATTACAATAAGTCAATAAGGGAGCCAAGAAAATTTTGGGGAAAAATAGCTGAGGAGAATTTCACATGGTACCAACAATGGGAAAAAGTAGTTGATTTTAATATGGCTGATGCTGAAGTAAAATGGTTTACAGAAGCTAAAGTTAACATTACCAAAAACTGTATCGATAGACATTTAAGCAAAAGGGGAGATAAAACGGCTATTATTTTTGAACCGAACGATCCTTCTGAAGATGCTTTACATATAACGTATAACGAATTATACGAAAGAGTTTCAAAAATGGCAAACGTTCTTCGCGAGCAGGGTGTTCGAAAAGGAGATAGAGTTTGTATTTATTTGCCAATGATTCCAGAATTAGCCGTTGCTGTATTGGCTTGTGCTAGAATTGGAGCGATACATTCTGTTGTTTTTGCTGGATTTTCTGCATCTGCAGTATCTGCAAGAATTAACGACTGCGAATGTAAAATGGTTATCACATCTGATGGAGGTTATAGAGGTAACAAAACAATTGACTTAAAGGGAATTGTTGACGAAGCTTTAGAAACTTGTCCATCTGTAGAAAAAGTTTTAGTGGCAAAAAGAACTAAAACTGATGTAAAAATGAAAGAAGGCCGTGATATCTGGTTACAGCCATTATTAGATGCAGCTTTAGACAATAGTGTTGCCGAAATTATGGATGCAGAAGATCCTTTGTTTATTTTATATACTTCAGGATCAACAGGTAAACCAAAAGGAATGGTTCACACTACTGCTGGTTACATGGTTTATACAGCGTATACTTTTAAAAATGTTTTCAGCCACGAAGAAAATGATATTTTCTGGTGTACAGCAGATATAGGCTGGATCACAGGACATTCTTATATATTATACGGACCATTATTAAATGGAGGTACGACTGTACTTTTTGAAGGTGTTCCTTCTTACCCTGATTTCAGCCGTTTTTGGGAAATTATCGAAAAACATAAAATTACACAATTCTATACAGCACCAACAGCAATTCGTTCGTTAGCAAAAGAAAGCCTAGATTATATTCAAAAATATCCTCTAAAATCTCTTAAAGTTATTGGATCTGTTGGAGAACCAATTAACGAGGAAGCTTGGCACTGGTTCAATGACCATGTTGGAGATAAAAGATGTCCAGTTGTAGATACCTGGTGGCAGACAGAAACTGGAGGAATCATGATTTCACCGATTGCGTTTGTTACACCTACAAAACCTACTTATGCAACTTTACCATTACCAGGAATTCAACCCGTTTTGATGGATGAGAAACGTAATGAGATTGAAGGAAACCAAGTAGTGGGAAGTTTATGTATTAAATTCCCGTGGCCTGGAATTGCCAGAACAATCTGGAACAATCACGAACGTTACAAAGAAACTTATTTCTCTGCTTTTCCTGGAAAATATTTTACAGGAGACGGAGCATTAAGAGATGAAGTAGGATATTACAGAATTACAGGTAGAGTAGATGACGTTGTAATTGTTTCTGGCCACAATTTAGGAACAGCGCCAATTGAAGACGCAATCAACGAACACCCTGCAGTTGCAGAATCTGCTATTGTTGGATTTCCTCATGATATTAAAGGAAATGCTTTGTATGGTTACGTTATTCTAAAAGAAACTGGAGAAGTTAGAAATAAAGAGAATTTGTCTAAAGAGATCAATCAATATATTGCAGATCACATTGGACCAATTGCTAAATTAGATAAAATTCAGTTTGTATCTGGTTTGCCAAAAACACGTTCAGGAAAAATCATGCGTAGAATTTTACGTAAAATAGCTGAAGGAGATTTTTCTAATTTTGGTGATACTTCAACTTTATTAAATCCAGAAGTTGTAGAACAAATTATGAAAGAAAGAATTTCTTAAGTAAACTATAGAAAAATAAAAAATGCCTCTTAAATTTAAGAGGCATTTTTTTTATATTTTAATCTAAAAGAAAAATGGCTTAATAATTTGTCGGACTTAGCGAAGTTGAACTCCGTTTGCAGAATCGCTTTGTGGGACTTCGACTTCGCTAAGTCTGACAATCGCATTATTTTCTTTTATAAAAATTTAAAAAAAGAAATTTTACTTTTATTTAATTCCTAAACGAGATTTTAACTTCAAAAATAATAGACCAATTCTATAAGCATCTTCAGAAGAAGAATTTCGATCGCTTTTCGGAATTTTATAAATTTCACACAAATCGTCAAGCGAAAACTGTTTGTCATTTATATCAGTTAGTTTTCTGTACATCACGTCAACATCAAGAGCTTCATTTTTTAATCTGCCGCAATCCAGACGTTCTAAAGCTGCATTGAGCATTTCCACATCAAAATTAATATGATGTCCGACCAAAACTGAATTTCCGATAAAATTAACAAAAGCTTCAAGTGCATCTGGTTCAGGCATTTTCATCATTTTGCTTTCAATGATAAATTCATTTGAAAGACCATTATCCTGAAGATATTTGTATTGAAGCAAAACAGTTTCAAAACTTTCCTTAATAACAATACTGTCATCAATAACTGAGAACGCACCAAGAGACAATATAACATCTCTATCCGGATTTAACCCTGATGTTTCTGTTGATAGAACAACAAACTTATTAGGTTTAGTTTCGAATTTAGTTAAATAATCTTTCCAGAATTCTGGATAGTCTTTATTAATATTTTTCAGCCAGTCTAGCATATTTTATGAGAATTGTGTCAATTGAAATTTACTCTTAATCAGTTCCTCCAGGTCTTTCATTGGGGTTAAAGCATTTTTTAATTTCTCTTTGTCAGTTTTTGACATTTCTCTTAAATTAATATATTGGCCAGAGTCGTCATTTTTTAATCCTTCAACAGTTCTAAATTTCGAAAGGGTTAAGAAAGCATCTGCACAGCTTAAATAAATTTCTGCATTTTTAGAATCTGTTATCGCTAATTGTTTGAATCTTAAGTAAGTATTTTGAATTCCTTTAATATTAGCATTTAATATCAATAAACGCGCACCATCAATTAATGGCATTAAAGCACGTGTTTTTATATCAAATTTACCTTTATGCGGACCTTCTTCTTCAACAATAAATTTCTTAAAGAAGCTTAAAGGAGAATTTCTTTTTAAGGCATCATTTCCTAAAAAGTCAAAAAACAAAGTATTGTTGACAGCATTTTTGAAAATGACATTTTCAATAGCTTCTTCAATTTTTGGTTCACCAAAAACAATTTCATAATCAAAGAAAATACTGCTCAAATCATTACTGTTTTCACCTGGAGTATTCATCCAGCTGTTGTACTGTTTTGTCCAGTCACTCAATGACTTACACCAAAGCATATTGCTTCCCATATGTCCATTAGGGCAATATTCGTAACCCACTTTTTCAAGTATAGAAGTTGTTCTTTTTGCTAATCTCAAGAAATAATCTTTTACTTCTCTATATTTTTCAGGTGTAACATCTTCAAAAATTAAAATACTGTCTTGATCGGTAAGCAAAAGCTGCTCTTTACGTCCTTGACTTCCAATACTTAACCATGCAAAACGTGCAGGAGGGGAGCCTAAATCTAAAATTGACAGCTCAACAGCGCGTTTGATGATAGCCAAGTTTATTTCACTTGCAATATTACTCACATGCGAAATTGGAATATTTTTTTGAATTGAATTTTGAATCAAATCTGATAAACGATCACGTATTTGTTTTAAATCTTTCGGAAGCTGCGAACGTTTAATTTCTTTAATTAAAACACCAGGGTTACTGGCTTGAGCCACAATTAGATCATGTTCAGAAATAATTCCTTTTACAACAGATTTGCTTGTTCCGTCTTTGGTAACACATAGGTGTGTCACATTATGTTTCAGCATTAACAATTGCGCCTCTGCCAATGAAACATTTTCTAAAACTGTAACAACTGGCGAAGACATAATTTTGTCAATAGTTTCAGTAATAGGATAACGGCCAGTAGCAATCTTTGAAGATAGATCCGCATTGGTAACAATACCAATAGGGTGATTTTTTTCGCAGATTATAATATTATCGACCATCGAATCGGTCATTAAGATCGCAACATCTTTAATGATATGATTAGATTGCGTTGTTAATGGCGAATTATTGTAGTTAAGTGACTGAATATATTGCATTTCCGATTGCTGATCTAAGAAATCAGTATCAGAAATCAGTTTACCGTTTGAGCTGACGCTGTCTTTTGTATGTCTTGAATTTACAGCAAAACTTTCTAATAAAAAGTTTAAAACGTCTGAATTGTTAGCTACAAAAGGTCTAAACACAGCGATAGGAATAGCATAGATAATGCTTTCTTCACGGGCTTTAGCAGTCATCATGTAGTTATTTTTGGCAAAAAACGGACGTAAACCAAAAATATCTCCTTCGTGACATTTATTTATAATTGTTTCTTCAGCGTCTGCAATAGTCGTAAGATTAATGACACCAGAAGCTACAACATAAAAACTATCATGAAGCGGATCGTTATTTTGAAACAAAACCGCATGTTTTTCTAAATTAATGACACGAATATTCGTAGCAATATCTGATAATTCCTGAAAAGTTAAATTATCAAATGGTTTGTATTCTTTTAAAAAATCTGCAATATGCTCAGCGACTGTATTCATATGTTTGATAATTTATTTTTAAAGTATCGAATGTAAAAATAATAAAATAAAGTCTTACAATGAAAGCATCTTGATGAGAATATAAGGAATATTAAGAAAATGTTAAACATTACTGATTTAAAGGCTTAAAAATGGTTTTTTAAAGTTAAGATTTGGCTATTTATTTTTTTAAAGAGTTTAAATTTATCAGTTTGCGTTTAAACTAAATTTAGAAATAAATATTTTTAGAGGAGTACCCAGAGACGTTTGTAAACGGTTATATAAAAAAGATTAAAGTAGCATGAGCAGCGGTTTTTAAAATATTCTATTTTACATAATATAAATTATAGTTCAAATTGAAATAACTCTCAGAGAAGAGCTATTCGTATAATTTATTCAAAATTACATCTTTAGGAACCAAATCTCCGCCACCGCGTTTTGTGAATTGTAAAACTCCTTCATTCGTAATTAAAACTGCGCTTGCAGAAATTCCATCTTTATCTTTAAGTTTGATTTGAGCTCTGTCGCCAAGCGGATAAACATATCCGGAAACTTCTAAAACTCCAGAATTTAATTCCTTATGTTCACTGGTAACTTCGGCAGTTCCAAAAATCGCATAATTAGACTGTGCGATTGTAATTGTGAAAATATATTCTTTTTTACAGTTTTTACAATTTTCATTGCTCCAGGTTCCAGAAAATCTATTATGCTGTGAATATGACTTTAGAGAAATTAAAATTGCCAGAAAAAGAAATTTTTTCATTGTAGATTGTTGTATAAAAATTTGAACCAAATATAAAACAAAAAAAGCATCATGAATCATGATGCTTTTTCTAAGTTTAATAAAAACTATAATTTTTTCAAATAAACTGATTTTCCATTTAATGAAACGTCAATTTGATTTGTTTTTTCATTGAAAGTTGTTCTCAAAGCATTTCCGTTAAAAATTGTAACGTCGCCGTATACGTGGCCAGCTTCATTTGAAACATAATCAAAAACTACTTTTTTATTACCAGGCTCAATTCCTAATTTGTAGCTTGAAAATTTTGTGCCTCTCAAGTCAAAATCCTGCTGTGTATCAATAACATTTCCATCTGCATAAAAATTTGTTACAGATTTACTTAAAGTTATATCAGGATAATACTGATTTACTTTTTTTAAGAGTTCGTACTGGGCAACACTGGCTTCTTCTTGTTTTGATGTGATAGTTTGAGCAAAAGAAAGAGATGTAAATAAAATGGTTAATAGTAAAATGTACTTTTTCATATTTTTTAAATTAATGATTAATAAATAGTTACGCCAAAATATTTGGCAATAACTGTAATTTATTGTTATAAACTTCTTGAAGTTATACTACAAGGTATGAAATCTTTACCTTTGCACGAAATGAAAAGCCCTTTTTTAAGAAAATGACAACAAAAAAATATATTCAGCTGATCCTTATTTTAGGTTCACTTACAGCCTTAGGTCCCTTTTCTATTGATATGTATCTGCCTGGTTTCTCTGGAATTGCAAAAGATTTAAATACAACCGTAGCAAAAGTTTCGATGAGTTTATCGAGTTATTTCATCGGTATTTCCGCTGGACAATTGCTTTATGGACCATTATTGGATCGTTTTGGACGAAAAAAACCGCTCTTCATCGGTCTACTTGTTTACATTTTGGCTTCTTTAGGCTGTATTTATGTTGCTGATATTGATTCTTTTATCTTACTTCGTTTTGTGCAGGCGATTGGAAGTTGTGCTGCAACTGTAGCTTCTGTTGCAATGGTTCGAGATTTGTTTCCTGTAAAGGATATTCCAAAAGTATTTTCGCTTTTAATGCTTGTTGTGGGACTTTCGCCAATGCTGGCGCCTACAATTGGCGGTTATGTTACAGAAGATTTAGGCTGGCACGCCGTATTCTTTATATTAATGTGTATGGGAATTGTAATTTTAGCGGCGTCTCAAATTGGGCTTCCAAACACTTATAAACCAGATACTTCAATTTCATTAAAACCAAAACCGATTATTACTAATTTCTTAGCCGTTTTAAAAGAACCTCAATTTTATACGTATGCTTTCACTGGAGCAATAGCTTTCTCAGGATTATTTTCTTATGTAGCAGCATCTCCTATCGTATTTATGGATATTTATAAGGTTGACGCCAAAACTTACGGTTGGATTTTTGCTTTAATGTCTGTGAGTTTTATTGGATCAAGTCAATTAAATTCGATATTGTTAAAGAAATTTTCTAGTGAACAAATGATTTTTGGAGCATTAATTGCGCAATCAGTAATTAGTATTATATTCTTGATTTTAGCTTTAAATGACCTGTTAGGATTATACCAAACTATCGGAATGTTATTTTTATTTTTGGCTTGTTTGGGAATTTCAAATCCGAATACAGCTGGATTAACGCTTGCTCCTTTTGCTAAAAATACAGGAAGCGCATCTGCTTTAATGGGAGCTATTCAGTTGGGATTAGGTGCGTTAGCATCATTTGCAATTGGTGTTTTCGTAAAAGATTCTGTAGCTCCAATGGTTGCCATTATGGCAACTACAACTATAACAGCATTTATTATTTTAAATATCGGGAAACGATTTATAAAAAATAAAGTAGAACTTTCGGATAGCGATGATGTTATGATTGCTCATTAAAACTTTTAAATTTTCAATTTTTTAAATTCCAAATTCCAACTTATAAAAAAGCAGAATCTAAAAATATAGATTCTGCTTTTTTTTGATTCCTATCTTGGAATTTGGAATTTAAAAAATTGGAATTTAAAGTTTTGGAATTTAAAAACTCTAACTTTGCTGTCTTTTTTCTGGTCGAATAATCATTCTAAGAGATTGATCTTTTGCGAAATAAGCAACCATCCAATTCCAGAATGTATTTAATCTGTTTCGGTAAGTAATCAAAGAAATCAAGTGAATAAACAGCCAGATAACCCAAGCAAAAAATCCTTTAAAATGCCATTTTGGACTTGGTAAATCTACTACAGCTTTGTTTTTTCCAATGATTGCCATTGAACCTTTGTCTTTATACATAAATGGAGTCAAAGGTTTATTTTTAACCATAGCTTTAAAGTTTTTAGCTAGATTAAGTCCTTGTTGAATAGCAACTTGCGCAACCTGTGGGTGTCCGTCAGGGAAATTTTTATCTCCAGCAGTAATTGCTGTATCACCAATCGCATAGACATTTTCTAATCCGTTTACTTTATTGTATTGGTCAGTCGCCATACGTCTTCCGCGGCCATAACTTTCTTTCGGAATTCCTTCGAAAATTTTAGCAGAAACTCCAGCGGCCCAGATTAAGTTTTTAGTTTTAATCGTTTCTCCACCTTCAAAAAATACAGTATCATCTACATAATCAACAACTTTAGTGTTTAGTTTTACCACAACTCCTAATTTTGTCAACGCCTCTAAAGTATCTTTTTGAGATTCTTTACTCATTGGAGACAGTAAAGCATCTCCTCCATCAACTAAATAAACATTACTTGCAGATGTATCTAATTCTGGATATTCTTTTAAAAGTATATTTTTTCGCATTTCTGCAAACATTCCAGAAACCTCCACTCCTGTTGGTCCTCCTCCGGCAACTACGATGGTCAATAATTTGCGTCTTTTACGCATATCTTTACAAATAGCAGCCTTTTCTAGGTTTTTAAGCAATGCGTTACGCATTTCGATGGCATCATTTAATGTCTTCATCGGAATGGCATTTTTCATTACGTTTTCCATGCCAAAGTAGCTGGTTTCGGCTCCAGTTGCAAAAACCAAATGATCGTATGTCAATTCTCCATTGTTCAGCACGATTTTCTTTTCTGCTGGGACAACAGATAATAATTCACCTAAACGAAACTGCAGGTTTTTTTTACCTGCAAAAAACTTTCTAAAAGGATAACTGATGCTTGATGGCTCCAAAAAAGCCGTAGCAACTTGATATATAAGTGGTGGGAAAAAGTTATAATTATTCTTGTCTACAAGTGTTACTTGTATTTGAGGATGGTCTACAAGTTCTTTTGCCAGATTGATTCCTGCAAATCCACCTCCAATAATGACTATTTTCATATATGTTGTTAATTTAAGTAGGATTATAAAATAATTCCTTATAAATGTACAACTTTAATATACAATGACAAAAGTCATAATTATTACTTTTTGAATTTTTTAACAGGTTTTTCAACTATATCGATTTTGTTCTGCAAAATATAATTCGCCATCAATTTCTCTATTAGTTCTTCTTTTGTTAAATGATGAAAAACAGTTTTTACTTTTGTTTTTAGCTCAATTGCAATCTCATGATTTGGTTTTGTTTTGAAGATTTGTTTTGCCCACAAAAGCATATTGTTTTCTTCCAGACTTGCTGCAGATGGTTTTTTAAATTCTAAAAATTTAATTCCCAATTCTCTTTCAAAATCGGCAATTTCAGCAGTTTCTTCTTGTTGTAAAACTGTTAGAGAAAGTCCCTTTGCTCCTGCCCTTGCTGTTCTTCCACTTCTGTGAACATAGTTTTCGTATGTGTCAGGAAGGTGGTAATTAACCACATAAGAAATTTCTTTTACATCTATTCCTCTCGCAGCCAAATCGGTAGCGACTAAAATATTGATATGTCCTTCACGGAATTGCTCCATAATCCTGTCACGAATTCCCTGGCTCAAACTTCCATGAAGTGCTCCAGATGAGAACTTATTTATAGCCAAATTTTTAGCTAGTTTATTAACAGCAGCTTTTGTTTTGCAGAAAATAATACCGCGCTCTCCGTCTTTTGAATTCAAGAAATGCATTAAAACTTCCAATTTTTCGATCGGATCAACCACAATGTATTCGTGATCAATTCCTTCGTTTCCAACAGTTTCCATATTGGCACTTACTTGAACTACATTTTTGTTCAAATAATTCTGAATCAGTTGTTTGATTGTTCCAGGAAGCGTTGCCGAAAATAATAGTGTACGATGTTTTTTTGGTAATTCAGCGACGATTTCGTCTAAACTTTCTTTCAGGATAGCAACCATTTCATCGGCTTCATCCAAAACTAAATATTCTGTCTGCTTTAGATCAATTGCTTTACGCTGAATCAAATCGATAAGACGTCCTGGAGTTGCTACAACAATTTGTGCACCTTCTTTAAGTCTTTCAATTTGTGGTTTTATCGGAGTTCCTCCGCAGATTGAAGCAATAGATATATTAGGAATATATTTTGAAAATCCTTCTAAGTTTCTAAAAATCTGCTGTCCAAGTTCTCTAGTAGGAACTAAAATAACGGCTTGAACTACAGTTGATTCTGAATTAACCAATTGTAATATTGGTAAACCAAAAGCAGCAGTTTTTCCTGTTCCAGTTTTTGCTAAACCCACAACGTCATGGATTTCAGACAGTAAAAGCGGAATTGTTTTTTGTTGAATTTCAGTAGGTTCAACAATGTTTAATTCGCCTAAAGCTTTTAAAATTGGCGCTGAAAGTCCTAATGTTGAGAATTGTTTAGACATAGTTATTTAGTTTTTGTTTCAAGTTTCATGTTTCAAGTTACACAGAAACTTATTAAGTTGTAAAGGAGAAATCACATTTGCTCTGAAATGCTATTTCTCCTTTTGTAAATATATTAATGTTTTAGATTCCAACAACTTGAAACATGAAACCTGAAACTTTTCAACTAAAATTTATCAATCCGGTTCGTTCATGATTTTCTCACGATATTTTTTACCGATTAATAAAGTTAATCTTTGTTTGTAATCGTCTACAAGCCATTCACGGTAGTTTTTACTGCACTGGCTCAAACATTTAGAATAACGCTTAATACGATCTTCTATATCGTCATCAAGTTCTTTTGCTAATGATTTTGCTTCCTGTAATGTTTCTGTATTGTCTACACACATTGCAGCATGCTGATCAAGCGATTTATCTAAAACTACTTTTGAACGAAGATTTTGTTTGATAATTAATTTATGTTCTTCATCAACATCAAAGGTAACATCGGCAGTTTTACTGAATTTAGCTCGCAATTCTGGCGGCATGCTATATTTGAAAAACAATTCAATTTCATGGTCATCACGCAGATTTTCCAAATAAAACTCTGGCGATTTAAATATGTGCTGCCAATTTACAGGGTCACTCCATAAACCAAAACGTGCAGCATTATTACCTAAATCAATAACTGTAAATTCATCTTTTCCAGGCAATTTACGAGAACCACGGCCAATCATCTGAAAATAAAGCGTCAGGGATTTGGTTGCTCTGTTCAAAATAATAGTTTCTACAGTCGGCTCATCAAAACCAGTTGTCAAAATTCCAACAGAAGTCAAAATCGCATCTGGAGTCTTTTTAAACCATTGCAAAATGTCTTTACGTTCTTCAGAACTACTTGTATTATCAAGGTGTCTAATATCATAACCTGCTTCTCTAAATGTTTCATAAACATATAAAGAAGTATGAATACCGTTATTGAAAATCAATGTTTTCTTGCCTAAAGAACGTTCTGTATACGCATGAAGCAGTTTTTCCTGCATCAAAGTATTCGTATACAAATCATCAGATGATTTTACTGTATAATCACCATTGATACCTACTTTTAATGACGTTAAACCAACATCATAACTATAAGTAGTTGCTCTAGCCAAAAATCCTTTGTCAATCAATGACCCAATTGTATCACCAACAATAAGTTCGTGGTAGCTTTGGTGCATTGGTAATTTTATATTGGAACTCAAAGGCGTTGCTGTTACTCCAAGAATAAAAGCATTTTTGAATGAGTTTAATAATTTACGAAATGAATTGTAATGTGCCTCATCAATAATAACCAAACCAATATTATCCAGATGAAGTTTTTCATCATTAATACGGTTTTTTAAAGTTTCAACCATCGCCACAAAACATGAAAAATCGTTTTGGTCAGGAAGTTCTTTTACCTTACTATTGATAATTTTGTTTGTAACACCAAAACCTGTCAACATCTTTGAAGTTTGTTTACAAAGTTCGATACGGTGCGTTAAAACAACCACTTTTTTATCATTATTAGATAAATAGCGGCGAACGATTTCAGAAAATATTACTGTTTTACCTCCTCCTGTTGGAAGCTGGTACAGTAAATGGTGTCTTGGAGGAGCATTGTCTAAACGGTCAAAAATGGCATCAATATCACCTTTTTGATATGCATACAGTTCTTTTTTCTCTTCTCTTTCTATTTCTAAAGTGTTTTGAGACATTGTTTATTTTTGGATTTTTGCAAAAATACACCGAAAAAACAGTTATTCATCTTATTTTAACCTAAAATAAATGTTTTTTTTAAACTAAGATTTTTTATGAGAGAGGCATTTAGTAGTCGATTTTCTCCAAAATGGCTTCAAAATCGTACTTATTTTTCCATTTTTGGTCTAAAGTTTCTTGCTGAATTTCATTAATTCGTAATTTATATTCGTTAAAAATGCCATTTGAAACAATAAAATTAACGGCCTGCTCAAAAGAATTAAATATACTTTTGTAAAATAATTCTTGTTTTATGAAATTTTGAGAAGAATAAGTCTGGGCAATTTCAATATTATACAACATTATATCTGCAATCACGAAAGCATCAACTCCAAGCATAATAAAATGTTTTATAAGCTTTTGAGCGACAGATCTACGCATTTTGACTCTCGGACGCCATTTTGCTCCTGGTTTTTTAATTGGGAAATATTCGTGTGAGATTTTAACTTTGGCATCCTGGAGTAATTTGTCTTCTTTCGGATTAAAAACAAAGTCATAATATACTTTTACTGGACTGAATTTTTCATATAATTCGATCAATTGTTCTTCGAGTTGTTCCTTATTTAATTCAGATAAATATTTTTTTAAATCGCGTTTGCTCATTATCAAAGTTTAAGAATACAAAAGTAAATTACTTTCTTGATACATAACTTAAAAACCAACCATAATACTTAATTTTGCTGCTATAATTTAAAAAAATAGTATCAATGCTCAAGATTTTTAAAGTTACAGCCATCCTAGAAGGAATTTCTTACTTAGTGTTATTCGCTAATATGCTTATTATCAAAACGAATAATCCTGAACTTTATCATACCTTATTACGTCCGTTAGGAATGACACATGGTGTTTTATTTATCGGATATATTATTTTGGCTTTTTTATTGAAAAAATCACAAAATTGGGATTTAAAAACTTTTGGGATCATTTTAATCGCTTCTCTTATTCCTTTTGGAACTTTCTATATTGAGAAAAAATACTTAGAAAATGCATAAGCTTTTGGATAAAGTATTCAATTTTTTATATCCTGTTTTTAGAGATTGGGGAATGAGCCGCAACTTTGCGTCTTATATCAGTTTGATCTTTAACATAATTATTTTAATAGCATTAGCATACGTTATTTACTATGCTGCCAAATTTGTTTTAGTAACCCTGACAGCAGTTTTTGCACAGCGTACTAAAACAAAATTTGACGATTATTTAATCCAAAACAAAACCACAAGATATACCGCTTATTTAATTCCGTTTTTCTTTATTTATAAAGCAGTTCCAATTATTTTGGATAAGTACGATTATTGGGAATTATTGTTCGGAAAAATAGTTGGTATTTATATTGTATTACTTGGATTATGGATCGTTAGAACCGTTTTTAATTCGTTACGCGATTATTTAAAACAAAAACCAGAATACAGCGATAAACCGATCGATAGTTTCGTTCAGGTAATTATGATTGTGCTTTGGATTTTTGGAGTGGCACTTATTATTTCAACTTTATTCGGAATCAAAAAAGGCGAACTTTTAACCATTCTAGGAACGCTTTCGGCAATTATTATCTTGATTTTTAGGGATACCATTCTTGGATTTGTTTCCAGTGTTCAGGTTGCAATCAACGATATGGTTCGTATTGGCGACTGGATTACAATGGATAAATTTGGTGCTGATGGAGATGTTATTGAAATCAATTTGACGACAGTAAAAGTTCGAAACTTTGATAATACCATTACTACAATTCCTACTTATGCTTTAAGTTCAGATTCTTTTCAGAACTGGCGCGGCATGCAGAAATCAGAAGGAAGACGTATTAAAAGACATGTTCTAATAAAAAGCAGTACGATTCGTTTTTTGAATACTGAAGATCTCGCTCAAATGCGAAAAATTCAGCTTATTACAGCTTATATTGACAGCAGACAAGCCGAGATTGAAAAATACAACGATTTGAGAGGTGTTGACAAAACGCTTTCGCTAAATGGACGTAATATGACCAATTTAGGTTTGTTCCGAAAATACATCATGCAGTATTTAATGGATCATCCAGGATTGAATAAAAACATGCATATTATGTGCAGACAATTGCAGTCAACAGCCCACGGAGTTCCGTTAGAAATTTATGTGTTTTCAAGTGATAAACGCTGGGCAAACTACGAATATATTATGGCAGATATTTTCGACCACGTTATGGCTTCTGTAGGTTATTTTGATTTGGAAATATTTGAACTTCCTTCTCAGATTGGAAAATTAGAATAGTTTTTTTTGTTTCAAGTTTCAGGTTTCAAGTTATCGCAAAGAACCTGAAACCTGAAACCTGAAACCTGAAACAAATCCCCTACTCCTCTATTCTCTCAAAAATAAACTCTGAGTTATTGTACTCAATTGGAACTCCAGGTACAAAACAGGGAAGATTGAAGTAAGTTCCGATAACACCTTTTCCTAAGTAAAGTTTGTTATCCTTCTTTAAAAGTGCCAGTGGAACTCTTTTCCAGCTTCCGCCAAAAGAAATATAATGATAATCGCCTCGAAGTGTATCGCCTTTAAGATCACCTCTTACGTCACCAGAATCTTTTCCATATCCGTAACGCGAAATTTCATATCGTCCATAAAAACGTTTGTCATTCATATGAATATCTAAAACTGCGGTATCTTTATTGTTTATAGCACGATAAAAGGCATGATTGTATTTATCTTTATCTTCTTTTGAATTGCAGGAGACTAGCAGTAAGCTCAGAAATAGAAATAATCGCATATTTTTATTTTATAAAAAACAAAAATAGGTTTTTACTGTGGGATTATTTATTTAACTTTAAAGAAAAAACATGGCAGATAGAGACACTTTTTTAAAAGAATTCAGAGGCGAAACTTTAGGAACTGTAAGTGCTCAATCTTCTCCAGATGAGATCTTTCAAAATCAAACCATTCGACCTATTTTAAAGCTTCAAAACGACCTTTTTGTAGCGGTTTTTATAAATTATGTGAATAAAAACAAACCCGATTTTTATTCGTATTCCGTCGAAAAGAAATTACAGGCAATTGAAAATTCAATTCAAAAAGATATTAAGTTCAGAAATTCGTTAAAAGGAATTGTAATGGCGCTTTTTACCATTCAAGAGTATGATACTTATATTCAAAATTCTTCAAGTTTAAATAAAAGAATGATGAATTTGTTAATAGATCGTTTGAAAAATCAAGTGCAGCTGTTTGAAGTGGAATCGGATAATTAGAAATTTTAGAATAATTTATTTTTTTTTAATGTATTTACAATTTAAATGAATCAAATATATAACTCAGACAAACCAATTATTGAGAAAAAATATGACAGGTTTAATAGATTTAAATTTTCTAGAAGAATATCTGAAACAATCATTAAACGGAGTAGTGATGAAGGGATAGTAGTTGGATTGTATGGACTTTGGGGAGAAGGAAAATCATCTGTGTTGAATATGATAGAAAATGATTTAAAATTAGCAGATGATATTTTAGTAATTAAATTCAATCCTTGGCGTTTTAAAGATGAAGATACTTTAATACTGAATTTTTTTAAAAATTTATCGGAAAAGTTAGATTTTGAATTAAATAATAAAACAGAAAAGCTAGGTCAGTTTTTTAAAAAGTACGGAAGTGTTGGAAGTGTTGTAAATCTAGATTTATCTAAAATTGGAGAAAATTTATCTGATACGCAACTTGAAGACTTAAAGAAAAGAGTGAATGATTTTTTAGCGAGTTATGATAAAAAAATTGTTGTAATAATTGATGATATTGACAGATTAGATAAGCAAGAATTATTCTCACTATTTAAATTGATAAAATTAACTGGCGATTTTACAAAGACCTATTATATTCTTTCGTTTGATGATGAAATGGTTGCTTCTTCTATTGGCGAACGATTTGCGAAAGGAGATAATAATTCAGGGCATAATTTTTTAGAAAAAGTAATACAAGTTCCTTTGAGGATACCGCAAGCTTTACCTAAAGATTTACTACAATACACATTTGATTTATTAAATTATATTTTGAATGAATATAAAATTGATCTTGGGAGAGAAGAAGAACAAAATGTCGGTAGTTTAATTTCTCAATTTCTTCTCCTAAGAATTAAAACCCCGAGGTTAGCTATAAGATATGTGAACTCTCTTTCTTTTTTAATTCCTCTTCTTGATGGAGAAGTAAATATGTCTGATTTAATTCTATTTGAAGGAGTTAAAATTTTATATCCAAAATATTATGACTTTATCAAATCTTCACCAGAATATTTCATCGAAACATATTATGATTTTACTTATGAGAAAAAGAACTTAGAAAAAATAGAAGAATTAAAAAGTAATTTTGAGGAATTAAAGAAAGATTTGTCTAAAAATGAACAAAATGCTATATTAAAATTGCTTAAACATTTATTTCCGTTCATAAAAGAAGGATTGGAAAATTACAGTTTAAGAAATAGAGATGATTTATGGATAAGAGAAAAAAGGATTGCTTCTTCAAAATATTTTTATAAATACTTCATATATAGTGTGTCAAAAGATGATATCTCAGATGTTTATTTTGAAAATTATATTAAAAATCTCTCAACGAAAGAATATGATCAAATCTTACACGAAACTGAAGAAATTTTTAGCAGTATTGATCCAGTTGAATATTTAAATAAAATTAGTTTTTATGAAGATTCATTAGAATGGGAAACAAAAAAGGTTTTAATAGAATTAGTTTGTTCAATCCAAGGAAAATTCGAAGGGATGAAGGGTGGGACCTTCTCACTTGGTTACAATCCAAAATCTCAAGCAGCAGTACTAGTAAATAGGTTATTATTATCGCATAAAAATTATTCAGAGAGATTTAATGTAGCAAAAAAAACAATATCATCTGAAGTGCCATTCGAATTTTCAAAAGAATTACTTAAATGGTTTAAAGTTGGGAAATCTGACGAAGAAAAAACTCTAAAAATAGATGAAATTAAGTTTTTAAACAAAGTAATTTTAGACAGAGCTCTAGATGATTCTAAAAAATGTAATAGTAATTTATTTGAAAAGTATGAGCATTCGATATTTTTACTATTAAGTCTATTTCACGAAAGCGATCCTATTGGACTGACTGTTTATATTAAGAATTTATTAGATGAAAATCCAAAATTTATTAAAACAATAATATATTCTCTTACATCAATGATATATAGTTCAACAAGAATTGATCCTTATAAAAATGATTTTGCAAGAGATACATTTCAATCCTTAAAAAGATATTATGATATCAATATTTTGCACAAATTATTAATGGAAAATTTTGAAGAAGAAATTGTTAAGGAGGAAGTTTTTTTCTTTGATAATGATGAAGGTCAAACTATATTAAATGCGCTTAGACAATTTAATCACTGGTATAATTTAGATGTTTCAGAAAATTTAATAAATCAATAAAAGATGTATAGTTATTATTAAAAAAATGTTCGACCAATTCCGAAATAAATTCCCTGTAACCGATGAAAAATGGATTGAATATACCAATTATTTCAATCGCATTGAAGTTGCTTCCAAAATAACTCTTTTAGAAGAAGGGGAAATTTCAAAAAAACTTTTTGTTATCGAAAAAGGCTGTATTCGTGTTTGGTTCAATCATAACGGAAAAGATCTGACTTCGCAGTTCTTTTTCGAAAATCAAAGCGTTTCTTCTATTGAAAGTTTTATGAAAAAATTTCCAAGTCCGGTTTTTATAGAAACAATCGAACCTTCTGTTTTATGGTGGATTCATAAAGAAGATGTTGATACCATAATTGAAGAAATAAAGGAAATTCCAGAACTGCGAGACAGATTAATTAATATGCTTTTTCAGAGAACATTTGATTATATGAAACATTTTTTCTCATTTCTAAAAGATTCTCCTGCCCAGCGTTATCTTAGTTTAATTGAAGAAAAACCTCAAATAGTACAAAGAGTGCCACAGCATTATATTGCTTCTTATTTGGGTGTGAGTACTGTTCATTTAAGCCGAATAAAAAGTAAACTGCTTCAAAATAAATAGCTCTTTTCATTTGATAACAAATGTTATCGTCTGTCCACAAATGACTCTATAATTTTGCTTCATAAAATTTAATAATTATGAAAGCAGCAGTAGTTTATAAAAAAGGCGAATTACCAAAATATGCAGATTTTGCAGAACCAATTGTATCAAATGAAAACGAGGTTTTAATTTCGGTTAAAGCAGTTGCGATTACCAATTTAGACAAAGGAATTGCCAGCGGAGATCATTATTCTTCAGAAAATGAAAATCAAAACGGATTTGTAGTCGGCAGTGATGCTGTTGGAGTTTTGGAAAACGGAACAACAGTTTATGCGCGCGGAATTTCTGGAACAATTGCCGAAAAAGCTTTAGTAGAAAAAAGCAGAATGGTTGTATTGCCTGAGGGAATTGACGATACGACGGCCGCAACAATGCCCAATGCAGTTGCAGGTTCGGCAATGGCACTTCGATTTAGAGCCGGAATAAAACCTGGTGAAACGGTTTTGATAAATGGAGCAACAGGTTTTACAGGTCAAATGGCGATACAGATTGCTAAACATTATGGAGCAAAGAAAATAATCGTTACTGGAAGAAACGAAAAAACACTTCAAAGTCTTTTAGAATTGGGTGCTGACGAGATTGTTTCTCTAAAACAAAAGGACGAATCTTTTATTAATCAGTTAAAACAAATTCATCAAAACTCTCCGATTGATATTGTTGTTGATTATTTATGGGGACATTCGGCTGAGCTTATTCTTTCAGTTTTAAAAGGAAATGGAAACTTTACTCCTAAAACAAGATATGTTTCTGTTGGTTCTATGTCTGGAGATACGATTCAATTATCTGCACAAATTCTAAGAAGCGTTGATTTACAATTGTCAGGATCAGGTTTAGGAAGCTGGACAAAGGATGAAGTGAAATTATTATTTTCTGAAATACTTCCAGAAATGTTTCTTTTGGCTTCTAAAAATATACTAAAAGTAAATATCGAAAAAGTAAATTTATCAGATATTGAAAAAATGTGGAATGCCGAAGTTGTTGACGGAAAAAGATTAGTGGTTCTTATTTAAGATACTAAGGTTCTAAGATGCTAAGATTCTAAGTTTTTTAACTCAGAATCTTAGTTTCTCACTATTTTAATATTTTAAAAGCTCAAGTAAAACTTCTTCAAAACGATTTCTTGGTAAAAATTGATCTTCTAAAGCTTTTGTAAACGGAATTGGAGAATCTAAACTGGCAACTCTTTTTACTGGAGCATCCAAATATTCGAAACAATTTTCCATAATCAAAGCCGAAATATCACTTGCGATTCCACCAAACATAGTGTCTTCTTGATAAATAATAGCTTTTCCTGTCTTTTTTATAGAAGCAAAAATTGTTTCAGTATCTAAAGGCTGTAAAGTTCTTAAATCAATTAAATCGGCATCAATTTCTGGATGTTGCGCTAAAGTATCTAAAGCCCAGTGTACTGGCGCACCAAAAGTGATTATCGTAACTGCGTTTCCTTCTTTTAATACAGCTGCTTTTCCAAACGGAATCGTGTAGTAATCTTTAGGAACATCTTGATAAATACTTCGGTACAATAATTTATGTTCAAAAAACAAGACCGGATTTGGATCGTTAATAGCAGTGTTTAAAAGTCCTTTTGCATCGTATGGAAAAGCTGGATAAACCACTTTCAAACCAGGAGTTTTGGTAAACCAAGCTTCATTGGTCTGCGAATGGAAAGGTCCTGCCTGCGTTCCGCCTCCGCAAGGCATACGAACGACAACATCTGCTTTTTCACCCCAGCGGTAATGTGATTTTGCCAATAAATTCACAATCGGATTAAATCCTGTTGAAACAAAATCCGCAAACTGCATTTCTACAATTGCTTTATAACCGTTTATAGAAAGTCCCATTCCTGTCGAAACAACAGCACTTTCACAAATAGGTGTATTGCGAACCCTGTCTTTTCCAAAAACGTCAACAAAATTATCTGTAATTTTAAAAGCCCCTCCATATTCAGCGATATCCTGTCCCATAATGACAAGGTTTTTATGACGCCACATAGATTGCTCTAAACTATTTCGAATAGCATCTATAAAACGAATATTTTCTAATTCAGAATTATGGCTATATTCTTCATATTTATACGGTTTATAAACATCATCTAATTCTCCGCTATAAGTTGCTTCAATTTCAGGTTCGGCATTTGCCATTGCCCAATTCTCGTCAATTTCTTGTTTGATTTCGGCGTGAAATTGCTCGTCTAATTCTGAAGTTAGAGTACCATTTTCAGTCAAATATTTTCTGTAATTGGTAACTGGATCTCTTTGTTCCCACTGATCCATTAAATCTTGAGGAACATATTTAGTGCCGCTCGCCTCTTCATGGCCGCGCATTCTGAAAGTTTTAAATTCCAATAAAACGGGACGCGGATTTTCCTGCATTTCTTTTTTAAGCTGAGACAATTTATTATAAACTTCTACAATATTATTTCCGTCAATAATCCAGCTTTCAATTCCGTAGCCAATGCCTTTATCGGCAAGGTTTTCGCAGGCATATTGTTCATTTGTCGGCGTTGAAAGTCCGTAGCCGTTATTTTCAATAATAAACATTACTGGGAGCTTCCAAACTGCAGCAATATTCAATGCTTCATGAAAATCTCCCTCGCTTGTTGCGCCTTCGCCTGTAAAAACGGCTGTAATTTTTTTATTGTTTTGAAGTTTATCCGCTAAAGCGATTCCGTCAGCAATTCCTAACTGCGGGCCAAGATGCGAAATCATTCCAATAATATTATATTCTTGTGTTCCAAAGTGAAAACTTCTATCACGGCCTTTTGTAAAACCATTTGCTTTTCCCTGCCATTGCGAAAATAAACGATGAAGCGGAATTTCTCTTGTAGTAAAAACACCTAAATTTCGGTGCATTGGAAGTATATATTCTGACTGATCTAAAACAGCCGTAACACCAACAGCAATAGCTTCTTGCCCGATTCCGGAGAACCATTTAGAAACTTTTCCCTGTCGAATCAAGATCAGCATCTTTTCTTCGATTAATCGGGGTTTTAATATCTTTTTATAGAGGTCTAATAATTGAGCGTCGGTTAGGTTTTGTCGGTAAAAAATCATTTACTTTTTTGTTTTTTAGTGTTTCAAATATAACAATTTGCGTTAATTTTATTCAATTCTGAAATATTTTTTTAATCAGAAATCTGCTTTTAATACCTGAGCTTAATATTATTTTCTAAATATTCTATACCTTTGTTAGCGAAAGGTGCTTATGACACCTTTTGTTCTTAAATATAAAATGTAAAGTATGCAAAACATTCCTAGTGTAGACTTACGTGATTTCCTTTCGGACGACCCGAAACGTAAACAAAAATTTGTAAATGAAATCGGCAGTGCATTTGAAAACATTGGCTTCGTAGCCTTAAAAGGTCATTTTCTTGATGATCAATTGGTAAACGAACTTTATGGTGAAATTAGAAACTTTTTCGCCTTGCCAATAGAAACTAAGCATAAATATGAAATTCCTGGAATCGGCGGACAAAGAGGTTATGTTTCTTTTGGAAAAGAACATGCTAAAGGTCGCAAAGAAGGAGATTTAAAAGAATTTTGGCATTTTGGCCAGTACGTTGACAAAGACTCAAGATGGGCTTCGGAATATCCAGATAACGTGGAAGTTACTGAATTACCTCGATTTAACGCGGTTGGTAAAGAAGCGTATCAAAAATTAGAAAAAACAGGTGTTTATGTATTAAGAGCTTTGGCTTTGCATTTAGGTCTTGACGAATTCTATTTTGATAACTATGCAAAAGAAGGAAACTCAATTTTAAGACCTATCCATTACCCTCCAATTACATCTGAGCCAGAAAACGCTATTCGTGCAGCGGCTCACGGTGATATCAACCTTATTACTTTATTAATGGGAGCTCAAGGTAAAGGGTTACAAGTTCAAAATCATAATGGTGAATGGATTGATGCCATTGCTGAAGATGACGAATTGGTAATTAATGTTGGTGATATGTTGTCAAGACATACAAACAATAAATTAAAATCTACAATTCACCAAGTGGTAAATCCACCGAGAGAATTATGGGGAACTTCACGTTATTCAATTCCGTTTTTTATGCATCCGGTAAGCGATATGCGTTTGGATTGTCTTGAAAACTGTATTGATGAAGAAAACCCGAAGAAATTTGAAGATATTTCTGCGGGAGAGTTTTTACACGAACGTTTAGTAGAGTTAGGTTTAATTAAAAAATAAACTTAAATAAATTCCAATATAAAATTCCAAATTCCAATCTTCTGTTGGAGTTTGGAATTTAATTTTTATGAACTATATTTATTGAGATTTATTTTTAGAATAAAAAACTTATGGACTTTAAAGATCAATTAAAGAATTTATTTCCAGATCATGTAGAATCAAATGAACCAGAGCAAGTTGAAGAACAAGAACACGTTCTCTATGTTCAAAAAGAACCTATGATCTGTAAGTTTGAAAAAAGAAAAGGAAAACCAACAACGATTATTGAAGGTTATGAAGGCTCTGACGAAGATTTTAAAATCTTAGCCAAAGAAATCAAAACCAAATTAAGCGTTGGCGGCACCTTTAAAGATGATTCCATTATTATTCAAGGCGATTACCGTGATAAAATTATGGCAATCTTAAAAGAAAAAGGATTTAAAACCAAACGTGTAGGTGGCTAAAAAGTTTCAAGTTTCAGGTTCCAAGTTCTTCAAGGCAACCTGAAACTTGAAACTTGAAACTTGAAACTTGAAACTTGAAACTTGAAACTTGAAACAAAAAAAACTTAGTACCTCAGAACCTTAGCAACTTAAAGAAAAAATGATCCAATCATCAGAATTAATAGTAAATCCAGACGGAAGTGTTTATCATTTAAACCTTCGTCCTGAACATATTGCGCACGACATTATTTTTGTTGGTGACCAAAATAGAGTTGAAAAAATCACTCAGTTTTTCGATTCAATCGAATATTCTACTCAAAAAAGAGAATTTAAAACCCAAACAGGAATTTATAAAGGAAAAAGAATTTCTGTAATTTCTACTGGAATCGGCCCAGACAATATCGATATCGTCTTAAATGAATTAGATGCACTAGTTAATATCGATTTAAAGACGCGTGAGCCAAAAGAAACCTTAACTTCACTAAATATTATCCGAATTGGAACTTCTGGTTCTCTTCAGGCAGATATTCCTGTAGACAGCTTCGTGATGTCAAAATTTGGTTTAGGTTTAGATAATATGCTCCGCTCCTATTTAATTGACGACGTGTCGATTACCGAAATAGAAGATGCTTTTGTAAAACATACCGATTGGGATCCTAGAAAAGGGAAACCTTATGTAACAAAATGTTCTGAAAAATTAGAAAAATTAATCGAATCTAGTAGAATATTTAAAGGAATTACGGCAACTGCAGGAGGTTTTTACGGTCCGCAGGGAAGAGTTTTGCGTTTGAATATTCAAGATGCTGAATTGAATAATAAAATGGATAATTTTAGTTTTAATGAAACTAAAATCACTAATTTAGAGATGGAAACAGCAGCAATCTACGGACTTTCTGCGCTTCTTGGGCACAGTGCTTTGTCGCTTAATGCTATTATCGCCAATCGTGCTTCGGGAACTTTTAGTGCAGATCCATATAAAGCTGTAGATGAATTAATTGGTTATACATTGAATAAGCTGGCTGGTAATTAATTGGATAATTCGTTAAATTAGGAAATGAGATAATTATAAAAATACTGAATTATGTTTTTGAGAGTGGCAAGACATACCAACAATCTAGAAAAAATAGAAGATTTTTATGTGAATATTCTAGGTTTCGAGCGATTAGACGGTTTTGAAAAACATAATAAGTACGATGGAATTTTTATAGGAAAGCCAGGTTTAGACTGGCATTTTGAGTTTACAAAGTCTGAAATAGAAGCTAAACATACCTTTGATGAAGATGATATAATCGTACTTTATCCAAAAACAATTTCAAATTACAACGATTTAATACATAAACTTACACGCAATAATATTGAAATGATACCAGCGATTAATCCGTATTGGAATGAAAATGGCAAAATGATTCAGGATCCAGACGGTTATCGCATAGTAATATCCTCATTAAAAGCCATAATAAACGAAATAGAATAATGTCTGAAACCCATAAAAAAATACTATTTAAATACTATAGCGATTATCTGGACGAAGTAGTTTCTGAAACCATGTGGGCGGAAATTATAGATCTGGAAAAAGGTCTTTTTAAACTGGATAATATTCCATTTTTTGGTCCATTAATTGCAACAGACGATATATTTTATGCAGAATTCGATGAAACCGAAGAACGTTTTATGCATAGAAAAACAATACAAAATTCAGGAAACTCGATTGTACAGATCGCTATTTTAGAAAAAGGTTTTGATAAGGAAATCATCCGCGAAAAATTAAAGGCAATAAATTGTTTGTCGGAAGGATTGAACGAAACTTTTTTTGCAGCAGAAATTGCGAAAGATGTTGATTATACATTGGTAAGAAGCCTATTGAACGAATACGAGTCGCAGGAAATTATCGAATTTGCAGAACCTTGTCTTTCAGAAAAACACAGAGCAGATTTATTAAAAAACTAAACAAACAACTTTAGAATACGCATACCAAGCAAGCAACTTAACTTAAACTTAAAATAAATGAAAACTGTCAAAATTGCGGGTGTTCCGGAACACTTCAATTTGCCATGGCATCTATGTATAGAAAATGGTGAATTTGAAGAAGAGAACATCGATTTACAATGGACAAATGTACCCGAAGGAACTGGGAAGATGTGTCAAATGCTTCGTGATGGAGAAACAGATTTAGCTGTTATTTTGACCGAAGGAATTCTAAAAGATATCGCAGCTGGAAACCCAAGTAAGATTGTTCAGATTTATGTGCAGTCGCCTTTAATTTGGGGAATTCACGTTGCTGCAAAATCAGATTATCAAACCCTAAAAGATCTTAAAAATAAAAAAGCCGCTATCTCAAGACTTGGTTCTGGATCTCAGTTAATGG
The DNA here is from genome assembly GCF_004366435.1 of Flavobacterium sp. S87F.05.LMB.W.Kidney.N. Taxonomy (NCBI): domain Bacteria; kingdom Pseudomonadati; phylum Bacteroidota; class Flavobacteriia; order Flavobacteriales; family Flavobacteriaceae; genus Flavobacterium; species Flavobacterium sp. S87F.05.LMB.W.Kidney.N. Next base: position 127,114 of record NZ_SODX01000004.1, on the reverse strand, counting down.
CATATGTAAATGCCAATGAGCAAGGCTGGGAAATGGATGATTTAGAATTTGAAATTGTAAATACCATTGACGGCGCTGTTGATGCTCTGACCAACAAAAAAGCAGACTACTTTATGTGGGAACGTTTTATGACAAAACCTCTTGTAGATCAAGGAATTTTTAGACGCATTGACGACTGCCCTACTCCTTGGCCTTCATTTGTAATTGCGGTACGCGATGAATTCTTGAAAAAGAATCCAAAGATCGTAGAGAAAATTCTTGAAATCATCAACAAAACAACGGTTGATTTTAAAGAAATTCCAGAAATAGACGAGAAATTATCTAAACTTTTTCACCAAAAAGCTGAAGATATTAAAGAGTGGCTGAAACTAACACAATGGTCACAGAAAAACCTAACAGAAAAGTCCTTTAATAAAATTCAAAATCAATTATTTGATCTGGGAATTATTGATAAAAAAAGTATTTTTGTAGAAACCGTAAAAGCACTGTAATACTGCTTTTTTGATTCGTATGATGAAATTCCCTAAAATTGACTTTCCGCAGTTAAAATCCAAGCTACAGGTGAAATCACCTTGGGATAGGATTATTATTTCGATTTTGAGTCTTTTGATTACGATTCCGATTTTCATCATACTGCATCAAAATTTAATCGATTTAGAATGGTCATTCAATCTCGATCGTGTATTTATCTTTATTTTTCTTTTTACAGCAATATTTTTTCTGCTGATGTATCTCAGAACTATTATTATTCTGTGCATTGCGGTTTATTTATTGGTTTTGTTTTACGGAACTGTTATTGGGAATTATGGTTTTAGCGAAATCTCAGAAGATTATAATTCTATGATTTATACCATGTCTGATAATCCGTATCCGCAGGACATCATTGTAGCAAAACTGCTTCCTTTTCCAAATAAAACAAAAATTATTAATGCAATAGAATACCAAAACCCTAAAGTGCGAAATTTTGCTATAATGGCGACAACGAAGCATTTTAAAGGAATTAGAGGTTATTCAGATTATCGAACTATTATTCAATGTTTTGCAGTTTTCAAAGAGATAAACGGCAGATGGAATTATGTTAACGATCCAAAAGAAGGTGATTATATTGCTACCGCTAGCGAATCTTTAGATTATTTTTCTGGCGACTGCGATGATCATTCTATTTTGATGGCGGCGGCGATTCGATCTATTGGCGGAACTCCCCGACTTATTCATACAAAAGGACATATTTATCCAGAGATTTTGATTGGTTCTACGATTGATTTGGAGAAAGTGAATTACTTGATTAAAAACGTTCTTTTTCCAAAAGAAAGCTACGGCAAGAAACTGCATTACCATATAGACGAACGCGGTCAAGTTTGGATGAATCTTGACTACACTGCAACTTATCCCGGCGGTCCATTCATGTATGAAGAAATTTTAGGGGCTTTGACTCTTAATTAAAGTATCTCTGGAAAAGGCCTTGCGTAATGTCAGGTAAAAAAAAATCTTTATAAATATTTGATTACGAATAATTTAATGTCATTTTTTTTTGTAACTTTTTCCTGTTTAACTTTTAACCTCATAATCATGAAAAACTCTAAATTATTTACCCTCGTAATTGCAATTGCTGTTGTATTAATGGTTTCATGTCATAGTAAAAGAAATAAACTAGTGAATTCATGGAAAGTTAGTGCTGTCGAAGCCAAAATTCCGATGACTGATTCTGCTAAAAATGTAATTCTAACCAATGGGGAACTTACTTTTACAGAAGATGGTCATGTTACTGGATTTTTACTTCGAGAAATAACAGACGGAACTTATGCATTAACAAAAAAAGGAACTAGTCTGGTTATTAAAGATGAAGTTGGTACGCCTTATCCTTGTGTAAGCACAATTACCGACGATAAATTAATTTTAGAAGCTAAAGAAGCTAAGTTAACATTCAATAAAATTTAAATTAAGCATTTCAGTTTATATCAATACAAAAAGCCATTCTTTTTATCTGAGAATGGCTTTTTGATTTTTTGCTTTAAAATAAATATCTTTGCATCTCTTTAAATAAGTACAACGTATGTGAAAAATAATTTCTTTCGAAAAGTTTAGTAAGTAACCGCATTTTGTGGTCACTTAATTTATTTATCTATAAAAGAAAGGAATTATGCTTATTCTTCAAAATATCTCATATCAGCATGAGAATAAAGACATGCTGTTTCAAAACATTAGTTTTACTCTAAACAATCACGATAAAACCGCTTTGATCGGAAATAATGGCGTTGGAAAATCTACGTTATTAAAAATTATTGCTGGACATCTTCACCCCTTTTCAGGGCAAATTAATCAAAATTTTAAACCTTATTTTGTTCCACAGTTATTTGGACAATTCAATGATTTGACAATTGCGGAAGCATTAAACATAAAGGATAAAATAACTTCACTTAAAGAAATACTTGAAGGTATTGTAACCGACGAAAACTTAGAGTTGTTAAATGATGACTGGACAATTGAAGAACGCTGTAATGAGGCTTTAATGTATTGGCAGCTTCAAGATTTAGACCTTGACCAGAAAATGGAAACTTTGAGCGGCGGACAGAAAACAAAAGTTTTTTTGGCTGGCATTATGATACACGAACCAGATTTGGTTTTATTAGACGAACCCAGCAATCATTTGGATTTTGCTGGTAGAAACTTGATGTATGATTTTATAAGATCTACTTCTATCGCTTTACTCGTTGTAAGTCATGACAGAACATTGCTGAATATTCTAAATAAAACTTTAGAAATGAGTAAAAATGGGATTTCTGTTTATGGCGGGAATTATGACTTTTACGACGAACAGAAAAAGATTGAAAATAACACTTTAGAACAAGATGTCCAGAGCAAAGAAAAAGCACTCAAAAAAGCCAAGGAAAAAGAACGCGAAACTATTGAACGCCAAAATAAATTAGATTCTAGGGGCAAAAAGAAACAAGAAAAATCGGGAGTTGCCAGGATTATGATGAATACGCTTCGTAACAAGGCTGAAAACAGCAGTTCGAAATTAAAAGATGTTCATGCAGAAAAAATTGATAATATTTCTAATGACTTGCGTGAGCTTCGATCATCACTTTCGGCTATAGATCAAATGAAATTTGGTTTTAACACTGCTGCTTTTCATAAAGGAAAAACACTTTTTAAAGCCGATGAAATCAATTACAGCTATGAAAATCAATTACTTTGGAAAGAAAATCTAAATTTTGAAATACTTTCTGGAGAGCGATTGGTACTAAAAGGTTCAAATGGCTCTGGAAAAACTACTTTAATCAAAATTATTCTTGGAGAGCTGCGCCCGAAGCTGGGAAATTTTACTTCCTTAAGTAAAAAAGCAATTTACATCGATCAGGATTATTCTCTGCTTGACAGCAATTTAAATATTTACCAGCAAGCACAGCTTTTTAATGATTCTGGATTAGAAGAGCATGAAATTAAGATGAGATTAAATCGTTTTTTGTTCTCTCAAAATGATTGGAATAAACCATGCAGTGCTTTAAGCGGTGGCGAAAGAATGCGTCTTATGCTATGTTGTTTAACGATAAGCAATGAATCTCCTGAAATTATTATTTTGGATGAACCCACAAATAATTTAGATATTCAAAATATCGAAATTTTAACAACAGCAATTAATGAGTATCAGGGAACTTTGATTGTTGTTTCACACGATCAGTTGTTTTTAAAACAAATAAATATCGAAAAAGAAATTTGGCTTTAAATAAGCAGCATTACAAATATTTTGGCGCTGCTCATTGTTTATTGAATCAATTAGTGATAACTGTCTTTTGTTATCACTAAAACTTTTACTTTTATATTTATCTGATAAACAAAACATTATTTAAAATTCGTAAATTGCATCGAAAGATTTTCTTTACAGAAATAGTTTTGGCTATCAAGCAATTTATATATAAATCAAGTTTAATTGAATGGTAAAAAATTATGAAATCAAGAAACAGAATTTTGGCGCTTTTACTTACTTTTTGTTTTATAAGTGAAACTGTACTTCCTTGTACAAGAGTTGTATACGAAGGCATAAATGGTACAATAATAACTGCAAGATCAATGGACTGGAAAGGAGAAATTCCAGCAAATTTGTGGATTTTCCCACGTGGTATTGACCGATCTGGAGAAGCCGGCACTAGTTCGGTAAAATGGAAATCTAAGTATGGAAGTGTAATTACGAGCTCTTGGGATATTGCATCTTCAGACGGAATGAACGAAAAAGGACTTGTGGGCAATCTTTTATGGCTGGTTGAATCTCAATATCCTAAGTTTGAAAAAAACGGAAAAGTAAAAGGTCTGGCCGTTTCTTTATGGCTGCAATATGTTTTGGATAATTTCTCGACCGTTTCTGAGGCTGTAAATGCATTAGCAAAAAATGAATTCGTAATTGTGTCATCGCATATTCCCGGAACAGACATTTTTGCTACAGTTCATTTATCTATTTCTGATGCTACCGGTGATAATGCTATTTTCGAATATATAAATGGAAAATTGGTAATTCATCATGATAGAAAATATGTTACAATGACTAATTCTCCAATTTTTGACGAACAGCTGGCTATAAATACTTATTGGAAAAGTATTCCCGGAACAGTTATGCTTCCAGGAACGAATAGAGCTGCCGATCGTTTTGTGAGAGCTTCATATTATATTGATGCAATTCCGAAAACGGATGACACCAGAAGAGCTTTGGCAAGTGTATTCGGTGTGATTCGAAATTGTTCTGTTCCTTTAGGAATTGCTTCAGAAACAGAGCCTAACATCTCCTCTACTCGCTGGAGAACTGTTGCAGATCAAAAAAATCTCGTTTATTATTTTGATAATGTTTTAAACCCGAATGTAATTTGGGTTGAATTCAATAAAATAGATTTTAGCGAAAAGGGAAAGATTAAAAAACTCAGCTTAGCCAATAATGAAAACTATTCTGGTGAATCTTTATTGAATTTTAAAGAAACGAAACCGTTTCAATTTGCGGGATTGGATTAGATAAAATTAAAAAATTGAATGCTTTTGGTGTTTTTTTAGGTTTTATAATTAAAATCATACAAAATTGTTATATTTGATTAACTAATCCTAAACAAATTCCTAAAACCATGAAACAATTTTACAGTAAAGTATTTTTGAGTATTTTTTCCGTCATATTTCTTTTTAGCTGCCAGAACGATGATGCAGATTCTCCTGTTCAGCAGGCAAAGGTTTTATTCTCAGTAAATTATGGAAGTTCTCATACCGGAGACATAAAGGGATACCTTGCCGCATATACTCCAGAAGGTGAGCTATTAAATTATGGCAGTTTGGGAGATTCTTTAAAATGGGATTTGAAAGCAAAATACAATGGTGACAAAATAGATATTTTATATTTTGAAGTGGTGAATGGAATGCAAGTTCAGCATATCAAAAATATTAGTGTTGGACAAACTTTTACCAATTTGCGAAATATTTTCCTTTATCAGGAAACAGATCGTAAAACCTTTAAATTTAAAGTTGAAGATTTTGGTAAAAGAGAAGGAAATGGTAATGTAGAAAACGGATTTTCGAGCACAGCATATTTAATTCATAGCGGTTATGCAACTTTTAATCCTTTAACTTGGAGTAAAATTGAAAACGGATATTCTTATGCTGATATCACTTTTACTAAAGGGAATGATATAGAAGAAAAGGAATATGGAGCTGAGCTGCTTCTTTTTGAAAAAAACACTAATAAACCTTACGTCAAATATTTAGATTTAAAAAGGCTTACTCAAAACTACACAAGCAATGATGTAATTACATTAAATAAAAGTGATTTCAGTCCCGCAGAAATTAAAACTGTACAGGTAGACGCTAACAACGTTCCGTATGAAAACATGTTTTTGTATACCTATAATATACAAGCAGACAGAAGAAATATTATAAGATCATTTAATCATATAATTGAGGGTAATAAAATTTGGTATGTGAGCAGTAACGACGAAATACCAATTAATTACTGGCGATTAGTATATTCTGCTAAAACTGGAAACACTTCTTACGTTGCAGAAAGTAATAAAAAAGATGTACCGTCACTTGTAAACGTAAAAGAACTTTCTGGGCATAGTATAACCAAAAATGGAGATAAATTTTCTTTTAAACATGGCGCTGTTTTTCCAGATAAAAAACTTTTAAGGACTTTCGTTTCCTTTTATAAATATAGATATTCAGCGAATAGTATAACTTATATTTGGAATTTTGACAGTACAGAAAGTACAGGAACTTTAAATTTAAAACCTTTTAAATTTCCAGCTGGCTTATTAGATAAATTTCCAAATATCAAACAAACGGATCAAAGAGAATGGGAAACTGGAGATTATGGCCAAGTCTACGATACAAGATCTTCTACCAATGTAATGTTAAACTATTTAAATGATATTTTGTTGTGGAAAACAAATGTATATACTGTAAATGATTATACATTTGAAACATATTCGATTAAGCTTTAAGTTATTACAAAACATACAGTAAAACCTTCAAATTATATAGTTTGAAGGTTTTTTTATTTAAAAAAAGTAAAAAAATATTGCGCAGTCAAATGACTTCATTATATTTGCAGTCAAATAACTGCGTAATGGAAATTAGAAGAGATGTTTTTCAAGCAATAGCCGATCCTACCCGACGAGCTATTTTAGGTTTAGTGGCCATTCAAGCAATGACGCCTGGCGCAATAGCAGATAACTTTGATTCGTCTAGACAGACTATTTCAAAACATATCAAGATATTGAATGAATGTGAATTACTGCATCAAGTACAGAATGGGCGAGAAATTTATTATCATTTAAATCCTCAAAAAATGAAAGAAATTGACAATTTCATCGAGCCGTTCAGACAAATGTGGGATGATCGTTTCAATAAATTAGAATCAATCATGAAAAATCATAAAAAGTAAAAACATGGAAAGAAAGACAAAAATAACGGCAGAAGATGGTAAACAAGATCTCATTATCACTAGAGAATTTGATCTGCCATTAGAATTATTGTTTAAAGCGCATGTTGATCCAGAAATTGTTTCGCAATGGATGGGAACAAAAGTTTTAAAATTGGAAAGCAAAAAACACGGAGGATGGCATTTTGAAACTAGCGATCCCAGCGGAAATGTGGTGTTTAGCGCCAATGGCGTAATTCATGATTTTGTTCTAAATGAGAGAATTACAAGAACTTTTGAAATGGATAATGCAAATTTCGCGCCTCAATTAGAGTTTCTTGAATTTGAAAAACTAACAGATGAAACTAGTAAATTAACGATGCTGATTATTTACAAATCTATTGAGCATAGAGAACAGCAATTAAAATTACCTTTTGCGCAAGGTTTAAATATGGCACATAATAGATTAGAAGAAATTGTAACGAAACTAAAATAAGTATTATGACTAAAAGAAATAAAATTATTTACTGGATTGCTACGCTTTGGCTGGCACTAGGAATGGCTTCGACTGGAATTGTACAATTAATCCAGAATAAAGAAGAAACTGAAATGATGAAACATTTAGGTTATCCGCTTTATTTTTTAACGCTTTTAGGAGTTTGGAAATTATTGGGCGTTATTGCTATACTTATTCCTAGATTTGGTTTATTAAAAGAATGGGCTTATGCTGGTTTCTTCTTTGCAATGTCTGGAGCAATAGTTTCTCATTTAGCTTGTGGAGATGGTGCAAAAGAACTTTTTGGACCATTACTATTAATTGTTTTGACTATTTTTTCGTGGTATTACAGACCAGCGGAAAGAAAGTGTTTTAGTGAATTAAAAAGTTAATCAAATGAAAAAAGTATTGACAACCAACGAACAGGATGAGATTTTAAGTACGCTTGAAAAACGTTTTGAGCAAAATAAAAACCGTCATAAAGATTTAGATTGGACAAAAATTGAAGCCAAACTAAAAGCTAATCCGGAAAAATTGTGGTCGCTTGAAGAAATGGAAAAAACGGAAGGCGAACCAGATGTTATTGGTTATGATAAAAAAAAAGACCAATACCTTTTTGCTGACTGCTCTGCAGAAAGTCCAAAAGGACGAAGAAGTATCTGCTACGATCATGAAGCACTTGAAAAAAGAAAAGAGCACAAACCTGCTGACAGCGCTGTAAATATGGCCGAAGGAATGGGAATTGAAATTCTGAACGAAGAACAATATAAAGAATTACAAAAGCTGGGAAAGTTTGACACCAAAACATCAAGCTGGATTTTGACTCCACCAGAAATAAGAAAATTAGGCGGTGCAATTTTCTCTGATTTTAGATACAATACCGTTTTTGTATATCATAACGGTGCAGAATCTTATTATGCTGCAAGAGGTTTTCGCGGTTTACTAAGAGTTTAGAAAGATTAAAACCTTCAAATAATTCATTTGGAGGTTTTGTTTTTACTCTCTTAAAATCTTTTCCATCTTTTTTCCTTTTGCCAACTCGTCTATTAATTTATCTAAATAACGAACTTTCTGCATTAGCGGATCTTCAATTTCTTCCACACGATAACCACATATTACACCAGTAATTTTGGATACATTCGGATTCAATTTTGGAGCTTCTGCAAAGAAGGTTTCAAAGTCTGCCTTTTTCTCAATTTGAGCTTTAAGTTGTTCGTCGCTATATCCTGTTAACCATTTTGTTATTGTATCTACTTCTTCTTTAGTTCTTCCTTTCTTTTCTGCCTTTTGAATATATAAAGGATAAACGCTTGAAAATAGTAATTTATATACTCTTTCGTTTTTCATTTCACGCTTTTTAGATAATTTAGGCTTTAAGGTAAAGATAATTCAAAACTAAAAAAACTCCAATACAAGAATTATTTATACCTTAGATTTGTTTTATTAATGTCAATTTTCGCTAACTAAAAAACTATTTATATGGAAAACCAAAACCATTCAAACGACAACACGCCAAAAGTGACCGGAATTGGCGGTATTTTCTTTTTTCTAGACAATCCAAAGGAAACTAAAGATTGGTACGCCAAAAATTTAGGATTAGAGATTAATGATTGGGGTTCAGCAAGTTTTGAATCGAGAAATCTTGATAATCCAGAGCAAATCGAATCGACTCAATGGTGTCCTTTTAAGAAAGGAGATGAATACTTTTCTCCGTCTAAAAAAGACTTTATGGTTAATTACCGTGTTCAAAATATCGAAGGCCTTTTAGAAAAACTCAAACAAAATGGCGTAACAATCTTAGATGATATCGAAACGTACGATTATGGAAAATTTGTACATATAATGGATACTGAAGGCAATAAAATTGAGCTTTGGGAACCGATTTAATTTTTAATGGTGAATTGTTAATGGTTAATAGTTGATTGTTGATCTTGAGATATAAAAAAAAAACTTCACTATTTCTAATGGAGTTTTTTAGTTTTATGTTTGGGTTAATTCCAGATTTCATTCATTTCGGTTAAAATGATTGGTTTGCCTTCTGTTACTACAATTGTATGTTCGTGTTGTGCCATAAAACCGCCTTTATTTCCTACCATTGTCCAGCCGTCTTGCAAAGTCTCCGCATAAGTTGACGTTGTTGAAATAAACGTTTCTATGGCAACTACAGAATTCTTTTTAAATCTCGTGACATTAAAACGATCTCTATAATTGGCTATTTCGTGCGGTGCTTCGTGAAGGCTTCGCCCTACTCCATGCCCAGTAAGGTTTTTTATAACTTTGTATCCTCTTTTTTTAGCTTCAGTTTCTATTAAAAAACCAATATCAGAAATACGAACGCCTCCTTTTATATTATGAATGGCTTTGTGCAAGATTTGTCTCGAAGCTTCAACCAATTTTTGATGTTCGTTTACATCAGAACCAATTACAAAGGAGCCGCCGTTGTCTGACCAGAAACCGTCTAATTCTGCAGAAACATCAATATTAATCAAATCACCTTCTTTTAAAATTCTAGTCTCAGATGGAATGCCGTGACAAAACTCATTATCAACACTAATGCAAGTCCATCCAGGAAAACCGTAAGTCAAATAAGGTGCAGATTTAGCGCCGAGATCATTTAGAATTTGTCCGCCATAATCATCCAATTCTTTGGTTGACATGCCCGGTTTGGCAAATTTTCTCATTTCTTTTAAAGTGAATGCAACTGCTTCACTTGCTTTTTTCATTCCTGCTAATTCTGCTTCTGTGGTAATTGACATAATTTGTTTTCTTTAGAATTAAATCTGAATCAAAATTACCACTTTTATTTTTTTTAAGATGATTATTAAATTAAAAACCTCCAAAATCAAAGACTTTAGAGGTTTTAATATGGTTTTATTACCAAGGACTTTCTTCGCTTTCATCTTCAATATCATTACTAAAGAATTTTCCAGTTGGTCCGTTTTCATCGGTTAGAGTATGTTTTATAATAAAACTCGCCGCGCTTTCTACACTTCCAGGTCCGCTGTGATGATTAAAATCTGTAGCAGTATAGCCTGGATCAATTGAATTTACTTTAAAACCTAAATCTTTTAATTCATAAGCCAAAGTAACTGTAAAAGCATTTAAAGCCGTTTTTGACGAAACGTATGAAACTGCTTTTATCGCATAATATTTCCAAGCTGGATCGCTGTGTAAAGTAAGGGAACCCAAACCAGAAGTAATATTACTGATTCTCGGATTTTTTGATTTTTTAAGCAGTTCTAAAAAAGTCTGAGTAACTCTGATAACACCAAAAAAGTTAGTGTCAAATGTCTGTTGGATTTTTTCGACAGAAGTTGTTGAAGAATCTTGCGGTACATCTCCTAGAACTCCAGCATTATTAATTAGAACATCTAATTTTCCCTGCTCGTTTTCTATAATTTCTTTCGCACTTAAAACACTATCAGCGTTTGTTACATCAATCTGAATTGCTTTAATATTATTAAAACCTTCCTGAGTTAGTTTTTTTACTACTTCCTCTCCTTTTTGAAGATCGCGGCTTCCTAAATAAACAAACAATCCTTTTTGTGAAAGTTGTTTTGCGGTTTCTAAACCAATGCTTCTATTTGCGCCTGTAATTAATACTGAATCCATTTTTTTATCTTTTTAAATTATTGATTACAAAGTTGCGTTGATAAAAAACAAAAACATTTGCCATTTGGCAAAAAGCAACTTTAACGGATATTTTTTCTAATTCTGCTCAAAGAAGATTGCGTGATACCCAAATAAGAAGCCAAATAAGAAAGCGGAACCCGATTAATTACTTTTGGAAACATTTCCATAAAAGATAAATAACGAGTTGTAGCATCTTCTGAAACCAGCGGACTTCTTCTAGCTACTTTCTGAATCAAAGCTTTATTGATAATTTTATGAACTATTTTGTCCCAGCCAATAATTGTATTTAATAGTTCTTCCCAATCTTTTTTAGAAAAAACAATCATTTTACAATCGGTAACAGCTTGAACGTAGGCAGAAGAACAAATACTGTTTTCGAAACTTTCTAAATCGACTACAAGATTATTTTCATCTATAAAATATTTAGTAATTTCTTCGCCTTTATTATTGTAGTAACAGACTCTCATGATTCCTTCGATAATGAAACCAACTTCCACGGAAATTTTACCAGCTTCAGAAAAATAATTATCCTTGCTAATATCTTTTTCTTGGGCTTTGCTTAAAATTAAATCAATTTGGTGCTGATTTAAACTGCCAAACTGCAATATATATGCTACTAATTCTTTCATGCACGAAAGTTAGTTATAAGTTTTTAATCAAAATTTGTCATATGGCAAAAAAAGAATTGAATAAAATTTATTAGGCGCCCCTTTATTCTTACTTTGCGTTAAAAATCTCTTTTTGCATAGAAAATGAAAATAATAAAAAGCAGTTTTTTCAGTCCAAGGAAATGTGAGTATGGTAATTTTGAAATAATACCTGATGCCGGTTGGGAATTTTCGCAGACATTCATTGATTATGAATCTAAACTCTTAATAGTATCTCTAAGCATTAAAGACGAAACCAAATGGGAAAATCATGGTTATAATGGTACTATTATTCCAACTAAGCAGTATAAAGTCGACTTAGAAACCTTGCATATTTTAGAATTTGAAGATTGGAAGCATTATTTCAATTACAATAAAATTGAAATAATAAGTGAAGATGGAAAATACAAATTGATCACGCAAAGAGTTTTTAAACCTGAAAACAATAATGATTCAATCATTGAAGAGTTATATGACAATATTTCTGGCAATCTAATAAGTTCAAGCCGTTCGATCGCTTTTAATGAAGATAAAAATGAAAATTTATTAGAAAGTAAATACCGTTCTGAGAGAGAATTAGAAGATCGAATAAGAATATATAATGCTAAACCAAATTTAGCTGAATTCTATAAGATTCAGATTAATCAGTTAAAAGATCAGGATGTTATAATTTACTACTATGATGCTTTTGACACATTCAAACTTACTTTTGTAAATGATGAATTTGTTTTGTCTAAAGGAGACATATTTCCTTCAAAACAAGAAGATTGGCAGTCATTACAATATGATGAAATCGCTGTTTATTATAATATAGATGAATTTTGGAACGATTTTATTAAAGAGGAAAAATGGTATTTAAAATATAATATACATTACGGTTTTGACCATAAAATATTGGTTTTGGCAAAACATATAACAGAGTATTTGAATGAATTACGCAGGGAACAAAAATCTTCATTTAAAGAATATGAAAAAATTAATGAGTGGCAGGGAAGCGTTTGGAGTGATGAGTATAAAAAGAAAGAAGTAAAACAATGGTGTGCCAATTGTTCTGAGCCAGTGAGTTATTATGGACGTTATCCAAAATATATTTGTCAAGAATGTGCTTCTAAAGACGCACACGACAAAGACGGAAATATACTTGAGTTTTCTAACCTCGGAATCTCAGGCGGTTTTAAAGCAACTACAAAAAATAAGGATGGAAAAGTTATCAAAGAAAATGATACCGAACAATTTTGTGATTGTATAATTGATGGTAAATTGTTTTTTGCACAAGAAGCAAGATTTGGAGGAATTGTAATCCAGATCAAAGAGTAGCTATAGTTTCTAAAAAACTACATTCCAGGCCAATACAGAAAATTAAATTTATGTCCGTCAGGATCAGCAAAACCGAAAGTATAGCCAGCTTCAAAATTTTCTGGTTCAGAAAAAATAGTTCCGCCAATTTCTTTCACTTTTGCGTACCAAAGGTCTACTTCTTCCCTGCTTGCTGCAGATAAAGAAAATATAATTTCATTATCGTTTTTTGTATTGGTAAGTTTTCCTTTTACAGCATTTTCAAGCCTTTTTTCAATAAAAAAGTTGATTATAAAATTATTGTCGCCGAAAGCAAAACTAACTAATTCGTCAGTTTCTTTTCCGTTTTGTTTGAACCCTAAATCGGTATAAAATTGAATTGTTTTTTGCAAATCATACGAAACTAGGTTTGCCCAGATCATTTTCGTTTTCATAATTAATTTTCATTAGATTGAATTATACAATTATACTAAGTTAATCAATTTCTAATTAGTTTTTTATCTTAACTCATATAGATATTATTAGACTTTATCATTTATAGAAGTAGAACAAAATTATAGAGACCGTTTTGAAATAATTTATAAAAAACAACCTCCAAAGGGAATTCTTTGGAGGTTGTTTTTTGTTGACTGAAAATTAATTGGAGGTACTCAGAAAACGATAATACTCTTTAATTTTAATTTTTAATCGTCTTGCTAAATATTCATTTCCATCTTTCAGTTCATTATGAATAATTTCAGCTTCTTCAATATATTTTAGCTTTTTTTCGTCATTCCAATAATATGGAGGCTCATACAAATTTGATATTCTGTCGGCCATTTTAACCGCCCAAACTTCTATAGGCTGCTGTTTAATTCGGTTAAGACTATCCAACATTTTTTCCAATGAATCAGTTATTTGATCATTTTTGGTTAAAGCCAGAACTCCAGATGCAACTTGGCTTCCAAATAAATCATTAACTTTTTCATAATCAAACGTCGTATCTTCTATTGTGTCATGGAGCATTGCACATTTAACAGCCAAATCAGAATTCATATTTTCTGTCGATCGAATGGCGTTTAAAACTTCAAAAACAACACTTCCAATATGGTTAACTCGACTCTTTCGCCCTCGCTTACACCACCATATTTTTGTCCGTCATGTAGTTTTGAAACCAATTGCCAAACATTCTGAATTTCGTCTATTGACCAGTCTTTTTGTTGTCCCATATTCTATAATGAATTTTTAGATTTTATGTAATTTATTGCTTTTTTTGAATATCTGCAACAATTTTACTTTAAGCTTTTTCACTTTATAGAATTTAAGACAGCTTTTTATTATCGAATGATTTTGAGATATGCGGTGTAGATATTATCCAGAAGAGAAGTTCTCATATAATATACATTTTCGTCTTTTTCTCTCAAATCAAATTGAATTAAACCAGCATCACAATAATAATACAACAGGTTGTCATCATTTGGAAATTCAATGTTTGAAACAGGCAGAGTAGTTAATTTAGTTTCGAATGCTATTTCACCATTTGTTAAGTCTAATTCGAAAAGTTTTGCTTTTTTGGTGTAACCCCAAATATTCTCATTTTCTTTGATAATGTATTCAATATTATCATCTTTAAAATCAGTTTTCCATAGCTGAGTTCCAGTTTTTGAATCAACAGCATAAAGAGAAGAAGCATTGGTTCCTTGTGCTCCAAAATAAAGTGTATTGTTATTGCAAAGTATGCGTTCCTTAATATTGTATTGATTTTCAGCTAATTTAAACTGCCAAACAACATCTAATTTGTCAGGACTTAGAGCGAAAAGAACATCTTTATCATTTGCAATAAATATATTTTGACCATCTGTTACAGGCTTTCCGCTCATAGTTCCCTCAAAGTTTTTCTGGCTGAGAACTTTTCCTGTATTTGCATCAAAACTATAAACATTTGAACCGCTTTGGGTAAAAATTTTGTTATCAAAAAAAAGTACTGGAATTTCGTTGGTTGCAGAATCCAGCTTATAGTTCCATACTAAACTCCCGTCTTTTATATCAAGAGCATATAAATTACTGCCTTGATTTTGGTTTTGGGCGGTTATATAAAGTTTTCCGTTATGTATAACTGGAGTCTGGTCTTTTAAAACAATCTGATCTGTAATATTACCTAATCTTGATTTCCAAAAAATAGCGCCTGTTTCGTTATCTATTGCGAAAATTTCACCATTAATAAACGGAACATAAACAACTCCATCAGCTATTGTTACTTTATTGGCACACATTTCTGCGTGCGAATCCGCAGCTTTTACAGTCCAGCCAATTGTTTCAGTTTCTAAGTCATATGAAAAAAGAGAACCATCGTAATCGTAAATTAAGATTGATGCTTCGTCTAATGCAACTTTTTTAAGTGGTTTCATGGCTTTATTCGTCACAATTTCACTTTCGCTTAAACCTTTATTAGAATAATTAGTTTTGTTGGCAGGAGCTTGCCCAAATATATTTAT
This sequence comes from Flavobacterium sp. S87F.05.LMB.W.Kidney.N, assembly GCF_004366435.1. NCBI lineage: Bacteria > Pseudomonadati > Bacteroidota > Flavobacteriia > Flavobacteriales > Flavobacteriaceae > Flavobacterium > Flavobacterium sp. S87F.05.LMB.W.Kidney.N. The sequence goes on along the minus strand of NZ_SODX01000004.1, from coordinate 111,679 downwards.
CGCAGTAAAGACAAATAAAAGAGTTATTAATTTTTTTTTCATTTTAAGATTTGGGTTTGATGAATCGATTTCTTTTTAGCAATAAAGCTGCTAAACAAAACAATCTCTGCCAAATGTAATAAAAAAAATATTATAGGATTTTGATGATGTAGCTTCCATATCTCAATAATAAAAAGAAAAAATCAAAGCATAAAAAAAACTCCAAAATCTAATGACTTTGGAGAATTAATATTTTATTCATTCTTATTTTTATCAATAAGTTTTGCCATATTAGAATTGAATGTTGATAGATTTTCGTCTAACGAAGCAAAGAAATCAAGGTCGGCATTTTCCACTTCAACAAGTCCCTTTTGTAAGACGGTCTCTCCTATTTCCGTTAGTCGAATTGTTTTTGCTCTTGTATCAGTTTCATGTTCTTGCCTTGTAATAAAACCTTTTTCTTCCAACGTTCGCAATACTTTTGATACCATCATTCTATCAGCATTACTTTGGTTCGCAATGTCTACTTGTGTTACAGAATTGCTTTTTTTTGAAAGCCAGCCTAAAGCCGCCAACAAAACAAATTGTGTCTGAGTTAAGTCTAATGGATCTAAAACTTTTTTTAGTTTCCTCTGCCAGAGCATGGTTAATTGTCCCAGCAAATAACCAGGGCTATCTTTTGGACTTTTAAAATGAAAATTAATTTCTTTAGCCATAATGATATTGAAGCGTTTTTGTCGATATTAAATCGTCTTTATTAATTCCAAAGATAATCATAAGCTTGGATAATGAAAATTGGTTCTAAAAAAGTAAATAACTTACTTTTATTTTGTTTCCAAGAAAGTAAGTTTATAACCATCGAGATCTTTGACGTGAAAAGCTCTTCCAAAAGGTGTATCTATAATTGGGCCACAGTTTGTAACTCCATTTTCTATGAATTGCTCTTTCAATTCATCTACATTTTTGTCAACGGCAAACCAAAGAGCGACTCCAATTCCTAATTCTCTATCTTCAAGAGGTTCAAGAGGCGTACGAATTGCAAAACTTGCCTGCCCTTCATTATACTTAAAAATACAGGCTTGGGGATTGGTGTTTCCAATTTCAAATCCTAATTTTTTCTCATAGAAGTCTTTTGATGCTTCTAGATTTTTTACTTGTAGCGATGCAAATGTTAGTTCTCTCATATTTCTTAAAATTAAATTGTTGTCGCAAATATAATATACATGACAACAATACGCAAATATTTTTAGCTATTTCTTTTTAATAGCGAAAAATTATAGATTATTGTTTTCTAGAATTCTATCTCATTTATTAATAAATAATGCTTAATTTAATCTGTAGTTCAAGGTTGGATCTTAGGCTATGATTGAAATATGATAGGATTTCTACCTGTTTAGGACTTGTATTTTTCTTTTAAAAATATAGGCATAAAAAAAAACTCCTTAATTTCTTATGGAGTTTTTTTTTGTGGGCTGTCAGGGTTTGCAATCGAACACTTAATCCCTATTTTAACTTTTTTTGAAAATATAAAATGAAGCGTTCATTCGCTTATGAGTGGCTGTTAGTGGCTGATTTTAGTGTTCTTTTTTTTCTATAGTATTTATTTTTTGAGAAGTATAAAGTATAAATTGACTCTTTAGAAATGGCATCTTTCATTAGTGAATTTACTGAAACTGAATTTTTCAAACATGCTCCGTTTGATGTTGAAATGACTTCAGTATCATTTTTATGAGATTCATATATTTGATTAATCTTGGGATAATTTCTTTCCATTAAACCAATAAACGCAAAATATCTAACAACTGGATTTTCATCATTCGTTAAGTAAATCAAATCATCATTTGAAGCAACAGTCATCAAATTAAGGTAACTTGGTGTTTGAAAAACGAAATCAGCCAAAATACAAGTTTCGTATTTACTAATATATGAAACTTCTTTTTCAACTTCTGAATCGAGTTTATGACCACAGGATATTAAAATAAATAGTGTAAAGAATATTAAATATTTTTTCATCGCTTGTTTTTTTATCTGTAAATAGTATGGAATTACTACTAAATTTATATATGCCCAAACTTTATATCGCGTATTTGCTTCATTCTGCATGTGTATCCGCTATGTAATTAAGCACAAGTTTTTACAATAGTACAACAAAATCATAATACTGCGATTGGTTTTTAATAAATTGAGATTTATTTTGAGACAATAAAAAATTAAAATAAGTAATTTGAGAAGTGTATTAAAAAAAGCAACGCCATTGGAATTCAATGGCGTTGTTTGTCTTTGTGTGGGCGATGAGGGGTTCGAACCCCCGACCCCCTCGGTGTAAACGAGGTGCTCTGAACCAGCTGAGCTAATCGCCCTATTTTACTAGGCTGCTATCGTTTGTGATTGCGAGTGCAAATATACAGCTAGATTTTGTATTTGCAAGCATAATTAGAAAAAAAATGAAATTATTTCTCATCTTTTTCTTTAGCAATCTATTTTTCAGCTCCTTAAAAAACAAAGAAATTTTTCTATTTTCTTATAATTAAGTTAAAAAACGAAATCTGGATCTGTAATTCTTAATATTGCTTTGTATTCATTTGCTATAGTCATACATTTGCATACCTAAAAATAGTATATTCTAATGGCACGATTTAAAGAAAATGATTTACCTAAATCAAAAATAACTGCTACTTCACTTACCAAAGCAAAAACAATATTTACATACGCAGGAAATCACAAATGGAAATTTTTCATCGGATTGATTTTTCTGCTTTTAACAGGAGCTACTGCCCTAGCCTTTCCTAAATTAATGGGAATGCTGGTAGACTGCGTAAAAAATAAGGACAATGACGAAGCAAACAATATTGCTTTAGGCTTAATTGCAATCTTGTTTTTACAATCATTTTTCTCATTCTTTAGATTATCATTATTTGTCAATTTTACTGAAAATACATTAGCAAACCTGCGTTTGGCTTTATATACAAATTTGGTAAAACTGCCCATGACTTTCTTTTCTCAAAAAAGAGTTGGAGAATTAAACAGCCGTATCAGCGCCGATATTACTCAGATTCAAGATACTTTAACTACGACTATAGCAGAATTTTTACGTCAGTTTATATTGATTATTGGAGGTGTAATTTTACTGGCAACCGAAAGTTTAAAATTAACCTTATTAATGCTGTCAGTTGTTCCATTAGTTGCAATTGCTGCAGTAGTTTTTGGAAGGTTTATTAGAAAATATTCTAAAAAAGTACAAGATCAGGTTGCTGAAAGTCAGGTAATTGTTGAAGAAACAATGCAGGGAATCAGCATTGTGAAGGCTTTTGCAAACGAATGGTATGAAATTGCACGATATAAAGGTAAAATCAGTGATGTTATAAAATTGGCCATTAAAGGTGGTAAATACCGCGGTTATTTTGCTTCATTTATAATATTTTGCTTATTTGGTGCTATCGTAGCTGTAGTTTGGTTTGGCGTTCGTTTGAGTATAGCGGGAGAAATGAGCGTAGGACAATTAATATCATTTGTTTTATATTCTACTTTTGTGGGAGCTTCATTTGGTGGAATCGCTGAATTATATGCACAGATTCAAAAAGCAATTGGCGCAACGGAAAGAGTTTTCGAATTATTAGACGAAAATCCAGAAAAAATCAATTCTGATTCTAACAAAAACAAAGAAAAAATAAAGGGAGATGTAACATTCAACAACGTAGCTTTTAGTTACCCGACACGTCAGGAAATCCAAGTGTTGAAAAATGTAAATTTTAAAGCTGAATTTGGTCAGAAAATTGCAATTGTAGGGCCAAGCGGTGCTGGGAAATCGACTATTTCTTCGCTTCTTTTACGATTTTATGATATTACTTCTGGGGAAATTACTGTTGATGGAAAAAACATCTATGATTATGATTTGGAAGATCTTCGTGGTAATATGAGTATTGTTCCGCAAGATGTTATTCTTTTTGGAGGAACAATTAGAGAGAATATTGCTTACGGAAAACCAGACGCTACAGATGAAGAAATTATTCAAGCTGCGAAACAAGCAAATGCATTCAATTTTGTAGAAGGTTTCCCAGAAAAATTTGAAACATTAGTTGGAGAACGCGGTGTTAAATTATCCGGCGGACAACGTCAGCGTATTGCAATTGCGAGAGCACTGCTTAAAAACCCGAGTATTTTAATATTAGACGAAGCTACGTCATCTCTAGACAGCGAAAGCGAAAAACTAGTTCAGGAAGCTTTAGAAGTTTTAATGGAAGGAAGAACAAGTATTATTATTGCACATCGCCTTTCGACTATTAGAAACGCAGATAAAATTCTAGTTTTAGATAACGGAAAAATTTCCGAAGAAGGAACTCACCAAGAATTGATAAACTTAGAAAACGGAATATATAAGAACTTAAGTAATTTACAGTTTAGTAATTCTTAAGTAAAATTTCAATTTTTTAAAATTCCAAATTCCAATACAAAAAAGTCCATTGCAAAGCAAATGGACTTTTTTGTTAAAATCTAAAATCATACATCTCCAGCAAACCCGACAGGTTTTTAAAACCTGTCGGGTTTAATACGAATTAAAAAGGTTCCAATTTTAGTTGGAACCTTTTTAATATGTAAACTGTAAACCGAGACTGAAAACTGAAAATTATTTCCCTTTTCTACGTTTACGTTCTGCTTTAATCATAGATAATTCACGGCTCGTTTGCCCAGCAACAGAAGTATTTTCTTCTGCACGACGAATTAAGTATGGCATAACATCTTTCACGGGACCAAAAGGCAGATATTTTGCTACATTATAACCGTTTTCAGCTAAGTTGTAGCTAATGTTATCGCTCATTCCGTATAATTGTCCAAACCAGATTCTATTATCATTTTTTGCAATTCCTTTTTGAGCCATCATTTCCATTAACTTGTATGAACTCAATTCATTATGTGTTCCTGCAAAAATAGCCATAGTATCCAGATGATCTAACATGTAATTTACAGCAGCATCATAATTATCATCTGTAGCTTGTTTAGAAACGCAAATTGGCGAAACATACCCTTTTTCTTCAGCACGTTTGTTTTCTTTTTCCATGTAAGCGCCGCGAACTAATTTCATTCCAATATAGAAACCTTCAACCTTAGCAATATCATGAAGTTTTTTCAAGTAATCCAAACGATCCCAACGGTACATTTGTAAAGTGTTAAATACAATAGCTTTTTCTTTATTGTATTTACGCATCATATCTGTAACTAAATCATCTGCAGCATCCTGCATCCAGCTTTCTTCGCCATCAATCAATAGCGCGACATCTTTTTTATGAGCTTCACTGCAAACTTGGTCAAAACGAGAAACTACTCTGTTCCACTCCTCTTGTTCTGTTGGAGTTAAAGTTTGTTTTTCGCCTAATTTCTCATACAATTCAAAACGTCCTAAACCAGTTGGTTTAAATACTGCAAACGGAATCGCTAAACGTTCTTTTGCAAATTCAATAGTTTTTAAGGTCATTTCCAAAGCTGCATCAAACTGCTCTTCTTCTTCTTTTCCTTCAACTGAATAATCTAGTACAGAAGAAACACCTTTGGTAAACATTTTATCAACTACAGTTAAGCAGTCATTTTCGTTTACACCACCACAAAAATGATCAAAAACAGTTGCACGAATCAGTCCTTCAACAGGAAGATGTGCTTTGATTGCAAAATTGGTAACAGCTGTTCCTATACGTACCAAAGGCTCGCTGTCAATCATTTTAAAAAGAAAATAAGCCCTATCAAGTTCGGTATCACTTTTAAGTGAAAAAGCAACTTGAGTGTTATCGAATATTTTTTCCATTAAGTTTAGTTTTTGTGCAAAGATATAGAGTGTTTTGAATATTATTTACTAAATGCAATCATATTTTTTCAAATTGTTAATGAGATCATTATAATAGGATGAAATAGAAAGTAAAATTTTAATGTGGCGTGCTGCTTTCTATCAAAAAGAAAATATATGTCTCTCTCCATTAATTAGAATGATTCGTTTTAAAACAAATTAGCAGTAAAGTTTGAATATTATTTCCTTAAAAATGCCTTATTTTGCGGTTTCAATTAACTAAAGAATTATGCAATCTATTCAAGCCAATAATTATTTCGTGCATTTTAACCAAAATGCGTACGAAGCTTTAAATAAACATTTACGAGAAAATAAATACTCTAATATATTTATAATTGTTGATGATCAAACCAATGAACATTGTCTGCATAAATTTATTCCACTTCTTGAAACAGATTTAACAATCGAAATAATCGAATTTGAAGCGGGTGAAGCCAATAAAAATATAGAAACTTGTATTGAAATCTGGAATATTTTAACCGAACTTGGAGGTGATAGAAAATCACTTGTAATTAATCTAGGAGGTGGTGTTGTAACAGATTTAGGCGGCTTTGTTGCGTCTACTTTCAAAAGAGGTTTAGATTTTATAAATATCCCTACTACTTTATTATCTATGGTTGATGCTTCTGTTGGAGGAAAAACAGGTGTTGACTTAGGAAATCTTAAAAACCAAATCGGTGTAATTAATGTACCGCAGATGGTTTTAATAGATACACAATATCTTGAAACTTTACCGCAAAGTGAAATGCGTTCTGGTTTGGCTGAAATGCTTAAACACGGCTTGATTTTCGATGCACCTTATTGGAGACAGTTCTCAGACTTAAAATCTATTATTTTTGATGATTTGGACGAATTAATTTATCGTTCAGTAGAAATCAAAAATGAAATCGTAATTCAGGATCCGACAGAGAAAAACATTCGTAAAGCCTTAAATTTTGGACATACTTTAGGACACGCAATAGAAAGCTATTTTCTAGAAAGTGATACTAAAACTACTTTACTTCATGGAGAAGCTATAGCTGTTGGAATGATCTTGGAAAGTTATATCTCACTGCATAAAAATTTAATTTCAAAAGAAGAATACAGAGAAATCAAAACGGTAATTAAAGGCATTTATGATGATGTAATTTTTGAAGAAAATGACATTGATCCGATCTTAGAATTACTGATTCATGACAAAAAAAATGAATACGGCGCAATTCAATTTGCATTGATTGAAGGAATAGGAAAAATAAAAATTAACCAATCCGTTGAAAATAAATTAATTCTAGACGCGTTTCAAGATTATAAATCTTAAACTTTTTTTAATCAAAAGCATTGCGTTAGGTATATATTATTTTTTACATTTGCCACGATGAAAACAAACAGTAAACAAAGACAATTCAGTTCTTATAGAAACCGTCTCAACAGTTCTTTACTTAGAATGTTGAACCGTTTTTATAATAGTAAAAGCCCGCTTTGTTTTGATGTTTTCCAATGTTCAAAAGCCGAGCACGAAAAACTGCCTATTATATTTGCCAATATTAGAGTTTGAATTTAAGATTTAGTTCTAAAAACATCTAAATTAAAAACAAAATTTCACTCTCTAAAATATTGACATATAAATGAATACAAAATATTCTGATCTAATAAATCAAACATACTATTTTCCACAAGAGGAATTTAAACTAAACAAAGACAACCTTTTATTTCACAATATCGATTTGATGAAATTGGTTGAACAATACGGCACGCCATTAAAGTTTACTTACCTGCCTCAGATTTCTGAAAACATCAATAAGGCAAAAGCCTGGTTCAGAAAATCAATGGAAAAAAATAAGTACGAAGCAAAATATTACTATTGTTATTGCACGAAAAGCTCTCATTTTGAATATATTATGAATGAAGCTTTTAAGAATAACATTCACATTGAAACATCATCAGCATTTGATGTTAATATTGTTGAAAATTTATTAGAAAACGGAAAAATCAACAAAAGTACTTATGTAATTTGTAATGGTTTTAAGAGAGACGAATATATTTCTAACATTGCTAGATTAATTAATAACGGACATAAAAATACTATTCCGATTATTGATAATTATGAGGAATTAGATTTGCTTCAGGCAGAAATTAAAGGGAAATTCAAAATTGGAATTCGTATTGCTGCTGAGGAAGAACCTAAGTTCGAGTTTTATACTTCAAGACTAGGAATTGGTTACAAAAACATAGTTTCTTTTTATAAAAAACAAATTCAGGAGAATGATAAATTAGAGCTTAAAATGCTTCACTTTTTTATCAATACTGGAATTAACGATACATCATATTATTGGAATGAGCTTGTAAAATGTATTAAAGTATACATTGCTCTTAAAAAGGAATGCCCTACTCTAGATGGATTAAACATCGGCGGTGGTTTCCCAATTAAGAATTCGCTTGCTTTTGAATATGATTATCAATATATGATTGATGAAATTATCAATCAAATTAAAATTGCTTGTGATGAAGCTGAAGTTGATGTTCCAAATATTTTTACGGAATTTGGATCATTTACTGTAGGCGAAAGCGGTGGTGCAATCTATCAGATTTTGTATCAAAAACAACAAAATGATAGAGAAAAATGGAATATGATCGACTCATCTTTCATTACCACTTTACCAGATACTTGGGCTATAAACAAACGTTTTATCATGCTGGCGGTAAATCGCTGGAATGATACTTACGAGCGGGTTCTGTTAGGGGGTCTGACTTGTGATAGTGACGACTATTACAATTCTGAGCAAAACATGAACGCAATTTATCTTCCTAAGTACAATAAAGAAAAACCATTATATATTGGTTTCTTTAATACTGGCGCTTATCAAGAAACAATTGGAGGATATGGTGGTCTTCACCACTGTTTGATTCCGCAGCCGAAACATATTTTGATAGATCGTGATGAAAACGGTATTCTGGCAACAGAAGTTTTTTCAGAACAACAGACTTCAGACGATGTATTGAAGATTTTAGGCTACAAAAAAAAGTTATAAAAAACGTCAAATTAAGTAAGATTAGTATTTAGAAAATTCTTAATTTGCATTAACATCCAAAAAGGTTAAACTTTTTAATTCAAAAAAAAACAAAAAAAAATGAAAGGACCAATCAGTCAGTTTATTGAAAAACATTATTTGCATTTTAATTCTGCTTCATTAGTAGATGCTGCAAAAGCATACGAGCAGCAATTAGCAGATGGTGCAAAGATGCTTGTGAGTATGGCTGGCGCAATGAGTACAGCAGAAATTGGTAAAATTTTTGCAGAAGTAATCAGACAAGACAAAGTACATATCATTTCATGTACCGGTGCAAATCTAGAAGAAGATATCATGAATTTAGTTGCTCATTCTCATTATGAAAGAGTACCAAATTACCGTGATCTTACACCAGAAGACGAATGGGCTTTGCTAGAAAGAGGATTAAATCGTGTTACAGACACTTGTATTCCTGAGCATGAAGCTTTCCGTCGTTTACAAAAACACATTTACAAAATTTGGAAAGATGCAGATGATAAAGGAGAACGTTATTTTCCGCATGAATTCATGTATAAAATGTTGTTATCTGGCGTTTTAGAAGAATATTACGAAATTGATTTAAAAGATAGCTGGATGTATGCAGCTGCAGAGAAAAACTTACCTATTATCGTACCAGGATGGGAAGATAGTACTATGGGTAACATCTTTGCTTCATACGTAATTAAAGGAGATTTGAAAGCATCTACCATAAAATCTGGAATCGAATACATGACTTTCTTAGCAGATTGGTATTCTAAAAACAGCTCTAACGGAATCGGATTCTTCCAAATTGGTGGTGGTATTGCTGGTGACTTTCCTATCTGTGTGGTGCCAATGCTTTACCAAGATATGGAAATGCATGATGTTCCATTCTGGAGCTATTTCTGCCAGATTTCAGATTCAACAACTAGTTATGGTTCTTATTCTGGAGCGGTTCCAAATGAAAAAATCACTTGGGGTAAGTTAGATATCAAAACCCCTAAATTTATTATTGAATCGGATGCTACAATTGTTGCTCCGTTAATTTTCGCATATTTATTAGATTTATAAAATAATTTATGAAAAGAGTTATAGTAGACTACGCTAAACTTACCAATGAAATTTTAAACCTTTTGGTTGAGAAATTTCCTGATGGTTATGATGATTCGGATGTAATCCGTTTTAGAAATGCTAAAAACGAATTGGTTGAAGCTGTAGAAGTTCGTACAGAAGATACCATTTATTTAGTAAAAATTAGTACTAAACTTGCTGATAGAATTGAAAACTACGATGAAGATGATGATATTGATGTTGATGTAGATACAATCGTTCCAGTTAAAGGAATGGATCTTGATGATGATATTGACGATGACGATGAAGATGATAATCAAGACAAACCTGATGTAGACGGCGGGGACGACGACGATGAAGATGATGATGACAAAGCAGATACTGATTATGACGAAGAGGATGAAGAAGATGAAGATTAATTCATTTCTTTAAAATAAATAAGAGGAACTCTATATGAGTTCCTTTTTTTTATAAGTACAATTAACACGATTAGACGAAATTTATATTTTTGATTTTTGTAAGATTATTTTTATTTTTAATCTTTTATTTAAAAGATTATACGCCCTATGACTTCAGAAATATTACATACTGCATTAAAAGAGAATTTTGGTTTTGAAAAATTCAGACCCAATCAAGAAACTATTATAAATACCATTTTATCTGGACAAGATGCTTTGGCCATTATGCCTACAGGAGGTGGTAAATCAATATGTTTTCAGCTTCCTGCCTTAATTTTACCAGGAATTACAATTGTAATTTCTCCTCTAATTGCATTGATGAAAGATCAGGTTGATAGTTTGAAAACAAACGGAATTTCAGCTTGTTACATAAACAGTTCACAATCTGCACAAGAACAGCAATATTACATAGACAATTTAAAATCGAATACTTTTAAGTTAGTTTATATAGCTCCCGAAAGTCTCTCCTATTTAGAGGTTGCTTTCAATGAACTCACTATTAGCTTAATAGCTATAGATGAAGCACATTGTATTTCGTCTTGGGGGCATGATTTTAGACCAGCTTATACAAATTTAGGATATTTAAAAAGCCGCTTCCCTTCTACTCCAGTTTTAGCACTGACTGCTACAGCAGATAAAGCAACTCGTACGGATATTACAAAGCAGTTAAATTTAGTAAAACCAAAAACTTTTATAGCTTCTTTTGATCGTAAAAATTTGAGTTTAGAGGTTCGTCCAGCATTAGATCGTGTGAAACAAATTATCGATTTCATTGAAAATAAACCCAACGAATCTGGAATTATCTATTGCTTAAGCCGCAAGACCACCGAAGAATTAGCAGAAAAATTAAAGAAAAGCGGTATTACGGCAAAAGCATATCATGCTGGTTTGGATAATGAAACAAGAGCCAAAACACAAGATCAGTTTATAAACGACGATTGTCAAGTAGTGTGTGCGACTATTGCATTCGGGATGGGAATTGATAAATCAAATGTTCGATGGGTAATTCATTATAATCTTCCAAAAAATATTGAAGGTTATTATCAGGAAATTGGGCGTGCGGGCCGTGATGGTCTTCCGGCAGAAACTGTTTTATTCGAAAGTTATGCAGATGTAATTCAACTTCAAAAATTTGCTTCAGACGGACTTAACGCTGATATTCAGTTGGCTAAATTAGATCGTATGAAACAATATGCTGATGCTGTAAGCTGTCGCAGAAAAATTCTCCTTTCTTATTTTGGTGAATTGGTAACTGAAAATTGTGGCAATTGTGATATCTGTAAAAATCCGCCAACTTTCTTTGATGGAACCGTTTTAGCGCAAAAAGCTTTATCTGCAATTACCCGTTTAAAGGAATCTGAGCCTTTGGCAGTGATTGTAGATTTTTTACGAGGCTCGAGAAACGCGTATATCTACGAAAAAAATTATCAAACGCTAAAAACGTACGGAATTGGCGATGACATTTCTTGGTACGACTGGAATCAGTATTTAATTCAGCTTATTAATTTAGGATATTGCGAAATTGCTTTTCATCAGCACAATAAAATACTCCTTACTCCTTTTGCAAAGAAAGTTTTGTTTGAAGGCGAAAAAGTAAAATTGACAACTGTTGTTAAAAAAGTTATCGATAAATCTGAAATTAAAGAAACAAAAACGAAGGTTGCTAAAAATTCTCTTTTTGAAACACTTCGAAAATTACGCTATGAAATTGCAAAGGAAGAAGAAGTTCCTGCATATGTAATTTTTAGTGATGCTTCTTTAAGACAAATGGAAATTTTAAGACCAATGACAGACGAAGATTTTCTTGCTGTTGAAGGCGTCGGTAAAGCTAAACTTGAAAAGTATGGTTCAGAATTTATTAAGGCAATCATTGAGTTTTACAAGAATAAATCTGTTGTCAAAAAAGATAAAAAAGAAAGCACTTATGCCAAAACATTAGAACTATTTCAAAAAGGACTTTCTGTAGAAGAAATTGCCGGGCAACGAAATTTAGGTGAAACTACGATAATTTCGCATTTAGCTAAATTATATGTTGATGGAAATGATTTAGATTTGAGTCAATTCGTTTCAGAAGACGAAATCTTAAAAATTGAAAAAGCTCAGATTGAATTAGAAAAGCCTGAGGCATTGAGACCTTACTACGAATATTTTGAAGAAAAAATGTCTTATGATAAAATTCGTTTTGGATTGGCTTTTTTAGAAAGGAAGAATCAAATCGTATAAATAAAAAATCCTGTGAAATATTTCACAGGATTTTTTATTTTGGAAGGTTTACAAATATCTTTCTTCAAAAACTTTTTGATGATGTTTTTGATGTCCAATCATTACAAAACCTAAAGCACGAACTGAAATTTGATTGTCAGAAGCTATCCCAATTCTTTTAAGCTGTTCTTCAGATAAGCTTTTGTAAAACAATAAAGTTGAATGCCTTAGGGCTGAAAATTCTGTTAACAAATCTTGTATGCTTCGACTATTTGAATTGGTGTTATTTGCATAATCATCTTCTTCAAAACTAGGAAGAGGTGTTTTATCATTTCTTGAAAATCGCAATGCACGATAAGCAAAAATACGCTCAGTATCCATAACATGCTGAATAATATCTTTAATAGTCCATTTGCCTGGAGCATAACGATAATCAAATTTATCCATCGGAATATTTTGAACAAACCTGATAAATTCGTGAAGAGAAATTTCTAACTCTTCTATCAATATTCCATCGCCGGCTTGTTTAATATAAGTACCAAAATGTCCTGCATACTCATTTTCTAATATATCGCTTACTTTCATTTTTTAAAATTATATTAGAAACTCAGTTTTAAGCTGAGTTTCTACTTGCATTAGTGTTCCCGAAAAGAGATCTAGTTACAACTTTTTCGTAAACTTTAATCAACTCTTCATTTGGCGACTCTTCTTTATTTAACTCATTGATTCTAAGCAAAGCATACTGTTGGATTGTTAATAATGGCAATACAATACGCTCTCTTATTTGAATCGAAGCTATACCGTCAGGATAATTTTCCATTAACGTTTTATGATCAGCAATTTTCAATAAAAGTCTTTTTGTTTCTGAGAATTCATCATAGATAATCTGCCAGAATTCACCAAACTCAGGATCTTTTCTCATATAGGCTGTTAATGGTAAAAATGATTTTGCCAATGACATCATACTGTTTTCAAGTAAAGTTTTGAAAAATAATGAATTATGATACAAATCACTCACTTTATCCCACTGCCCACTCTCTTCAAAATGTTTTAAAGCTGAACCTACTCCAAAAAATCCAGGAACGTTTTGTTTCAATTGACTCCAAGATCCAACAAATGGAATTGCTCTTAGATCAGCAAAATCTAACGATTCTGATTTACTTCTTTTAGATGGGCGGCTTCCAATATTAGTTTTAGAATAGTATTTCAACGTACTCATTTTTTCCAAATAAGGAATAAACTTTGGATGATTCTTAAAACTTAAATATTTATCATAACCTAAATTAGCTAACTGGGTCAAAATTTCAGTTTCATCTGCTGTAAGTTCATTTTTTCCTTTACTGAAAACCTGATTCGTAACGCCGGCACTTAATAAATTCTCAATATTATAACGGCAAGAATCAAGAGTTCCGAAATTAGAGCTAATTGTCTGACCTTGAACTGTAATTTGAATTTCGTTATTTTCAATTTTTGGTCCTAAAGAAGCGTAAAACTTATGTGTCTTTCCACCACCACGCGCTGGAGGTCCGCCACGTCCATCAAAGAAAATAGCTTTAATACCGTATTTTCTAGAAATTTCAGTCAAGGCAATTTTAGCTTGATAAATACTCCAGTTTGCCATTAAATAGCCGCCATCTTTCGTTCCGTCAGAGAAACCAAGCATTATGGTTTGTTTATTTCCTCTAGATTTTAAATGTTTAGAGTATTCAGCATTTGTATATAACTGCTCCATTATTGAATGTGCGTTTTGCAAATCATCAACAGATTCAAAAAGCGGAATAATATCAACCGTAGGATTTTCCCAATTGTTCAAACGAATCATTGCGAAAGTTTCCATCACATTCAATGCGCTTTCATTATTACTAATAATGTAACGATTAGCACCTTCTTCACCATTATTAGCTTGAATAGTTTTAATGGCCTGAACAGATTCTAAAGTAGATCTTGTAATTTCATCTTCAAAATCACTTGGATTTAAATTTCCTTTGATCTTAGATAAAACATCAATTTTTTGCTCTTCTGTTAATTCAAAATAATTATTTGGAAAAATAGTAGAACCAGAATTCAAGTAATAATTCACAACATCTTTAAATACTGCGTTATGAATTTTACTATTTTGACGAATATCTAAAGTTGCAAAATGGAAGCCAAACAAATTGATTTTAACTAAAAACGCTTCTAATTCATCTAAATATAATGACTGATGTTTTTCAATAATTATAGTTCTAATAGTATTTAACTGCGTCAATAATTCTTCTAAAGTGATAAAAATTTCACCTTTAGAATAAAAAACAGAACGATAAAGCTTATGTTCAAGTTCTGCGACTAAAGTGTCTACACCAGAGAAAGTTAACTTACGTTTTAAATTTCTCATTTCAACATAATAACACTTTAAAATTGAAGTACGTAAACGATCTGCAACTTTAAGCGTAATCTCTGTAGTTACAAAAGGATTTCCGTCACGGTCACCTCCTGGCCAGAAACCAAGTTTTATTAATTGGTTATGAATTGGCTCGCCTTCTTTAATATTTTTTTGTAGATAATGTACAATTTCACCAGCTGTGGCATAAAACACATTTTCTAAATACCATATCAAACTTACCGCTTCATCATACGGATTTGGTTTTTCGTTTTGAATAAATGGTGTTTTTCCTAATTGAGCTAATAATTGTTTGATCTGTAATAAGTCGTTTTGACGAATTGCTTCTGTCAAATCGTTTATAATTCCTAAAACTGGTCCAGGATAAAATTGAGTTGGATGCGCTGTTAAAACAGTACGAACATTAAAGCTTTCTAAAAATTCAATTAGTTCGTCATCTTTTTCCTTTGCATCTGATTTTTCTTTAATATCACGCAAAGATCCGCGTCCCTCCATATTGTTAACCTCAGGAAAAGCTGCATCTTCAATAGCATCAAATAATACAATTTGACGCTCTATGTATTGGATAAATCGAAACATTAAATCGATTTTCTCAGTTTCTGAAGCGTTGTTAAGAAATTTACTAGAGAAAAAATCAAAAATTTCTTTTGGTGTTTCCTGTTTTTTAAAACCCGTTTCGCAAGTCTCTGTAAATAAAGGAAGTAAAACTCCCGTATTATCTATAGAATCAAATGGTAATGTTATAAAAACACTATTATAGATGTGGTATTTTGAGAGAACGTCTTGATTAAAACGTTCAATTTTTGGCAACGTATACATAATCGTGTTATAGTTGGTTGGTTAATTAGTCATAAAAAAACCCCAAGAATAAACTTGAGGTTATATTTTAATATAGCATTCAAGAAAAGTTCTTACATATTTTTGAAAATAGTATGCATCAAACGCTTCTTATCGTTTATACTTTCCTCTAGTGAAATCATTGTTTCTGTTCTGTAAACACCGTCAATATCGTCAATCATAAAGATAACTTCTTTCGCGTGTTTAGTATCTTTTGCTCTAATTTTGCAAAAAATATTAAATTTTCCAGTTGTTACAGAAGCTACAGTAACGAATGGAATTTGATTAATTCGCTCTAATACAAATTTTGTTTGAGAGGTATTATTCAGAAATACACCTACATAAGCAATAAATGAATACCCTAATTTATCGTAATCTAAGGCTAAAGAAGAACCCATTATTATACCTGCGTCTTCCATCTTTTTTACTCTAACATGTACTGTTCCAGCAGATATCAATAATTTTTTTGCAATGTCAGTAAACGGAACTCTCGTATTGTCTATTAACATATCTAAAATCTGGTGATCTACTTCATCTAAACGAAATTTACTCATAATTGT
This sequence comes from Flavobacterium sp. S87F.05.LMB.W.Kidney.N, assembly GCF_004366435.1. Classification (NCBI taxonomy): domain Bacteria; kingdom Pseudomonadati; phylum Bacteroidota; class Flavobacteriia; order Flavobacteriales; family Flavobacteriaceae; genus Flavobacterium; species Flavobacterium sp. S87F.05.LMB.W.Kidney.N. Next base: position 95,354 of record NZ_SODX01000004.1, on the reverse strand, counting down.
TTAATTAATATTACTAATTGCTATTACAAAGTATAAAATTATATATAAAAAACAACAAATTCACATAAAAATTAACTTTTTATTAATCCGTTAACAAATTTAACATTTTTATTTAAATAAAAATTTGCTTCCTGACCCGTTTTTGGAAAATTTGTGAAATCATCCGAATATTCCTGCCCTTTTGCATCGTATTCATAATGTCCAAAATAATTTTCCAATTCACCTACTTCAACTATGTAAGAGTTAAAATGAATCTTATTTTCGATTAATTCTTCTTTGTATTGTGCGACAAAATTCGTAATAATTTCGATACCATCATAATTTATTTTGACATTTTTATACATAAAATCATAAAAAACCACATTATTTTGTGAAATATTCAAATATTCACCAAATCGATTATCAACTAAATCGTTTTCGGAAATTAATTTAAAGCTCAAAATTAACGAGAAAAATATGTATTTACGAGTAATTTCCCTCTCATAATCGCCTGGGTAATGCCCTGCCTCAAATAAGATAGTAGGAACTCCTAAAAATTGAAAAGTGTCTCCAATACAATTAATATTAAAGGAATCATCAAAGCGACCTACCTGCCCTGGTATATATTTTTGAAGCTCTTTATTGATTCCTGCAATGATATTTATTGCTTTTAATCTATTTTCATTAACTTCTCTCTCTTCATTATAGGATGGTGCTAAAAAAGAAACGGTAGCCGGCTTTCCTGTTGTTCCAGCTCCAAAAATAGTTCGCTGATCATGAAGGTTAAAACAATAATGAGGTTTAAAGCTTTCGAAAACTTCTCTCAGAACATTGCTTTCTGGCTGTGTTAGATTTTGCGAATCACGATTAAGGTCAATATCATTAGCATTTGCACGTGTATACAATCTCGCACCATCTGGATTCAAAACAGGAATACAGTAAAAAGTAAAAGTATTGAGCATTCTCTTTGCAAAATCTGTTTCATCATTCAGCAGATTAATGAAGTCAAATAAAGCTTTTGTTGTGGTGCTTTCGTTTCCGTGCATTTGCGACCATAAATAAACACGGGTTGGTCCAGTACCAATTTGATAACTATATATAGGTTCTCCTAAAACAGATTTTCCAATAATTTGTACTTGATTGTTTGTATTTAGTTTATCCAAAAGTGGTTTAATATGATCTAAAGTCAAATATCTTCCAGATATAGATTCTTCTTTGTATTGGGTAAAAAGTGCTTCTAAATTCATTGTGTTTTGATTAGTTTACAAAAGTAAACATCTTTATTTTTACAATTGTAAACTATTAAAAAGAAAGAAAATTTATAAATGTAAACATATTTCAGAGTTATTTAATCCACACTTGTAGACAATTGGCTTACAAATGTCACAACTTTAAATAATTAAACCTAAATAACTGTTTATTAATTAAATAACAAGCTTTATATAATGTAATAAGTTAAGATATTTCATGACTTATATAATATTTACAACTTTAAAATTGTGATAGTTATTCTTTTTGTTTACATTTGTAAATATGCAAATTTAAAATAATAATTTACAATGGTAAACATAGATGATTTCGTAAAAAGGCTTGAGATTGTATTAGATTATTATGGTTTAAATGCCTCTGCATTTGCAGATAAGATTGGTGTACAAAGATCTAGCATGTCGCATCTTTTGTCTGGCAGAAACAAACCAAGTTTAGATTTTGTGATGAAAATTTTAGAAGTTTTTCCAGATGTAGATTTATATTGGATTTTGATAGGAAGAGGAAATTTTCCAAAAAATGATGACGTAGTAATTTCTGAAACTAAAACTCCCTCACCTATTTCAAATGAAAATTCTAGTCAAGATTTGTTCTCAGAAATAAAATTTAGTAAAAATGAGAAAACAGAAACAAAAGTTTTACCAGAATCAAAAATGCCAAATTTTAACTCGGAAGATAATGAAATTGAAAAAATTGTCTTTTTCTATAAAAACGGAACTTTTAAAACCTATTCGCCGTAATTCAAAAATTATCGCATATTTGAACATTCGTACAAATAATTTTCATTTACGCGATTCTCACGCGTTTGTAAAAATTAGTTGAATTTAGAATTGAACGCCATTTTCGGGAATTTTACCCAAAACACCTTTGTAATGTCTTTTCAAAATTTCAAAATCAGCTTCGTAATTTCCAGTTGGAAAAAACGGTTTTCCAAAACTCACTTCTTTTTTACCCCAGTTAAAAGCCACTGGAACAATTGGCACATTAGCTTTAAGCGCAATATAATAAAAACCGGTTTTAATTTCGTTTACTCCTTTTCGTGTTCCTTCTGGTGCAACTGCCAAACGAAAAACGTCTTTTCTGTCAAAAATTGCAGCAATAGAATCTACTTTATTTAATCCGCCGGTGCGGTCTAAGGGTTCTCCTCCAACATTTTTAAAATAATATCCAAACGGAAATTTAAATAATTCCTTCTTTCCTACCCAATTCATCTGTAGTCCAGATATACCACGAGTAAAAATTCCTATATAAAAATCATGATTGCTGGTATGCGGCATTACCATTAATACACATTTTTTCACTTCGGCATTTTCCATTCCCACTATTTTCCAGCCCATTAGCCTAAAAAATATGAATTTGTACAAGAGTTTTTTCATTAAAGATCTAATATTTGGTGCAAAATAAAAGATTTAATACTAAATTTGAGTAAAAGCATTCAAAATGATTCGAAAATTTTTTAGTTACTTAATTCCCATAAAAATTTATAAAAAGAAATCTGCCAGAAGTAAAATTATTGAAGTTACCTGGGCAAATGGAGAGTTAGTACTAGATTCTGAAAACACTAATTATTCTTATGGAAGCCTGCAGCGTATATTGCGATATGGACTTCGAAATATTGGTTATGATACGATTCTAAAAATGGATCACATTTTACTATTAGGAGTTGCCGGCGGAAGCGTAGTAAAAACATTAGTAGACGAAATTGAATATAAAGACAAAATTACTGGAGTTGAAATAGATCCAGATATGATTCAAGTTGCAAATGAGTATTTTAACCTGAATCAAATTAAACAATTGGAACTCGTAATTGATGATGCTTTTGAGTTTGTTTTAAAAACCAAAGACAAATACGATCTTATAATTATAGACATTTTTGAAGATACTCACATGCCGAACTTTTTGTTTGAGAAGTTTTTTGTAGATAGAATTTGTACTCTTTTAAAAGATGACGGCTATGTTTTGTTTAATACCATGATTCTTGACGAAGCACACAATGTTCGAAACAGAAAATATATCTCAGAAGTAAATCCAAAATTGTTTATGACCAAGATGCTGCCTCGCATTGAAGTGCACAATGAATTAATAATTATAAAAAAAGTTGCTTAATTTTATGAAACCCCTTGCCTCCATTTTAAACGCCTTACCACCTACTAAAGTAATTGATGAATCAATCAAGATTTCAGAATATACGCCATTGAATTTGTCGGTTTTCAATAAAGAATTAGTCGAAGCAAAACTTGATACATCAGAAGATTTTGAAAAATACATTTTAAATTATCTACGAGAAAATAACGCTAAAGTTGCATTTGGAGGTTATATTGAGGGACGTTTTTTATACCAGCGAAGCTCAATTTTTTTGAATGATTCTAAACCAGAACGCAATATACATATTGGCCTAGATTTGTGGGCAGAAGCAGGAACCGTTGTTCTTGCAGCTCTAAACGGTAAAGTTCATAGTTTTAAAAACAATATTGGCTTGGGTGATTACGGGCCTACTATAATATTAGAACATGAAGTAGAAAATCAAAAATTTTATACTTTATACGGACAATTGTCGTTAGAAAGTATAGAAAACTTAAATATCGGAGACTATTTTAAAAAGGGTGAAAAGATTGCCACTTTAGGAAATGCCTCAGTAAATGGTGATTATGCGCCGCATGTCCATTTTCAAATCATTCATAATATTGAAGATTACTGGGGAGATTATCCAGGTGTCTGCAACACAAAAGACCTTAACTTTTATATAGAAAATTGTCCCGATCCTAACTTATTATTAAAAATTACTTAAATAGTTATGAAGAAAGCAGGATTGATTATATGTTTGTTATTATTAATTGGATGTAAATCTAAAACAGGAACAGTAAGCAGAGATACAGAAGATTTAAAAATTAAAAAAGTTTCTGGAGCAGAAGTAAACACCACTCAGCAGCAAAAAGCCTATGATTTAGGAAAAAGAGTTTTAGAAACTTGTAACACTTCAAAATTTAAACCTTTTAATGAAACTGAAGTAACTAAATCGGTTATGGAAAATACAACGGAAGATCGTTTAACCAAAACCTGCCAAAGATTTAGACAATATTACGGAAGCTTTATTGATTTAAAATTAGACGGAGTTTACAAAACCAAAGATGAAGTCATTTACCGTTACCATGCTTTGTACAGCAAAAAAGTGGCAAATAAAGAATTACGAGTATTTGTAAACGACGAAAATCTTGTTTCAGCTATAAAATCAATGGATTGGGATGAAAAATTTGATGCCAAATTAACCAATCAATAAACATATAAATTATGAATTTTAAATTACCGGTTCTCTTATTATTATTTGTTTCAACTTTTGCCGCAGCACAGCAAAGTATAAGTGTAAAAGGCTCTGCTCCTTTTCCTGCAACCCAAGAATACACTTTTATATGTGAAAAATATGCTTACACCGGGCAAGTAAATATTCAAATAGCAAAAACAGATAAAGGCGGTGTTTTAAAAATCACAGTTGCAACAGCAAACGACAAAGCTAGAATTGCCGGTGGACTTTATGTAGATTTAGCCAATGCCGATGTTATTGCCTGTACAGACAAAAATGTAAAAGAATCTACAGACGGTAAGACAACTTCTTATTATTACTTTACGCCTGCTGAATGGCTTAAGCTTAAAAAGAATGATATTTATGCAGTTAGGTTTATAATTGCTGGCGGTCCAACAACTTTTGGCAATCAAACTGGTTATTTTACAGCTTATAATAAAATGAACTACTTTTCGACAGCATTCGATAAATCCAAAAAAACATTTGATACAGCAAAAGAAATTAGTGTTCTATAATGATTTTTTAATCTAATAAATCTTATATTTAACATTAAATATTTTCTTATGAACGCAAACGAAGCCTTAATTACAAAATTCTATACCGCTTTTGCAAATGCAGATGCCAAAACCATGAGCGAATGTTACCATCCGAAGGTACATTTTATTGATCCGGCATTTGGTTTATTAAAAGAAGATCAGGTTTCAAAAATGTGGGAAATGTTACTTTTAAAAAGTAAAGGAAATTTAAAAATTGAATTTTCGAACGTTAAAGCTGACGATGCAACAGGTTCTGCCAATTGGACTGCTACATACAATTTTAGTAAAACAAACAGAAAGGTTATTAATAAAATTTATGCCGAATTTATCTTTCAAGACGGCTTAATCATTAAACATACTGATAATTTTGATGTCTGGAAATGGTCCAAACAAGCTTTTGGCCCAACTGGATATTTATTAGGATGGACAGGATTTTTTCAGAAAAAAGTTCAAAAACAGGCTCTATTATCATTACAAAAATTTCAAGAAGCAAAATAGTTTTCCTAATTTAGAATTCAACACCAGTCTTCTTGCCTGATTATAATTTATTGTTACTCATTGTTTTTTACTAAAAGTGTTAATCTTAAATACTGATGAAAGAAATCGTACACAAAAAATTAAATCAATTACAGGCAACTGCAATCTGCGGTAACGATATTAGTTCTTCTTGTCTTTATGTATCTGCTTTAACCATTTTATATGCAGGTCAATACGCTTGGATTTCACTTTTAATCGTTGGCGTTGTATTATTTCTTTTCAGAAAAATTTACGGAGAAGTTGTTGGGGCGATTCCATTAAATGGAGGTGCTTACAATGTTCTGCTAAATACTTCTACCAAAAGACTAGCATCTTTGGCTGCAACTTTAACCGTTTTGTCTTATATGGCAACGGCTGTAATTTCAGCTTCAGAAGGAATGCATTACTTACACGGAATCTTTGAAGGCTTAAATGTTACGATTGCTACCGTTGTCGTTTTAATTTTATTTACCGGATTAGCTATTTTAGGAATCGGAGAATCTGCATTTGTGGCAGTTATCATTTTTCTTACCCATATTGGAACTTTAACTCTATTAGTTCTTGCATCGATTTGGTTTGTTCTCACAAACGGATTAGAAACTTTTCATATCAATTGGCAAACTCCTATTGCTTATGAAAATATTAAAACTGCGCTATTTCTAGGTTTTTCGGCAGCCATGCTTGGAATTTCAGGTTTCGAAAGTTCTGCCAATTTTGTTGAAGAACAAGAACATGGTGTTTTTCCAAAAACACTCAGAAATATGTGGGCAATCGTTAGTTTCTTCAATCCCGTTATTGCGATATTATTAATAAGTGTTATTCCGTTAACAGAAGTCGGCGAAAACAAAGAGTCTCTTTTAGCACATTTAGGACAGACAACAGGCGGATCATGGCTGGCTTGGCTTATTTCTATCGATGCAGTTATGGTGCTCTGCGGAGCCGTCTTAACTTCTTTCGTTGGAGTTTCTGGACTTTTAAACCGAATGACATTAGATAGAATTCTTCCCAATTATTTCTTGAAACAAAATAGCAGAGGATCACATTACAGAATTGTAATTAGCTTTTTAATTCTTTGTATTTCAGTACTTTTTGCAACTAGCGGACATCTAGAATCTCTGGCCGGAGTTTATACTTTTTCGTTCTTGGCGGTAATGGCTTTATTCGGAATTGGTAATTTACTTTTAAAATACAAACGAAGAAAACTTCCTAGACCAGAACGTGCCCGAGGCATCGCAGTACTTGCCGCCGTAACTTTTGTTATTGCTGCTTTTCTAGGAAATATGCGCCTCAATATCAATTCGTTTTATACATTTCTGCAATATATGATTCCTTCATTGATCTTTGTAGGAATCATGCTCAATCGCGTTATTTTAATTCGTTTACTAATCGAGGCTTTAGAATATTTTTATCAGCCGCTGCGTAGAATGGTTATTGTGAGTAACCGCTATCTGCAAAATTTGAGCACACAAATCAATTCGCAGGAATTTGTGTTTTTCACCAAAGGCGATGACATCACGATTCTCAATAAAGTTTTGCAATATGTGGAAGACAATGAAACAACCAAAAAACTGAAGATCGTCCACGTTAAAAATGGCTCTACAAACAATGAAGCTTTAAAAAAAGATCTAGAAGTTTTAGACCGCGCTTACGACGGACTTGATATTGAATATCTGGAAATAGAAGGAGTTTTCGGTCCAGAAATAATTGATGAACTTTCTCAAAAATGGAAAATTCCCAAAAATTTCATGTTTATTGGCTCACCTGGAAATAAATTTTCATATCGCGTTTCAGATCTTGGCGGTGTAAGGCTGATTATGTAATTATATACAGAAGCAGAAATTTTCGTTTTTTTCAAGATCTGAAGTCCCGCTATCCGTTACAATCTTTTGTACTGGTCCCGAATCCTCGGGCAGTACAAAAGGATTTCCACTTCTATCGGGGCTAAATCACAAATATCATTTTCATAAGAAACAAGAAACCCGACGAATTTTAAAAATTTGTCGGGTTTACTTTTATATAAACTTTTTTAAACTTTATGATTTGAACCAGCTTGCTACCAATTCATCTTCAAAAGAAGTTGCATTTTTATGAATAAACTCATTTCTGTTTTTATCATAAGAATAATCCAAAGCCCAAGTTTTATGGTTTGCGGCCATTTCTTTTATACTTTGGCATACATAAGCAATTTCCTCATCTGTTGTCGTTGGGTGAATAGACATTCTAATCCATCCTGGCTTTTTGATCAAATCACCAATTGTAATTTCGTTTACCAATTTATTAGAAGTTTCTTGGTCAACGTGAAGTAAATAGTGACCGTACGTTCCAGCACAACTGCAACCTCCTCTAGTTTGAATTCCAAAACGATCATTCAGAAGTTTAACTCCTAAATTAAAATGAAGATCATCAATAAAAAATGAAATGACACCAAGACGTTCTTTATGTTGTCCTGCTAAGATTTTAATATTTGAAACTGGTTCCAATTCACTAAAAACATAATCAACAATTTCGTGTTCACGCTGCATAATGTTTTCAATTCCCATTTGTTCTTTTAACTCAATGGCAAGAGCAGTTTTTATAACTTGAAGAAAACCAGGTGTTCCGCCATCTTCACGATCTTCGATATTATCAATATATTGATGTTCGCCCCAAGGATTCGTCCAGCTTACCGTTCCTCCTCCAGGGCAATCTGGAATCATGTTTTTGTATAATTTTTTGTTGAAAATTAAAACACCAGAAGTTCCAGGTCCGCCCAAAAATTTATGAGGAGACATAAATACAGCGTCCAAATAAGCTTCTGGATCAGCTGGATGCATATCAACTTCAACATACGGTCCTGAACAAGCAAAATCAACAAAGCATACACCATTATATTGGTGCATTAATTTTGCAGCTTCATGAAAAGGAGTTCTTAATCCCGTAACATTTGAGCATGCTGTAATTGAAGCAATTTTTATGGTTCTATCATTATATTTTTGCAATAAAACTTCTAGATTTTCTAAATTGAAAAGTCCTTTTTCGCAAGAAGGAATAATTTCCACATCAGCAATAGTTTCCAGCCAAGAAGTTTGATTAGAATGATGTTCCATATGCGAAATAAAAACAATAGGTTTCTTTTCTTCTGGAATATTCGTGAAACTTTTCAAATTTTCTGGAATTTTCAAACCTAAAATACGCTGGAATTTATTGATAACTCCTGTCATTCCAGTTCCATCTGTGATTAAAACATCATCATTACTTGCATTCGCATGACGTTTAATAATATGTCTTGCATGATGATACGCTTTTGTCATGGCAGTACCAGAGACAGTAGTTTCTGTATGTGTATTGGCCACAAATGGTCCAAACTCATTTAAAAGTTTTTCTTCGATAGGGCGATACAATCTTCCGCTGGCAGTCCAGTCAGTATAAATGATTGATTTTCTGCCATAAGGTGACGTAAATTCTTGATTTATTCCGACAATATTTTGTCTAAATTCCTGAAAATAAGTTTCTAGAGTGATGGTACTATTTTTGCTATTCATTAGTTGTGCCTTGTGTTTGACTGCAAATATATCGCTTTTTTATAATATTGCGAATTTATCAATAGTAAACTTCAAACATTACATTCCTGTCGGGTATCTTTAGTTAAAAGATCTTTTTTTTAATAAATTATCATAATATCCTATCGAATTAATAGGCATTAAACTAATAGAAAGTATTATTTATGGGAAATTTATCAGTAGCTACCTTTGGTGGCGGTTGTTTTTGGTGTGTCGAAGCTGTAATTCAGCGTTTAAAAGGTGTTGAATCAATAAAATCTGGTTATTCAGATGGCTTTATTAAAAATCCAGCGTATCGCGAAGTTTGTACTGGCAGAACTGGACATGCAGAAGTTATTCAAGTTACCTTTAATCCTGACATAATTTCATATCATGACTTAATTTTCATTTTTATGACAAGTCATGATCCAACAACTTTGAATCGTCAAGGTGGCGACAGCGGAACGCAATACCGCTCGATCATTTTATATCATAATGATGAGCAGAAAGAAATAGCAGAAAAAGTATTCGAAGAAGTACAGCCTGTTTATGCTGATCCGATTGTTACCCAATTGAAACCTTTTGAAGTTTTTTACGAAGCTGAGGATTATCATCAAAATTATTACAATGAAAATCAAGAGGCTGGATATTGCCAAGTGGTTATTGATCCAAAAATTCAAAAACTTAAAAAAATGTACGCCGATAAATTAATTGGCTAATTTTAAGTTAAGCCACAGATTATATTTTTTGAAATATTTTTAATTAAAACAATCTTTTGAAATCGTTAATCTGTGGCAATAAAAGAAAAGAAATAAAATGAAAAATCTCAAAATAAATAATCGATTTACAGCCGAACTGCCAGCAGATCCAGATTTGACAAACGAAATTCGTCAAGTAAAGAATACGCTCTTTTCATATGTAAATCCGACAAAACCCTCACATCCAGAATTAATTCATGCATCTGAAGAAGTTGCTGAATTAGTTGGAATTTCTAAGGAAGAAATCCAATCAGAAGAATTTTTAAATACTTTCTCTGGCAAAGATATTCTTCCTGGCACCCAACCGTATGCGATGTGTTATGCCGGACATCAATTTGGAAATTGGGCAGGACAATTGGGAGACGGACGTGCGATTAATTTAACTGAAATTGAAAACAATAATCAATTTTACACACTTCAGTTAAAAGGTGCTGGAAAAACGCCGTATTCTAGAACCGCAGATGGTTTAGCCGTTTTACGTTCGTCTATAAGAGAATATTTATGCGCCGAAGCGATGCATTATTTAGGAGTTCCCACTACTCGATCACTTTCTCTGATTCTTTCAGGCGATCAGGTTTTGAGAGATATTTTGTACAATGGAAATCCTGCTTACGAAAAAGGTGCTGTTGTCTGCCGTGTGGCGCCGTCATTTATTCGTTTTGGAAGTTTTGAAATGCTGACTGCTAGAAATGAGCTCAAAAATCTAAAAGAATTTGTAGAATTCACAATCAAACATTATTTTCCAGAAATTACTGGCGAGCCTAAAGAACAATATTTACAATTCTTTAAAAAAGTGGCAGATACGACTCGAGAAATGATTCTGCACTGGCAGCGTGTCGGATTTGTTCATGGTGTAATGAATACGGATAACATGTCTATTCATGGAATTACGATTGATTATGGACCTTATGGATGGTTGGAAAACTACGATCCAAATTGGACTCCAAATACTACAGACAGTCAAAATAGAAGATATCGTTTCGGAAATCAGCCTCAAGTTTCCCAGTGGAATTTATACCAATTAGCAAATGCTCTTTATCCTTTAATTAATGAAGCAGAGCCTTTAGAAAAAATCTTAGATTCATTTATTAATGATTACGAAGAGGATTATAAAAATATGTTTTTAAGTAAATTAGGACTTTTTACTTCAAGTGAAACTGATGATAAAATTATTCAAGGAATTGAAGAAATTTTACAATTATCAGAAACTGATATGACTATCTTTTTCAGAAACCTAAGCCAGATCAAAAAGAGTGATGCTGTAGAACAGGCATTTGAAAAAATTGAATATGCATTCTATTTACCAGAAGAAATAAAAGGTGAAATTCTAGATGCATGGCAAAAATGGCTTTCTGTTTATCTCAGAAGATTAAATCTAGAAACACTTTCTGACGAAGAACGTACTGCGAAAATGAATTTCATAAATCCAAAATATGTACTGCGAAATTATATGGCACAACTGGCCATTGATGAAGCAGACAAAGGCGATTATTCTTTAGTTGATGAATTATTTCAGCTATTAAAAAATCCGTATGACGAGCAGCCAGAATCTGAAAAATGGTTTGCAAAACGTCCAGATTGGGCAAGATCAAAAGTAGGCTGTTCGATGCTTTCTTGCAGCTCTTAATTTATTTATTCTAATGTCACATTGAGCGAAGTCGAAATGTATCATACAAAGTTCTCGACTTCGCTCGAATTGACAGATTTAATAGATTGTCACATAGAGTGAAATCTATTCTATAGAAATAATTTGTGTTAATTAGTGAAATTCGTGGCAAACTTTTTTATTTCGAAGTTATATAATCCAAAATCATTGTAGCATGTACTCTTGAGTTTTCTATAAACCATTTATGCGTCTGCATTCCACCGCAGACAACGCCTGCAAGAAATAATCCTTCAACATTAGTTTCCATCGTTTCAGGATTATATACAGGAATTTTTAATTCATCGTTTGAAAGATGAATTCCCATTCTTTCCAGAAAGCTTAAATCTGGTTTATATCCCGTTAAAGCCAGAACAAAGTCGTTTTCAATTGTAACTCTGCCATTTGGTGTTTCAATTTCAACTTCGTTTTCTCTGATTTCTGTAATATTAGATTCAAAATAAGCTTTGATACTTCCTTCTGCAATACGATTTTCGATATCCGGCTTCACCCAATATTTTACTCGATTATTAATTTCGTTTTTACGAATAACCATTGTCACATCAGCACCTTTTCGCCAGCATTCCAAAGCTGCGTCAACTGACGAATTATTGGCTCCAACGACCAAAACTTTCCTAAAAGCGTATTCGTGCGCTTCTTTATAATAATGACGAACTTTCGGCAGATTTTCTCCAGGAATATTCATCTCAATCGGAATGTCATAAAAACCTGTAGCGATCACCACATTTTTAGCTTCGTAATTTTGTTTATCGGTATCAATTTTAAAAATCCCGCTGCTTTCTTTTCGAACTTCATTTACTTTTTCAAATAAATTAATATTGAATTTAAAATAACGATGAATGTTTCTGTAATATTCTAAAGCTTCCTGACGCCCAGGTTTTGGCGCTAAGCAATTAAAAGGAATGTCACCAATTTCTAATCTTTCTGCAGTAGAAAAAAAAGTCATGTAAAGCGGATAATTGAAAATACTATTTACAATTGCACCTTTTTCTATAATTAAATATTTTAATTTTTTCTTTTCGGCTTCTATTGCGCAGGCAAGACCAATTGGCCCTCCGCCTACTATAACAAGGTCGTATATGGATTCTGTCATTTTATTTTTCCCAGTCTTTATAAGGATTTTTACTCAAATAAGCATTATAATATCTTTCATCATTTGTGACTTCTTCGCCAAGCCAATCTGGTTTTTCAAAAGCTTCAGTTTCAGAATTTAGTTCAATTTCTGCCATAATCAATCCTTCATTTTCACCATAAAACTCATCTACTTCATACACATGTATTCCAGATTTTATTTCGTACCTGGTCTTTTCGATTTTACCTTTCTCACATAATTTTAAAAGTTCTATCGCTTCATCCAGCGGAATTTCATTCTCCCATTCAAACCGAGACATACCGCTGCTATGACTTATACCTTTTATGGTTATAAAGCCTTTATTTCCTTTAACTCTTACCCTAACAGTTCTTTCCGGGACAGAACTCAAGTAACCTTGTGCAATTTTATTTTGAGTAAAAGCTTGTTTCTTGAAGTCGTCAGATTTTACAAGAAATTTTCTTTCTATTTCGACCATTTTAAATGTGCATTATTTTTTATGCAAGTTACTCATTTTAATCAAGCTCTTAAAAGTTTAAAAAGGTAAAAACGTATTAAACTACTTTTTAAAGCACAAATTTAAAACATTAAAATAACTGATTATTAACGTGTTATGTGTTATTTTTTTTCGTTAAATTTGATAGAATCTAAACTTTATCATCTATGTCTAAAAAAGCACTTTATCTATTAGGCATTGCAATAACCATCATTTTAGGTACTTTTTTATATCTTAAATTTTGCTGCAATTGCTCTGAGAAAACAATAACGGATGATACTCCTAAAACAGTTTCAACACCTGTCGTGGAGCCTAATTTTGTTCCGTTTGTATTGAATGGTTCTGGAATTGAATATCATACGAATGATAATCTCAAGTTCCTCAAAAACAGCGCAGCATTAATAATGCCTGTTGGTGATTCTGTCTTAACTGGTATAGCTAAATTAAAGACATTCTTAGTTTCAAATCCAAAACAGAAAATAACGATAACGGGTTACGCTACATCTGATGAAACAAATTCTACTTCTTTTGAAAATCTAGGTCTCGCAAGGGCAAATGAGGTCAAAAATTATTTTGTTACTGAAGGGTTGTCTGAAAAGCAATTTATTACTAAAGGAGAAATTATAGAAAAATGGAAAATGAGTGCAGACACACTTCTAGGACCTGCTGATTATTCATTTGAAACCATTGATTCTACTGCAGCTGCAACGCCAAATGATGAATGGAGCGTTTTGAAAGATAAAATAAATGCAGATCCGTTGATTCTTCATTTTAGTACGAATCAATCGCGCCAAACTTTAAGCAGTCTTGAGAAACAAAAAGTTGCTGATATTATTAAATATACTGAGCACGTTAAAGATGCTGTTATTCTAGCAGTTGGCCATTCTGATAATGTTGGAAACCGTGATGCTAATATTGCTCTTGGACAAAAAAGAGCAGAATTCTCTAAAAATTATCTTTCTAAAAATGGCATTGACCAAACTAGGATCGAAACTCAGTCTAAAGGACCTGATGAACCAATTGGCGATAATAATACTTCAGAAGGAAAGGCATCAAACAGAAGAACAGTAATTACAATTAAATAACTAATCAAAACATACGATCATGAATATACCTTGTATCTTAATACCTGTGCTAGTGGGATTAATCTGTGGAATTTTAGGTTACTTACTAGGAAAAATGAACTCGAAAAATGATGATTCGCTGGCATTATCACTTCAAGCAGATTTGGATGCCTGTAAAGCGAACACTAAAAATTTAAATGCCCGAATTTCAACACTAGAAGCAGATCTGGCTGCTAAATCTAAAATAACTACACAGTCGTTTACAGCGGCGGCTCCCTCTTCAATTGCTTTTGACAGTGCTGGAGCAGCAAATTACCTTGGCAAGAAAATAAAAGAAAACGACTTAAAAATTGTAGAAGGAATTGGTCCTAAAATTGAGGCTTTATTAAACAATGCGGGAATAAATTCTTGGTATGATCTTGCTGAAGCATCAACAGAAAAATTACAATCTATTTTAGATGCCGGTGGAGAAAATTATGCCATACACAATCCGAGTACTTGGCCAAAGCAGGCGTTATTGGCTTACCAAGGAAAATGGCAGGAATTAAAAGACTGGCAGCAAAATCTTTTAGGCGGGAAAGAGTGAAATTAGGCTCAAAGGTTCAGAGTTACAAAGATGCAAAGGTTTATTTCTTTGTGTCTTTTAACTTTTTTCTATAAAGAAAGAATGAAATTAGGTTCAGAGTTGCAAAGGTACGTGCAAAGGTTTTATCCTCTGTACCTTTGCAACTTTGTCCCTTTGAACCTTTCTAAAAATTTTCTATAAAAGAAGATTCCCATTCTTTGGTTGTATTGTACCACAACTTGCCATTTTTAACTTCAAGCGGACAATCTATATTATTAATATATAATGCTCCAGTTCCTAAACCTTGCGGCATTTTAGAATTTTGCAAAAATGTCCATTGTGCAATTGCATTAAGCCCAATATTGCTTTCTAAAGCCGAAGTAATCCACCAGCCTATATTATATTTCTCTGCTAATGAAATCCATTCTTGTGTACCTCTAAAACCACCAATAAAACTTGGTTTTAAAATAATATATTGCGGTTTGATTTCTTGCAGTAATTTTTCTTTTTCTTCGAATGAAAATATACCAATAAGTTCTTCATCTAAAGCTATTGGAAAAGGCGTTTCTTTGCACAACTTAGCCATTTCTGCAGTATTGCCTTTTTTAATTGGCTGTTCAATACTATGAAGCTGAAATTGTTTTAATTTATTTAATTTATCTAAAGCTTCTATTGAAGAAAAAGCTCCATTGGCATCAACGCGAATTTCAATTTCTTCTGGAGAAAAATGACTTCTTATAAATTGCAATAATTCTAATTCTTTTTGAAAATCTATCGCTCCTATTTTAAGTTTAATGCAATTAAAACCATCGGCTAATTTCTCTTCGATCTGTTGTTTCATGAAAGAAGATTCCCCCATCCATACTAAACCGTTTATTGTAATAGAACTTTTGTTTCGGGTGAAATCTGATGGAAACAAAACAAATGGATTTTCACTTTTTAAGGATTGGAAAGCCATTTCTATTCCGAATTGGATAGATGGAAATTCTAGTAATTCTTCCCAAAGTTTATTTTCTCCTAAATGAATATTTTCGCAGGCCCATCGAAGTTTTTCTTCATAATCATCACGATCATCAGCGCTTAAACCTCGAAGAATTCCACACTCACCTATTCCAATTTTTCCATTTTCTTCTAGAACAATAAACCAGGTTTCCTTTTCGGTCATAATACCTCTTGAGGTTCCGGAAGGTCTTTTAAAATCTAATAAATATTTATGGTAAGAAGCTTTCAAATGAATTGTTTTAAATCTTAATTGTACAATTTAAGCACTTTTTCAAAATCTTTAGAAGGCAAGCCGGCTTTTTCAAAAGCATCAAAATCCAGCTTAGTTTTGGCAACCCAGCTTAAACTATCTGTAACATTTTGAGTTTGGTATTTCTTATAAATAGCTTTTGCCTCACTGTAATCATTAGTGATTAAATAAGTATGTGCTAAATTTAATTTTACCATTAGTTCTGTATCATCCAGCTTTTCACCTTCTTGCAGTGCTTTTAAAGCTTTTGCATATTGTTTGGTCAAAATATAGCAGTAACCTAAAGAACTGTAATCTAATGCAGTTGCTTTTCCTTCGCTAATTATTGTGTTTAGTTTCGGAATTGCCTCGTTATATTTTTGTAGTTTTATTAATGAAGATGCTTGTGTTCTTAAATCGTTAAAGACATTTTTAGAAATATCTGCATCTTTATAACAGGCATTTCCAAAATCTTTGTACACTTTTGTTTTTTCAACCGCTAATAATTTTTGAAACTCATCATAGCGATATTGTTTCATGATTTTGTTCAAGATACAAACACAAAAATCATCTGAATTAGCCATTTTTTGTGCCATTGTAGAAGTTTTGCACAAACTAATAATTTCATTTTTATTGTCTTGATTCCAGCCTCGGTTTAATTTAGTGTCAACCCAAGGCACAACTTCTAGAACTACTTTTTGACTTAACAGCCAATTTTTACTTTCGAAACCAAACCAAATTGTGCCTGTATTTTGTTTTAAACAAGAAGATTTGTCTAATGAAAGTCTTTTGGCATCTTTGCTAACTGGTTCAGCTTGAGAATAACAAGCTTTGTCTATTTTACCATCGGCAACATATTTTTTTGCATTTTCATTTGATGTAAAAATAGAATAAGTACATTCATCATCTCCTGAAATTTTCGACATCAAAAAAACTGCTCCTGCAGAACCCTGGCTTACTCCTGTTGGATCTGGAATCGCTTTTAGCAATGAAACTAAGCTATTGGCCATTTCTTGATTTTTATCTAAAAGTGTAATTCTGTAAACGATTTCCGTAGTTCCAACTGGTAAATCTTCTGTTGCAATAGAAATTCTATCGCGCGCAGGAACCATAATTTCTTTTGTAGTTGCTCGCTCTTTATCCCAATAGCCTTCTTTCTGAGCGAAAGAATTAAAGGAAACTATAATAAAAAGCGATAGAATTATTTTTTTGAAAGTTGTATTTCGTGATGATGCTTTAATTGCCACAGATTTCACAGATTAAAATGATTTTTACTTTTAAAAAACTTCACAATATAAATAACATAGATTATGCCAAATAACTTTCTTATGGAAATGAGTGACTTAGCCCTGAGGGTAGAACTATTTTTGAGGGTGCCAATAATTACCGGAACCCTCAAAACTTTAATGTATAATTATAATTCTATTGATTCACCAATTTGTAAAAGCATTAAATCTTTGCCTTTATCAAAAAACTTGCGAATAGATTCTTCGTGATTGATTTCGATATAACCAAAAGTATCAAAATGATAACCTAAAATTTTATCGCATTCTAAAAAGTCTGAAGCAATAATCGCATCTTCTACATCCATTGTAAAATTGTTCCCGATTGGAAGAATTGCTAAATCTAATTTTGTACGAAGTGGGATTAATTTCATATCATACGTCAATGCAGTGTCTCCAGCAATGTAGATGTTTTTATGTTCGCCTTCGATAACGAATCCTCCAGGATTTCCTCCGTAAGAACCGTCAGGAAAACTGCTGGAGTGAATAGCGTTTACATATTTCACTTTTCCAAAATCGAATTTCCAGCTTCCGCCGTGATTCATCGGGTGCGAATTGAAACCTTTTTTTGCATAATAGCTTGTAATTTCAGCATTTGAAACAATTACTGCATTTGTGTTTTTTGCAATAGCTTCTACGTCTAAAACGTGGTCGCCGTGTGCATGTGTCAGCAAGATATAATCTGCTTTAAGCGTTTTGATATCAATTGCTGCTGCCTGCGGATTTCCTGTTATAAATGGATCCACAATAATATGTTTTCCTCCCACTTCTATTCCTAAAGAAGCGTGTCCGTAAAATGTAATTTTCATTTTTGTTAAGTTTAAAGTTTAACGTAGTTCTATCTTCCTCCTAAAAATAAGTTTACAATAATGTCTGAAATCAACGAAATCATACAAACTGTGAGCAAAATAGAAAGCAAGAATGTGCTTAATGCAAGTTTTTTCAATTCTGGATCTAATAATTTAGGATCTTGATTTTTATAAACTGTAATTAAATGTTTAGTTAATGGAATATATGCCAATAAAAATAAATATTGATCAAAATTATAGCCGCTCAAAATAGCAAAAACAACTACTGCAAGCATTGCTGTAATAATCAAAGTATAGTGATAAACCTTTGCTTTCGCAGGACCCATTTGCACTACAATTGTATTTTTACCCACTTTCTTGTCTGATTCTTGATCACGCATATTATTAAGGTTTAAAACCCCAACGCTCAATAATCCAATTGCAACAGCAGGAAGAATTAAAAGCGGATCAACTTCTTTTGCATATAAAAAGTTTACGCCTAAAGTACTTACCAATCCGAAGAAGATAAATACAAATAGATCTCCAAATCCTCTATAACCGTAAGCAGAATTACCTACTGTATAACGAATCGCAGAAATAATTGCCGCTATTCCCAATAACAGAAAAAAGATAGAATAACCGAAATTATCACTTCCAAAAGCAAAATAAATCAAGATTATTGCTGATAATAAAGTCAGTAAAGATGTAATTATAATGGCTTTTTTCATGGCCTGAGGTGTAATAACGCCACTCTGAATAGCACGCATCGGTCCTATTCTATCTGCATTATCAGTGCCTTTTACCCCATCACCATAATCATTTGCAAAATTGGATAAAACCTGTAATCCTAATGTTGTCAAAAGAGCAAAACCAAAAATTTTCCAACTAAATACTTCTGTTGGTGTATTAATAGTTTCTGTTGGATTTGATAAAGCATAAATACTTCCAACTATAATTCCAGAAACTGATAAAGGTAATGTGCGCAGTCTTGCGGCTTCAATCCAATGTTTCATTTATTCTTTTAGTTTTATTTTGTTTCAAGTTTGAAGTTTCAAGTTATCCACAGAACGTGTAACATGAAACTTGAAACTATTTATTAATTTTATGGTAACCACTTATTTTCACCAAAATTTGGTTTTCTTTTTTCTAAGAAAGCATTTCTTCCTTCTTTAGCTTCTTCGGTCATGTAAGCTAAACGAGTTGCTTCTCCGGCAAAAACTTGTTGTCCAACCATTCCGTCATCTGTTAAGTTCATTGCAAATTTCAGCATTTTAATAGAAGTTGGCGATTTTTGAAGAATTTCCTGAGCCCATTCGTATGCAGTAGCTTCAAGTTCGTCATGCGGAATTACGGCATTAACCATTCCCATTTCAAAAGCTTCCTGAGCAGAATAATTTCTACCTAAAAAGAAAATTTCACGAGCTTTTTTCTGACCGACCATTTTAGCCAAATATGCTGATCCGTAACCGCCATCAAAGCTCGTTACGTCTGCGTCTGTTTGTTTAAAAATCGCATGCTCTTTACTCGCAAGAGTCATATCGCATACTACGTGCAAACTATGTCCGCCGCCCACAGCCCAGCCTGGAACAACTGCTATAACAACTTTTGGCATAAAACGAATTAAACGCTGTACTTCAAGAATATTTAAACGATGCTGACCGTCTTCGCCAACATATCCTTGGTGTCCGCGCGCGTTTTGGTCACCTCCGCTGCAGAAAGAATAAACTCCGTCTTTTGTCGATGGTCCTTCAGCAGAAAGTAAAACTACTCCAATCGAAGTGTCTTCTTGTGCATCATAAAAAGCCTGGTATAATTCTGAAGTAGTTTTTGGACGGAATGCATTTCTAACATTTGGTCTGTTAAAAGCAATTCTCGCTACTCCATTACATTTTTTATAGGTTATATCTTCAAATTCTCTGGCTGTAATCCAATCCATTTTGATTTATTTTATTTAAACAATTATAGGGTAAAAATAAGGCATTTTTACATTTTTACCTACTCAATTCTGTTTAAGTCTGTAATGAAAATTACTCTTAATGTTAACAATTGTCTTAAGGTTCCAAAAAATAACATTTTTTAACATTAGTTTAGAAAAATAATAATTAATTTTACACCCTAGAAATCAATGAGATACATTTTCTTTCATTGATTTCAGATTGATTTTCTTTCACTGATTTATTAACCTAAAAAATGATTTTTTTGAGAAAATTTAAAAAATTTGTCGCTCATTTTTTTACGGTTTTTATTAACAGACCTCAAATTAATGAGCAAATGATTTATGTGTTTGTCGAAACTTCAAAAAGAAAAAAGTAACACCTAAGGTTAAATGTTAGAATTGTATCTATAATTAGTATATGAATGATAACGAAAAAGAAGAAAAAAGTACTAATTCACACTTTCTAAAAGTTATTTATAAACCAATGGATCAAGCCGTGAAATTCTTTTTTTGCTTTTAAGATATGTGCATTGATTGTTTAAAAGACATACCATCAATGGGGTAATTTCTAAAATACGTAAAGCTATTATTCTGAGATGGATTCGAATTATTTTATTTCTGTTTTTTTTTAATTACAATTTTTTTTAAAACTAGAATAAAAAGCGAAAGGCTGCTTGTAATGAGCAGCCTTTCGTGTTATAATAACTTTACTTTCGTAAATTTCAAAAATAAAAAAATCCAAATTCCAACTAATAGATAGATTGGAATTTGGATTTTTAGAATATTGTTTTTTTTTTAAATAAACTTTAATTTATTAAATAAATCCCGTCTTCTTTAATTTCGATTAATTTCTCTTTGTACAAAGAGCCAATGGCTTTTTTGAATGATTTTTTACTCATTTTCAAAACCGTTTTGATATCTTCTGGATGAGAATTATCATTTAAACGGAGGAAACCTCTGCTGGCTCTTAATTCGCTTAAAACCTTCTCTGCATTTGGTTCAATACTCTCAACTCCTTGCACATGGAGCGCCACATCGATTTTATTATCAGGACGAATATTTTTAATATAACCACGCATTCTATCGCCGGTTCTTATCGAGTCGTCGTATACTTCATCTTTATACAAAAGACCTTTGTGCTGTTCGTTAATGATTACATTAATTCCCATATCGGTAATATGAGAAACAATTAAATCCACTTCTTCTCCTTTTTCAACCGTTAATTGGTCATTATTCAAGAATTGATTGGTTTTACTAGACGCAACCAAACGATTGGTTTGTTTGTCCATGTATAAATAAACCAAATAACGTTTTCCTTTTTCCATTGGACGGGCTTGTTCTTTAAACGGAACAAGAATATCTTTTTCCATTCCCCAATCCATAAAAGCACCTACATTATTGATATAATTCACTCTTAAAAGTGCAAATTCATTCAACAAAATATAAGGAACTAGAGTTGTTGCGACAGGTCGCTGTTCGTGATCTAAATAAACGAAAACGATTAATTCTTCCCCAATTTCAAATTCTTTGGGAACATATTTATTTGGAAGTAAAACATCGTGAATTCCTTCTGGATCATTTTCAGGATCTCCTAAAAACAACCCAACTTTGGTATCACGTAATATAGTTAGTGTATTGTATTTTCCTATTTCAAGCATTTTTTTAACGTTCTAAGTTGATTTGCAACTAAGTTTATGAGCTGCAAAGGTACGAAGTTTGAAAATGGTAAATTGAAAAATGTTTTGGATTAATATTAAAAAGAAAAAGCGCCATAGTTATGACGCTTTATTTTATCTCCAGAAGACTATTTATAAACACTTTCTTTTTTAAAGTGTACCGTTAATAGATAATAAACAACCACTCTGTATTTGTGTTTGTTAGACTTACCATATTTTTCTAATACAGCATGAATTGCTTCCATTAATTCTGGTCCGTCTTTTAACCCTAATTTTTTAATTAAAAAGTTATTTTTTACGGTATCCAATTCAGATTGCTGGCTTCCTGCTACTGTAGATGCATCATCATTATAAATAGATGGTCCGCAGCCAATAGTTACTTTTGTTAGTAAATCCATGTTGGGAGTTACTCCGCATTTGTCTTTTAAATCTGAAGCATACTTCACAATTAGTTCTTCTCTCTTGCTCATAATATTTTATATTGGTTATTATTTCTAAAACCAAAACTAAAAATTATAATGTAAGAAAACTAATTTTTAACAAATATTAACTTACAAATAAATTAAATAAGCTTTTTAAAATATTGTTTTAAAATAATATCATTTTCTGTTGTCGGCGTAAAAATCTCGAGAATTCCAGGCGCATCATTTGCATTGTAGAGTATTTCTAAACTGCTATTTAATGATTGTAAATCATTCGCTGTAAAATAGTTGCAGTTATACATTTTAGCTAAATGTTCTGCTGTTAAACCATGAGAAGTTTCAAAATAGGTATTAAAAACAGGTTTTTCCTCGTGTCCTGGCAAAATTCTAAAAATTCCTCCTCCTCCATTGTTTACCAATATTATCTTGAAATTTTTCGGAATATAAGAGTTCCATAACGCATTGCTGTCGTATAAGAAACTGATATCACCTGTAACAAATACTGTCTGTTTATCATTTCCAACTGAAGCTCCAACTGCAGTTGACGTACTTCCGTCAATTCCACTGGTTCCTCGATTGCAGAAGACTTCTATAGACTCTTCAATATCAATTAATTGCGCATAACGAATTGCCGAACTATTACTAATTTGAAGAATACTATTTTTAGGAAGCGTTTCAATAACTTTCTCGAAAACTTTAAAGTCTGAAAAACCAATTTGATTAAGATATTCTTGTCTTTTAATTAGTCGGGTTTTATAAATATCTTGAATATCTTTAAAGTAATCACTTTCTACAAAAGATGTTTTTGAGAGTAAGTCTTTAAAAAAATCATTTGGCTGCATTTCAAAATGTTTGGTCAATGCTCCAAATGTATCGTATGCACGCAAGGTATCGATGTGCCAGTGATGTTCTGGTTTGTATTTTCTTAAAAAACCTTTGATTCTTTTGGAAACTACCATTCCGCCAAAAGTTACTAAAACTTCTGGGTTAAATTCTTTAAAATCAGAATCATCAAAAGGTGTAATTAAAGTATCAATGCTATTAATAAAACTTGGATGATGAAGATTCGAAGTCGTTTCTGTAAGTACAACGATTGAAGTATCTGAAGCTAAGTTTTCTATTATTTCTTGATCAATAACATTCGCTTCATTTACTCCGACTAAGATTAATTTTCGTTTCGCATTATTCCAAACAGAAACAAATTCATCACTATTTTCTATAGTTTTTGGAGCAATGTCAGACTGCAGATTTGTAATTTTTGGCTGCACTAAAAGTTCTTCAGTAGTTTCATATAAAGGTTCTTCAAAAGGCGCATTGATGTGTACTGGCCCTTTTTGCTGAATTGCCGTTTCTACTGCAAGATTGATTTTTAAATCATTTTCTTCTGACGCATCTTCGGTCAAATTGGCATTATAAACAGAATGATTTAGAAACACATTTTCCTGACGAATAGTTTGTCCGTCGCCAATATCAATTTTACTCTGAGGACGATCTGCAGAAATTACGATTAACGAAATCTGGCTGTAAAATGCTTCCGCAAAAGCCGGATAATAGTTTAATAAAGCCGATCCAGATGTACAAACCACTGCTGTAGGCTGTTTGGTTTGCTGTGCAATTCCTAAAGCAAAAAAAGCAGCACAGCGCTCGTCTGCAATACTATAACATTTAAAATTAGGGTTTTGAGCAAATCCAATGGTTAATGGCGCATTTCTAGATCCTGGAGAAATAATAATATTAATGATGCCTTTGGCAGATAAAATTTCGATAATGCTTTGTGCAAGCGCTATTTTGGGGTAAATCATTCTGATCGCGTATTACTTTTTTTAAAGAAAATCTTTGATTTGACTTTCTTAATCTTGCTTACAAAGTTACAAACTTCGCACTTGATTTAAATTATAATTAGGAATATATTAAGTCTCTTTCTCGAAAAAGGAAATATATTTGTAAAATCGAATTATAAATAAAAGCCAGACCTGCTATGCGTTTTCTGTATGTACTTTTTTTAGCTGTAACTTTTCAAACTGTAATTTCTCAAAATAAATTTGTTCCTGTTGATACACCTTATCAAACAGCGCTGGAAAATGCTAAAAAAGAAGGAAAACCTCTTTTTGTAATGTTGTATGCTGACTGGTGTCCGCATTGTAATTTAATGAAAAGTGAAGTTTTAAGCGATCCAGCAGTTATGGATTTTTTGAATAAAAATTTTGTTTGTACGTATAAAAACATCGAAAAAGAGGAAGGAATTGCACTAAAAAACAAATTCAACACAAAATCACTTCCTACTTTTTTATTTTTGGATGCTAATGAAACATTGATTTATGCTTTAAAAGGCGAAATGAAAAAAGCTGAATTTTTAAATGAACTGCATTACGCTTTAAATCCGAAAATGCAATTGCCTTATTTTGAAAAGGAATTTATGGCAGATCCGAGTAATTCAGATAAATATTTCACTTATTTAAATACTTTAAAAAAAGGAAAAGACAGAACAGAACTATCTCCAGCAACACATAAGTATTTAAATACACAGTCTGATGCGCAATTAATTAGTGAATTGAATTGGAGAGTTATTGCAAACGGCGTAACAGATATTAAATCGAGGGAATTTCAATATGTTTTAAAACATCAAAAAGAATTTGCTGCTGTAGCTTCTCAAAATAGAGTTGACCGTAAAATTGAAAGTATTGTAAACGAATTGCTTCGCCCGCTGGTTGACAATTTAGATACTGTAAACTATTATAAACAAAGAGAAGTTGCTAAATCTATCCGTCTTCAAAAAACAGATTCTTTGGTTTTTAAATATGATTTATCTTTAGCTGAAAGAACAGAAAAATGGGATTTCTATAAAAAAGTTACTCTTGAAGACACACAAAAATTGGCCTGGAATGATGCTAGTTTTTTAAAAGATATTGGAAATACTTATTTAAAGCATATTAACGATACTGAAAGTTTGAAAAAAGCCATTTTCTGGGTAAATCATTCTTTAGAATTAAATGATTCGTACGATGGTAATTTATTAGAAGCCAGACTTTATAATAAAATAAAAGATAAAAAAAAGGCTTTAGAATATGCTAAAGAAGCCAAAGCCATTGCAAAAGAAATGGGCTGGAATTCTAAAGATGTAGATGTTTTACTAGCAGAATTAAACGCAAAATAATCGCAAAAATTAAATATGAATATTGTTTTAAGACCAGCAACATCAAATGATTTACAAAAGATTTTAGAAATCGTAAATCATTCGATTTTACATACAACGGCTAATTACAGCTATGAAATTCAAACTCTAGAAGTTCAAAAAAAGTGGTTTGAAGATAAAACAGCCAAAAATCTACCGGTTGTTGTAGCCGATCTAGATGGCGAGGTCGTTGGTTTTGGAAGTTACGGACAGTTTCGCGAAAAAATCGGATATCAATTTACGGTTGAACATTCTGTTTATGTAGTCGATCATGTAATTGGAAAAGGAATTGGATCTAAACTGTTGGCAGAATTAATTCGCTTGGCAAAAGAACAAGGTTATCACGTAATGATTGGCGCAATTGATGCTGACAATGCAGGTAGTATCGCTTTTCACGAAAGATTTGGTTTCGTAGCAACGGGTACAATTCGCGAAGTGGGCTACAAGTTTGATCATTGGCTCGATTTGGTTTTCATGCAGTTGATTTTAAAATAACTATATTTTTGTCAGACTGAGCAAAGTCGAAGTTAAGCAAAGTGATTCAGCAAAACAGGACTTCGACTTTGCTCAGTCTGACAAACAAAAAAAAATCCGTAAATCTCAAAATTTCAGATTTACGGATTTTTTTTTCATTACTTTACTTATTAACTTTTTATCCAATTAATAACTTCTGGATCTGTTGGTAAAGTTCTTGGTTTAATTACTTTTACCAATTCTCCTTTTTCATTAATTAAGTATTTTTGGAAATTCCACTCTACTTCAGAATCTTGTAAGCCATTTTTAGATTTCTGAGTCAGGAATTTGTAAATATCAGCCATATCATTTCCTTTTACTGAAATTTTGTTCATCATCGGGAAAGTTACGCCATAATTCTGCTGGCAGAAAGATTCAATTTCCTTCGCTGTTCCAGGTTCCTGCGAAGCGAAGTTATTTGCTGGAAAACCTACAATTACAAAACCTTTGTCTTTATATTCTTTGTAAATTGCCTCTAAATCTTTGTATTGAGGAGTCAAACCGCATTTTGATGCTGTATTGACAATCATGATTTTTTTACCTTTTAAAGATGCAAAGTCAAAAGTATCTCCTGATAAATCTTCAACTTTAAATTGATAAATGTTCTCTTTTGCCATAATTTCTGTTTTAGGTTTATGGCTCGTTTGAGCCTGAACTTGCGATGCTATCATAAATAATGCACTGCAAACTAAAATTGCTATATTTTTCATCGTATAATTTTTTATAAAATTAGCTAAAATCCGCTTTACTAAAACTCTTTTCTTTCTTTAAATTTTATTAATCAAAAGTTAAATAAAAAAATGAAGCCTAACGTTAATCAGACGTTAGGCTTCCCCCCATACAAACAAATCAAACCATGAATTAATTATTATGCAATCTTTTTATAAATAAAATAATCTATATGTTATCGAATTATAGTTGATGACTCGGTTATAGTGAAAATCTTCTTAACCCCCAATGTCAAAACGAACTTTTCAAAATATTTTCAAATGGCTTGTATTGATGTAACTTTTAAATGGTGTAATTCACTCTAACAATTAAAAAAATCTTCGGTTTGGAAGTCCGAGTGCATCAACTATACTATATTTAGTTTTCAACTTTTCAAAATTTAAAGAACAAATTCATAACGTTTCTCATTTAGAGCTTTTAATCAACATCTCTTTTCTAAAATCAACTTTATTAAAAACAGTCAATGCTAAAACAGTTGTCAATCCTACGATTAATATTTTAATTGCATTTCTCTTATTCATAATATCAGTTTTTAGAATCGCTTTTCATTTTTAATATATTCTTTTTCCTACTTCTAAATTTATTTACGAAATTGGATTGTTTTTGGTTTTAAAAAAAAGTAAAAAAATCATATTTTTTTTTAAACCCCTTTATTTTCCTAGGGTTTAGACTACAAAAAAAATAAAAAAAAATCCGAAAAAAATAAATTATCTTTATAACTGGTTACCACCAGCTGTCTAACTTTTTATGTTTAAACTTAAAATCCAAATCTATGAGTCAAGAAGAATTGTTAGTTTTAATTTACAAAAAGGACGAAAAAGCTTTTACACATTTATATGATATGTATTCTAAAAGCTTATTTTCTGTCATTCATGTCTTAATCAAAAATCGAGAAGAAGCAGAAGATGTTTTACAAGACGTCTTTGTAAAAATCTGGAAAAACATCGATTCTTATAATGAAAGTAAAGGACGATTTTACACTTGGATTCTTAATATCGCTCGAAACACTTCGATTGATAAACTTCGTTCTAAAAACTTTAATAACAGCCAAAAAAACCTTTCCTCTGATAATTTCGTAAATCTGTTAGATGACAGTAATAAATTAGCTAATAAACTTGATGCAATTGGAATTCAGGAATTCGTAAAGAAACTTAAACCAAAATGTATTGAAATCATCAATTTGTTATTCTTTAAAGGATATACCCAGCAAGAAGCTTCGGAAGAATTAGCCATTCCACTGGGCACGATCAAGACACAAAACAGAAACTGTATTAACGATTTACGTAATTATTTAAAAATATAATGGAAGCACAAGAATATATAGAATCAGGAATTCTAGAGTTATATGTATATGGCTTACTAAGCGAAAAAGAAAACCTAGAAATAGCTGAACTGGCAAAAAACAATCCTGAAGTTGATCAGGAAATTATTTCGATCGAAAAGGCTATAATTGCTTTATCTTCGAGCTTCTCTCCTTTCCATTCTGTGGAGAATTTTGAGAAAATAAAAGCCCGTCTGGAACTTAAACATGGCAAAGTAGTCGATATGAAACCAGCTTCAAACTGGTCTCAATATGTGGGCTGGGCCGCGGCAGTATTATTATTGCTTGGTTTAGGCTATCAAACTTTAGAATTAACAAAAACTAAGGAAGCAATTTCAAATGTTGGAAATGAAAAAAATAAAATCCAAAGAGAGTATGCTTATTTAGATCAGCAAAATAAACAAACAGAGAAAAACCTGAGTATTGTTAGAGATATCAAAAATACTGGTGTAACTCTTGGCGGTCAGGCTGTTTCTCCTACATCTTTTGCAAAAGTGTATTGGAATAAACAAACTAAAACAACTTATATTGATGCCGCTGGTCTGCCAACGCCTCCAAAAGGAATGGTTTATCAAGTTTGGTCTTTAAAATTAAGTCCAGTTCTTACGCCTACAAGTATTGGTTTACTGGATAATTTCGAAGGAAATAGACAAAAAATCTTTGCTGTAAGCCAGACCGATTCGGCAGAAGCGTTCGGTATCACGCTGGAACCTGCAGGAGGAAGTTTAACTCCAACAATGGAACAATTGTATACTTTAGGAAAAGTTTAAAAACTTAAATATTTATAAATGCAAAGCGTATATTAAGTACTTTTAATATGCGCTTTTTTATTTTTACAAAATAAACTCTATCAAAAGATCTATGAATGGAACTTTACTTTTAAGAATTGCAACTGCAATCATTTTATTAACTCATTCTGTTTTCGGAATGTTTAATAACGGAATAAATGATTTCGGAAATTTATTTTTAAATCAAATTGGCTTTGCTCCTTTTGGTGTTTTTCTGGCTTGGTCAATTAAATTGTCGCATATTGCAGCGGCTATATTACTGCTTTTAAACAAATATGTAAAACCTGCAGGATTCATAACTATTTTTATTTTGCTTATGGGAATTATTCTGGTTCATTTTCAGGATGGATGGTTTGTCGTTGGCGGTGGAAGAAATGGTATAGAATATAATTTTTTATTAATTTGTGTTTTATTAGCGATTATGTTCCCAAATGGATTTAAATTAAATTATAAAGATTAGTTATGATGAAAATAACTTGTAAAAACTGTCAGCAAGTTTATACTGGTAATTACTGCAATAATTGCGGCCAAAGCACAGAAACACACAAAATTAACGGTCATTTTTTATGGCACGACATACAGCATGGCTTATTCCATTTTGATCAGGGAATTCTCTTTTCTTTAAAGGAACTATTTACAAGGCCTGGAGATACTGTTCGCGAATTTATTGAAGGAAAACGCGTCAGACATTTCAAACCTTTATCTTTGGTTGTTCTGTTAGCAACTTTTTATGGTTTTTTATTCCATTATTTTAATATTCATTATTTAGCAAATGATTCAAATGATGCATTAGATTATGAAAATCTAAATGAATGGATTACAACACATTTCTCTTGGGTAACAATTGCTACAATACCGTTATATACAATTGGTACTTATATTGTTTTTAGAAATCAGGGATATAACTTTTTTGAATTTTTTGTTCTCAATACTTTTAAAGCTTCACAGCGGCTTTTTGTCCAGATTTTGACATTTCCAATATTATTTTATTTCAACAGTACGCATAATTTACAGCAGTTTTCGTTTGTAACCTATCTAATAGGTATTATATTAATATTTTGGACCAACATTCAATTTTTCAATAAAATATCAAAAACACGAGCATTCTTTTTATCGATACTTAGTCATATCATATTTTTAATCTGCTTTACAATTGTTTTTGCAGTAATACTTTTAATTACAGGTAACTTTTAAAAAACAAAAAGGTTCAACATTAAGTTGAACCTTTTTTTGAATTAATAATTCCTTTGAATTATTTATTTCTTTACTTTTTTACTTTTATAGTACTTTCTATATTTTGGATAGGTAACAGCTCCAATAACACTAATGGAAATCAAAGTGTAATAAACCCAATTTAATGAATGCGCTTCTCCGCTTGCGTAAGAATGCAAACCAACCAAATGGAAATTTACTCCATAATAAGTAAACAGAATTGAAACAAATGCAAACATACTCATTAAGTTGAAGAACCATTTTCCTCTTAAAGCAGGAACAAAACGAGCGTGAATTACAAATGCATAAATCATAATCGAGATTAAAGCCCAAGTTTCTTTTGGATCCCATCCCCAGTAACGTCCCCAGCTTTCGTTTGCCCATTGTCCGCCTAAGAAGTTTCCAATAGTAAGCATGATCAAACCAATAGTTAAAGCCATTTCGTTGATATATGTAATCTCTTTTAAATTAAGTTCCATTTTGGCTTTATTTTTCTCAGTTGTAAAGAAAATCAAGAGCAATGCAACAAAGCCTAAAATAAATCCTAATGCAGTTGGACCATAACTACCAACAATAACTGCCACGTGAATCATTAACCAATACGAGTTAAGAACTGGCTGTAAGTTTGCAATTTCAGGGTCAATCCAGTTCATGTAAGCCGCCATTAAAATCATAGCAGTAACAAATGCAGATGACGCCACTGTTAATTTTGATTTTCTGTCAAAAGCCAATCCGAAGAACATTGTAGACCAAGCTACATAAACGATTGATTCGTAAGCATTACTCCAAGGCGCGTGACCAGAAATATACCAGCGTGCAATTAATCCTAATGTATGAATTGCAAATAACAATCCGACTAAAACATGGAAACCATCTATTGTAATACGAAGCCATTTTTTCTCAAAGAAAATGTTCACGATAATAAAAATGAACATAAAGCTTGCTACTGTAATATACCAATACGGTAATTTTTGAAAAACGTCGTATTTATTATAAGCTATCTCAGCATCGATTTTGTCTTCACTTGGTCGTACTTTGCTACCAAATTTCTTTTGAAAACCATTAATGCTTTCAACTAAATTGTCTGCTGTGTCAAAGTTTTTAGCAATTGAACCGTTGTTTAGGGCACTAAAATATAAAGGCAGAATTTGGTTAACGTAAGTTGAATCCATTCCTTTAAAGCCATTATTATTGCGTTCTAAATAAGAAACCCATTTATGATTTGGATCGTTTGGAACCGGGAATATTCTCAAAATGCTTCCGCTTAAAGCAGATTCCATTAAGTTTACTTTTTTATCTGTCTCAACAAAATCTTTCTCAAAATTATTTGGATTTGCAGCTTTGTAAGCCTCATCCAAATAAGGAGATAATTTATAATTTCCCTGCTCATCAAAGAATTTCACAAACGGAGCGTATTGATCTTTCGAATCAATTCCGATAATTTTACGAATACTATCATTTCCAGATTTAATATAAATCAAAGGAATCTGAATCCAAACCTGAGCATATTGCGTCATCGATAAGAAAACCTGATCAGAATTCATTCCATTGTAAGTATCCTTATGGCTTACTTTTCGAAGTAACTCAGACGAAAACGTATTAATAGGCTTCATTCTTCCGCCGGCATCTTGGATAATCAATCGTCCAAATTTTGCTGCGTGCGATTCTGGTGCTTTATAAATAGTTAATAATGAATCTAATTGTTTTTGACTTGGCGGCGCTGTAACATGATTAGCATGATCATTAGGATCTGCGGTATGCGCGTGATCGTGATCATGAGAATGAACATGTGGAGTCTGCTGTGCAAAACCACTTAAGCTTATCATTAAAACTAAAATAGTAATTAGCTTTTCTTTTTTCTTTTTAACCGCTTCTAGTTTACGTTTCAAATCACCAAAACGAGAATGTTTTGTAAACATAATTGCCATAAGTCCTATATAAAGTAAAAAATAACCCAAATAAGTAATGTTAGTTCCCCAAAAATCATGGTTTACAGATAAAACAGTTCCTTTTTCATCTGGATCAAATGAAGACTGGAAGAAACGATATCCTTTATGATCTAAAACGTGATTCATAAAAATATCATAATCAAAAGTTTCTGTAGAATCCTGGACAGTAACTTTACTTTTATATGAAGAATAACTTTTTTCGGTACCAGGATATTTTTCTGCTATAAAATCGTTCAATTTTATTTTAAAAGGTAAAATGTATGCTTTACTTCCATAAAATAAAGAATATTCAATATTACCAATTTTAACCGTTTTAGCCTCTCCAATCTGGCCTTTAGAGCCCATCAGCATTACTTCTTTTTCTTGTCCTTCAGCTTTAACTTTTACGACCAAAGCGTCTGTATGAGATTTAGCTTTAAAATCATTATTTGATTCATATTCAACCTTACCTTTCATAGCTGGATCTGGAAAAACAATACGAATATCGCCTATACTATATAAAGAACGCATCATAAGAGGCTGTACGTTATCTTTTGTGACAGTACCTTTAAATTTGTCTGCCATTCGCATAAATTCTCCTTCAAAAGGAGTTTGAATCGTATATTTTTCTCCAGTTGTATTAATATTTATCGCACCGTCAGTTTGTTTATTTAAAGCAAATAAAACATTGTGAATATTTTGAACCTCACCTTCTTTAAGATAATGTTCTTCACGTCCGCCGGCACCAGCTTCTACTAATTTAAGATATAAAGTTCCGTTTGGATCTGGTTTAACCACTTCCTTCGCTCCCATTATATAATTAGAGTATGTAACTTCAAAAGGTGTTTCATCAAATTTTCCAGAAACACTGAAATCATTATTAGTAACAGGAGATAATAACAGATTTTTTTCAAAAACCCTTCTTTTCATCTCCCCTTTATATTCACCATCCACAAAAATGGTTAAGAAAGTTTTATCGGAGTAAATTTGATTTTCTGCAGCGCCTTCGCGAATAGGCATCATTCCTTCATAACTAATGTAACGGGTAATAAAAGCTCCTAAAATGATGAAAATAAAAGAAATATGCAGTAAGAATGTTGCCCACTTTTCTTTTTTAAGCAGTTGATAACGTTTAATGTTTCCGAAGAAATTGATCACAAAAACAAGCATTATCGCCTCAAACCACCAAGTATTGTAAATAAGTATTCTGGCTGTATCGGTATTGTATTTACTTTCGATAAAAGTTCCAACACCCATTGCAATTGCGAATGTTAAAAAAAGAACGGCCATTAATCGTGTAGAAAACAAAAAAGAGAATATTTTTTTATCCATTTTTAAGGAATTACATTGTATAAAAGTGGCACAAAAGTACTTAAAAATGTTGATTTGAGGTATGTGATATTTGTTAATAAAAACCAAATATATAGCAAGAAATTTGATCAAATTCTCAAAAAAGTAAACTTATTTTTACAAAAACAAACATTTACAATATAGCTGTCTTGATTATTTTCTTATAAATTAAAATAGATTATCATACTTTAATCTTGGCAATTAGAATAATGTCTGAAAATAAAAATCATATTAGTACCCTGCAATCTGTCGCAAAAGTTTTCATTACAAATTATCTTTATAAAAAATAATACTAATTTTGCTCTTATGATTCAGATAACAATAATCGGTTCCGGCAACGTCGCACAGCATTTAATAAAAGCTTTTGATACAAGCAAAACTGTAGAAATTAAACAGGTTTTTTCAAGAAACAAGGAAGCTGTGGCTCATTTGGTTGATTATGAAAAAATTATTTCTGACTACAGTGAATTACAGACTGCTGATCTACATATAATTGCAGTTTCAGACAATGCAATTACCGAAGTTTCAGAACAACTTCCATTTAATAATCAGTTTGTAGTTCATACTTCTGGAACATCACCAATAGATGTTTTAGATGAAAAAAATCGCAGGGGCGTTTTTTATCCGCTCCAGACTTTTTCTAAAAATAAAAATATAGATTTTTCTATAATTCCTTTTTGCTTAGAGGCTGAAAATACTGCTGATTTTAAACTTTTAGAATCTGTAGCTAAAAGTGTTTCTACAGCCGTTTATTCGATAAATTCAGAGCAGCGAAAAGCACTTCATGTCGCTGCAGTTTTTGTGAATAATTTTACCAATCATCTTTATCAAATTGGACAAGAAATTTGTGAAGAAAATCAAGTTCCTTTTTCAATACTAAGACCTTTAATTCAAGAGACGGCGGATAAAATTAACACGCTTGATCCAACTGAGGCGCAGACAGGTCCTGCAAAACGTGAAGATTCCAAAACAATCAATGCACATTTGGATTTTTTACAAAATGAAAACAAAAAAAAAATCTATAAAATCCTAACACAATCTATACAAGATAATGGCAAAAAGTTATAAAGAAATAATGAATGACATCACAACGTTTGTTTTTGATGTAGACGGCGTACTTACAGACAGTTCTGTTTTTGTAACCAATGAAGGCGAAATGTTAAGAACAATGAATATTCGTGATGGTTATGCTTTAAAAGCAGCAATCGAAAGCGGTTTCAAAGTATGCGTTATTTCTGGCGGAAGCAATGAAGGTGTCCGCATTCGTCTTCGTAATCTGGGTGTTAACGACATTCATTTAGGAACTCCAAATAAAGTAAAAACTTTTAAAGAATACACCGAAACTTATAATATTAAGCCTGAAAATGTGTTGTATATGGGAGATGATATTCCTGATTTTCATGTAATGAAATTAGTTGGACTTCCAGCCTGCCCACAAGATGCAAGTCCAGAAATTAAAAATATCTGTCGTTACATTTCACACGTAAAAGGCGGAAGAGGCGCTGCAAGAGACGTCATCGAACAAGTTATGAAGGTGCAAGGGAAATGGATGGAGTATTTTGATGGAAAACACGATTAATTAATTGTGAATTATCAATTATAAATTGTTAATGAACGTAACATTTATATTTTTACAAGCCATAAACATAAAAATCTTAGAACCTTAGCAACTTAGCCACTCAGAACCTCAAAAATGAAATACCTAAAACTTATTCGTTATAAAAACTTATTAATGCTTGCTTTTATGCAGCTTCTTTTTCGTTATGCATTTTTAAAACAGCAGGATATTCCGTTAGCATTGTCAGACTGGCAATATGGATTATTGGTTTTGAGTACTGTTTTGCTAGCCGCAGCGGGTTATGTCATTAATAACATTTATGATGTTGCAACCGATAGTATTAATAAACCTAACGACGTGGTTGTTGGTAAAGGAATAACAGAAACGGCGGCTTATAATATTTATATTGGTTTAAATATTTCTGGAGTTGCCATTGGTTTTATTCTGTCGAATATTATTCTGAGACCAACTTTTGCTTCGCTTTTTATCTTGATTGCTTCTTTATTATATTTTTACGCAACAACCTTAAAGCAAATTATGATTTTGGGCAATTTTGTTGTTGCATTGCTTCTTGCTGTGAGCGTTTTAATTATTGGAGTTTTTGATCTTTTTCCAGCAACAACTGCTGAAAATCAAGCGCAGATGGCAAGTCTTTTTTCAATTCTAATAGATTATGCCTTATTTGCTTTTATGATTAATTTTATTCGTGAAATAGTTAAAGATATTGAAGATGTAAATGGAGATTACAATCAAGGAATGAATACATTACCCATTGCTATTGGAATTAATAGAGCTGCCAAAATTGCTTTAGGCTTTGCCGTTATTGCGTTTATATTATCTGCGCTTTACAGCAATATTTATTTTATGGAGAACAAGCTTTATATTGCTGTCCTTTATTCGTTTGTTACAGTTTTAGCCCCATTATTATATTTCATAGTCAAAATATTTACTGCAAAATCTCAAAAAGATTTTCATCATTTAAGTACTATTTTAAAACTTGTTTTATTCTTCGGAATTTTATCAATCTTGGTTATCGCCTTAAATATCAAATACAATGCTTAAAGAAAAACTACAAAAATATAAAATCATTTTAGCTTCTGGTTCGCCAAGAAGACAGCAGTTTTTTAAGGATTTAGATCTTGATTTTGAAATTCGATTAAAAGATATTGAAGAGATTTATCCGCCAGAATTAAAAGCAGTAGAAATAACCGATTATCTGGCCGAACTAAAAGCTAAAGCTTTTGAAGGCGAGTTACAAGAAAATGAAATTTTAGTAACGAGTGATACAATTGTATGGCATCAAAATAAAGCATTGGGAAAACCAAAAAATGCGGAAGAAGCTTTTGAAATGATCAAATCAATGTCTAACGCTACTCATGAAGTAATTACTTCTGTATGCTTTAAAACTGCTGACTCTTCTACTCTATTGCATGATAATACAAAAGTTACTTTCAATGATTTATCTGATGAAGCAATTTTGTACTACATAGAAAATTATAAACCTTACGACAAAGCTGGCGCTTATGGCATTCAGGAATGGTTTGGTTTTATGGCAGTTGCAAAAGTTGAAGGCTCTTACACCAATGTTATGGGGCTTCCGACAGCAAAAGTTTACGAATTTTTAAGTACATTAGTGTAAAAATTTATTTATGTTTTCTTTTAAAGAGTATAGCCGCGAAATCTTAGCTACCATAATTCTCATTCTTATATTGATTGTTCTTAGAATGGTTATTGCAAAATTGATAAGACGTTTTGCCTCTACTAGTCATTTGTTTGAACATCGAACCAATTTAGTAATCAAGTACATTAATATTTTAATGAATATATTGGTTACAACCAGTTTAATTGTGGTTTGGGGCGTTGAAACGCAAGATATTTTCATTACTATTTCTTCGATTGCAACTGTAATTGGAGTTGCTATGTTTGCGCAATGGTCGATTTTGAGCAATATTACTTCTGGAATGATTTTATTCTTTTCTTTTCCTTTTAGAATTGGGGACACGATAAAAATACATGATAAAGATTTTCCTATCGAAGCGGAAATTGAAGACATCAATACCTTCCATGTGAGCTTAAAAACAAAAGAAGGCGAGAAAATTATTTTTCCAAACAATTTATTACTGCAAAAAGGAATCTCTATTATTCCCGCCAAATATGAAGAAAGAGAGTTTTTTGATTAAATGTTAATGGGAATTCTATAACGCCGCGAAGAAAAGCTAGAACAGAAAAGAGCAAATAAAGTGTAATATTTGTTTTATAAAACCAGCTTAAATCTTCAAATAATGACTCGGCCCATAACTTTACCTTTTTATGCAAAGCTTTGCTTTATACTTGTTACTTTAATTTGTTTTGCTTTTATTTTTTGTACTGGAAAAGATATTCTGACTCCAGTTTTAATGGCATTTTTATTTGCTGTTCTACTACTTCCCATTTTTACCTTTTTAAATACAAAATTTAAATTCCCAAGGCATTTAGCCGCAATAGTTTGTCTTTTAATTTTTCTATCTTTCATTGTCGGTATTTTGGTTTTCATTTCCTATCAGGTTACTTATATGGCGAATGATTTTGATACCATAAAGAAAAATGCAAATACTTTTATCATTGAAATTCATAAATTTATTAGAGAAAATTTTCAAGTAAGCATTGGAGAACAAAAAAAATATCTGGATACAGTAACAAAAGATTCAGTTAAAAACGGCCAGGCTACAATAGTATCTTCTATAATATCTATAAGCGATGTTCTTTTGGATAGTACGATTATCGTAATTTATACGTTTTTGTTTTTAATATATAAAGAGCATTTTAAATTGTTTTTAGCTAAATTAATAAGCCAAGAAAATCATCCGGTTTTAAAAGACATTCTTTCGCAGATAAAAGTTTCTGTAAACAATTATATTGTTAGTTTAATTATTGAAATGATTGTTGTTTCCATATTAACCAGTTTAGGATTGTGGATTATTGGCATTAAATATTTTATATTGTTAGGACTTATAACTGGAATTTTAAACCTAATTCCTTATATCGGAATTTTAATTGCCGGAATCATTACCGTATTAGCATCATTAACTGGATCTGCAGATACTTCTGTTATTCTTGGAATTCTGATAGTAAATATAATTGTTCAACTTATTGATAATAATCTGCTTGTGCCATTAATTATTAATTCTAAAGTTGAAATCAATGCGTTTGTTTCTATTATGGGAATTATTGTTGGCGGCGCTGCAGCAGGAATAGCCGGAATGTTCTTAGCCATTCCGCTTTTAGCCATTCTAAAAATTATATTTGATAGAATTGAATCACTTTCACCTTGGGGATATCTCATGGGCAATCACGTACCTAGGAAATTTAAATGGAGAATAAGAAGGACTTCTGTTGAGCATTAAAAAACTTATTTTTTAAACCTATTATTTATTCCTATATTCATAAACAATAAAATTATTAGAAGTAAAATTACCGAATGTCTTTAAACAATAAAATAGTATTTTTTATTCTGTTATGCTTTTGCTTGCAAGGTGTATATGGACAAGTAGATCAAACTAAAAAAGAGCCAAAACCTCAAAAAGACAGTACTGAAATCTATAACAAAATCCGAAATTATTCTAAAAGAAATAAGTTTACGCAAACTATGCATAAACTATTTTTTAGATCGAGGAAACCAAAGAAAAAAGAAGAACTTTTGGTAAAAATAGACTCTACAAATTATGAAGGCAAAATTATTCGAAATATAAATATTATTACATTAGATCCGTTTGGTCATTCTGTTGCAGATACCACACAAGTACCCAAAAACTGGGGAGAACGAACAGGAAACAAGCTTCATTTAAAAACAAAAAAAATAGCGATTTATAATTTATTGTTATTCAAACGAAATACACCTTATAATACCTATAAAGTTTTAGAATCTGAGCGTTTGATTCGTTCCCAGCGTTATGTGACCGCCGTTCGAATCTCCAATCAATCTGTCGGAAAAGCATCTGATTCTGTAGATGTTACAATTAGAGTTTTAGATTCCTGGAGTACAATTCCGAGATTTTCTATTTCGAGCAATCAAGTTTCGATTGGTTTTAAAGAAAAAGATTTTTTTGGCTCTGGACAGCAGCTGGAATACCGTTTTACGAATCGATTTGATGATGGACGAAATGCTAATGAAGCAACCTATACCGTTCCGAATATCAAAAACACTTATATCAGTACCATTCTTCACTACAAAATGGACTTAGATAATAACTATATCAAAAGCATTGATGTAGAACGTGATTTCTATTCTCCTTTAACCAAATGGGCGGGCGGAGTTTATGTTGATGAATATTACCGACGAGATACGCTTCAAGCTCCAGATCTTTCTTATGCCTATCAGCCGATGAAATATACATCACAGGATGTTTGGGCTGGACGAGCTTTTAAAATGTTTAAAGACGATCATGATGCAATAACAAATCTTATTACAACTGCGAGATTTTTAAATGTCAATTACAGCGAATCGCCAACAGAAGTTTATGATCCAGATCATTTTTATTCAAGTGAAAAACTGATTCTAAGCGGTATCGGATTGAATACTCGAAAGTTTATCAAAGACAGTTATATCTTTAGAAATGGACAAACGGAAGACGTTCCTATAGGCAGAATATATGGAGTAACATTTGGCTATCAATACAAAAACACATTTTGGAGGCCTTATGTCGGCGCACAATTTTCATTTGGAAATTACTATCGATTAGGATTTCTAAGTATGAATTTTGAGGCTGGAACTTTCTTTCATCAATCTAAAACCTACCGTACTGCTTTTTTATTTGAATCGAATTATTTTACAAAGTTGTACAGTATTGGGAACTGGAAATTAAGACAATTCGTAAATCCAAAATTTGTTTTTGGCATAAACCGTGACAATGTGATTGGTGACGAACTTAATATAAATGAACAAAATGGTTTAGCAGGATTTAATACTGCATTGTATGGGACTAGTAAAGCTGTTTTATCACTCCAAACCCAAACCTATTCTCCGCATGCATTATGGGGGTTTCGTTTAAATCCATTTTTTAATTACTCCATTGCCGTTTTAGGAAGTCCAGAAGTCGCAATGACTAAAAGCAAACCGTATTCTAAACTCACCCTAGGATTGTTGGTTAGTAATGACTATTTGGTTTTTAGTTCATTTCAGCTTTCAATTTCATATTATCCAAGTATTCCGCTTCAGGGCGATAATGTTTTCAAAACAAATACTTTTGAAACTACAGATTATGGACTTCAAAGCTTCGAACTTGCAAAACCAAGAGTTGTTGATTATAAATAATTTTATTTTTTTTCTAAATTTTCAAAAAAGCGTAAAGCAATTTATAATCAATAATTTAGCATAAAAATTTTATAAAAACGACTCGTCGAAATGCATTTTTATCCGATAAAATACATTTGCTTTATTTTTTTGGCACAGTATATGAATATCTTTGAACAAGATTAACATTTAAAAAAATAAACAAAATGAAAACGATAAAATTAGCAATCGCCGGATTATTTCTAATGGTTGCAAATGCCACGCAAGCCCAAGTATCGATAAACGTTAACATAGGAAATCCTCCAGCTTGGGGTCCTGCAGGATATAGCGAAATGGAATATTACTATCTTCCAGATATTGAAGCTTACTATGATGTTCGTGCTGCCCAATTTATATATTTTGGAGGAGGAAGATGGGTTAGAACAACTTACCTGCCAAGACAATATAGAAACTATGATTTATATGGTGGTTATAAAGTAGTTTTAACCGATTATCATGGTAGAACTCCTTATACTTATTTTGATCGTCATAGAGTAAAATATTATAAAGGATATCATGGTGCTCCACAAAGACCATACAAACCAAGACCAGTTTATGGTTACAATGATCGTCGTCATGACCACAGAGATTACAAACATTATGACAAACACGATAAGCATCATGATAAACATGATAGACATGATGATCGTCACGACGACCATGATCACGGACGTGGAAGAAGATAATAATAAATCACTAGTTTTCAATACAAGAGAGTATCAAATAATATGATACTCTCTTTTTTTTGCGAATTTAACTTTGAACTTTTGTTAAATCTTTGTAATTTACATATAAATCACTGAAAAACAGTTAGTTTTAAAAAATTAACCATTGTTTAATGAGATTCTGACTTATATTTGCACCGAATTTTAAAAATCCAAAAAAGAAATTTATGAAAAAGAATGTTTATTTGCTTTCATTTTTAACAATGTCACTATTAATAGGCTGTGACAATAATGATGATAACAAAAACGATAACAATCGTTGAATAACATTACTATTACTTCAGATCAAAATGCTTTAAGTCAAAGGCTTGATTATACCAATTCTGGAGTAATTTCTATTGAAAACGGTTCTTTAACAGGAAAATCTGCTGACAACACTATTACAACTTTCCCTTTAGTTCAAATTGCTGAAGTAAAACCGCCAGTTGATGCTAACGGAAAAACATTACAAGCAAGCCACGTTACAGTAAACGGAAACTATGCTTATGTTTCTTATATCACAAGAGGCGATGTATATTCTGGAGCAATCGATGTAATTGATGTTTCAGATCCATATAAACCAAAATTAGTTACATCAGCTTTAATTCCAAATACTGATATTACATCTCTTACCTACTCTAATGGAAACTTAATTATTGGAGCAGCAAAAGATGTAGATAAAGACCCTTTGCTTGCAAACAATCCTGCAATAGTTTTTAATATGCCTTTAAGCTCTGGATTACTTACTGATAAAGTAACGACTAATTATTTAGAAAGCAGAGTTACAACAGATGTAGCAGCTAATTCTTCTAATTATTTTGCTGTAACTGGAGATAACGGAAGCTTGTTTAAAATGAGTACTTCTACTAAAGCAATTACTGGTAAAACTGCAATGTCAGATCTACGTTCTATTGCATTAAGTTCTGATAAAGTCGTGACTTTGAGTGGAAATAAAGGAGTTAACATCTATAATCAATCGACACTTGCTTTGCAAAAAAGCTTTACAACTTCTACAGATATAAGCGGTGCAAAAAGAACAATGGATATTGATGGAACAAAACTTTTGGTTTCTGAAGGTCCAAATGGTCTTGGCGTTTACGACATCAACAGCGGTTCTAAGTTACAAACAATTGGAATTACTACTGCTGGTGAAGATAATGTTACAAATGCTGTTTCTGTAAACGACGGATATGCATTTCTTGCAAATGGTGCTTTAGGCCTTAATGTTTATCAATCAGGAACTCAATTAAGTTTATTAGGTTCTGTAGGAATTGCAGGTTCTTCAAACTACGTAAAATCAAGCGGAAACTATATTTACGTTGCCAGCGGAACAGGCGGTTTGAAAATCATTAAGATGGAAAAACCAAACACTACATTTGCCAGTTGTTCTTCATACGGAATTTATAATCAAGGCAGAGATTTGATTTTAAACTCCAATGAAATTAAATCTTACCAAGGTGCAACAGCTATTAATTCGGCAATTGTAAATTCTGGTGCAGTTTTAACACATTGCGGCGCTATAACTGTTTTAAGTAACTTAACTTTAAATACCAATGGTACTTTTAATATGAGAGGAAGTTTGTCTCAAGGTAAATATCTACAGTCAACAGAGCTTATCATAAATAATAATGCAGTATTACAAATTGAAGGTTCGGTTGTAATTTGGGGAGATTTAAGATTAAACAGCGGTGCTAAAATTAATTTCATCGGAAACGATTCTTCTATTACAATCTACGGGAAAGTTACAAAAGGAAGTAATGTTACAATTACAGGAACTTACAAAGACACAGAAAACAAGTTGAAATAAACAATAGTTAAATTTCAAAACCTAAATATTTTGAAAGCTGCCAGAACTAATCTGGCAGCTTTTTTTATTTTAACTGCTTTAATTAAGGTACAATTATTGTGCGTTAACAATTCATTTAAATAATCTTCCATAAAATAATTAGTATTTTTGGGACAATTTCAGAAAACAACTAACTCATTACCATGCGAAAAATACAGATCCAAATCTTTCTTTTATTTTTTATAGGTTTTCAAACTTCATTTGCACAACAGCCACAAAAACCAAATTCGGTTGAAATTTACAATCAAATCAAAAAATTGAACTTTTTAGGCTCTGTATTATATGTAGCTGCACATCCTGATGACGAAAATACTCGAATGATTTCGTATTTGGCAAATGAGATGAATGCCAGAACTGGTTACTTATCGTTAACCCGCGGTGATGGAGGACAAAACTTAATTGGACCACAATTACGTGAATTATTAGGTGTTATAAGAACGCAAGAACTAATTGAAGCCAGAAAAATTGATGGCGGAGAACAGTTTTTCTCCCGTGCAAATGACTTTGGTTTTTCTAAAAATCCAGATGAGACTCTAGATATTTGGGACAAAGACAAAGTCTTAGCAGATGTGGTTTGGACAATCAGAAAATTTCAGCCGGATATTATTATTAATAGATTCGATCACCGTTCGCCAGGAACAACGCACGGTCATCATACATCCTCAGCAATGTTGAGTGTTGAAAGTTTTAAATTAACCAATGATCCAAAAGTTTACCCAGAACAATTGCAATATGTAACGCCGTGGCAGGTTAAAAGACAATTTTTTAATCCGTCTTGGTGGTTTTACGGAAGTCAGGAAAAATTTGATGCTGCTAATAAATCTAAATTTACTAAATTAGAAACTGGGGTTTATTATACTGGAATTGGGAAATCCAACCAAGAAATTGCAGCTTTAAGCAGAAGCCGCCACCAATCTCAAGGTTTTGGAAGCACAGGAGTTCGTGGCGAAGAAACCGAATATTTAGAACTTATTAACGGCGAAAACCCAAAAGACAGAGATAATTTATTTGACGGAATTGACACAACTTGGAATCGAGTTAAAAACGGAAAACCAGTTGGTGACTTAATTACTTCAATTATTTCGAAATATGATTTTAGTAATCCATCTGCAAGTATTCCAGATTTAGTAAAGGCTTATTCTATGATCGAGGGTTTGGAAGATACACATTGGAAAACTATTAAATCTGCTGCTATAAAAAATATTATTGCATCATGCTCAGGATTATATCTTGAAGCGGTTTCAAATGAGCAGGAAGCAACTCCAGGAAGCACAATTAGATTGAGTCTTGAAGCTATTAACAGATGCAGTGTTGATATGCAATTGGCAAGTGTAACAACATTGCCGGACAATAAAACTACAGTTCAAAACAGCGTTTTGAAGAATAATAACGATCAGAGAATCAATCTTCAATTACAACTTCCAAACAATATTGAGTATACACAGCCTTATTGGCTAAAAGAAAAAGCAACAGTTGGAATGTACACAGTTTCTAATCAGGAAAATATTGGTATTCCAGACATCATCAGAAATGTAAAAGTTGTTTTTAATGTAAAAATAAACGGTGTAGAAATTCCGTTCGATCGAACTGTCGTTTACAAATATAATGACGGTGTAAAAGGTGAAATGTATAATTTTCTTGATATTGTACCAGAAGTTACAACCTCAATTTTAGAAAAAGTTTTGATTTTTAGAGATACTAAAAGCAAAATGATTCCTGTAAAAGTCCGCGCAGGAAAAGACGATGTAAAAGGAAATTTACAATTAGAATTGCCAAAAAGCTGGAATGTTTCTCCAAAAGAAATTCCGTTTGTTTTGGACAAAAAAG
Source organism: Flavobacterium sp. S87F.05.LMB.W.Kidney.N (assembly GCF_004366435.1). Taxonomy (NCBI): domain Bacteria; kingdom Pseudomonadati; phylum Bacteroidota; class Flavobacteriia; order Flavobacteriales; family Flavobacteriaceae; genus Flavobacterium; species Flavobacterium sp. S87F.05.LMB.W.Kidney.N. Next base: position 51,013 of record NZ_SODX01000004.1, on the reverse strand, counting down.
GAAACGAGCAAATATTTTATTTTGAAGTAACTCCTCCTGTTAACCCAGAAGAAGTTGTGGCAAAAAGCATTGCAGTTGTAGACAACAAACGTTTTGATAAAGATCAAACGATTATAGATTTTAGCCATATTACGAAACAAATGGTTTTAAAACCAGCAGAATCTAAATGCATTCGAATAGATTTGAAAACTTCTGGAGATGCAATTGCTTACATTATGGGAGCAGGCGACGAAGTTCCTGAAAGTTTAACTCAAATGGGATACAAAGTTTCTATTTTAAAACCAGAAGAAATTACGCCAGAAAAATTAGATTCCTTTAGTACTGTTATTACAGGAATTCGCGCCTACAATACAGTAAGTGCTTTGGCTAACAAACAAAATATACTTTTTAATTTTGTTAAAGGCGGTAAAAACATGATTGTTCAGTACAATACTAACGGAAAATTGGTGACCGATAAAATCGCACCTTATCCGTTAAAATTATCTAATGACCGTGTGACCGAAGAAAATGCAAAAATTACTTTTCTAGCTCCAAATCACCCAGTTTTGAATACGCCAAATAAAATTTCTTCAAAAGATTTTGAAGGCTGGACACAAGAACAAGGTTTGTATTATCCAAATGAATATGATCCTGCCTTTACTCCTATTATTTCGTCACATGATAAAGGAGAATCTGCTAAAGATGGAGCTTTATTAGTAGCTCCGTACGGAAAAGGATATTATATTTACACAGGTTTGAGTTTCTTTAGGGAATTACCAGAAGGTGTTTCTGGAGCGTATCGATTATTATCGAATATTATTTCTCTAAAACAGCCAATTGAAGCTCCTAAACAAGACATAAAGCAATAATTATGGAAGCGAAAAAACAAAAAAAATGGAAAAAAAGCTACACCTATGTTTTGGTCGCTAATGCAATTTATATTGCTATTTTTTTCTTAATCATGCAATTATACTCATAACCTATGCAGCTATTTGACTGGATCGTACTTATTGTAACCTTATTATTTATTGTTGGATATGGTTCGTGGAAAACCAAAGGCAGTAAAAATGTTGAGGATTTTATTTTAGGAAATAATGAAACGCCTTGGTATACTGTTGGACTTTCTGTTATGGCAACCCAGGCCAGCGCCATTACTTTTTTATCTACCCCTGGACAAGCTTATCATGACGGAATGGGCTTTGTGCAATTCTATTTTGGTCTGCCAATTGCCATGATTGTGATTTGTGTAACGTTTATTCCGCTATATCATAAAACCAAAGTTTATACCGCTTACGAATTTTTAGAAAGAAGATTTGACGTAAAAACTCGTTCTCTTGCCGCTATTTTATTCTTGGTTCAAAGAGGTTTAGGAACTGGTTTAACAATTTATGCACCGGCAATTATTTTGTCAGCGCTTTTAGGATGGAATTTAACCATAATGAACATTATAATTGGAGTTTTGGTTATTATCTATACTTTTTCTGGTGGAACAAAAGCCGTAAACGTGACACAGAAACAACAGATGTTTGTAATCATGTCTGGAATGTTTATCACTTTTTTCCTGATTCTGCATTATCTTCCAAACGATATGACTTTTAACAGTGCGCTACATATTGCAGGAGCAAATGACAAAATGAATATTGTTAATTTCTCCTTTGATCCCGAAGAAAAATATACTTTTTGGAGCGGTATTACCGGCGGTTTCTTTTTAGCACTCGCCTATTTTGGAACAGACCAATCACAGGTTGGACGCTATCTATCAGGAAAATCGGTACGTGAAAGCCAGATGGGATTAATCATGAACGGACTTTTAAAAGTTCCGATGCAATTTTTTATTCTTCTAACAGGAGTAATGGTTTTTGTATTTTTTCAATTCAATCCAGTACCATTAAATTTTAATCCGAATAATAAAATTGCTATTGAAAAATCTGCATATAAAGGAGAATATCAGGCTTTAGAAAAAAAACTAGAAAAACTTTCTGAAGATAAAAAGGTAATCAACTTATTGTATATCGATCAGTTGAATCAAGATTATGATAATCCGATTTTGCGCAAAGAATTAGTTGCTTTATCTAATAAAGAAAAAGATCTTCGCGATAAAGCCAAAGAAATTATTTCAAGAGCCGACAGCAATTCTGAAACCAACGATAAGGATTATGTGTTCTTTCACTTTATCCTTCATTATTTACCAAAAGGACTTATAGGATTGTTATTGGCCGTTATTCTTTCAGCGGCAATGTCATCGACGGCTTCTGGACTAACTGCATTGGCTTCTACAACCGCAATTGATATTTATAAGCGAAACGTCAGTGAGAAATCAGAAAAGCATTATCTGAATGCTACAAAGTTTTTTACACTTTTCTGGGGAGTTGTTGCCATACTTTTTGCCTGCGTTGGAACTTTGTTTGAAAATTTAATTCAGCTCGTAAATATTATCGGATCTATATTTTACGGAACGGTTTTAGGTATATTCTTAGTTGGTTTCTATTTACGAAAAGTTCAAGCAAAACCAATGTTTATCAGTGCGATTATCAGCCAGCTTACGATTTTTGTAATTTATTATTTTATGATTTACAGTCAGGAAAAACTAGGTTATTTATGGCTTAACTTTATTGGAGCAATTTTGACAATTGTATTAGCGTTCTTATTGCAGTTTTTATTTTTTAAAGGGAAAATAGATTCAGAAATATTAGAAAGTTAATTTTAAATTTATTTTTTATGACAAAGCGTGAATTTTTATTTCATTTAAATGGAGCTAGTTTTGTTGCTTTTAAATTTGCTGAAAAGTTTGTCAAAAATAAATTAGTAACTGATTTTAAGTATAATTTAATGCTTACAGTTGCAAGTAACATTGATGGCTCAAATAAATTCGACATATTTCCTGAAGATAATAACATAATAAAGTTAGATTTAACTGATAATGAGGTTGTAGATATATTATATAGAAATAACAAAATTCCAGTTTGGATCGACATTAGTGTTTTAAAATCTAGTAGAAAAACCACAACTTTTAATTTATTATGTTCAGGCAAATACACTGATGACAAGAATGAATACTATTATAACGATAATGGCTCTGGTCCATTTGGAGTTAAAGGTCCTAACTTTCCAATAAATTATAAAGAAGGAAAAAAATTTAGATTGTAAAAATTAATAAATCTGCCTACAAATAATCCTACTGCCCTAGCCCTGATGGAATTGGCATCCTTTTGTGCCGGGGTTCGGCACAAAAGATATAGCGGACAGCAGGAAACAGCTTCAAAAAATATACTTCAATATTAAAAAATTGTAAGTAAAAGTGCTATTTTAGTTCTTCCAAATAATCTTAAAAGATTAACCAAAAACAACCATAAACCAAAGAACTATAAATGAAAATTTCTGACGATTTAGAAAAACTGCTCCCATTCGGTTACCTTTTCCTAATTTTAATGGGAATCCTAAAAGACAGTATTTATTATTATCAATTTGGAATCAATATTTTAAGATACTCCACAATTATGGATGTGTTAATTAGTCCAATTGCTGAGTTTACTTCAAATCCAATTATTCTAGCTACGATTATTCTAATGTTTATAGCACATTTTTATCTGCCTGCATATTTAGCTAAGAATAAAGACAAAGCATTTATAAAAAAAACTTTTGAGTTAAAATCGACAGATGAACTATCTGCAGAAGAAACTAAAAGCTATTACAACGGTATTGCTATAAAATCTCTTGCAATAATCTTATTGTCATTCTTTTTAGGTTACGGACTTGCAGGTGGTTATTTTGGCAAAGAAAAGCTGAAAAACAACAAGTTAGAATATAGTTATCAATTGGATTTTAATGAAGGTGAATCTAAAAATGTATCTTTAATTGGTAATAACAGTTTGTACTATTTTTATTTTGTCAAAGGAGATAAAACTATAAAAATTACACCTTTGGCATCAATAAAAAACATACAACTGATTCAAAACAAAATGATTAATTAAAAAAGTCTTCTTTTTTAATTTCTCCAAAAAAACATCATTTATGAAAGATCTAAAAAAATACAGCAATAAAATGAAGGCTGCTTTTATTCTATTAGTAGTGATGTTAATCATTTTATTAGGAAACTTTAATACTCTTCGAAACTCTAAAAACGTAAATGATAATATCAATGCGATTTATAAAGATCGACTGGTTGTTGCACATTATATTTTTCAATATTCTAAAGAACTTCACTTTATAAAAGCTGAAGCTGAAAAGCTAAATTTAAACGACACTATAAAGAAGAGAGAAATCAATCACACTTTAGACATTATTCATAACATAGATGATTTGTATGCTAAAACGGTTTTGACCAATAAAGAAAAACAGCATTTTGATATGTTTTTGCAGTCTTGCAAAGAAATAAACAAACAAGTAGAAAATAAAAATTGGAACGAAATTGCCAATTCTAGTGCAAAAGCACTAAAAACATTAGAATCATTATCGCAGATTCAAATTGAAGAAGGAAAAGCCAAACTGGCTGCTGCTAATGCGATGTACAGTAAAAACAATAGTCTTGGCCAGCTTCAAATTGCGCTTCTAATTATTCTGGGCGGAATTACCTTTTATCTTTTGATCAAGAAAATAAAGAAAACCATTAAAATTCCTGAACCACCGAGTTTGAATTGAAATTTTAGTTTGTTTTGTTTTAAGTTTCAGGTTTAAAGTTTCAGGTTTCAAGTTTCAAGTTTACCGATCAGTTTGTCATTCCGAGGAACGAGGAATCTCACTAGTAAGTCGACAACAGTTTGTACCCCCCCGAGTAAGATTCCTCGTTCCTCGGAATAACTAGAGAATCAAAATATTTTTCATCAAAGCCAAAAAAAAATTCCAAAACCCTAAAGCTTTGGAATTTGGAATTTTATATTTGAGAGATTTATAATTTGCAAAAATTATTATCTGCTCCACTCAGCGATACTGTCTTTATTCAATTTTACGTAATCGGCATTATTTGCTGCTTCTGCAGATGCCAATGACGCTTTTGCAGTTTCAATTGCTCCTTTTTTATCTCCTTGTTTTGCTTGAATCTGTGATTTTAGTCTCGTTACATAGTATGGTTTGTCTGTACTCATATCAAGAGCTTTGTCTACGTAAGTTCTTGCAGTTTCAATGTTTCCATTTGATTGAAATAAATATTGAGATGCTGCATAATAATCATTCCAAGTTGGACCTGCTAAAGTTTTTTCAATACTTGCCACAGCAGTTTTAGCGGTTGGAACTTCAAATTTTAAAGCAACATGAGAGTTTTCCCAAGACATTTCTAAATAACCAAAATTTGGATCTAAACCATTAATTCCAATTGTAAATGTCTCAACTGGTGTTGGTAATGCATCTTCTTTTACAGTAGTTTTTAAAGCAACATAAGCATCACTCCAGTTTTCTGGTAATCCCCAGTTATCTGTAGAAAGATAAAAAATAACGTCCCAGCTTTCAATTCTTGGAACTGTATAAACTGCATATTTCCCTTTCTTTAAAGTTTTTCCATCAATTACCACATCGTCACTGAAGTTGATGATCGTATTTTCATTAGCTCCAGTTCTCCATAGTTTCCCAAACGGAACTAAATTCCCGAAAACCGCTCTTCCTCTTGCTCCTGGTCTTGAATAAGTAACTTCAACATCAGTTAAACCAACAGTTTGTTTGATATATCCTTTTGGACTTGCTTGTGGAGTTTTTACTTGTGCTTCTGATGCTAATGGTGCTAAGATCAGGGCTAATGCAATAAGTAGTTTTTTCATTCTTATGATTTTTTTGTTTTGTTCAAATTTACAAATTCAATAAGGGAACAAATGTTAAATTTTATATAATTCAAGACTTTAACTGTGATATTTTTTCGGCATTTAATTCGTTAAAATGATCTATAACTAAATCTGCTTCTTTTAAATCCTGCAGGTTAGAATGCTCACTTTTATATCCCACACAAAATATTCCAGCTGCTTTCGCCGCTTTTACTCCGTTTGTGCTGTCTTCAATTATAATACAATCTTCTTTTGGTGCAATAGAAAGAGAAGCAGCGTGAAGAAATATCGCCGGATTTGGCTTTGACTGCGGAAAATCTTCACCATTCACAATATGCGTAAAATACTGATGCAGATTGAACCTCGTAAAAACACGATCGATGGTTACTTTTGATGCAGAAGAAGCTAAAATTAATTGTATTCCGTTATTGTACAAATCTTTAATTAAATCTTCAACACCATCCAAAAGATAGAGATCTTCTTTAGTATCAAATGCGTCATTAAAAATATTACGTTTTCTCTGAATCAAATCTTCCACTTCCTGCTCTACAGATGGGAAATAACTCTTCAAAGTTTGAAATGTATTTCTAGTAGAGAATCCTGTAAAAGAAGTGTACATCTCTTCAGGTACTTCTATATTTAATTCCGAAAATTGTAAATAATAGGCATAACGGTGAACAGGCTCTGTATCTACAATTACGCCATCCATGTCGAAAATTACTGTTTTAATCATTTTTTTTAAGATTCTGAGGTTCTAAGGGGCTAAGGTTCTAAGTTTTTTTTACTAAAAACTGCGACTGTGACTGATTACTTTTTCAGAAGATGTCTAATTACCGTTTCAGCAGCGTGCAAACCAAATAATCCTGGCATATAACTGTTTGTTCCGTAAAATGACTTTTTAAAGTTTTTTCCGTCGGTTAATTTTAAACTTTTTTCGTCTTGAATTTCAGAAGAGAAAACCACTTTTAATTTATTGATTTTTGCTTCTTTCAAACGCTTACGAATTGTTTTAGAAAAGTAGCAGTTTATTGTTTTAGAAATATCGGTTACTTTTACTTTAGAAGCCAGCATTTTACCGCCAGCACCCATACTGCTTATTATTTTTACTCTTTTTCTCTTCGCAGCAATAATCAAATTCAATTTTGGAGTAATACTGTCAATACAATCTAAAACATAATCAAATTCTGGAGAAACAATTTCAAAAGCACGCTCTGGAGAAAGAAATTCCTGTACACGCGTCAAATTTAATTCTGGGTTTATATCCATCAATCGATCCCCTACAATTTTAATTTTTGGCTGACCAACTGTAGAATGTAACGCTGGTAACTGACGATTTATATTGGTAATATCCACAACATCTCCATCTACAATTGTCATATTTCCTACTCCCGCTCTTGCTAGAAACTCAGCTGCAAAAGATCCAACTCCTCCTAATCCAACTACTAATACATTTGAATTCTGTAAATTACTTAATCCTTCTTTTGTAAATAAAAGCTCAGCTCTTTCTGTCCACTCTGCCATATACTCTATTATTGTTTTTTTTATTTTTGTTTATTTATTTTGTTTTAAGTTTCAGGTTTCAAATATGTCATGAGGAGCGAAGTCGAAGCCCGATTTCTTATTGTTATAACTTAAACTTTACTCAGTGTGAAAAATCACATTCAACTTTTCACATTCAACTTCTCACATTTAATTTTTCACATTTCTCTATTCCTTATCCAAAAACACTTTTATAATTACTTGAAATAATACTTTGTAATTCATTTAAATTTAAACTTTTATACTCTGAAGCCAATTCATAAACCATTTGAATCGATTCTTCCATTGTATCGGTTTCTAAAAAGAATCGGTCGTTTGGAACATTTTGAAAAACAGTTTTTAAATCTGTATTTCTCAATAAATACTTTCCAAAAGAAAGATAAAATCCTGCAGCAATCAATTGTTCGGCAACTTGTTTATTTTTAGAAAATCCGTGAATAATCATCGGAACTGTAATTTTTAATCTTTTCTTAATTTCAATTACTTCTTGAAAAGCTGCGACACAATGTATTACAACTGGTTTTTTGAATTTTTCTGCTAATGCTAATTGTTGTTCAAAAACTGAAATTTGTAAATCCAGCGGAATATCAATTCTTTTATCTAAACCGCACTCTCCTATTGCCAGACAATTTTCGGTTTGCAATTTTTCTTCTATAATTTTCAAATCGGCATCAATGCGATTTTCTTCAATATACCACGGATGAATTCCCATCGAATAAAATGCAATTGAAGCATCAAACTCTTTCGGATATTGGTTAACCAATTCTAAAACATCTGCCTGATTGGTAAATTGATGGGTATGAAAATTAAAATATTCCATTAATGAAAGGTTTTAACACCCGCTTTAATTTCAATTTTCAAATCATTTTCCTGCGGAACCAGTGGACAAGAATACTCGTAGTTATAAGCACAATACGGATTATAAGCTTTATTGAAATCGACTGCGATTGTATTCCCTTTCGGAATTTCAAGATCTATGTAACGGCCGCCGATATAACTCTGTTTTCCAGAAGTTAAATCTGAAAAAGGTAAAAACAAATGATTTTTGTATTTCTCCTGTACTATAAGTTCTAAATTTTGGTAAACGTTCAATTTGAAATCTTTACCTTTTATTTTAAAATATAAAGTACCGTATTTAATATATTTTGAAGTATATTTTCCCGACTCTTTCATTTCAAAAACTTTTCCTCCTTTAGCTTTTACTAGAGTAGCATTTACAAAAAAAGTCTCGTTTACCGGATAAAATTCTAAGCTTTTAAAAGTTTTTAAATCTTTAGTCATTAACGGACTAGTCTTAGGATCAGCAAATTCTGAGTTCAATTTCTTTTGAAATTTTTCTACTTCACTTTTACTAAACTTTTTTTGGCCATAGCCAAAAGTAAAAACCAACAATAAAACTAGGGCGTTTAATGTTTTCATCTTAGAAATTTTCTGCAAAAATAGTTCAAAAGTAACAAAACAACAACCACTTAACGCGACAAAGTTTCCTAACTTTGTGACGATAATCTATCAAACAAAATGCTTAAAACCGCTTTTACCCATTACATCAACAATTTTAGAGGATTTACAAGAGAAATTTGGATTCTTGCCATCATCACATTTATCAATCGTGCCGGAACAATGGTACTTCCTTTTTTGTCCAAATATTTAAAAGAAGATCTTCATTTCAGTTATAATCAAGTCGGATGGATTATGGTTGCGTTTGGCTTTGGTTCTATGCTGGGTTCGTGGCTTGGAGGTAAACTTTCAGATAAAATAGGCTTCTATAAAATCATGATATTCAGTTTATTTACAAGCGGTGTTTCTTTATTCTTTGTTCAATATATCACTACTTTTTGGGCTCTTTGCGTTGCCATGTTTTTATTAATGACAATTGCTGACATGTTCAGGCCGGCGATGTTTGTTTCTTTGGGAGCTTATGCCAAACCAGAAAATAGAACACGTGCCCTAACGCTTGTGCGTCTTGCTGTAAATTTAGGTTTTGCTGCAGGACCTGCACTTGGAGGTCTAATTATTATGGGAATGGGCTATTCTGGTCTTTTCTGGGTTGACGGCGCTTCTTGCATTATTTCGATTTCGATTTTTGCTTTATTAGTAAAAGAAAAGAAAAAAGTAGTTCACGATGATAAGACTGAAAGCGCTGTTGAAACTAAATCTGTTTTTCATGATAAAATTTTCTGGGTTTTCTTATTTGTGAGTTTTATCACTGCAATGATATTCTTTCAGCTTTTTACCACTTTACCTTTATATCATAATGAAAAATTTGGCTTAAGCGAATTTCAAACTGGATTATTAATGACACTCAACGGACTTTTGATTTTCTCTTTAGAAATGCCTACGGTTGGATTTTTAGAACGAAAAGCTTTTCCTAAAATCAGAATTATCATTGTTGGTTCTTTTATAATGGCTCTGAGTTTCTTTATACTTCTTATCAATTTCTGGGCAGGCATATTAGTAGTCAGTATGGTCTGTATTTCTATTGGAGAAGTTTTAACTTTTCCTTTTTCGAATGCCTTTGCTTTGAGCAGAGCACCACGCGGACAAGAAGGTCGCTACATGGCTCTATATACTATGAGTTTTAGTCTTGCTCATATTATTAGTTCAAAAGTCGGGTTTGAGATTATCACAAGATTAGGATACCAAATCAACTGGCTATTTATGGCTTGTATTGGCGTAATCGCAACTGGATGTTGTATCTGGATTAAAAATGCTCTTGTTACAGAAAAAGTAACACAATAAACTTTTAACTTATTAATCCATTTAAATTCAATTAATTACCATTAAATTTGAATCATATTTCTGTGCTCAAAACCGAATTCAACTTAATTTTTAGTTAAATAACTATTTTTATAGTTGTGTAACTAAAAAAATAGTTGTAGGTTTGAATTAAAATTAGAGATGATGCAGAAGTTAACAAACAAAGAAGAAGAAATTATGATGATTTTATGGAAGCTGAAAAAAGCTTTTGTAAAAGAAATCCAAGCAGAAATTACTGAAGACCAGCCGCACTACAATACGTTATCTACTATTGTACGCAATTTGGAAGAGAAAGGATATGTTGGGCACAATGCCTTTGGAAATACGCATCAATACTTTCCTATTGTTGCAATTGAAGATTACAGAAAAGGATTTATGAAAACGGCAATTGATAATTACTTTAATAGTTCCTATAAAAGCATGGTTTCCTTTTTTGCTAAAGAAGAAAAAATTTCAGCCGATGAATTGCGAGAAATTTTATCAATGATTGAAAATAAAAACGAAGAAAAATAATCTTGCTTATGGAAGCACTTCTTATTTATATCGCAAAATCAAGCAGTTTAATACTTTTTTTCTATTGCGTTTATTATTTTTTGCTGCGCAAAGAAACATTCTTTAACAGCAACAGATGGTTTTTATTGTCTGGTTTAATAATTGGAGCGATTTTGCCATTATTAAGTTATACAAAAGTTATATGGATTGAGGCTGCTCCATCTTTAGGTACTACCATTCAATCATCATTAATTGAAATTCCCGAAAGAGAAGCTTCTAATTTTAATTGGAGTTATATTATCATGTCTTTATATGGAATTGGCTTTTTAGTTTTTATAATAAAATTTGCAATTGATTTTTATAGTCTCAATTCTATTATCAAAGGAAAAAAAATACAACAGCAAGCTGATTTTAAATTCATTGATGTTAATGAAAATATAGCGCCTTTCTCCTATTTTGAATATATTGTATACAACTCATCACTGTACACCACTTCTGAATTGGAGAATATCATCGAGCATGAAAAAGTACACAGCGACCAAAATCATACTGTAGATGTATTAATTTCTAGATTATTCAGTATTATTTTTTGGTTTAATCCAATTGTCTGGCTTTATAAGAAAGCGATCACGCAAAACCTTGAATTTATTGCTGACAGCGAGGCTGCTAAAAAATTACAAGACAAAAAATCTTACCAATACACGCTTTTAAAAATAACAACACACGAAAATTGTGTTGCAATCACCAATCATTTTTATCAATCATTAATCAAAAAACGAATTGTCATGTTAAACAAAAATCAATCAAAAAAGAAGAATTCCTGGAAGTATTACACAGTAATTCCAGCTCTTGCGGCATTTGTTTTATTATTTCAAATTGAAGTAATTGCAAAAGAAAAACCTCAGGCAAAAAAAGAAATTTCGGAAACAACCAAGTCTGTAGACGTGTATAAAATTAAAAGAAACTCTACAGATGCGGAATTAAAAGAAATTAAGGCGAAATTAAAATCAATTCATAATATTGATTTTGAAGTTTCAGAAATAAAAAGAGATTCTAAAAACAATCTAACTTCAATAAAAGTAAATGTTACAAGAGGCGAACAGCAAGCTCAATCAATTCAAATAGGAGATCAAATTATAAAAGATTTTGGAGTACTTGTTATAACAGACAAAGATGGAAACAAAACAATTGGTATTCAAACTTTTGATGATCCAAAAGATTCCAAAACTGCTAAAGAACCTAAAGTTGGAGTTAGCAAAAGTATAAGCACCATAACTTCTGATAACTCAGATGATTCTAAAACAAATTCAGTAATTACAATTAACAAAAACCAAAATACTAAATCAGATAACAATGTTAACACTTATTCTTTTACTAGTACAAAAACTAATACTGATACTAACACAAATATTAACGGTGTTGTAACTATAAATAATGACAAAAATGTTGTCACTAAAGTAATTACTAACGGGGGCTCAACAATTGCTATTTCAAATTCTGCTAAAAGTGCTACTAAACTAGATGGCCAACTCGTGATTGTTGATGGAGAAGAAATGCCAAGTAATTTTGATATTGATTCTATAAAAGCTAAAGATATCGAATCTGTAAGCATTTATAAAGGATCACAAGCTGTAGCTAAATACGGTAATCGCGCTGCAAATGGGGTTATTGAAATTGAAACTAAAAAATAAAAAACTTTTATAAAAAAGAAAATGCAAAAACTAACCAATAAAGAAGAAGAAATCATGCATATTTTATGGAAGCTGAAAAAGGCTTTTGTAAAAGAAATTCAAGCAGAGATTTTAGAAGATCAGCCGCATTACAATACTTTGTCTACTATTGTTCGTAATCTGGAAGAGAAAGGTTATGTTGCGCACAATGCTTTTGGAAACACGCATCAGTATTATCCTATCGTAAGTATCGAAGATTACCGAAAAGGTTTTATGAGTACTGCTATCGACAATTATTTTAATAGTTCGTACAAAAGCATGGTTTCATTTTTTGCTAAGGAAGAAAAAATTTCTGCAGCCGAATTACGAGAAATATTAGATATGATCGAAAATCCAAAAGAAGGAAAATAATCAAAATACTATGGAAGCACTTTTCATTTTTATCCTGAAATCAAGCGGATTGTTGGCAATGTTTTACTTTGCTTACATCTTTTTACTTCGCAAAGAAACTTTTTTCAATAGCAGCCGCTGGTTTTTAATAGCGGGATTAATTACTTCTGTAATTCTGCCTTTTGTAGTTTATACCAAAGTTATCTGGATCGAAAAACCAGCTGTGCAAATTATCAACAAAAGAGTGGTTGAGAATTTTTCTACTGCTAATACTTATAGCGCTAGTACTGCTTCTTACGAACCCCAATACAGCCCTGCAGCGTTGGTTGAAGAAGAGCCGATTGAAATTAATTGGGATTTAGTCTTAATAGCAATCTATAGTTTAGGATTAGCTGCTTTCTTGTTCAAATTTGGGTTTGATATTTATAGTTTGAACGCAGTTTTAAAAGGGAAAAAAATACAGCAGCAGGAAGATTTTAAATTTATTGACATAAATGAAAACATAGCTCCTTTCTCCTATTTCGATTATATTGTGTATAACTCATCACTATACACTCCAATAGAATTAGAAAGTATTTTGGAACACGAAAAAGTGCACAGCGACCAGAATCATACGATTGATGTTTTGATATCTAGAATCTTCTGTATCTTATTTTGGTTTAATCCAATTGTGTGGCTTTATAAAAAAGCTATTTTACAAAATCTTGAATTCATAGCCGACAGAGAGGCCTCTAAAAAAATCAACGACAAAAAAGCGTATCAATACACGCTTTTAAAAATCACAACGCATGAAACCTGCGTTGCAATCACCAATCATTTTTATCAATCATTAATCAAAAAACGAATTGTCATGTTAAACAAAAATCAATCAAGCAAAAAGAATTACTGGAAATATTATGCTGTAATTCCCGCTCTTGGAGCTTTTGTCCTTTTATTTCAAATAGAAACAATCGCACAGGAAAAGAAACAAAACGGATTGCCTACTATTTCAAAAGACACTATTAAATCAAGCGATGAAACTTTTAAAATCACAAAAAACACAACTGATCAGGAATTAAAAGATTTGCCAGGGAAATTAAAAGCAAATCATAATATTGATATTGAAATTTCAGACGTTAAAAGAAATACCAAAAAGGAATTAACTGCTATTCAAATTAAAGTAAAATCAGAATCGGGCAAGAAACAAACTATTGTAATCGACGGTGATGAAGCTATAAAAGACTGTGAATTTGCAATTGGAACTGACGAAGATGGCACAAAATCTATAGTTATTAATACAGACGAAAACTTCTCTGTTCCTGTTATGATGAGAAATGAAAAAGTTATCGTTCGTCACTACGGAGATTCAGACATTACACCTCCTACACCACCAACACCGCCAGTTTTTCCTTCAGGACCAATGCCAGCTGCACCTGCATTAGATATGTCTAAAATGCCAAAACCTCCAGTTGCTCCAAAAAACATGAACGATAAAGTTGCTGTAAGTAAGTTTGAAAAACAAATGGAAGCTTTTGAAAAACAAATGGAAGTTATTGAGCCTCAATTGGAAGCGTATGAAAAACAAGTTGAAGCATTAATGTCTCAAAGAGAAGCGATTTACGAAAAAGAAATGGCTAAGTATGAGATAGCAATGGAAAAGTTCCACGCAAACATGGAAAAATTTAATTACGACTTTAAGTTTAAATTTGAAAATGATGCAGAATATGGCAACACAAAACAATATGAGCAAGACATGAAACAGTTGGAGCTTGATATGAAACAGCATGAAAAAGACATGAAACAACATGCGAAAGATATGAAGCAGCATGAAAAAAACATGAAACAGCACGAAAAAGATATGAAAGCTATGGAAAAAGAAAATAAAAAAGCTTAATATACTTTGTTCATTTAGAAAAAACCAGTGCTAAAACACTGGTTTTTCTATTTCTAATATTAAATATTGCAAAATGAAAAAAAATCTTCTAACTCTTTTCTTGCTTTTTAGTCTTTCTATTATTGCTCAGCAAAATTTAGCCGATAAAGCCATTTTTAAAGCTATGGATAAGACAGCATCAATATTATTAGAAAAATCAAAAACTAATTCAATCTCAATTGGTGTTGTCAATAATGGAAAAACTTTTACCAGACATTATGGAGAAATTGATAAAAACAAAGAAAACAAAGCTGATAATAACACTGTTTTTGAAATTGCATCGATCACTAAATTATTTACCGGTTTACTTACAGCTCAAGCTGTATTAGAGGGAAAACTAAATCTCAACGACGACATTAGAAAATATCTAACTGGGATTTATCCAAATTTAGAATATAACGGTACTCCAATTACGATTAAAGATTTAGTTTCTTTTAGAACTGGTTTTAACAAGATCTTCCAGATACTGATGAATTAAGAAAAAATCGAAGCGACAGCAGTTACTTGGCTTTTAAAAAGCTGGACGAATCTTACAGTCGTGAAAAGTTCTTTGAAGATCTTAAAACCATTAAATTAGACACCTTGCCAGGAACTAAATTTAAATACAGTAACGGAAGTCTAAATTTGACAGCTCATATTTTAGAAAACGTCTATCACAAAGATTATGAAACACTTCTCAAAGAGAATATATTTTCAAAATTGGACATGAAATCAACTGGAATTAATTTAGATTCAGACATAGTTATTGCAAATGGTTACAATCTAAAAGGAGTATTAATGCCGAGAATTTCAGATAATCTTTGGGGCGCTGCTGGAAGGTTAAAAACTACTTTAGGTGACTTAACTAAATTTATTGCTTACGAACTAAATACAAAAAATAAAATTGTTCAGGAATCGCAGCGAAATCTCTTAAACAGTATCACAACTTGGAACGGCTATTTTTGGGATTATATTCAGGTAGATGAAAATGGTCAAAACTGCTGGAAACACGGTGGTGCATTTGGTACTCAAAACATGTTGATTGTTTATCCAGAAAGGAAACTTGGATTATCGATCATTGTAAATATAAGCGATGAAAATACAGCAAATGCATTAGGAGAAGCCATCATACGATTGTCAAATGATTTACTTAGTGCATACAAAAAACAAACTGGTATTTATGGATATAAAATAATTAATAACAATGTTGTTTTTAGTTATGAACATGATAAAAATTTAAACTCAAATCTTATTAAAAGTATATCGATTGCAGGTTCATTCAATAATTGGAACCCCAATGATAAAAACTATCAATTGATTCAAAAAAGCAAAAACACCTTTGAATTATCGATTCCAAAAGCTAATTTTGAGAAAGACAAGACACATTTTTTTAAATTTGTAATTAATAAATCTGGCTGGATTGAAGCTCCTCAAAATGTAATAAACAGAGAAGCAGATGGCGATAAAAACTTAATTCTTAAAATTTAAAAATTACATAATTCGCACCTTAAAGACTTTGCTTTAAACCCAAAGTCTTTTTTTTATATCTTTGAAGAAACAATCTACTATGTATAAATTCTTAGCTAAACTAAATAAAATACTATTGCCGAGTTTTACCAAACAAGGTTTGGATATTTCAAAAGCTAAAAAATGGCAAATGGCTATTATTGGTTATCGTGCATACGTAACTAAACGTGCACTAGATAATTAACTATTAGATCTTCGCTTATTACACAGAAAAAAATCTTTTTCTGTATTATCATCTATGAAAAATAAAGAAATAAACCTCCCTCCTGTTCCGGCAGTATTACTAGCAATTATTAGTGTACAGTGCGGTGCAGCAATTGCAAAAACACTTTTTCCTGCAATTGGAGCTGCGGGAACTGCATCGATACGTATTGGTGTTTCAGCATTAATTTTATTATTAGCTTACCGTCCCAACTTAAAAGCAATTACGGCAGATCAATGGAAAATTGTGATTCCTTATGGTTTATCATTAGGTGCCATGAATTTAATTTTTTATTTTGCTATTGAAAGAATTCCAATCGGATTAGCTGTTACCTTAGAATTTGTTGGACCGCTCCTGCTTGCTATAGCTGGATCAAAACGCTTAGTAGATTATTGCTGGGTTTTGCTTGCTGCAATAGGCATTTTACTAATTGCGCCTTGGACAAATGATCGTCTAGATCCTTTAGGTATTTTATGCGCGCTTTTGGCTGGAGCATTTTGGACTGCTTATATTGTATTAGGAGGAAAAATTTCAAAAATAATGAACGGCGGACAAGCCGTTTCTACAGGGATGCTATTTGCTGCAATTTTAATTTTACCATTCGGTTTTATAGAAAACGGATTAGCAAATCTAACTCCAAAACTCTTCGGAATGGGAGTTGCGCTTGCACTTTTATCTAGTGCTATTCCTTTTACTTTAGAAATGAAAGCCTTAGGTCAGCTTCCGCCGCGTACATTTAGTATTTTAATGAGTTTAGAACCTGCAGCAGCTTCTATTTGCGCTTTTATTTTTCTTCAGGAAAGTTTAAGTTTTTATGAAATTTTAGCAGTTGTTTGTGTTGTAATCGCATCTGCAGGAAGCACCTTGACTGCTAAAAAGTAATTTAAAAAATCTCAAAAATTAAAATTCCAAATCCCAATTTAAAACTTGGAATTTGGAATTTAGGATTTTGAAATTTAATTTATGTATTAATTTTTTGGAAGTAATACAGCATCTACAACATGAATTACACCATTTGATTGATTCACATCTGCAATTGTTACTTTAGCTTTATTTCCGTTTTCATCTGTAATATATAAATCTTTACCTTTCATCCAAGCAGTAAGAGTTCCACCGCTAACAGTTTTAATAGCTGCTTTTCCTTTTCCATCTTTAATTGCTTTTGCAATATCTGCCGAATTCCATTTCCCAGAAGCAACATGATAGGTCAAGATAGTTTGTAGTTTCTTTTTGTTTTCTGGTTTCAATAAAGTTTCAACAGTTCCTTTTGGTAATTTATTAAAAGCTTCGTTTGTTGGAGCAAAAACAGTAAATGGACCTTTGCCTTGTAAAGTCTCAACTAAATCAGCAGCTTTTACTGCTGCTACCAATGTCGTATGATCTTTTGAATTAACGGCATTTTCAATAATATTTTTATTTGGGTACATTGCTGCTCCACCTACCATTACTGTTTTTTGAGCAAAAGATGTAAATCCGAATGCTAAAGCAAAAACTGCTGAAGCTAAAAATTTTCTAGTTTTCATAATTATTTTTTTAAGTTATAATGACATTTACGGGGATATATTTCTTTTGGTTTTATGAAAAATGAAAATAATTTAAAATAATATTAGAATATTCTCAAAACACATTGTAAAACAGCTTATTAATGATAAAAAAAATATTTTACTTTTTTATTATTTACAGAATAACGAATCCTTTTTATTATTAAATTTAGATTCAAAACCTCTTTATTATGAAAAATCTACCTCAAAAAGTAAGAAGTAAAAAACTAAGTTCTAGAGTTGATTTAACTGCAATGGTCAGCGTTTCTTTTTTGCTGATTATATTTTTTATGGTAGTAGGGGAATTATCAAAGCCTAAAATTATTGATTTGAGTCTACCTGATAATGGAGATATTGTCTGCAGACCAATTGCTTGTGTGGACACTAATAGAATTTATACAATACTTTTAGATGATAAAGATAGAATTGTAACTTATTCAGGTTTACTACAAGATTCTTCAGTCAATCCAAAAGAAATTATTTATGGTCGAGATGGAATTCGAAAAGAATTATTCGGTAAAAAAAGAGCAATTCTCGAATACTCCACATCAATGGGTAAACCAAAAAATGGTCCAATTGTAATTATCAAACCAAGCAAAAAGTCTAATTTTAAAAATTTAGTTGATATTCTCGACGAAATGGCTATCGTTAAGATTGATACTTATGCAATTGTTCCTGAATTTACGCCAGAAGAAACCAAATTATTAGCATCAAATTAATAATTAAAAATTAAATTTCCAGCATGAAAAAGTCTGCCAAAATTAGTTAGACGAAGTAAGATATATATATCCTGCTTTTTCTTTCCAAATACCATTCGTAACCTCATAGCTTAGTGTATAAAAGTAAGTTCCATCTGGTAATATACTGGATTTTTTTACTGTAGCCCTGCCTTCAGAATATCCGTAGAAAAAATTATTATCTATTCCGTATCCGGTTGTTTCAAATACTTTTATTCCCCAGCGATTATAAATTTGAAGTCTATTGTTTGGAAAATTAGTGATTCCGTCAATTTGAAGAAAATCATTTTTTCCATCTTCATTTGCAGAAATAGCATTGTGAATGACAATTTCATCAGAGGAATTAGACAGAATTCGTCCAAGTGTAAAAATCCCATCATTATCAATAGTTGCTGTTACTGTTTTACCACTTTCATCGACAGCCGATGTATAATAGACCCATTTATTTGCAGTTTCATCCCATCTTACAATGGCTAATGTTGTTCCAGGATTACCATTAATAATTTCGTTGGGCGTTGTGGCTTCATTCCAGGACAAAGTAATTGCAATATCTACAGGATTCTGGTTGCTTTCAAAACTCCAATATTCAGGTAAATCAATAATTTGAATCAAAGGATCTTTCTGATTATGTGGGTGTAAAGCATTTGAATCTTTTAGATAATATCTGCTCCTAAAAAAATTGGTCGTTGCGTTACTCTGACTGATCGCCGAAGGCCTAAAAAAACCGCCGTCGCCTATAGGAAATTCAAATTGATTGTTTTTATTTCTTTCAACAAAACCAGCAACATAACTGTTATTACTTGTATTTTGATGCGTTGCATTTTCTTCAAATAAAAAATTTCCGGGCTGAGTCACATTATCTACAATTCCATAATAGAAATCAGAACTGCCAAATACAGTAATATCTCCAGATAATAAAAAGGCAGGCTGAGTAAAATTATTTTCAAATCTGGCATTATACAATTCACTAACTGATACTCCAGAAATGGTTTGAGCCGCAGCACTACCTTTAAAATATGTTAATCCTGTAGTCAAATTTGGAGAAAAAGTTACCAGCCCGTCATTATTAAAATTAGCATAAACATAGAAAGTTCCGTCATTAACAAAATCTCCTGTCGTTTTATTATCAAAAGATTCTATAGTAGACAAAATGGTATTTGAGCTGACTGTTAAACCACCAATATTTGAATTTGCGCGCTTATTTTACTAACATAGCATATTGATAGTACAAATAAATATATCATTATTTTACTCATAACTTCTTACTTTAATTTACTAACTACTACTTCTAAACGTTGTAAGCGTGTTTCAAGATCTGCTATTTTTTTATCTTGTTGCTCAATTATTACTTGTTGCTCTTGTAAAGCTTTCACAAGCGGAACAACAAATTCTGAGTAACGAAGGCTGTAAAAATCTTTTTCGCTGGCTGGTTTAACAATTCCACTAAATTGATATCCAACAGAATTAGCTGCTGATTCTACTTCTTGAGCAATAAAACCGGACTGCAAATCGGTTGTTCCTGTTTTAAGATGATAAGTAACGGGGCGAAGTTTATTTATGAAATTTAAACCAAACGAACTTGTTTGTATCTCTTTTTTCAAACGTAAATCTGAAGGATTTGACCATGCTACCTGTCCTCCAATACTGGTCATAGCATCATTTCCTATCTGCACTGTATTATTTCCTCTACCTAAAGCTGCATAACCAATTACGACCTCATTATCAGCAGAATTGTTAAGTGCTCTTATCTGTGTACCAACATAAACACAATTATTAGCCCCATTTAAAATATCTGTTCCTGAAGCACCGAAATATCTACCACTTTCAAATCCTATTGCAACATTTCCAGAACCAGAAACATTTTCGTATAAAGCGGTAGCTCCAATAGCCGTATTGTTGTTCCCTCCTAAATTTTGGCTTAATGCAAAATCTCCCATTGCAGTATTTGAGTTTCCAGTACGATTAAAATTACCAGCATTATTTCCTACCGCCGTATTATTGTTTCCTATTGCATTATTTTGTAAAGCTCTAGAACCAACTGCAACATTTGCCTGACCTGTAGTAGTCGCGAACAAAGCTTCTATACCCGTGGCTATATTATTACTTCCGGATATATTTGAGTAAAGTGCATTAAGTCCTGAAGCTATATTATTATTTCCGGTATTATTATTATTAAGAGTAAAATCTCCAATTGCAGTATTATTGATTCCAGTTGTGTTTGAAGTAAGTGCCCTAACCCCAATCGCTTGATTTCTGTTTCCAGTGGTGTTTGCATTTAGTGCATAATCTCCTATTGCAATATTATTGTAATCAGTATTATTTGCAAGAGAATTATATCCGATAGCAATATTATAATTTCCAAAAAGATTATTTGCTAATGCATTGGAACCTACAGCTATATTATAATTTCCACCTATATTTAAATTTAAACTTAAGCTTCCTATTGCTACATTAGAAGTTCCTGCAGAAAGCGGATTTGCCCCAACTCCGAAAGAAGTATTATTTGTACTTAAAAGACCACTTTGAATGTTATTTCTTTTAAAGACTAAATCAACATTATCTGTTGTACCTAAAAAATTTGTGCCGGCAACTGTTTGCGCATTTCCTCTAATATCCCATTTTTGTTTTAATTCTGTTGCTAAATTTTCAATTGCTCCCTGCACATTTGTAGAAGGAACAGCAATTGTTGTTGACGATGCCGGAATAGCCGTACTAGGTGTTAATAAAGCAGTTTCAACAGGAGAATTAATAATATACGGAGTTGCTATTTCTCCATTACCAGTAACTGTAACATTTGTTCCAGCGGTTACCACAGATTTTAGGCCTGTTAAATCAAAAGGACTTACTGTTCCGTCTTCACTACTGTAACTTAATGTACTAGTCGCTGGATCATAAGACAATGAAGTTAAGGTTTCCTGGATATTTTCCTGTAAACCTTCTTCATTTAAATAATTAGCGATTATATTTCCAGTTAGTACTACTGGTGTTATTTTAGTGGTTGTTTCTCTTATGTCTACTGGTGTTCCTCCAGTTTCATTAGCATATTGTGCAATAATATTACCAGTTGTGACAACAGGAGTAATAGTTGTAACGGTTTCTGAATTTGTAACTAAAGCAGCCAGATCTATTACCGATGGAACTCCATTTTCTGGATTATAAGTGAGTGTCTGAGCCGTTGCATCGTATACTAAACTTGTCTGTGTTTCGGCGCCTTGGACGAGATTTAATAAATTAACTACCGTTGGTGTTCCATTTTCTGCGTTGTATGTTAATGTGTTTGCAGCAGCATCATAAACCAAACTCGTTAATGTTTCATTATTTTTGATTATGGTTGCCAGTTCTGTTACAACGGCAGGATTATTTAAAATTGTTGAAGCATTATTTGTAACATCGCCAACTACGTCAATCACAGTTACTGTATTATCTTCACTGGTATAGGTATGTTTGCCATCTGGAGCATTAACCAGAGTAGTAATTGTTTCTGAACCTTTTACAAGATCTGACAGATTTATTACCGCTGGAACTCCATTTTCCGGATTATAAGTCAGCGTCTGGGCCGTTGCATCGTATACTAAACTTGTCTGTGTTTCGGCGCCTTGGACTAGATTTAATAAATTAACTACCGTTGGTGTTCCATTTTCTGCATTGTATGTTAATGTATTTGCACCAGCATCATAAATCAGACTTGTTAATGTTTCATTATTTTTTATGATCGTTGCCAATTCCGTTACAACAGCAGGATTGTTTAAAATTGTAGAAGCATTATTTGTAACATCGCCAACAACGTCAATCACAGTTGCTGTATTATCTTCACTGGTATAGGTATGTTTGCCATCTGGAGCATTAACCAGAGTAGTAATTGTTTCTGAACCTTTTACAAGATCTGACAGATTTATTACCGCTGGAACTCCATTTTCCGGATTATAAGTCAGCGTCTGGGCCGTTGCATCGTATACTAAACTTGTCTGTGTTTCGGCACCTTGGACTAGATTTAATAAATTAACTACCGTTGGTGTTCCATTTTCTGCGTTGTATGTTAATGTATTTGCACCAGCATCATAAACCAGACTTGTTAATGTTTCATTATTTTTGATGATGTTGGTTAATTCCGTTATAACCGCAGGATTATTTAAAATTGTTGAAGCATTATTTGTAACATCGCCAACAACGTCAATTACAGTTACTGTATTATTTTCACTGGTATAAGTATGTTTACCATCTGGAGCATTAACTAGAGTAGTAATTGTTTCATTATTTTTCACAATATCTTGAAAATTGATTATCTGCTGATTTCCACTTTGATCAACATAATAAAATGTATTCGAAACAGGATTAAATACTACTGTTCCTTCTGGAACTGTTGTTTCAGAAGAGACTACGATTCTGTTCCACTTATTATTGTACCAATAATAATAACCTGGAGTAACATTTAGCGGCGCTGTACCAGCCGTTGCTTCATTAAAAACTAAAAGACTTGAAGGTAATGATCCTGTATTAAGTATAGGATTCATACTCGTTGTACTTTGCAATTGAACTCTTGTAATCAAGACACCTCTATTGGCTGCAACAACATCTAATTGAGAAGAATTATTCGGTAAAGGAGTTCCGATTCCAACTTGAGCATTACACAAACCTCCCAGAACAAAAAGTAGAAGTAAAATTTTAATTTTCATAAACTTTGATTTAAATTAATAAAATAAAATAGTAGGAATTTTATAGTATCATCAATCAAAATATTAATTACATGTTCGAAAAAGAAAGATGTAGAAAAAGCAGAAATTTAAAAATAAGAGTAATTGTGGTTTTCAAAGTATAATGAAGGCGTAAAAAAATAAATTTTCCAAAAATTGTAATTATTTTATTGACGACAGGATTAAGTTGATCTTATTTCTGTGAAATTTAAATAATAATTACCACAGTATTAAGACAGAAAAAACATAAATAGATTATAGAAAATATATTAAGCTAGAATGCTAAGAATATAATTAAGAGTATTTTTTTTTCATCATTTTGAAATTTATAAATTAAATTAAATTAATCGCTATTTAAAATCTAATTGATTGAAAATTACATTTAAATAAGTGACTACTAAAGTATTTATGACTGTCTCCTTAAATATCAAGAGGAAAAACAACTTATTTAAAAAAAAGCTTTTTAAATAATTAAATCATATAAAATATATGAAAGGTCAATAAACAGTTATTTGCAAATACAAAATTATAAAAAACTGTTTTACAGCACTATAAACTTACAAAAAAAATATTATATTTAAATAAAATTTTATTTTTTGAGAAAAAAACAACGCGAATAAGACTATAAATTAACACAAATAAAAAACTATAATAATAAAAAAAGTCCCACAAATGTGGGACTTTCTATTTAGAGGAAACTAAGAATTATTTTTTCTCAGTTTTTTCCATTTTAGCTTTTAAAGCAGCTAATACATCATTGTTATCTCCTAAAGTTGCAGCTGGTGCATTAGTAGTAGAGTTAGATGAAGTATTTTCAGTTGCAGCTTTCACATTTTTCTCTTCTTCTTCACGGAAGATAGCAGTGTGAGAAGCAACTACTCTTTTGAATTCTTTGTTAAATTCGATTACTTTGAAATCAGCAGTATCACCTTTTTTCAATTTCTTTCCGTCTTCTTTTTCAAGGTGACGAGTAGGAATGAAAGCAACGATATCATCTCCGAATTCTACAGTAGCTCCTTTGTCAACGATTTCAGAAATTTCACCATTGTGGATAGTTCCTACAGCGAAAGAATCTTCGTATTGATCCCAAGGATTAGCAGTAGTTTGTTTGTGACCTAAAGATAATTTACGTCCTTCAACATCTAATTCTAATACAACTACATCAAGTTTTTCACCAACATTTACAAATTCAGATGGGTGTTTGATTTTCTTAGTCCAAGAAAGGTCAGAAATGTAGATTAATCCATCAATTCCTTCTTCTAATTCTACGAAAATACCAAAGTTTGTAAAGTTTCTAACGATACCTGTATGTTTAGAACCTACTGGGTATTTAGAAGTGATATCAGTCCATGGATCTTGAGTTAATTGTTTGATACCTAATGACATTTTACGATCATCTCTATCTAAAGTTAAGATAACAGCTTCAACAACATCTCCAACTTTTACGAAATCTTGAGCAGAACGTAAATGAGTTGACCATGACATTTCAGAAACGTGGATTAAACCTTCAACACCTTCAGCAACTTCGATGAAAGCACCGTAATCAGCGATTACAACTACTTTACCTTTAACTTTATCGCCAACAGTTAAGTTAGCATCTAAAGCGTCCCATGGGTGAGCGTTTAATTGTTTCAATCCTAATTGAATTCTTGTTTTCTCATCATCGAAATCAAGGATTACAACGTTTAATTTTTGGTCTAATTCAAGAACTTCACTTGGGTGGTTGATTCTACTCCAAGAAAGGTCAGTAATGTGAATTAATCCGTCAACACCACCTAAGTCAATGAACACACCATAAGAAGTGATGTTTTTAACAACACCTTCTAATACTTGTCCTTTTTGTAATTGACCGATGATTTCTTTTTTCTGTACTTCAATGTCAGCCTCGATAAGAGCTTTATGAGATACAACAACGTTTTTGAATTCGTGGTTGATTTTTACCACTTTGAATTCCATCATTTTGTTTACATATACATCGTAGTCTCTAATTGGCTTAACGTCAATTTGAGATCC
Organism: Flavobacterium sp. S87F.05.LMB.W.Kidney.N; assembly: GCF_004366435.1. Taxonomy (NCBI): domain Bacteria; kingdom Pseudomonadati; phylum Bacteroidota; class Flavobacteriia; order Flavobacteriales; family Flavobacteriaceae; genus Flavobacterium; species Flavobacterium sp. S87F.05.LMB.W.Kidney.N. The sequence goes on along the minus strand of NZ_SODX01000004.1, from coordinate 25,837 downwards.
TGGTAAGAACGCCTCGATACCGAATACGTCAACAATCATACCTCCTTTAGTTCTACATTTAACAAAACCGTTAACGATTTCTCCAGTTTCATTAGCTGCAATAACTCTATCCCAAGATTTGATAGTACGTGCTTTTCTGTGAGATAATACTAATTGACCTGTTTTATCCTCACGGATGTCAATTAATACTTCTACTTTGTCACCTACTTTTAAATTTGGGTTGTAACGAAATTCGTTTAAAGAAATAACACCTTCAGATTTAGCATTGATATCAACGATAACGTCTCTATCTGTAATTCTAACAACAACTCCTTCAACTACTTCTTCTTGATCTGTAGCGATGAAAGTTTTTGATACTAGTTCTTCAAACTCTTGTAAGTTTTTCTCATCTACTGCATCAATTCCTTCTTGGAAGTTATGCCAGTTAAAATTTGCTAAAAACTCTTCTTGTGATTTTGTTTGTTCAGACATGCTGATAAAAAAATTTGTATTCTGTTTTTCTCGAGTTTCTCTATGCGATAGAAAATACAGAAGTTGTTTTACATAAATGGTTGATTCCTAATGGAAACTCTTCTCTGCCAAAAGGTTTGCAAAATTACTACAAATATTTGGACTTACAAAATAAATCCAATTGATTATTAAGCAATTATTCAGGAGCAGAAAATTTCCGGTTTTTTCAAGACGTGATGTCCCGCTTTCGCTCTTATCTTTTCCTTGCTAAAGAAGCAAGAAAAAGGATAACCGCTCAATCGGGGCTATATTAGTTCTTTTCATATTTTAAGAACTTTTGTAAGGAGAAATTAAATCGAATGCGTATTATTTAAACTGGCTTCCAATTAGCTCAGCCTGAAAATACTTTAAAAAAAAACGTTGTACTGATGATGCAGCTCAAAAAAGCTTTTCAACATAATTTAGCAAACGATACGCATACATCTTTGCTCTTTCTTTGACTTCATCTTTTGTAAAACCATCAACTGAGGATGTTCCGTGAAAAAAAATCGGATCTAAAAAAGTCATTTGAGCAAAATAGGCTGTCTGCTCGATATTTTTAAAAAATTCAGCAATTCTAAAATTATGTTTTCCAAAAGTTCTGTACTCCTGCTCCAACGAACCAACTGTCACACTCACTAAAACTTTTTTGCCTTTGAGCTTATCTCCTTTTGAACCATAAGCAAATTGATGTTCGAAAACCACATCAAACCAATGTTTTAAAATCGCCGGCATATTATACCAATATAAAGGATATTGAAAAATTATAACTTCATGACGAAGTAGAGCTTCTTGCTCTTCTTTTATATCAATCTTAAAATCAGGATATAATTCAGCCAGATTTCTAATTTCTATTTCTGGATTCGTTATCTGAATTTCTTCGATAATTGCCTTATTTGCGACTGATTCTTTTATTTGTGGATGCCCTAAAATTATTAATGCCATTTTTAATTATTTATACTATCATTTTTATAGTTACAAAATTATTTATAGTTTTACAATCCCACAATAACTATCCAATTGGATAGGTCAAACAAGCAGTATGAAAAAGATAGAATGCGAACCTGATTTAATTAAACTCGACGGAAAAACTTATCCGTGCACTGTCAGTCTAGTAATGGATTTAATGGGCGGAAAATGGAAAGCGGTAATTCTGTATCATTTAAAAGACAATCCAAAAAGATACAATGAACTCCGAAAAGAAATGCCTACAGTGACAGAAAGGACATTAAGCTTACAACTCAAACAGTTGGAAGAAGATGGGTTAATTTTTAGAAATGTAGATGGAAAAAAGCCTCCAATAAAGGTAACCTACGGTTTAACGGACTTTGGAAAATCTTTTAAAACTGTTTTAGAATCAATTACCCAATTGGGAAATACAATTGCTTCTGAAAGAGGAGAATTTATTGTAGCTTAAACTATTCTCAATTAAACCTTCCTAAATATTTATAGGGCACTTTACTTTCCTACAAAATCATGACATTAGACGAAATAAAACTTAAAATAGAAACTTTTCACAAAAATGGGCAAGTAATCAATGCCGTTTATTGGCTTTTAAAAAAGTATAATCTTAAAAATTCAAATCTTAAAGGATTTGAATTTAGAGAAAAAGCCAAACCAGATTTTATTCTAATGACTACCGAAGGAGATTTTGGAGAATGTCAAATTATCAGAATTCCAGAAAACACATTCGAATTTCCATTAGATCTAATGCTGATTCTCATTGTACACGAAATCGTTCATGTAAAACAAAAAACAGTAAAACCTTATGTTTTAGATAAAAACGAACGAGAATGGCAGGCATATTACGAAATGAACTTTCATAATTTATTTCCGCAAGTTCCAGAAATTTCCAATTTTCATAAAAAATTCTTCGCTCAAAAGGGCTTAGAATATTACAAACGAATGGGTGTAGGCTCTGAACTTCAAAAGAAATACGCCGAACAAAAAAAGCAAGTCGACGATCTGATTATCTCACTACAGTAAGATTTTATGACTAGAGCTATTTTCTCATTCTACAATAAAATAGCACAAAAGCGCAAAGATTAGAATACACAATAATCCTCCTATAATTTCGACCTTCAAGCGCTGCTTCTTATCAATTGTAAAAGTTTCTGGATTTATATAATGATCGGTATAAATGATAGGATCAATGGTAATATCTGGTCGGTAGTGCTTTATTCCTAATAAAAAACTCCGAATCAATTCTGCTCGATTAGCATACAGCATCACAAAAAAATGCCTTCCTAGAAAAGCATCATTATGAGCTATTACTTTTCCATCTATCATGACAGGCCAATAAAACTGATCATAAAAAGATTTCGAAGGTCTAACTGATGTAACATCATATTTTTGAGGTTCAAAATAATGCTTGAGTTTTTCTCTTTTTACAAAGCTGTTCCAAGGTATTTCTTTTACAATTCTTCCATTAAATTTATTTAAATAACGAATTCCTTTTTCATCAATTATTGTAGTTGTGAACATTTTATTTTTTGAGTAAATAAGCAATATTGCGATTCCTAACAATATAATTGAAAATACCAAAGACAAAACTATAGTTCCTGCTTCATCTAGTCTAGTTTCATTAAGAGAACTTGTCAGTAAAAAAATCAATCCTGTTAGAAAAAACAGTGTCAAAAACACCCAAAAAGACCCCAAGATAAGATTTAGAAACCGCATGGGTTTTGAGCTAATAGATCTAAAAGGAGGTAATGATTCTTGTGGTGAATTTTGCATAGAAACAAGAGATGAATATCAAATATAAGCATAAATTAAAAAAGAAAAGCCCATTTTCTGTTTGAAAAATGGGCTTTAAAATATGTTGTAAAGTCAATTAATGACTCAAATTCTCAATTTCTTTTGGATCGTGTTTATGTTTAAATAAAACAGCAAAAGCAATTGCAATTACCAAAGCATAAATAGCAAAGGATAACCAGATTGTATGCCAGTCTTTCATTAAAACCGGATTTGTAAAAGCTCCGTCTGTAGAAATAGAATTTCCTTGGCTTTTTACAAATTCTACCATTTTTTCATTAGCTGGATCTGTTTGTAAAAATCCCGCTAATTCTGTTGTGGTAGTAAACGATTTTGTAAAGAAACGATCGATCGCCCAGCCAGAAGTTAAACTTCCTAAAACAGCTCCTACTCCATTGGTCATCATCATAAATAATCCTTGTGCAGACGAACGAATTTTAGAATCTGTATTACTTTCTACGAATAAAGAACCTGAAATATTAAAGAAATCAAACGCCATTCCGTAAACGATACAAGAAAGAATAATCATCCATAAACCATTTACTGGATCTCCAAAAGCAAACAATCCAAAACGTAAAACCCATGCAAGCATACTAATAAGCATAACTTGTTTGATTCCGAAACGTCTTAAGAAAAATGGAATTGCCAAAATAAATAGTGTCTCAGAAACTTGAGAAATCGACATAATAATTGTAGAATACTGAATTACAAATGAATCTGCATATTTTGGGAAATGTTTAAATTCATCTAAAAATACATCCCCATAAGCATTTGTCAATTGAAGTGCCCCTCCTAAAAACATAGAAAAGACAAAAAATAAAGCCATTTTGTAGTTTCCAAATAATTTAAAAGATTCTAAACCAAAAGTTTCAATCCAAGTTGCATTTTCTTTAATTAAACGCTGTGGTTCACATTTTGGAAGTGTAAAAGCGTAGATCCCTAAAATTAAAGCTCCAATTCCAGCAATATAAAATTGATATTCTGTTGCTTTACTTCCGCTCAAATTGGTAATCCACATCGCTACAATAAAACCAATTGTTCCCCAAACTCGAATAGGCGGAAAATCTTTTACAATATTTTTATTGTTTAATTTAAGTGATGTATAAGAAATAGAATTACTTAAAGCGATTGTGGGCATATAACAGCACATTGCTAAAAGCATAACTGCAATAAAAGTATCTGGAGTACTTACCTGTGCAATTGCAAATAAAACAACAGCGTAAAGAATATGCAGAACACCGTATAATTTTTCTGCATTTACCCACCTGTCAGCAATAATACCCGTAAGTGTAGGCATAAAAAGAGATGCAATTCCCATGGTTCCAAAAACAAGTCCGAATTGAGTTCCTTCCCAGTTTTTTGTGCCAAACCAATAATTTCCAATTGTTATAAGCCAGGCTCCCCAAACAAAAAATTGAAGAAAGCTCATTAAAATCAATCTGTTTTTAATCCCCATATATTTAAAATTGTCTTTAGTAAAAATGAAGCGGTAAAACTACCATTAAAAATAATATCTGCAAAAAATTATGGTGTTTTAACAACATCATTTACCAATTCTAAAACGGCTGCAAATTGTTCTTCTTTATTTAAGTAAGAATTATCTATTTCTATTGCATCTTCAGCAATAACTAAAGGCGAATCTTCTCGGTGTGTATCCATATGATCTCTTTCGACAACATTTTTAAGAACTTCTTCATAAGAAACATTATCTCCTTTTTGCTGTAATTCGTCAAAACGTCTTTGAGCGCGGGTTTCAGCACTTGCAGTCATAAATATTTTAAGTTCGGCATCTGGAAAAACAACTGTCCCAATGTCTCTACCATCCATTACAATTGCTTTATTTTTTCCCATTTCCTGTTGTTGTTCTACTAATTTAGCACGAACTTCAGAAACGGTGGCAACTTTACTAACGAAATTAGAAACTTCAATAGTTCTAATTTGCTTTTCAACATTTTCACCATTCAAAAACATTTCAGCAAAACCTAAATCTGCATTAAATTTAAATTCCAATTGAATATTAGGCAAAGCGTTAATCAAGGCGTCTTTATCAAAAAAGTCAGCTCCAATAATATTCTGCTGCATAGCAAAAAAAGCAACTGCACGATACATAGCGCCTGTATCTACATATACATATTCAAGTTCTTTTGCCAATTGTTTTGCTAAGGTACTTTTACCTGTTGATGAAAATCCATCGATAGCGATAGTAATTTTTTTCAATTTTCTATTTTTAAATTTTTATTCTATTAAAAGCTGAATTAGTAGTAAATACTCATCAAAATATCCGATTCAGAACTATCAATTATCTTGGATATTCTCTCAAAATACTTTTTATTCACCATTGGACAGCCATAACTATTGCAAATGTAGCCATCTTTCTCTTTATATGGAACATCATAATAGTAATGAAAAACAATATCTCTTTTAAAAGCATTACTATTAGTGGTATCTAGTCCATACAACCTATAGGCTTTTCCAAACTTCCCTACATATTTATTTCCTATGGAATACCTTCCTAACGAGGTACTTAATGAATTGGGAACGTTACTAAATCTAAGTTTTCCTTTTACTCCAGTTTCAGAACCAGAACCATGAGCGACCAATCCTTTATCGATAACTTTATTTGTTTTTAAATCATAAACAAAAAAACGATTTTTACCAGAAGGGATTTTCATATCAATAAAAAAGGCAACATTTTTATTATATCGAGAACTTGTATCTATAAGCTTTTTAACTTTAAGGACTTCACATTCTATTCTTTTGGCATCCGCAGCAGATAAATCCTCATTTCTTTTGTTCGATATTAAGTAGAAAGATACAAAAGCTAAAAAAATAAAAACGCAAATTAGAATTATTTTCTTCATAATAAATCTGCAAAAAAAAACTTTCTATTATCGAAAATCAAAGCGATTTCGACAATAAAAAGCTATATTTTAAATTAGTTAAAAGTTCTAATTAATAGTAAATATCCATTAAAATATTTGACTTAGAACCATCAATTATTTTTTCTATTCTTTTAAAGAATTGCTCGTTAACCATTGGACATCCGTGGCTGTTGCTAATGTAATAATCTTGCTCTTCTAAAGGAACTGCAGAATAAGAATGAAGTACAATTGCTCTTTTTAAAGCATTGTTATTGCTTTCTTCTAAACCGGCCAAGCGATATGCTTTTCCAAAAATGCCACGGTAGGTTTTACCCACTGCATATCTTCCTAATGCGGTACAATTAGAATTTGGCATATTACTAAACTTAAGCATTCCTTTTATTCCTGTTTCAGATCCAGAACCGTGAGCTACTAAACCTTGGTCTATAATTACGTTTTTTTCTAAATCATAAACAAAAAAGCGGTTTTTCCCAGAAGGAACTTTCATGTCGATTAAAAAAGCAATTTTTTGATTGTATTTATGATCAATGTTAATCATATTTTTTAAATCAATAATTCTGCTGTTAATTCTTTCCATTTCTATAGTAGAAATAGCATCATCTTCTTTAAAAGAGAGTTTCGAACCCGTTAAAAACCCTACAGTTACGAACAAAAACAAATAAAATATTTTCATATAACTACTGAAAATTTAAAATTAGACCAAAAAGACTTGTGTTAGCTGCCAATGTATATCTAGAATACGAATAATTAAATTTTAACTTGTTTATTTTTAAACCAAAACCTAAGGAAACTCCTGAAAAATTGCGTTGTTCATCTACTCTCAACTCCTCTCCTCTTCTGAAATTATATCCTAAACGTAAATTAAATGCTCTTTTCGGAAAAAGCTCTACACCAAATGTTATGTGCCTTAAAGCATTATTAAAAAACGAAACTTTTTCCTCACTTGTTGATCCGTCAATGTTGGTTTCTCCCCTGTTAGGATTTGAAAAAGAAATATTCCACTGCTGTAAATTCTCTAAAGTAAGATGCCAGCGAATGGGCACGTGTTCTAATTCTTGTGAAACTCCTGCAACGATTTCAAAAGGCAGATTTTCTTTTATTCCTGAATATGTGGTAAACTGCGTTCCCAGGTTGCGAAATACCAAGGCAAAATTCAGATCATTTTTTTCGTCTAAATATAAAAGCCCCAAATCAATCGCACCACCTATAGAATTATAACTTTCCAGAGAAGAAGTTATTAGTTTCGCATTTGTACCAACATAAAAATTAGTGTAAGGTACGTTGTACGAATATCCCACGGTAAGCGCTCCTTCACTTCCTGTAAAATTTGATGTTGCCTGACCATTCTCATCATAACCTTCAAATGATCCGTAGTTTACATAACTCACGCCAGCATAAAAAGTCTGCAAATGCCTGTCATAAGTATAAGCATATGAAGCAGTGCCGTAAGAGGCTTCTCCATAATAACTTCCGTAATTCATTGCTAGGTGATTGTCCATATCAGCGTTTATAAGTGCAGGATTAGACATGGCTTGATTAACATCTTCATCATATATGGTAATAATATCTCCTCCTAACGCTGCCTGCCTTGGTGAAGTAGTTAAGTTTAAAAACTGATAAGTGTAACGCCCTCCAACTTGTCCGAACGAAGCCGAGCAAATCAATAATATCAGAAATAAAACGATCTGTTTTAACATGTTTTTGGAACGTTCCTATATGGGAATAACGTAAATACAAAGATAAAATTATATAACTTAAAAAATAATTTTTATAAGTATCTGTTTTTCAATAATTATAGCATAATTTCAACTTCAAACGGTTGAAAAAATTATAAAAAAAACACAGATTCCAATTAAAAAGAATTTCAAAATTCAATTAAAAGAACTTTCATTGAATTGAATAAAAAAAATCCAAATTCCAATCTTTAAGTAAAGTTGGAATTTGGATTTTAATATATTGAAATTTAATTGACTTTTATTTTAAGGTCTTAGCATTTTTCACATTTTGATCTGTCAAAGCTAAAGATAATACTTCACTCATTTCTTTTACATAATGAAAAGTAAGTCCTTCTAAATATTCTGCTTTTATTTCGTCAATATCACTTTTATTTTCGTGACACAGAATAATCTCTTTAATACCCGCTCTTTTTGCAGCTAAGATTTTTTCTTTAATTCCGCCAACAGGCAAAACTTTCCCTCGTAAAGTAATTTCTCCTGTCATGGCAAGGCTTTTCTTTACCTTCTTTTGCGTTAATAAAGAGACCAAAGAAGTTAACATTGCAATACCAGCACTAGGTCCGTCTTTTGGTGTCGCTCCTTCTGGAACGTGTAAGTGAATATTGTATTTTTGAAACAACTCGCTTGCTAAACCAAGTTTCTTTGCATTTGCCTTAATATATTCTAAAGCAATAGTTGCAGATTCTTTCATTACATTTCCTAAATTTCCTGTAATGGTCAAAGCCCCTTTTCCTTCAGAAATCAATGATTCTATAAATAAAATATCACCGCCTACACTTGTCCAAGCTAAACCTGTAACTACTCCTGCAACGTCATTATTTTCATATTTATCACGCTCTAATCTAGGTACTCCTAAAATAGAAATAATATCTTCGTCAGTAACTTTTTTGTTGTACTCCTCTTCCATTGCTACAGATTTTGCAGCATTTCTAATAACTTGGGCAATCTTAGTTTCTAAATTACGAACACCAGATTCTCTTGTATATCCTTCAACAATTTTTTCTAATTGTTTTTTACCGATAGTTAAATCTTTTGCCGTTAAACCGTGTGCTTCTAATTGCTTTGGAAAAAGATGTCTTTTTGCTATTTCTACTTTTTCTTCAATAGTATAACCAGACATTTTTATAACTTCCATCCTGTCACGCAATGCTGGCTGAATCGCTGCCATATTGTTTGATGTCGCGATGAACATTACTTTCGATAAATCATAACCCATTTCTAGGAAATTATCATAAAAAGCACTGTTTTGCTCGGGATCAAGTACTTCTAATAAAGCAGAAGAAGGATCGCCGCTGTTGCCGCTTGATAATTTATCAATTTCATCCAGAATAAAAACAGGATTAGAGGTTCCAGCTTTTTTCAAGCTTTGAATAATTCTTCCCGGCATTGCACCAATATAGGTTTTTCTGTGTCCGCGAATCTCTGCTTCATCACGCAAACCGCCTAATGAAATACGCACATATTCTCGTCCTAAAGCTTCTGCAACCGAACGACCAATTGAAGTTTTACCAACTCCTGGAGGCCCTGTTAAACATATAATTGGAGATTTCATGTCATTTCGCAATTTTAAAACTGCCAAATGTTCAATCATTCTTTTCTTAACTTCTTCCAATCCAAAATGATCTTTATCTAAAACTTTTTGGGCAAATTTCAGATCAAATTTATCCTTAGAATATTCGCCCCAAGGCAGTTCTAGAAATAATTCTAGATAATTTCTTTGGATTCCAAAATCTGGAGACTGCGGATTCATGCGACGCATTTTTGACAATTCTTTTTCGAAATGTTTCTGCGTTTTTTCGTCCCACTTTTTGGTTTTCGCTTTCAGCCCCATTTCATCCATTTCTTCTTCCTGCGAAACGCCTCCCAATTCTTCTTGAATGGTTTTCATTTGCTGGTGAAGGAAATATTCTCTTTGCTGCTGATCTAAATCAAAACGAACTTTTGACTGAATGTCATTCTTCAATTCTAATTTTTGAAGTTCAACATTCATATAACGTAATGTTTCTAAAGCACGTTCTTTCAATCCATTTATCGATAAAAGACCTTGTTTTTCTTTTACAGATAAGTTCATATTAGAAGAAACAAAATTGATTAAAAACGACTGGCTTTCAATGTTTTTAATAGCAAAAGTAGCTTCAGAAGGAATATTTGGACTTTCCTTTATAATTTGAATTGCTAATTCTTTTACAGAATCTAAAATGGCTGTAAACTCAGAATCATTTTCTTCAGGACGTTCTTCAGCAACTTCTTTTATTGTTGCTGTCATGTACGGTTCTTCTAAAACAACTTCGTCAATTTCGAAACGTTTTTTACCTTGAAGAATAACGGTTACGTTTCCGTCAGGCATTTTTAAAACACGTAAAATACGCGCTACAGTTCCTATTTTGTGAATATCGTCTTTTGACGGATCCTCGTCTTCTTCATTAATTTGAGATACAACTCCAATGATTTTTCCGCCCGCATTGGCATCATTAATCAATTTAATAGATTTATCTCTTCCCGCAGAAATCGGAATTACAACTCCTGGAAACAAAACTGTATTTCGTAAAGGTAAAATTGGCAGAGAAACAGGCAGTTCCTCATTGTTCATTTCCTCTTCGTCCTCTGGAGTTAATAATGGAATTAATTCTGCTTCTGAATCGAATTCCTGAAGTGACAGATTGTCAATAGTAAGTATTTTATGATTTGACATAATAATATATAAGTCGTTTTGTCATTAAAAGTTTAAAACTATCTGTAAATCGTTCCTTAAATAGTATTGTTTTTGATAAGGGCTTAGTTTACAAGACAGGCCATAAAAATAGACAATCATTATGCCAAATGCAAAATAAGTCAGTCTTAAAATCAGATTTTGATTTATAACTTTCTGCTGATTGAAAAAAAATAAAATTAATTTTATCAAAAGTGTAACAAACCAAAAAAAGTACAGTCCCTATTAAAAACCAAAAGCCACGACTTGAGTCAAAACAACCAAAATATCGAGGAATTAATTGCGCTTTGTAAAAGCAATAATCAGAAAGCGCAGTTTGAAATTTACAACCGCTATTGCAAGGCGATGTATAATGTTGCTTACCGCATTGTAAAAGACGAACATTTTGCACAAGACGTCATGCAGGAAGGTTTTTTAAAGGCTTTTACAAAAATTAACGACTACAAACAAGAAGTGGCTTTTGGTGCGTGGTTAAAAAGAATAATCATTAATTATAGTATCGATTTTTATAAAAAAAATAATGCTTTTCAAGTAGAAGATATAAGCAAACAATTATACAAAGTCGAAGAAAATGATGGAATAATTTCTGAAAATATTGACTTAGAAAATCTTAAAGTAAAACAGGTTCTAAATACTATCCTGCAGCTAAAGGATAATTACAGAATGGTTTTAACATTGTTTTACATTGAAGGCTACGATCAGGAGGAAATCTGCGAAATTTTGAATATTACCTATGCAAACTGCAGAACGACCTTGAGCAGAGCCAAAGATAGTCTAAGGAAAAAATTGGAAGAAATATAAAATGAATTGGAATATGAAAAATGAAAAAGACAGTTTAGACAAATTATTCAGCAGATTGGAAAACCAATGGGATGTTCAGGAACTAAACTCCGATCATCAAGTTGATTTTATGCAAAAATTAAATAAAAAAGAACCGAAGAAAAAATACTGGTTTATAACAGCTATTGCCGCTTCGATTGTATTAATGCTCGGAATTTCTATTTTTTATAAAAATGAAAAACCAAAAGAATTCAAATTTGCCTCCAAAGAAACTAAACGAACCGATTCTATTTTCAATATTCTGATCGATAATGAACTGGTTAAATTAAAAGAAAAGAGTTCGCCAGAAAATGAGCAGATTATAAATGATGCATTAAAACAAATGAAAACCTTTGATGCTGATTATCAAAAAATCATTAACGAACTGCAAAAAAATGGCGAAAACAAACAGATTATTTATGCAATGATTAGTAATCTCCAAACCAGAATTTCTTTTTTGCAAACCGTTTTAAAAAGAATTGAAGACAACGAAAAATTTAAAAACACCTCTAATGAAAAAACACTATAACGTATTAATCTTATTTATTTTGATTCCTTTTTTAGGATTTTCAAATGATGACACTTTTATTACTAAACAAAAAAACATTAAAAAAACATACATCGTCAATTCAAACGCTGGAATTGATATTGATAATAAATACGGAAATATTACCGTCTCAACATGGAATGAAGACAAAATAGATCTTGATATCACGATCAAAGTGAATGGACCAAATGAAAACTGGGTTAACGAACGTTTAAACAGTATTGATGTAGAAATTTCTGCTCTTAAAAGTTTGGTTTCAGCTATAACTAATCTTGGAAATTCTTCTCTTAAAAGTAAAGGAAGCAATAATAGTTTTGAGATCAATTACGTAATTAAAATTCCTAAAAATGGTTCTCTCAAATTGGTAAACAAATATGGTAATATTTCTGCTTTGAGCTTAGAAGCAAATACTGATATTAATTGTAAATACGGCAAAGTTACCTTAGGTAAGCTAAATGGATCCAATAATCAAATTGAAATTGCATACTGTCAAAATTCAAGTATAGATTATATCAAAACAGGATCTATTAACGCCAGATATTCTGGTCTAAAAATTAATGATTCTGGTAATTTAAATCTAAATGCAAATTATACCGATGTTAATCTTAACGAGGCTCAAAATATAAAATACCAATGCAATTATGGTACATTTAAGTTCCAAAAAATCAATTCGTTAAATGGTTCAGGAAATTATTTAACGCTTATTATTGGAGAGGTTTCAAGCAACTTTAGTTTTGATACAAACTACAGCAAAATCAATATTGGAACTCTGAATGAAAAAGCTGGAAATGTAAACATAAATTCTGGATACACAGATATTGCTATTGGCTACGCACCTAATTATGCATTTGATTTTGATGTTTCTGCCCGATATTCAAACATCAAACATGATAATTCTTTAGATATTTCAGTTTCAGAAACAAAAAGCAACAGCAAAAGAATAAGCGGTTTCTACAGAAAAAAAGGACAAAATAAGATTAATATTAATTCAAACTATGGGAACATTTCATTAATAAAAAATTAATCATCTAAAAATCAAAACAATGAAAAAATCAATTTTACTTTTACTTTTAGCAGTTTTTCTAGTGAACGGCAGTGCTAAAGCACAATGGTCTAATAATAAAGTAAATGGAAACGGTAAGATCGTGACCCAAACAAGAACAACTGGCGATTATGACGGAATCAAAATTGCGGGCTCTTTTGATGTTGATTTAGTTGCCGGAAAAGAAGGGAAAATTACAATTAAAGGAGAAGAAAATCTACTCGCCGTAATTAAGGTTGAAGTTGAAGAAAATGAGTTAAAAATTTATGTTGAAAAAGGAACTCAAATTCGCACAAGTATAGGGAAGAAAATTGAAGTTATAGTTCCTTTTGAGAAAATTTCTGCTGTTACTTTATCTGGTTCAGGAGATATTAGAACAAAAAATAAAATTACAAGCGATAACTTATCTACCAAATTATCAGGATCTGGAAATTTTAATTTAGAAATTGACGCAAAAAATCTTGATTTAGCCTTAAGCGGTTCTGGTGACGTGGTTTTAAAAGGCAGAGCTGATTCTTTTACCAGCAAAATATCTGGCTCGGGAAATGTAAATGCCTCTAATTTAAAATCTAAAAATGTAGAAGCTAATGTTTCTGGATCTGGAAACAGCACTGTAAACTGCGAATCAAGCCTAACTGGAAAAGTTTCAGGTTCAGGAAATATTAAATATTTAGGAAATCCTGAGAAAAGAGATGTAAAAGTTTCGGGTTCAGGAAGTATTTCAAAAGGTTAATTATTAAAAAATATCACGAATTACAAAAACTATCATCAATCAATAATTACTGCAATTCGTGATATAATATTATTAAAGACGTTTCATTAATTTGAAACGTCTTTTTTATGTACTCTTCTTAAAAGAAATATGGCTGTAACGAAAAAGATTGCTAAAATTACAATCGCCGCACGCGGACTTCCTGTAATTTGATCTATAATTCCGTAAACACACATTCCTATTACAATTCCGATCTTCTCAGCAACATCATAAAAGCTAAAAAACGAAGCGGTATCTTCTGTTTCTGGTAATAATTTGGAATACGTTGATCGGGACAGCGCTTGGATTCCTCCCATTACAAAACCTGCAACTGTTGCCATAACATAAAAATGTATTGGTAATATTATAAAAAAGGCAAGCGCACAAAATACGGCCCAAATGATATTAATCACAATTAAAGTTGGAATATTTCCAAACTTGGCAGAAGCTCTTGAAGTTAAAACAGCACCAACAACGGCTACCAACTGAATTATTAAAATACAAATGATAAGTCCAATAGTGCTTTCTTCTTTAGATGACCATTGAATTTCCTGCGCTCCAAAATAAGTAGCTACAAGCATAACAGTTTGTACAGCCATACTCGAAACAAAGAAACCTCCTAAATAACGTTTTAAAGGAATGTTTTCCTGTAATAATGCCCAAACTTTCTTTAATTCTTTAAATCCGTTAAACACTACAGATCTAGTTAATTTTTGCCCTGTATCTTTACTTCCTTTTGGCAAATAATAATAGGTATATTGACTGAATAAAATCCACCAAACTCCTACCATTATAAACGAATAGCGCATTGCTTTCATTGCAGCTTCTCCATCTGTACCGGTAATTCCGAATAACTTTGGTTTCATAATCATCGCTAAATTAACAATCAGCAAAATGACACTTCCTACGTATCCTAATGAATATCCTTTGGCGCTAATTCTGTCCTGCTGTTCTTCAAAAGCAATATCTGGAAGATAAGAATTATAAAAAACTAAACTTCCCCAGTATCCTAATAATCCTAGGAAATAAAATAATAATCCAATGTAAATATTGTCCAGATCAAACCAATACAATCCCATACAAGATAATGCTCCTAAATAGCAGAAAAACTTCATAAAGGATTTTTTATTTCCCACATAATCTGCAATCCCAGATAGTAATGGGGAAATAAACGAAACAACCAAAAATGCTGCAGCAGTAATAAAACTTATTAAAGCTGAGTTCTTTAAATGAAGTCCAAAAACATCTATGTAATGATCTCTGTCACTAAATAATGCTTCGTAAAAAATTGGAAATACTGCAGATGCAATAGTCAATGTATAAACCGAATTGGCCCAATCATAAAATGCCCAGGCGTTTAACAGCTTCTTATCTCCTTTTTGTAGGTTTTTCATATATATGGTTTTGATAACAGCCTACGAATTTATCCAATTTTTATTATAATCAAATATTAATTATTCAATTCGTGCATTATTAAATTATCAACTGTACTAAAAACAAAAAAGCTATTCAAAAAATGAATAGCTTTTAAAATTATATCCTTAAGAATATAAACTTATTTTATAGTTCCAACTTTAAGCGCAATAGCTTTAGCTTCTGGAATTAAAGATTTTATATTTGCAATCCTTGTAGCATCAGAAGGGTGCGTACTCATAAATTCTGGTGTTCCAGCTCCTCCAGATTTTGAAGACATTCTAGTCCAGAATGCAATAGCATCATCTGGGTTATAACCTGCAATTGCCATAAGAGTCAGACCAATTTTATCGGCTTCGCTCTCGTTACTTCTGCTAAATGGCAACATAACTCCCACTTCAGAACCAAGTCCGTAAGCCTGCGAAAATATTTGTCTTGTAGACTCAGATTTACCACTTGTGGCTGCATCTAATGCTACGCCTCCAATTTGCTGTAACTGTGCCGCAGACATTCTTTGTGCTCCGTGATTAGCAAGTGCATGTGAAACTTCGTGTCCCATTACTGTTGCTAAACCAGCTTCATTTTGAGTTATGGGTAAAATACCAGAATAAACAACGATTTTTCCACCTGGCATGCACCATGCGTTAACCTCTTTGTTGTCTACTAATTTGTATTCCCAACGGTAGTCTTTTAAATACTGAGATTGTCCCAAATACGTTAAATATTTTTCTGCTGCAAGCTTAATTTTATAGCCGACAGTTTCAACAAGTTTTGCATCTGCAGTTCCAGTGATCACTTTATTTTCAGATAAAAACTGACTATATTGCTGAAATGAAGATGGAAATAACTCACTATTAGAAACAAAATTCAAATTTTGCTTACCTGTGATTGGATTTGTTGCACAAGCCATTGCAAGTGCACCAAAAATTCCTAAAAAGAAATATTTTTTCATAATTCTAGCTAATTTTCTTCCAAAAATACAATTAAAAAAAATATTTTATTTTATACAATTAAGTGAAAAAATATCAGAATTTAACTATTCACCTACGATGTGTAATTCATTAAACTCTTTTTCAACAATTAAGAAATTATTTTGTTCGAAATTAATTTTATCAAATTCAATTTTTTCATTGTCTATTTCTATTTCAGAAACTTTAAACGGCAAACCGATTAAATTAATTTTGTATTTGTTATAAGGAGTATCGTATTTACCTTCTTTATGAAGCTGAATAATTAGTTCTTTTTCTTTTCCTATAGATCTAAAAGATAAAAAGCTGTAACGTCCCTTTTTATAATCGTAACCATCTTGTGCATCTTCATATACAACAGATTTTTCTTTTCCGTTTTTAAAGTAAACATCAAGCGTCAATTCATCAAATTCTAATTCTCCCACATACTGCTGTACTGGATATTTTGGGATAATGGCTCCTGCTTTTACAAAAACTGGAATTTCATCAAATTTAGTGTCAATCCAGATCTCTCTTCCTCCAATGAAAAGTTCATTTGTCCAGTAGTTATACCACTCACCTCTTGGAATATACATACGACGACCTACAGCATTAGGTTCAAGGATTGGACAGACTAAAATTTGATTTCCAAAGATAAATTCATCATTACGATAATGTGTTTGTGTATCGTCTTGATCGTAGTAAACCAAAGGTTTCAGCATTGGAAGTCCTTCTTCAATATACTGCCAGAACATGGTGTATAAATAAGGTAATAATTGATAACGAAGACTTACAAATTTTCTGGTAATATTAATCACTTCTTCATCAAAAGCCCAAGGCTCCTGATTTCCATGATCTCCAGAAGAGTGCGTTCTGCAAAACGGATGAAAAACGCCTAGCTGAATCCATCGCGCATATAATTCGCCCGTTGGCTGTTCTGCAAATCCTCCAATATCTGACCCTGTGAATCCCATTCCTGAAATTGACATTCTTTGCACTTGAATGTTAGCAATCCATAGATGTTCCCAAGTTGCCACGTTATCTCCTGTCCAAGAAGAAGTATAGCGCTGAGCACCAGAATATGCAGATCTTGTAATAACAAAAGGACGTTTTGGATATGTAAATCGTTTCACTCCATGATAGGTTGCCCTTGCCATCTGCGTTCCATAAATATTATGGGCCTTTCTATGGCTGCACGGATTTCCATCATAAAAATGACGAACATCCATTGGAAAAGTCTTATTTGGAACCTCCATCACTGCAGGTTCATTCATATCATTCCAAACTCCTTTCACTCCTATTTCTGAAACTAATTCTTTAAATAATCCAGCCCACCATTCTCTAACTGCGGGATTAGTGTAATCTGGAAAATTACATTCACCAGGCCAAACTTTTCCTTTCATATATGGTCCATCGGCTCTTTTACAGAAATAATCTTTTTCTAAAGCTTCTTGATACACCCAATAATCTTTATCGATTTTGATTCCGGGATCTATTATAACAACCGTTTTAAAACCATCTTCTGCTAATTCAGCAACCATTTTTTTCGGATCTGGAAAATAGTTTTTATTCCAAGTAAAACAGCGAAATCCTTCCATATAATCAATATCTAGATAAATGGCATCACAAGGAATTTGAAGTTCCCTAAATTTTGAAGTAATTTCTTTTACCTTACTTTCGGGATAATAACTCCATTTACATTGATGATATCCCAAAACCCATAAAGGAGGTAATTCTGGCTTACCGGTCAGGTCGGTATAAGTTGTCACAACATCCTGCATTTGCGGACCATAAAAGAAATAATAATTCATTTCTCCACCCTCGGCCCAGAAACTCGTAACGTTTCTTCTTTCTTGACAAAAATCAAAAAAAGTTCTAAAAGTATTGTCAAAGAAAATACCATAAGATTGTTTGTTATGAAGTCCTATATAAAATGGAACTACCTTATATAAAGGCTCTTGATCTTTTTGATAAGCATATTGGTCTGTGGCAAAATTTTCGACTCTTTTGCCTTTAAGGTTCATTTGAGTTGCCTTATCGCCAAGGCCATAATAACATTCGCCATCTTTAGAAAACTTACTCATTTTTACGATATTTCCACCGTATTCGTAGCTTTCTTCCCAATGAAAACCAAGTTCATCTTCAAGAATCAAAAAGTCATTTAGGTCGTAAATAGCTAGACGAAGATCAGCTTTCTGAATTTTACATTTTACTTTGCTGGTTCTAATCTGAAAGAAAGTTTCTTCCTCCGTAAGTTCCAAGAAATTGTAACCATGAAGTTGTGTTTTATCAATCGCATATGAAAAGTCATTACTAAAATAACCTTTTGTAGTGAAGCGAAATCGAATCAAACTGTCTCTAAGAATAGTGACTTTTAAAATAACTTTATTATCCGTATTGAAAAAAATCGAATCTCCTTCCTGCTCGTACGAAACAATTTTTGATGGATATAAATCGCCTTTGTATTCTAATGATGTGTTTGTAATCATATCGCTAATGAATTAATTATAAAACGCTAATCTCTATTTCAAACATACAAAAAAAGTTAGTAAAGCCCTATGAATAAAAGGTTTATTCACGAAAACGTTTTTTCTGATCGAGAATTAAATTACTGCTCAAAAAATCGAAAAATCGATAATTTAAGAACAATAAAATGACAAAACAGCACTTATGGAAATGAATGTCAGATTTTTTTTAAACGAAAGAATACACGGTTACACTTAAAGGTGGTAAAATTAATTCAACTGAAAAATCCCTTCCATCATAAGATATTGAATCAATTTTTAATGTTTTTCCATTTCCAACACCGCCACCGCCATAAATCAATGCATCGCTATTAAAAATTTCTTGTAATTTACCTTTCTTCGGAATTCCTATTCTGTAATTTTCTCTTATTACTTCTGTAAAATTACAGACTACAATTACATTTTCATCTGGATTATTCCCTTTTCGGATATACGATAGAACCGCATTTTGATGATCGGAATAATTAATCCATTCAAAACCATCTCCTGTAAATTGCTTTTCATACAATGCAGGATGTGATTTATAAAGCTGATTTAAATCTGTAATTAATCTTTTTATTCCAGAATGAAAATCATACTGCAGCAAATGCCAGTCTAAACTTTGTTCAAAATTCCATTCGCTTGTCTGGCCAAATTCAGCTCCCATAAACAATAATTTAGTTCCTGGATGAGTGAACATATAACCGTACAATAATCTCAAATTGGCAAATCGCTGCCATTCATCGCCCGACATTTTATAATTAAGCGATTTTTTCCCATACACTACTTCGTCATGAGAAAAAGGAAGCATGAAATTTTCGGTAAACGCATAGGTCATCGAGAAAGTCAGATCATTTTGATGATATTTTCGATAAACAGTTTCTTTTTGAAAATATTTTAAGGTATCATGCATCCAGCCCATCATCCACTTCATTCCAAAACCCAATCCGCCTGTAAATGTTGGCCTTGAAACCATCGGAAACGAAGTACTTTCTTCTGCAATGGTCTGTACTCCATGAAAATTAGCATAGATTACTTCGTTAAATTCTTTAAGAAAGCTTATGCTGTCTAAATTTTCTCTTCCTCCAAAAGTATTAGCTTCCCACTCGCCTTCTTTTCTAGAATAATCAAGATATAACATAGATGCTACAGCATCAACTCTTAATCCGTCAACATGATAATTCTGAAGCCAAAAAACAGCGTTACTGATTAAAAAGGCGCGGACTTCATTTCTTCCATAATTAAAAACCAGACTTTTCCAATCAGGATGATATCCCTTTCTTCTATCTGGATGTTCATATAAATGCGATCCGTCAAAATAACCTAAACCGTGCGCATCATCTGGAAAATGCGATGGAACCCAGTCTAAAATTACACCAATTCCTTCCTGATGCAATCTATCAACTAAAACCATAAAATCCTGAGGCTTCCCGAAACGTGAAGTTGGCGCAAAATATCCCGTTAGCTGATAACCCCACGAAGGGTCATAAGGATACTCCATTATCGGCATAAATTCTACATGCGTAAAACCGGTTTCTTTTACATATTTAACTAAATCATCTGCAAGTTCTAAATAACTTAAAAAACGATTATGCTCTGCTCTTTTCCAAGAACCTAAATGAACTTCGTAAACTGAGTACGGTTTGTCTAAAGCATTAAATTGCTGCCTATTCTGCATCCAGTTTTTATCTTTCCAGCTATAATCTAAATCCCAGACTACAGATGCAGTATGAGGTGGTTTTTCGCAATACAAAGCAAAAGGATCTGCTTTTTCGGTTACAATTCCTCCAATATTCGATTGGATTTTATATTTATAAAGGGCTCCTTTTGAAATATCAGGAATAAATCCTTCCCAAATTCCAGAGGAATCCCAGCGAACATTTAAATTATGTTCGCCTTGAGTCCAATAATTAAAATCACCTACAACTGAAACAGAATGTGCTGTAGGTGCCCAAACGGCAAAGTAAACACCTTTAACTCCATTAACTTCAATTAAATGCGCTCCTAATTTTTCATATAATTTGAAGTGTTTACCAGCTTTGAATAAATCAATATCAAAATCTGTAAATAGAGAATGTGTGATTACTTTAGTCATATTTGTTTTTTAAGGTAACGATTGAAATTGCAATTTTGAGTTTAATTATTGGAATTCTAAATTTTATTCAATTCTAAAGTTGTCAGATAACGTAACCCCTTTTTTAATCACAACAATTCCGTCTTTTATACTGTATAATTCATTAGTAAAATTATCCAAATGTTTTCCGCCGTTAATGTGAACATTATTTCCTATTCGTACATTTTTATCGACTAACGCATTTTTAATAAAACAATTTTCACCAATACCTACATGAATTTTATTAATACCGCTTTCATAATTTAGTTCATCCAGATCTTGATAGAAATCGTTACCCATTACATAACAGTTCTCTAAAACGGTGCCTTCTCCAATTCTGGAACGGATACCAATAACAGAACTTTTTATTTCTTTGGCATTAATAATACAGCCTTCAGAAATTAAAGATTGGTTAATAATAGAATTTCTAAATTTTGAAGGCGGCAATAATCTTGGTCTGGTAAAAATTTTATTCTCATTGTCGAATAAATTGAACTCTGGTATATCTGCTGTTAAACCAATATTGGCTTCAAAAAACGATTCAATATTTCCAATATCTGTCCAATAGCCTTCGTATTGATAACTTAATATTTTATGTTTTCCAACGGCCTGCGGAATAATCTCTTTACCAAAATCTTTAGTTTCCTGATCCCCCATTAACTCCACTAACAATGATTTATTGAAAATATAAATCCCCATTGAAGCTAAGTATTTTTTACCTTTTTCCTGCATATGTTCACTCACTTCAGATTCCCATTCCGGTAACAATGAAGCGTGTGGTTTTTCTATAAAAGCATGAATATTGTTTTCATGATCGGTTTTAAGAATTCCAAATTCTGGTGCATCTTTAGCATTTACTGGTAAAGTGGCAATAGAAATTTCAGCATCGGCTGCAATATGTGCTTCAAGCATTTCATTAAAATCCATTTGATATAACTGGTCACCAGAAAGTATCAAAGCATGATCGAAATCGTGTTTTAAAAAATGTGACATACACTGTCTCACAGCATCTGCAGTTCCCTGAAACCAAGTTGGATTATCTGGAGTTTGTTCTGCCGCCAAAATATCTACAAAAGATTGACTGAAAATACTAAAATTAAAAGTGTTTTTAATATGTGCATTTAAAGATGCGGAGTTAAACTGTGTCAAAACAAATATTTTAAAAATATCAGAATTGATACAATTAGAAATTGGAATATCCACCAAACGATATTTTCCTCCAATCGGAACGGCTGGTTTTGATCTCGTTTCTGTTAATGGAAACAAACGTGATCCTTGTCCTCCTCCTAAAATAATAGCAACTACATTTTTCTTTTTAAATTTCATTTTTCTCAATTATTAGGTTGTATATCTCGATATAATCTTGGCAAACACTTTCCCAGGAATGGTCAGCTTCCATTCCTCTTTTTAAAACTTTATTGAAACTTATTTTATCATCGTATAATTTAACAGCTCGATTTATGGAATAACAAATATCTCCAACCGAAGCCTGATCATGGCAGATTCCATTGCCTTCATCACCAAAATCAATAACCGTATCTCTTAATCCTCCCGTTCTCCTAACAATCGGAATTGTTCCGTAGCGCATGGCATACATTTGGTTTAAACCGCAAGGCTCAACTCTCGAAGGCATTAAAATATAATCTGAACCTGCATAAATCAGATGAGCTAATTCTTCATTATAACCAATAAAAACATTGTAATTTCCTTTATAATCATTACGCAATTGTGTTAACTGCGATTCAATTTCTGAATTTCCTGAACCTAGAATTAGGATATTGATATTTTCAAAATTTTCAGATAATGCTAATGCAGAAGCCTGAGGCAATAAATCGCCTCCTTTTTCTTCAAACAAACGTCCTATAAAACTAAATAAAGGTTTTGACGGATCAAGCTCGAATTGTTCACACAATTTTTCCTTATTTTTTTGTTTGCCAATTTCAAAATTCTCTATCGAATAATTCTCCGCAATCATTTTATCTTTTAAAGGATTCCAGACTTCAATATCAATTCCGTTTAAAATTCCTTTTGATTTATTTCTAACAGAATTAAATAAATTTTCTAAACCGTTTGCTGCGTAATTAATTTCATTTAAATAACTCGGAGAAACTGTAGTAACAGCCTGAGCGCATTTTACTGCAACAGCTAGTGAGTTTATTGAATTGTTCCACTCTAAAAATCCAACGTGCTTCAAATCAAATTCTGGCAGATAGTGCAGTTTATCAAAACCAAACCATCCTTGATACAAACCATTATGAATGGTTATGACTGCTTTTAGATCTTTTAATTTTTCATATTTATAAGCAAATTGAGTTAAAAATGGAATTAACCCAGTATGGTGATCATGGCAGTTAATTACATCTGGAACTTCATTTCGAGCAATTATCCAATCTAAGGTCGCAATCTGAAAAGATAAAAACCGCTCTATATCGTCCTCATAACCATATACATTTGGACGATCGAATAATTCATTTATTTCTATAAGATATAGCTCATAACCTAATACATCTGTGCTTTCTTTAAGAACGCTAAAAGGAAAATTAAAACTTCCGAGTTTAACAGATCCCCAATGAACGCATTCGAATTGATTTTCTTTTTTAAATTTTGTGTCATAAGCAGGAACAACAACTCGTACATTATGGCCAGCATTAGTTTGATATTTAGGAAGCGCTCCAACCACATCGGCCAAACCACCAACTTTTGCCATTGGATAACATTCTGCACTAATATGAAATATTTCCATTTAGAAATTAATTTGCAATTATTATTTAAGAACAATCAGTAATATGTTACTTTTATGTTTTCTAAATTTAGCAAAAAATAAGCAAAGTTCCGCTTCCAAAAAAGTTTTATTGAAATGGCAAAAAAGGCAATCAATCCCACTAAATCATTAAAAATTCCTCAGATAATTATAATATCTGCCAAAATTTGCGCTTTTATTTCTAAAAAATTAGTTACAAAATTTGCTGCAAGAATATTTACAACACCAGTAAAACATAAAGTTCCAAAACGAGAATTTGAAATGGATCGTAAAAGCATTCAAAAAACAATTAATGTTCCTGCAATCGATAAGAGCGTTGTGACTTATGAATATGGCAAAAGTGAGCATAAAATATTATTAGTTCATGGCTGGTCTGGCCGCGGAACACAGTTATTCAAAATCGCAGATGAGCTTTTACAAAATGGCTATTCAACTATTAGTTTTGATGCTCCAGCACATGGAAAATCAGAAGGCAAAACCACAATAATGTCTGAATTTATAGCTTCTATTCTTGAAATTGAAAAGCAATTTGGTCCTTTTGAAATTGCAATTGGACATTCACTTGGCGGAATGTCTGTCTTAAATGCGATTAAAGACGGTCTAAAAGTAAATAAAGCTGTAATAATTGGAAGCGGCAATATTGTACAGGATATTTTAGATGAGTTTATTTTTAAATTAGGATTGAAAAAAGAAATTGGTGATAATTTAAGAGATTTATTTGAAGAAAAATATAAAGTCAAAATGGATGACTTTTCAGCATATCGAGCAGCTCAGAAAATAAAAATTCCAGTTTTAGTAATACATGATAATGATGATCCCGAAGTTCCGGTTAAAGCAGGAATTCACATTCATCAAAATCTTGAACAAGGAACCCTTTACCTAACAGACGGACTTGGTCACAGAAAAATATTAGGCAATCATAATGTGATTAAAAAAACTTTAGAATTCATTAAAATAAATTAACTTTATATAAGTAACTACTTCAATATCAATTTTTAAAAAATATCACGAATGGATTTATTTGGAGAAACATTAAATTGGGAAACTGAATTAAAACCCATTTTAAAGAAATATAAGAATAAGAAACATCCTTTAGAATACAAAAATACTTACCAGCTTTTAGTAATGGTTGTTTTATCTGCGCAAGATTCCGATGCTAATATCAATAATGTTGCTCCAGCTTTATTCGAAAAATTTCCAACATTAAATAGTTTATCAAAAACTGATTTAGAAACTTTCATACCTTATATAAGTAAAGTTCGAAACCACGGAACAAAAGCAAATTGGCTTTTGGAAATTGCGAAAACAATTAAAAACGATAAAGATATTCCATTAACAATGTCAGGCTTAACCGCTTTAAAAGGTGTTGGAAGAAAATCGGCCAATGTTATTTTAAGAGAAACTCACCAACCAGCAGAAGGCATTATTGCTGATTTACACGTAATCCGAGTTGCGCCCAGAATTGGAATTGTAAAAGAATCTAAAGACGGAAATAAAATAGAAAAAGATCTGATGAACGTTTTACCAAAAAATATCTGGTCAGAAATTGGAATGGCAATTTCATTTTTAGGAAGAGAAATATGCAGGCCAAAACCAAAATGCGAAGAATGTTTACTAACAGATATTTGTTTATATTATAATACTCAAGTACTTCATAATTAACTATTTTCTTCTGGTATCAATCAAATAAATGATTTTCCAAATATCTTTTTCTTTAAATAAAGTAAAAGTATTTACACCTCTGTGGCTTAATTTATCATTGATATAAAACTCATAAGGAGCCCAGACATGAGCCATGGTACCGTCAATTTGGATATTATAATTTAAAATTTTCTCTTGAAATTTCATATTCAAAGGAATAGAAGCGATAGATTTGTAAAATTCCTTAGTGCTTTCATCAGATAATTTATTTCCTTTTGAAGAACTTTCACTAATCGATTGTAGAATCATTTTATCTGCACAAACCGATTTTATCTTCATTGAATCTCTTTGATGAAAACCCTCAAAGAATACATCGATACTCTTTTGAACTTCTTGCTTTTGTGCATTTGAATAGATACAGAGAAAAAGAAAAAATAGAATAAAATAAGTCTTCATATAAAATAGATTAAATTAAACCTTTTATCGTGTAAAATGATGTTTTAAATATCTAACAAACATATTATTCCTCTTCAATAAAAAAGTAAAAATATAAAAAATATTCAGTTTGACTGAATTTATAATTTCGCTTTAAAGCAA
This sequence comes from Flavobacterium sp. S87F.05.LMB.W.Kidney.N, assembly GCF_004366435.1. Taxonomy (NCBI): domain Bacteria; kingdom Pseudomonadati; phylum Bacteroidota; class Flavobacteriia; order Flavobacteriales; family Flavobacteriaceae; genus Flavobacterium; species Flavobacterium sp. S87F.05.LMB.W.Kidney.N. The sequence continues at coordinate 131 of NZ_SODX01000004.1, read as the reverse complement.
AAAAAAAAACTTCAATTAGCAAAGCCAATTAAAGTTTTTAGTACTCAGAGCGGGACTTGAACCCGCACGAACATTGCTGTTCACTGGATTTTAAGTCCAGCGTGTCTACCAATTTCACCATCCGAGCATTA
>NZ_SODX01000003.1:416820-769414 GCF_004366435.1 Flavobacterium sp. S87F.05.LMB.W.Kidney.N | reverse complement strand
ATTTTAGATTTTAGATTTTAGATTTTAGATTTTAGATTTTAGATTTTAGATTTTAGATTTTAGATTTTAGATTTTAGATTTTAGATTTTAGATTTATACTTACAAAAACCATTCGCGATGCGAATGGTTTTTTCGTATTGGGATTTGGAATTTGGCTTTTTTAAATTGAATTTTATAATTTAAGAATTACCTTTGCAAAAAAATTATTTATGTCGAATATATATTTAGGATATCATTTTACGATTGAGCCAAAAGAACTTGGTTCGGAGATTTTAGTTGCTGAGTTGGGCGAAAAAGCGTTTGAAAGTTTTACAGAAACAGAAAACGGGATTTCGGCTTTTGTGAAGAAAGATTTATGGGACGAAAATATTCTAGACGATATTTATATTTTACAATCTGAAGAGTTTAAAATCGAATATACTGTTGAAGAAATAGATCAGGTAAACTGGAATGAGGAATGGGAAAAGAATTTTGAACCTATTGATGTTGACGGAAAATGCCATGTTCGCGCTCCTTTTCACCCAAAAACTAATGCCGAATTTGATATTGTAATAGAACCAAAAATGAGTTTTGGAACTGGTCATCATGAAACGACACACATGATGATTCAGCATTTATTAGAAATGGATGTTAAAGGTCTTAAAACTTTAGACATGGGCTGCGGAACAGCAATCCTAGCAATCTTAGCTGAAATGAAAGGGGCTGAACCAATACACGCAATTGATATTGACAATTGGTGTTATTTGAATTCTATTGAAAATGCAGAACGCAATAATTGTAAACATATCAGCGTTTATGAGGGCGATGCAGCTTTATTGGCAGGCAAAAAATATGATTTAATTATTGCAAACATCAATAGAAATATTTTATTGAATGATATGCAGGCTTATGTTGATTGTTTGAACCCAAAAGGAATTATTCTTTTTAGTGGTTTTTATGAAGAAGATATTCCATTTATTGATGCTTCTTGCGTTGAAAAAGGATTGACTTATGTTAAAAAGTTTCAAAGAAACAACTGGGTATCATTAAAATACGTAAATTAGATATTAGTAATTACATCAGTACAAAAACTTAAAAAAAATGAGTACTAAAGAAAAAGTTAGAGAAAGAATTCGCGAGAAAGAAGCAACGGGTTTCAATAACGAAATCATAGTTTACAATGACGATGTAAACACTTTTGACCACGTAATTGATACTCTTATGCGTGTATGCAGTCACACAGCTGAACAAGCTGAGCAATGCTCTTTAATTGTACATTACAACGGAAAATGCACTGTAAAAACAGGGCCAATAGACAAATTAAAACCTCAATGTACACAACTTTTAGAAGCGGGACTTAGCGCTGAAATCGTTTAGTTGAAAATATTTTAAAAAACATTCTATTTTATTCTATATTTGAATTAAATAGAATGTTTTTTTTATGGAGGAATACGGAAAAATATTGATTATTGCAATGCCTATTTTTTTGACCTTGATTATCATCGAAAAAGTATACGGCATTTACACAAAAAATGATACTGCACCTCTCATAGACAGCGTATCGAGCATAAGTTCTGGAATAACCAATTCTGTAAAAGATGTTTTGGGCCTCAGCATTACTTTTCTCTCCTACGAATGGCTGGTTTCTAAAATTGCATTACAGCATTTAGAAGCAAATGTCCTCTCCTATTTCATTGCTTTTTTTGTTATTGATTTTTACGGATATTGGAGCCATCGACTAGCACATCAAATTAACTTTCTTTGGAATAAACATGCCATTCATCACAGCAGTGAAGAGTTTAATCTTGCGTGTGCGCTTCGCCAGCCTATTGCCAGCTTGGTTAATTTATTTACGTTTTTATTGATTCCCGCAGCTCTTTTAGGTGTTCCGGCTTCTGTAATTGCGATAACACTTCCTATTCATTTGTTTTTACAATTTTGGTATCACACCAAACACATTAAAAAAATGGGATTTATTGAACAAATTCTAGTAACTCCTTCACATCATCGTGTGCACCATGCGATTAATCCAGAATATTTAGATAAGAATCATTCGCAGATTTTTATTTTCTGGGATAAACTTTTTGGCACTTTTCAGGAAGAATTAGACGATGTTCCGCCAGTTTTTGGAATCACAAGACCTGCCAATACATGGAATCCTATTAAGATTAATTTTCAGCATTTAAGTTTATTAGTAAAAGATGCCTGGCGAGCTCCTAAATGGAAAGACAAATTAACGATCTGGTTTAAACCAACTGGCTGGCGTCCGGAAAACTTTGAAGAAAAATATCCCGTAAACAAAATTGAAAATGTTTTTGATTTTGAAAAATACGGAACACAAAACTCTCAAAGATTAATCTACTGGTCTGTAATTCAAGTTTTAATCACTTTATTATTTGTAAGCTATTTATTTGAAAACATTGCCACAATTGGTTTTCCAAACATCTTTATTTATGGCTTTTTTATTTTTATTACGATCTACAGTTACTCAGAATTAATGGATAAAAGCAGATTTTCTGTTTTATGGGAAAGTTTTAGATTGATAACAGTAATTGGTATTGTGGCTTACTTTGGAGATTGGTTTGGCTTAAATCGTGTAATTCCCATTAGTAATTATATTATTTTTACATACTTAATATTCTCTCTTTTCGTGACAATCTATTTTGTCAATATTGAATTTAAGAACAAACCAAAACCATATATCAATCATAATCCCCTATTATGAGAAACTCTTATTTTTACAAAATTTATTTAGCGTTCAGTATACTATACCTGATTATTCTGGTATCTGGTTACGAGCGATTCGATCTGTTTTTAAAACCCATATTAATACCAATTATTGGGTTTGGTGTTTATTTTTTTAGAAAATTTCCAACTAAAAATACCTTATTAAGCGCACTTGTATTTTCTTGGATTGGAGACGTTATTCTGTTATTTACAGATCTTGGTGAAATATATTTCATATTGGGTTTAGTATCTTTTTTGACAGCCCATATTATCTATTGTATTTTGTTTAATCAACTGAATAAAATTAGAAAAAAGCAGAACAGATCAGTTTTTATTTTTGGAAGCATTTTAATTGCTTTATATTTAATTGGCATGGTTTCTTTTTTAATGCCGTTTTTAGGAGATTTAAAAATTCCTGTTACAATTTATGCATCAATTATTTCCATTATGCTTTTATTTGCCTTTAACGGGTTCTTAGTCTGGGAAAAACCTGGAAATTTACTCGTCTTTTCAGGAGCATTTTTATTCATTATTTCAGATAGCATTTTGGCGATAAACAAATTTTATGCTCCAATTCCGAAAAGCTCATTTTTTATTATGCTGACTTATCTTCTGGCACAATATCTGATTGTAATTGGTATTTTAAAACTAAACCGCAAAAAAGTAGAAGAATAATTTTTTAGTGTTCAAAACTGTATTTGGAATACTGAAACTAACTGTTATTACAATATTATAACCCATGAAAAAAATAACCCTTTTTATTGTTTTATTAATCACTGCAACTTCTTGTGTGAGCACAAAATCAACCTTAAAAAATGTAGACGACAACGCGCCTGATTTGATTTTGAAGAAAGACAATACTTTCCTTATCACTCAATTTGCTAAAGACAAAAAATACGGTTACGATCCTGATTATCCAATAAATATATTTTTTCAAAATACTAATAGCGAAACTCTTAATGAATCTCGTTTCCTGAATGCGCTGGCGGGACCAAGCGGTGAAAAAATTACTTATACAAAATTAGAAACCTGTTGTCCGTTTCCAACCAAAAGAAGTAATATGGGCGCTGGTTTTTTGAATGTTTACGAATTGAAATGGGAAGGACAGAAAAAGCCGATTAAGCTTTATTTGAATGTTTATGAAAAAGGAATTTTAATGGTTCCTGTGGGATTGAGACTGAAGTAAGAAATATAATTCTAAGTATAATAATTTTGATTAAGGTTATTTTGCTTTTTTAATTTTCCTATTAGTCATTGCATTACTTGGACTGAACTTTTATTTTTTTAATCGACCACTTTTATTTCTGAACATCTTTCTATTTAACTAAACATTGATTTTTATAATTAAAAAGATTTTATAAATTTGCAGTATGAAAAAGATTACAACAAATAAAGAAAGGGTCATAGAATCAGTAACAAAAATGGTTAGTGATAAAAATGTTGTACAATCATTTTTGAGAGGTCAAACGAGTATTGAAACTTTAAAACAAAAAGGTATCAAACTTGCTAATCCCCTATAATTACTTCCTAAACGAAAATCCTCAGTTCTATTATTTTATTACAAAAAACGAAATAGAATATCGTGTAGCATTTATTGTTGATGAAACTTTTAGTGCTATATCAGGATTAGATATCAATAATATTTTTCAAATTATTGTAGAAAAAATAACTGATAAAATAGAAAAGTTAGACATTCAAGTTTCCATAACTATACAATCAATTATTATTGCATTTTTCAAAAACTCACAAAATTCCATGCTTTATGTTTGTGATGATAAAGACAACAAAAGTATTAAACGATTTAAAGTTTTTAATAGATGGTATTCCAAGAAGCGGGATTGAAAGTACAATTTTAAAAAAAGATAATGTAATTAACTGTAAATCCAACAATCAAAATACTATTATTTACTCTTCATTGCTTTATCATAAAGAAAATAGAAATCAAAAAACAATTATAGAAATTTATAATACGATGCAGGAAATACTTGACGAGAAATAACTAGTGATTTCAAAAGCTATAGCCTCGCAAAGCATTCATAAAATAATCTTAAATCTTCATCTTGTATTCATAAATCATGACTACCTTTGCACTGTCAAAAAATCATATTATGAATTTACAACATATTCCACAAATTAAGCATACTGACAGCGGAAACTTCTTTTTATTGGCGGGACCTTGCGCTATCGAAGGAGAAGAAATGGCTCTTAGAATTGCTGAAAAATTAGTTGGTATTACCGACAAACTTCAGATTCCTTATGTTTTCAAGGGATCTTTCAAAAAAGCAAACCGATCTAGAATTGATAGTTTTTCTGGAATTGGTGACGAAAAAGCTTTAAAAATCTTAAGAAAAGTTTCTGAAACTTTCCATGTTCCAACGGTTACAGATATTCATACTAACGAAGATGCTGACATGGCTGCACAATATGTAGATGTTTTGCAGATTCCAGCTTTCTTGGTGCGTCAGACTGATCTTGTAGTTGCTGCTGCAAATACTGGAAAAGTAGTTAACTTAAAAAAAGGACAATTTATGAGTCCTGAGAGCATGAAACATGCTGTACAAAAAGTATTAGACTGTAATAATGAAAATGTTATGGTTACAGATCGTGGTACTATGTTTGGTTATCAAGACATGATTGTTGATTTTAGAGGTATTCCTACTATGCAGCAATATGCTTCTACGGTTCTAGATGTAACGCATTCTTTACAACAGCCAAATCAAACTGCTGGTGTTACAGGAGGAAGACCTGATATGATTGAAACTGTTGCTAAAGCTGGTATTGCAGTTGGAGTTGACGGAATTTTTATCGAAACACATTTTGATCCGGCAAATGCAAAAAGCGATGGTGCTAATATGCTTCATTTGGACTATTTTGAAGGTTTAATGAACAAATTGGTAGCTATTAGAAAAACAGTCAATACATTTTAATTTATAATACTTAAGTTCTTTGAAAACAAAAATTTTATTTTTTCTTCTGACTTGTGTTTCATTAAACGCTTTTGCTCAGGAGGAAATTCCAGTACAAAAATACGCTGCTCATAATAAAGGAAAATTCTTTGTGATGTGGGGTGGAAATAGAGAAAGCTACTCAAAATCTGATGTAAACTTTAGAGGTAAAGATTACAACTTTACAGTTGAGAATATGGCAGCTCATGACAAACCAAAAGGATGGCATGTTGATTATGTTAATCCTGCAAATATGACTATTCCACAAACCAATTTGAGGTTAGGTTATTTCTTCAGCGATCACTATAGTGTAACAATCGGTGTTGACCACATGAAATATGTAATGGCGCAGAATCAAATTGCAAACGTAAACGGAAGCATTAATTTACCTGCCGATGATCCAGCTTCAATCTACAATGGTGAATACAATAATAGACCAGTAGATATGTCTCAAGGCGGCGCTAAGGAAGGCGGCTATGATAAAGGTGAAACTCAGGTAGGCGGTCCTGCTTTTTTAATGTATGAACATACTGATGGTTTGAATTACATTAATACTGAGGTAGCGAGATTTGATGATATTTCAAAATGGTTTGGATTGCCAAATATTGATAAAGTTCAGATTAATTTAACTGAAGGTTTGGGCGCTGGAGTTTTATATCCTAAAACCAATACAACACTTTTAGGAAAAGAACGTCATGATGATTTTCATGTTTCTGGTTATGGTGTTTCTGCAAAAGCTGGTTTAAATATTACCTTTTTTAAACATTTCTACGTTCAAGGAGAGTTAAAAGGTGGTTATATTAACATGCCGGATATTAAAACTACAACAAGTCCTGAAGATAAAGCTTCTCAGCACTTTACTTATTTCCAACGTATTATTGCTGTTGGTGGTATTTTTAGAATCTAATATTTTGTAAAATATATTTAGAAAATAGCTGTCAATTTATTTGGCGGCTATTTTTTTTATTATTTACTTTGTACTTCAAAGTACTTTAAATTTACTTTATGAAAAATAAAAAATATCTATTCCCGATTATTACTTTCTTCTTAAGCTTTGGTTGTGCCCTATTTGTGGCTATAAAAGTTTTTCCTAACAATCCGTTTACGGGAAATGCACCCGAAAAAACTACAACTAGTAAGTTTAAAGATGGTGATGTTATTTTTCAAACTTCAGAATCAAAACAATGTGAAGCGGTTCGTATAGCAACTAATTCGAAGTTTTCGCACTGCGGCATTATTTATGACATACACGGAAAATGGTTTGTTTTTGAAGCTGTTCAACCCGTGAAACTTACACCACTTGAAGATTGGATTAAGCATGGAAGAGACAGTAAATATGTTGTGAAAAGATTAAAAAATGAAAATATTTTGAAGCCTCAGGTTTTACAAAAAATGAAAGACTACAGTCAGCAGTTTGATGGTAAAGAATATGATGCTTATTTTGAATGGAAAGACAATCGAATTTATTGTTCTGAATTAATCTGGAAAATCTATAAAAACGCAGCTGGAATTCAATTGTCCAAACTTAGAGAATTGAAAGACTTTAACTTAACCGATCCCAGAGTTCAAAAAATATTGAAAGAACGTTATGGCAATGAGATTCCGTTAGAAGAAAAAGTCGTTGCTCCTTCTGATCTTGCTGATTCTAATTTACTGAAAACTGTAGTAGACACTTATTAAAAAATATAAAAAAAGCTAGTCGATATTCTTTCTAGCTTTTTTATTTCATTATTTACTTTGAAATTCAAAGAACTTTTAAAATTCATTTTATGAGAGATTATTTAATAGAAAAATTGTATGAATGTTCTAAAAAGCCTTATCAAAAATATTTCAAGAAAAATGAACCTTGGAAAATTGATAAAACCAAATTAATGGATTTTCCCGAAGAAAGCTTAGGATATGGATTGGGCGGTTTTCTTCATAACAATCATTTTGATATTCAAGAAAAATTGGAAGATCACGACATTATTCATGTTTTGACTAATACAGGAGTTTCTGTCTATGAAGAAATCGGAATGCAGTATTATTTATTTGGAAATGGAAAGAGAAGCTTGTATCTGTATATGGTAATTCTAACTGGAACTATCTTTTATCCAAAGCGAATAAACTACTTCTTTCAGCAATATAAAAGGGGTAGAAAAGCGCTGTCATTTCATTATTTGGATTTTTCAAAGATGCTGTTTATGCCCATAAAATCTATTCAACAAACTTTTAATATTTAGTAAAATGAAAACAATTAACGAACAACCTTTCAAGGAAAAACAATCTCTAGAATTAACGATTGGTTCATTTGTAATTACTACATTCTTGTTTGCATTATATATTATTTCCAACGAGGATCCAACTGTTTTAGTTATTGCCTGGCCATTTGCTTTAGCGGCAATAATTGTTAATGCAATTATGTTTATTCATCTGGCAGAAAAATTTCTTCATTTACCGCAACAGCGAAAAGAGATAGGTTTTAAAATCTTGCTACTGCTTTCTAATATTCCAATAACATTCTTTTACTATTTGATTGTGATGAAATCCTGATTCTAAAAGCTTTATATAAAAAAAAAGCTATAAGTATAACCTCATAGCTTTTTTTTATTAATGTATTTTTAAAATCTTAATTTGCTTTTTTAATGTCAATTCCGTTTTGGTCTAACAAATAGATTAGCGAAGTCATTGTTGCCGCTCCAAGCTCTAGCTCTCTTTTATTGATAGCATCAAACTTGTCATTTGCCGCATGATGATAATCGAAATAACGTTGTGAATCTGGTTTTAAACCTGCTTTAACAATTGCCTGCGAAGTTAAATGACTAATATCTGAACCTGCGTGGCCAATTGTAAAACTATGTACTAAATAGGGCTCAAAAAGATCTTTGTATCCTTGAATTTTTTTCAAATTAGCATCATCTGCTTCAATTGAAAACCCTCTTGGTGAAAATCCGCCAGAATCACTTTCTAAAGCAAAAATGTGGTTTTCATTCTTTTGTTTTGATACTTTTTCATATTCAGCACCACCTTTTCCGCCATTTTCTTCGTTCATAAACAATACCACACGAATCGTATTCTTCGGTTTGTAGTTTAAGTTTTTTAAAATTCTGATAACTTCCATACTTTGCACTACTCCTGCTCCATCGTCATGAGAACCATCGGCCAAATCCCAAGAATCTAAGTGACCACCAACTACCATAATATTTTCTGGACTAACCGTTCCAGTCAATTCTCCAATCACATTATAAGATAATGCGTCTGGTAAAGTTTCACAAGATTGTTTGAAATAGAACTTTAAAGCTGGATTTACTCTTAAAGATTTACTCAACAGCTCTGCTCCGTTTGTACTTATTGCTGCGGTTGGAATATATTGTTCTTTTGGTAAGTCACCATAACTTTGTGCACCTGTATGAGGAAAATCGTCTAATCTTAAATTCATTGAACGAACGATCGTTCCTACCGCTCCTAGTTTTGCAGCTTCTTTTGCTCCTGCATATCTTTGGTCAACACATGCTCCATAAGAAGTAAAAGTTTCAATATTTTCAGGGTTCATTGGTCTGTTGTAAAAAACAATTTTCCCTTTTACTTTATCTGCTCCTAATTCAGCTAATTCTTTAATTCCCTGCACTTCGATTATCTCTGCAGTAATCCCAGTTTTTGGAGTTGCTACAGAACCTCCTAAAGCACAAATTGGCACTACAGTTTTTATTTTTCCGTCTAAGATGTAGGCTGTTTCTTTTTCACCTCTAACCCAATGCGGCACCATAACTTCCTGAAGATATATTTTATCTAATCCAAGTGATTCTAATTGTCTTTTTGTGTAATCGACAGCTAGTTCTGCTCCTTTAGAACCCGATAATCGAGCTCCAATATCATTAGAAAGATATTCCAGCCAAGTGTAACATTTTGCTTCGGTTAAAGCTTTCTTATAAAATAATTTGATGTTTTTTTCGTCATTTGACTGAGCAGACGACAGCAATCCGTTTAAAACTAAAGCAGTTAAAAGAATCGTTTTTTTCATAGTTTCTATAGTAATTTGGAGTTTATTCTGCCTTTGGCATGTTCACAAAGGAACAAAATTCTTAAGAGTTAAGAAGCTATTTTTTCAACCTTTTCTCAAAAAAAAGCTCCAATTACAAATTCTTCAATTTGCAATCGGAGCTTTTAAATATTTAATAAATAAAGATTATTTTACTTCCATAATCTTATTTTTTGTTCCAATACCGTTTTCATTAAAAGGCTCTATGGTAAAGTAATATTTTGTGTCTTTATCTAGACCTCTAAAATCGTATGAACTATCTCCATAAACCATGATACTGTTGTATAATTTATCTGGAGAAATTCCGTAATAAATATTATATCCAATTGCATCATTTTGCTTTTTCCAAGAAATCATTGCGTTTCTAGAATCTGCTTTGTTCCTATCCACTTTAAAAGAAGCAACTGCTTTTGGTTTTGCCGCTAATCCATTTCCAAAAACCCTGAAATCAGAAATTGCGAATAATCCAGAAGCGTTATGAATGTTTTCCATTTTGATATAACGCGCTTTAATCGCTTTTGTAAGCTCTACATAATCATGTGGTACATCTTTATCGTTTTTAGATTTATCTACAACCAGAGTCCAATTAACAGCATCATCAGACATGAATATCTTATATTGATAATAAATATCCATTGCTTTATTGAATTGAGTTGCTTTATGATCTGCATAATTAATCTGCAAAGCATTAATTTCCATTTGTCTTCCTAAATCCATTTGAAGCCATTCTCCTGGATTACTAGTTTTAGAAGACCAATAGGTTTGAATGTTTTCATCTGTAAGGTTATCAGGTCCGTAACAGAACTTCTCGTATACTTTTTTGCCTCCGTTATCCATTCTGTGTGTTTCTACTTCCATACATTCTTCTGAAGAAGAAACTGTTACTGGTTTCTTATACGAAAGCAACATCCAGCCTGATGAAGCTCCTTTTGTCTGATCACGCTGACTTGTTGGTAAGACAATAGGAAAATCGCCGTAAGATGTAATAGAATACATAACATCATCTTTATCGAATCCGGCAGGAAACATATCTATACGACGCTCAAAACGATCTTTAATAGAGATTTTACAAGTTCCAGTATTCCAATAATTACCATAATTATCTGCAAAAGTATTTCCATGCCCAGCTCCAATTACAAATCCGCCTGGTTTATAAGACATCGGATTGTGCTTTTGGTATGTAAAAGGCCCAAGTGGACTATCACCTACGTGAACTCCGTTTGCATAACCTTTAAATTCTGTTGCAGGCGCGCCATACTGCATGTAATACTTTCCGTTGTGTTTGGTCATCCAAGCTCCTTCAATAAAATTTCCCCAAGGTGCTGGTTCCATATCATTATTTGGTCCGAAACGTTCCCAGCCGTGAGCTGAAGGTTCCAAAACTGCAACTTCTTTTATTTGCCCATACGGACGCTGAATATCTTCTACTTCTGTTGCTTTGTATAATGTAGCATAATCAGCCTGATTCCCTTTTGGAAGCCAAGTTTTATAATCAACCTCAACACCTACAAGAGGCAGTTTTCCGCTAGAACCATAATACATATAGACTTTTTTATCATCATCCTGAAAAATTGCAGGATCCCAAGTCGGCAGCATTGCTTTGTCTACGTGACGTATCCATCTTCCTGATTTTGGATCGGCAGTTTTCCAGATTGGATGATCTCTTTTCCAAGTTGAACCTACATAAAATAAAGTGTCGTTTACAACCCAAGCTGCAGGAGCGCATTGGTCATCATCGCCTGGCTGTCTTTGGAAACTTCCATAAACAAAATTCCAATCAGACATATCTTTACTCCAAAAGAAACCTGCCTGATTTGTCGCAAATAAATAGTATTCGCCTTTATACGTAATAATTACAGGATCTGCACTGGAACGGCGTGATTCTGGAATTCCGTTGTGATTATGAGTTGTGTAATTGTACCCAATATTAATTGGATTACAATAGGTTGTTGCTGGTTTGTTAGGATCAAACCATTCTGTTTTACCTAAATTTTGCGCCAATAAATTGTGACTAAAAAGTATCACAAATAAAATTGACAAGGTCATCAGTTTATATATCTTTTTCATTGTTAGATTTTTTTGGTAGGTTCGAAGATTATTTTTTAAGATTTAATCTTTCCTTTAAAAGTTCAGGTTCATTCGTCGTTATATAATTGAATTTATGCTCAATAATCCAATCCATATCTGCAGCTTCATTCACTGTCCAAGCATTTAGGATAATTTTGTTGTCTTTTGCTTCTTTTATCCATTCTGGATGTTTTTGAAAAACTGAATAATGATAATCTACACCATTAATCTTATCTGCTTGTACTTCTTTTGGTGATTTATTCCCTTCTAAATATTGTAAAGAAGTTTTGGCATCAACCATTCTAATTTGTTTTAGAATATCATAATCAAAACTTATGTAGCAGGTATTTTTATCTGCTTTAAGTTTTTTAATAGTTTCAACTGCCATTAATGCGGTCTTTTTTCCTCTTTCCTTACTTATTTCTGAAGGTTTTATTTCGCAGACCAAAAGAGTTTGTTTGTTGTTTCTTTTACCCTCTGAAATATATTCATGCAATGTTGGAAGTTTCTCTCCATTGGAAAGTTTAAATTTGATCAAATCTGCATAATTGGTTTCTTCAATCAGCATTTTGTTGTAATGTGCATCATGATTGATAACAAGAGAGTCATCTGCAGTTCTCCAAACATCGAATTCTGAACCTGGTAATTTTAAATCAATTGCATGTCTCAATGATGCAATAGAATTTTCTGGCAGGTTATTTTTTTTCCATGCACCGCGATGTGCTACAATTGCATTTTTTTGTGCATTGCAACAAGAAAAAGCAATTAGCATTGAAAATAGAAAAATAGAGCGGGATATTTTAAAAGTATTCACCATAAACGTAGTTAAAAAATTACAAAAAAGGTTTTTCAGTTTAAAAAAAAGCCCTCCAAATGAAGGGCTTCTCACTAATCAATAAACCAACTATTTAGTTAACTCAAAACTAACTTTCTTATCGGCATTTGAATTTCCTCCAACGAAAATATCAAACTGTCCAGGTTCTGCTACGAATTGTAAATCAGAATTATAAAATTTTAAATCTTCAACAGTAATGTCGAAACTTACTGTTTGTTTTTCACCTTTTTTAAGTGTTATTTTTTGGAAACCTTTTAGTTCTCTAACTGGTCTTGTTACTGAACCAACTAAATCTCTAATGTATAATTGAACTGTTTCTTTTCCGTCAAAATTTCCAGTGTTTGTTACATCAACTGTTACTTTTAATTTTCCGCTGAAATTCATTTTATCAGAAGAAATTTTAAGGTTTGAATAATCAAAAGTAGTGTAGCTTAAACCAAATCCGAACGGGAATAATGGCTCGTTTCTTTCGTCAATATAGTTTGATCTGAATTTCTCGAATTTTCCTTCTGTGTTAGAAAGAGGTCTTCCAGTATTTTTATGAGCGTAGTAAATTGGCAATTGTCCAACACTTCTTGGAAAAGTTGAAGTTAATTTTCCTGATGGATTTACATCTCCAAATAAAACATCAGCAATAGCGTAACCTGCTTCTGTACCCGCAAACCAAGCATTTAAAATCGCTGGAACTGTTTTTTCTTCTTCAGTAATCACTAGTGGACGTCCGTCAAATAAAACTAAAACAACTGGTTTTCCTGTTTTTAATAAAGCGTTTAATAAATCTTTTTGTGCTTGTGGAATTTCCAAGTTTGTACGGCTGCTAGATTCCCCGCTCATTTCTGCAGATTCTCCAAGAGCAGCAACAATTACATCTGATTGTTGAGCAACTTTTAAAGCTTCTGCTAACAAATCTTCTTTTGAACGTGCATCACGGTGTAATGTTTTTCCAAACATTGTAGCGTTTGTTTCAAAAGTTTCATCATAATCTAAATTACTTCCTTTAGCATATAAAACTTTAGTTCCTGCTCCTGCAACTTCTTTAATACCTGCTAGTAATGAGACAGCATTTTCCATTTTAGTAGCTACACTCCAAGTTCCGGGCATATTTTCTTTAGCATCTGCTAATGGTCCGATAAGGGCGATAGTTCCTGATTTTTTAAGAGGTAATAATTGGTTTTGATTTTTCAATAAAACCAATGATTGAGAGGCAATTTGACGTGCTTCTTTTCTGCTATCCATTGTAAAGATTTCAGTTTTAGCTCTTTTTTCATCACAATATTTATACGGATCTTGGAACAATCCTAAATCATATTTTGCTTCTAAAATAAGTTTTACAGCATTATCGATTGTTTCGATTTTTACTTTTCCTTCGTCTAAAGATTTTTTCAAAGTACCTAAGAAACCTTCTCCAACCATATCCATTTCAACTCCAGCGTTTAAAGCTAAAGCAGAAACTTGTTGTAAATCTCCCATTCCGTGTTCGATCATTTCAGGAATTCCTGTAAAGTCTGTTACCACAAAACCTTTGAAACCCCATTGTTTTCTAAGAACATCTGTCATTAACCATTTATTTCCAGTTGCTGGAATTCCATCAATTTCGTTGAAAGATGCCATAACCGAACCTACACCTGCATCAACTGCCGCTTTGTAAGGAGGAAAATAATCATTAAACATTCTGATATGGCTCATGTCTACAGTATTATAATCACGTCCTGCTTCTGGCGCACCGTATAAAGCGAAGTGTTTCACACAAGCTAAAATTGAGTTATTTTTTGAAAGATCATGCTGCTGATAACCGTTTACCATTGCTTTTGCAATCTGGCTTCCTAAATATGGATCTTCTCCTGAACCTTCAGAAACTCTTCCCCAGCGAGGATCGCGAGAAACGTCAACCATTGGAGAGAATGTCCAGTTTATTCCGTCTGCACTAGCTTCTTTTGCAGCAATCTGAGCACTTCTTTCAATTAATCCCATATCCCAAGTACAAGAAAGTCCTAACGGAATTGGGAATGTTGTTTCGTAACCATGAATAACATCCATACCAAAAAGCAACGGAATTTTCAAACGGCTTTGTTCAACCGCAATTTTCTGTACTTCTTTAATTTTTTGAACTGATTTAATGTTAAACAAACCTCCCACTTTACCCTCAGCAATATTTTTTGCCACATTTGAGCTGTTTGCCTGCCCTGTAGTGATGTCACCAGATGTTGGCAAGTTTAATTGACCCAATTTCTCGTCTAAAGTCATTTTTGACATTAATTCCGCCACAAATTCAGACTTTGGTTTAATTTTCACTGTATTTTTAGTGTTCTTTTTTTGAGCGTAACCCAAAACAGCACATCCTAAAAAAAGTAAGACTAATTTGTTTTTCATTCTATTTTATTTATTTGTTTGTATTCGTTTTTCTCTGCTGTAACATCCAGTCGTAAATAGCTGCATTATCATAAACTCTTGTCCAGCTGTCATGATTGGCATCATCAAAAATGGTCAGCTTTACATCTTTTGCATTACATTTTTTCAATTCTTTGTAAATTGTGAACGCATAATTCACGTTTACAACATCATCCAGTAATCCGTGAAAAATTCTGGTTGGAATATTGGCTATTTCACAAGCGTGCTCTAACTGAATTAAATCTACAAAACCAGCGACAGGTACGTTTGCTGCAAATAGATCCGGATGTGCAAAAGCCAAATTCCATGAAGCCCAGCCTCCTGAGCTCAAACCAGTAACATATATTCTTTCTGAATCAATTTTGTTTTCTTTCTGGATTTTTAAAATCAGCTGATAAATCGATTCTATATCCCAATTTTCATCTTCTTTACATTGAGGAGCCAGAACGTAAGCATCTAATTGATGTGTTTTTAGATATTTTAAAGGACCATTAATTTTTACTTTTTCAAGATCATTTCCTTTTTCTCCATCACCAGAAATAAAAACTATTAAAGGCTTTTTTTCTTTTGTATTTGCGGGTTTATGTAATACATAGCCCAGCTCATACTTTGCCATTACTACTGTATTAATTTTTCCAGTTGTTTCACTTTGGCTAAAACCAAATGTCGAAATCAACAGGGATAAAAAAATTAATTTATGCTTCATACTAATTTTTTAAATCCCGTATTTTCCTGATTTAAATCCAAGTTTTGTCAAACCTTGTTTTACTTCAGGTGCATTCATAAATAATTTCCATAATAGACCTGTTCTGTAGTTCTCGATCATAACTACTTCTGGTCCTTGATCGATTGCTAAATAACGTTTTGCAACCCATTTATTTCCTAAACTTAGAGCATCATAAAACCCGGCATTGCCCCATGTTTCTTCTTTATGATTTTCGTAAAGATTGCGTATTAAAGCCATTGATTCTTTCGGCGTATATACAATTGAACTGATTGCTGCGGTTGGCGAAATCACACCTTGATCATTGCTTGGCATATGTGCATTGTATCCAATAGAACCATCAGGGTTTCTGGAATATGACGCTGTTAGTCCCCAATAATCAGCACCATATCCCTCAACCTTTTTTGGATTTTCAATACAGTATTGATAATTTATTTTAGTCTGATTTACGTTTAAATCCCAGTAATTTGCATATTTATCGCTCAATTGATTTGGATCTAGACCTACATAAGAATAGTGTGCCCAGAATAAAGGACCGCCGAATTCTTCTGCACCATTATGTTTTAAAATTAAAGGAATATTATATTTTGTTTTAGGAGAAACGATGTCTCCGCTTCTCGCCCATCCTTCATGATACGCTTTCGCATCAATTGAATGTGTTGGCGAAGATGCTGCCATTACATAAGTAATTAAACATTCATTATATCCTTTTAATGGAAAATCCATTTGCCATGCGTAATTAGGCGACCAATGCCAGTATAGTACATTTTTATTGTTTGTATACCATTGCCAGTCAACACCTTTCCAAAGTGCATCATATTTTTGAGCAACTGCTTTTTCTTTTTCAGAACCATCTTTAAGATATTCACGAACAGTAATCATTCCTGCAACCAAAAATGAAGTTTCGACTAAGTCGCCGCCATTATCCTTGGTTCCAAAAGGCTTTACTTTTCCCGTATTTCCATCGATCCAATGAGACCATGCTCCGTGAAAACGATCTGCTTTGCCTAAAAAATCTGCAATTTTGTTCAGTCTTTCAACTCCTTGCTCTTTTGTAATATAACCTTGAGACATTCCTGAAACAAGAGCCATTAAACCAAAACCAGAACCACCTGTTGTTACAATATTGGAATCGTTTTCAGGATAATTTCCGTCTGGATGGTAACGCTCTCTGGCTAATCCAGAGTTTGGTTCTGCGTAATCCCAGAAATATTTAAAAGTTTGTTTTTGAACAGCATCTAAAAGCTGTTCGTCTGTTAATGTAGTAACAGAAGTATTTTCTGCTGCATTTTCTTTTGCCTTATCCGCATTCGATCCACAACCAAAAAGAGTAAAAGCTAAAAATAAAACTGAAATTCTAATCATTATAGAGATTTTTGAGATTGTAATAAATAATCACTTCCCCCGAATAATTCTGAGGGGGAAGTGACTTTAAAAATTTTTATTTAATATCCACCTGGATTTTGTTCAGAATAGCCCGCTGCTTCTCTTAAGAATGTAGTTGGAATAGGCCATAGCTCATGTTTTCCAACAATAAAAGTTTTTCCGTCAGCTGCCATAGCTGCTTGTGCTTGACCAGTTCTAACAATATCAAACCATCTGTCATGTTCAAAAGCAAATTCCAATCTTCTTTCTTTATAAATTGCTTTTCTAATATCAGTTTGAGAAGTAAAAGGTGTATCACTTAAACCTGCTCTTTTACGAATCATATTTACTAAAGGAATAGCTTCAGAAGTTTGTCCAAGTTCATTTAAAGCTTCAGCTTTCATTAATATTACCTCAGCATATCTTAAGTATCTAAGATTTGTATCTGTAAATTCCTGATTGTAAAAATCGGAAGAATAGGCTTTATAGTTATACATTGGATTTGCTACAGTTGAAGGTACTTCCCTTCCATCATACAAAACTGAACCTCTAAATATAATCGTTGCCGCTCTTCTTACGTCACCTGACTCATAAGCATCAGCTAAATTTTGAGATGGTGTATTAAAACCCCAGCCCCATCCTCCAGCACCACGTGGTGCTTGAGAAACTGAATAGTTACCAATTCCGAATCCTGGACTAGAAGTTGAACCAACCCCGTTAATTTCAAAAATAGATTCAGGACCAAATTCTCCTTCTTTTTTATATTGTGCAGCATAATCTGTCACTAAAGTATATCCTGTTACTTTATCACAATTGTCAATAACTGCCTGCCATTTTTTCTGGTATAAACTTACTTTTGCTAATAATGCATAAGCTGCACCTTTAGAAGCTCTAGATTTATCTGCTCCAGAATAAGCTGATTTTTCAGGTAAACTAGCTATTGCGTCATTTAAGTCTTTTTCTATAAAAGCATAAACATCTGCCGCTGGTTTACGTGTTAACTGCATTTCTCTATCTTCATCTGAAAGTGGAACTCCAGATAAATGATCTATAATTGGAACACCGCCATATCCCTTTACTAAAGTAAAATACATGAAAGCTCGCATGAATTTTGCCTCGCCAATTAATCTTGTTTTTATAGCTGGTGTTACTTTATCCAACTTAGGAAGAAGATCTAAAGCTTGATTACATCTGTTAATTCCAGCATAATTCGCATCCCAAGTTGACTGAAATGAAGGAGTTGAAGCATTATAAGTTAAAGCATCAATAATATCTTTATCAGTACCTGCATCTCCTGGATCAGACCCCTTATCTGCATCATCTGAAATTATACTGGTAACGGCATTCCATCCAAAAGAAGACATATCCCAGCCTAAAAATTGATTGTAAACTGCAGTTACTAAACCAGAAGCACCTGAATCACTATTTATTACCTCTAAATCAACAGGAATTGATTCTGTTGGACTTACATCTAAAAAATCATCTGCACATGCTGAAAAAAGCAATCCAGACAGCACAAATACTGATATATATATTCTTTTCATAATATTAAAATTTTAAGTTAGCACCTATAACGAATGATCTCAATGCAGGATAAGCATCTAGCTCTACCCCTTGAGTACCTTCAACCAATTTACCATCGCTCACTACATCAGGTGAAAATCCTGAGAATTTTTGAGAGATAAATGGGTTAATTGCATTTACATATAATCTGCAATAACTAATAAAATTATTTTCACCTATAGGAAGTTTATATCCTAAAGTAATATTGTTAATTCTAAAATAATCTGCAGACTCTAAGAAGAAGGTTGAAGCGTAAGGTGTCTCGTTAGAAGGTCTAGGATTAGCAGATGTTGTATTAGTTGGTGACCAGAAATCACGAGCTACAGAAGCCTCTATGTTTTCACCACCAAAACGCTGCGCTTTTTTTCCATTATAAACTTTTGCTCCACCTGTTCCGTAACCGTCAACAGAAAAATCAATATTTTTATACGTCAAACCTAAAGTAACCCCATAAGTAGATGTTGGTAAAACTGTTCCTACATATTTTTTATCTGTTCTTTCATTTAATGCAGTTTGAACTACTTTATCTCCATTTGCTGTATAGTACAACATATTGCCATTTGTTGGATCGATTCCTGCAAATTCGTACATGTAAAAACTTCCCAAAGGCTGTCCTAATGAAGTATTATCTAGTATCTTGGTGTTTTGACCATTCCCTAAACTTCCACCAACAGTCGGAGCAATTTGTGCATTTTTAAGACTTGAAAGTTCATTTTTATTATGAGAATAATTACCTCCTACCCAGTAGCTTAAATTATCATTTATTTTATCATCCCAACGTAATGCAACTTCATAACCTTTATTAGATACTTCTCCAATATGTGAATATGTCGGTACATTATATCCTGAAGTTGCATAAGGCTTTACATTAAGAATTGTATTGGTTGTTTTCTTATCATATAAATCAAAAGATCCTTTTAATCTATTCTTCAATAATTCAAAATCAAAACCACCTGAAAGTTCTTCTACGATCTCCCAAGATAAGCTTGGGTCTATCTGAGAATTAATTGTTGTACCTGAACCAAGACCTGGCACGTCAACTCCTGAAGTAAACACCTGAGTGTTTAATGGGACATTTTGATTTCCTAATCTACCCCATGATCCTCTTAATTTTAATAAATTGATGATCTCTACATTGCTTAAAAAACTTTCTTTCGATATTATCCATCCTAAACCAACAGAAGGAAATGTTCCCCAACGATTGTCATCAGAAAACTGAGATGATCCGTCACGTCTTACAGTTCCTGTAAGTAAATATCTATCCATTAATTTATATTGGAAACGTGCAAAATAAGATGCTAATCTTCTTTGATTAAGAGCCTCATCTTTATAACCTGTAACTGAACTAGCAACATTTATATCTTTCAAAGACCAATAGTCAGAATTAGGATTAACATTTTTTCTATCAATCGTTAATTTCTCTCTAGTACCTTGAACATTCGCTTCAATACCAGCAGTAACTTCGATATCATGAATGTCTGCAAAAACTTTATTATAAGTTAAGTAATTTGATAGATTCCAATTGAAATACTGATCTCTTCCTCTAGTTAAAGTATTGATATTCAAACTTGATGGATAACCTGTTTCTACACGAGTAGGATCTGCCGCTAGCCAAAGTGCCACGTTGTCTACATAGTTGTACTGCTTGTATGTGTAAAATTCACCATTAAACTGCGATGTAAATTTTAAAGATTTAATGATATCATAATCCAATTTTAAACCTCCTTGTAAAATAACACTTTGTTGCTGCTCATTAGTATAATCTAATTGAGCTACTGGATTTCCAACGTTATTAAATGATGCGCCAGTTTCTGCAACAACTCCATTTGATATAAATGGAACGCCGTATTTCCCATCAGGATAACGAACAGGAACTAATGGAGATTGCCTGTAAGCATTTGTAAATGCACTTAAAGGCATCGGTGTGTTCTTAATAGTACTTACACTAAGATTTTGAGTAATTCTTACTTTTTCTGAAAGCTTAAACTCATTGTTGTTTCTGATTGTAGTACGTCCGTAATCAGATCCATTTAATATTCCTTTTTCTTCGTAATTTCCAACACTAAAGAAATATTTTACATTTTCTGAAGATCCAGAGATTGCAATATTGTTTTGAGTATACGATCCTGTTCTTGTGATTTCGTCAAACCAATTAGTATTATATGGCTGATTTGCAGAAAATCTTCCTTGTGGAAAATCACCACTATAAGCAACATTACTGTAGTTAACATATTCCGCAGCATTTGCCATTTTCACCTTCTTTAAAGGTGTTCTAAATCCTGCAAAACTTTCCACATCAACAGTAAGTTTTCCTTTACCTGCTTTAGTTGTAATCATAATTACACCGTTAGCACCTCTAGTTCCGTAGATAGCTAATGAAGAAGCATCTTTTAAAACTTCATATGAAGTAATGTCATTAGTATTAATGTTATTGATATTTTCTGTAGGCATACCATCAACAACATATAAAGGATTTTTTCCTCCTAATGCACTACCAGCTCCTCTAATTATAACTGATGGTGTACTTCCTGGTGCATCTGAAGTAGATACCTGAACCCCTGCAGCTTTACCTTGTATAGCTTGTGAAGCATTCAGTACTTTCATCTTAGTAATTTCTTCAGATTTAATTGAGCTTACAGCAGAAGTATTATCAATTTTTTTTCTGGTACCGTAACCAATAACAACTACTTCTTTTAATGCAGTATCACCTGCTTCTTTTAAAGTAATTGACATAACGCCAGCAGCTGCAGGTACAGAAACTGAGTCGAAACCAAGCATAGAGATCTTGAGAGTTTCTCCAACCTTAGCATTAATGGTAAAATTACCGTCAAAGTCAGCATCAGCAGAAGTTCTAGATTCTGGAGCACTAATAATTGCACCAGGAATTCCCATTCCACTACTGTCTACTACTTTTCCTTTAATTGCTTGTGCCTGTACCATCATATATGATGGCAGTAACAAGAGAGCTAAAAAGCTAAAAATAAAATTTTTCATACAGTACGTAATCGTTTAAGTTAGTAGAGCCAAATTAAACAATTACAACGTTGTAGTACATCAAATAGCACTACAACACAGCTACATCATTATGTTAAAATATTAGCATATAATAATGATAATCAACATACTAAATGTTAAATAAAATTCATTAACATAACGTTATGATGTAGTAATGATGTATTGGAATTCTGTAAAAATAGGTATGTAAAAATATAAATTCTGTAAAAAATAAAATCAAATCTTACAGACTTAATAAAAACTTTGACAGGTTTTCTTCTTGAGTCAGATTTAATTTCTTTCTTAGACGATATCTATGCAATTCTACACCTCTAAAAGAGATATTCATCATTGGTGCAATTTCCTTGGATGAGAGGTTCATTTTGAGATAAACACAAAGCTTAATATCTTTTGGAGTTAAGTGTGGATATTTTTTAGAAAGATTTATAATAAACTCGTTATGGATTTGATTTAAATTCGTTTCAAATGTTTCCCATTCGTGCTTATTAACCTCATTAATTTTAATAGCTTTTTTGATTTCACTTTTGAGTTTGCTAAAATCTTTTTCTTTGTCTAGAATTTCTTGAATTTTATCAATCATTTCCGTTTGTTTGGCAATTGACAAAGATTTACCAGCCACTTCAGAAGATTTTGTTTGAAGTTCAAGTTCTAAAATATGCTTTTCGTATTCCTGCAAGTTGAGTTCGTTTTCTTTCTTCAATTCCATCTCGAGAATTTCTCGTTGATGTTTTAGTTCTTCGGCCTGCAATTTTAACTTTTGCATGTAGCGAAGCTTATTCCATTTATAATAAAAAAACAAAACCGCACTAACAACAAGCAAGTAAAGAAGAATCATCCAAAAAGAAAAATACCAGGGTTCTGCTACTTTAAACTTATAAAACGAAACCTTATCATAAGTTGATCCATCGTGCTTAAAAATTTCTACCGCATGATAACCGCTGTTTAAATTGTTTAAAACAATCGATCCATCAGAAATAGGTATATATTCTTTTTCTTTATCGAGTTTGTAAAACAGGTTTGGTTTGCTTGCTCCATAAATTCCAGAGATTACATTAATTTTTAATTCTGTATTGAATTTAATTTTTGATTCGTTCGGAATTAAAGCATCATCACTAAAAGCTTCAATTTCTACTTTTGAATTTTGTTTGTTTTCATATTCGAGTTTAAGAGAAATAAATCCGTCATCAAGATTGAATAGATAATAATTGTCATTCTTAAATATTCTTAAATTTTCATTTATCAGTTTTCCTTTATAATATTTCTCCTGAATAATATTCCAGATAAATTTATTTCCTTCCGCGTAAATGTGATATAAAATTCCATTTTGCAAAACCATAAAATGATCTTCATCTATAGAAACAACATCTGTAACATTTTTAAAACTAGCATTGAATAATTCGTTTTCTTCTAATTTATTGGAAATAGAATTGTAAGTATACCAAGAGTTATTAATGAGAAAAAGTATTTCTTTTCTAAATTCAAAAATCTTGATTCCGAAATCATTTTTTATTTTGCTTTGCTGCGTAACATTTTCGACTTTCAGCGTTTTATAATTGTCATCTAATAAAACACGATACAAACCTCGATAATTATCAGCTGCCCAGATTTCATTTTTTTTATTCTGCGCTACATATTTTATTGGTTTGGCAAGGTCTTTTATAATTTTATATTGTGAAAGATCCGCAGGATTATCATAAACTAAAATACCGCTGTAAGTCGATTGAAAATAAGTATTGTTAATACTGCTTTTGGACATATTCCAACCGCCGCTAACTCCGTTTATTTTTTTTAAAACATTATTTTCATATGAAAAAGTTCCATCGTTATGTCCAATAATGTATTTTCCGTCTATAAGAGAAATATTCCATCCCTGCCCCTGCGTGTTGGGCATCATATTGAATTTTCCAGAACTATATTCGAAAATACCGTGATTTGAAGCAATTAGATAACCTTTATTAATTGTTGCCACAGCATAAACAGATCCTAAGATTCCTGAATTATCATAAAAGAAAGAGATCGGCGAGTTAACTTCAACATGAGCAATTCCATTGTCTAAACCCAGCCATAAGTCATTTTCTTTATCAAAACCTAGACTTAAAACCGAGTTGTTCATTAAAACATTATCACGCTCAATATTTTTATACGTATTGGTTTTTAAATCCAAAATAATAATTCCTCGATTTCCCGTTCCAATAACTAATTTTTCTCCTTTTATAAATTTTGCCACATTAATCGTAGCTGATTTTAAAGTTTCATTAATCGGATTATCCCAGCTTCTTAATCCATTATCATCCGCCACAAAAACACCTCTTTTCTGCGTAAATATGTAGGTTTTATTTTGATACTTTTCTATGGCATGAACAACGGTTTTCTTTAAAACATTCCAGCCTTTTGGATTGGAAATATACTTATCGTTCATTCTAAAAATTCCATCCTTAACAGAAGCTACGTACAAATTTTTATCTACAGCAAAACAATACGAGATAAGAAAAGGAAATTTAATTTTCTTAATCGTTTTTCCATCATAAATAAAAACATCATTGAAGGATTGAAAATAAAGCGAACCATTGAATCTAAAGATTTTCCAAATTTCTTCGTTATCTTTTTCATCAAATAATCTCAGATTTTTAGTGATCGAAACATAATGCATTGTTCCGTCTTTTCTATACCAATAACCAAATTCTTTATAAGAACCCGAATAAATTTTATCTCCTTCAATCAAAATAGATCGAATAATGGTTTTGTTTGGAAGTGTATATTTTTCCCATTTCACTCCATCGTAACGAAGTAAATAATGGTTGTTTGCAAAATACATAGCATCATCATTTCCCTGCGCTACATTCCAGATTTGATTATCACCCTGATAATCGGATTTACTGTAATTTTCGACGAAAGGAAGTAATTCTTGGGCTTGAAGTTGTAAAGCGATGAAAAAGAAGAAAACTGATTTAAAAAGTATCGATTTCAAGATATTCAGATTTTATTTCAAAGATACTGACAAAAATTTAATTTATAAATGCAAAAAGCTTCTCTTATTGAGAAGCTCTTTTATTATTTGATCTTGTTTTTTAATTCTCTAGTAACTGATAAACCTGATTTGCAATTTCATATTCTTCATCTGTTGGAACAACCAAAACTTTTACAGTTGAATCTGCTGTATTGATTTCTCTCAATTCTTTAGAACGAATTTGATTTTTTGCTGCGTCAATTTGAATCCCGAAATAATCCATATCTGTACAGATTAGCTGGCGCATAAATGAAGAATTTTCTCCAATTCCGGCAGTAAAAACAATAGCATCCAATCCGTTTAAAGCTGCGGAGTAAGCACCAATTGTTTTTCTAATTCTGTAGGCATTCATTAATAAAGCCAATTCACAGTCTTTATTTCCTTCCTCTGCTTTTGATTCAATATCCCTTAAATCGCTGTAGCCCGTTAAACCCAGCATTCCGCTTTGTTTCAACAGAATCGAATTTACCTCATCTAGTGTATAACCCAAACTTTTAACCATATAAAAAATAACGGACTGATCTATATCACCAGCGCGCGTTCCCATAATTAAACCATTTGATGGCGAAAATCCCATCGTGGTATCGATACTTTTTCCGTCTTTTACAGCGGTCATACTACAGCCATTTCCTAAGTGAATGGTAATTATCTTAGAATTCTTATCTAAATAACTTATCGCCTTTTCTGAAACATATTTATGACTTGTTCCATGAAAGCCATACACACGGACTTTATGTTCTGTCAAAAGGAAATTTGGAATAGCATATTTGTGTGCCTCAACTGGAATTGTCTGATGGAAAGCGGTATCAAAAACTGCCACTTGTTTAGCATCTGCAAAAATTTCTTCTGCAACATTAATTCCAACTAAATGTGCAGGATTGTGAAGCGGAGCTAATTCAGAAAGTTCTTTAATTTTCTCTTTAACTTCATCTGTTATAATTGTTGTGTCAGAGAAATAACTTCCGCCGTGAACTACTCTATGTCCAACTGCCGCAATTTCGGATGTCGTTTTGATTACGCCGGTTTCAGAATCCAAAAGTAAATCTGCAACCTTTTGTAATCCTACTTTATGCGTTGGAATCGGCAATATTTCTTCATACGAATTTGAAGCCGTTTTAAAGGTAATATTTGAAGTTTCTAAACCAATTCGATCAATCATACCACTGCAAATTACTTCATTTGTCGGCATGACCATTAATTGATATTTAATTGAAGAACTACCTGAATTTATAATTAGTATTTTCATTCTTTTTAAGTTGCTAAGTTTCTAAGAAGCTAAGTTTCTAAGGTTTTTAGTTTTAAGTATATTATTTAATTTTTAATTCTCAATTTTTAATTTTTAATTGATTTACATTCCCTGCGCTTGAATAGCCGTAATTACAACTGTATTGATAATATCATCTACCGTACAGCCACGGCTCAAGTCATTTACAGGTTTATTTAAACCTTGTAACATTGGACCAATTGCTAAAGCTCCGGTTTCTCTTTGAACAGCTTTATAAGTATTATTTCCTGTATTTAAATCTGGGAAAATAAGCACACTTGCCTGCCCTGCTACTTCTGAGTCTGGCATTTTGCTTTTCCCAACACTTAAATCAACTGCTGCGTCATATTGAATTGGTCCTTCAATTTTTAAATCAGGGCGTTTTTGTTTTACAATTTCAGTTGCAGTTCTTACTTTTTCTACTTCATCTCCTTTTCCTGAAGATCCAGAAGAATACGAAAGCATTGCAATTTTTGGTTCAATTCCGAAAGCGGCACTTGATTCTGCTGATGAAATCGCTATTTCTGCCAATTGTTCTGCTGTTGGATTCGGATTAATGGCACAATCTCCAAACACCGAAACTCGGTCTTCTAAGCACATAAAAAACACAGAAGAAACTACAGATGAATTTGGTTTAGTTTTAATGAATTGAAGTGCTGGAAGTATAGTATGCTGTGTTGTGTGAGCCGCACCAGAAACCATTCCGTCTGCGTGGCCTTTATACACCATCATCGTTCCGAAATATGAAACATCTTCCATTAAATCCCTTGCCATTGTGATACTTACGTTTTTAGCTTTTCTAAGCTCGTAATAGGTATTAGCGTAATCTTCGTAAAATTCAGATTCTATAGGATTGATAATGTTTACTTTTGAAAAATCCAGAGAAATACCAAGTTCTGTTACCTTACTTTCAATTTGTTTTTTATCACCAATAATCGAAATATCAACCACATCCATATCTAGTAATCTTGATGCTGCAGTAATAATTCTATCATCATTTCCTTCTGGCAGTACAATATGTTTTCGATGCTGCTTGGCTCTTTTAACCATGTTGTATTGAAACATTTTTGGCGTCATGCCTTCTGCTTCAAAAGTGATTAATCTTTCTGATAAAGCCTCGTTATCAACGTATTTCTCGAAGGTTGTAATTGAAGTTTCAATTTTATGCGTGTTATTGGCATAGATTTCAGATTTAATCGAACCTATTTTATTGGTAATATGATAAGTCCCTCCATCGACAGCAATGATCGGAACAATTGCCGAAAGTCCTTCAATAAGTTTTAAAATACTTTCTTCTGGAACAATATTTCCAGTTAGAATAATTCCTGATATCGTTGGATAATTAGCCGATTCGTTTGCTTGTAAAGCGCCTAAAATAATATCCGAACGATCTCCAGGAGTAATCACCAGAGCATTATCATTAAGATGAACCAAATAATTATGAAGCTGCATGGCACCAACGCTAAAATGGCCAATTTCATTATTAAGGTAATTTTCTCCAAACAAAACTTTAGCATGCAGTTCGTTTACAATTTCCTGCATTGTCGGATTGTTCAAACTTGAAATTAAAGGAATTGTATTTACGAGAACATTCGAGGGTAAACTCTTCTGCAGACTTTTGGTAACCAATTCTATATTTTCAGGCTGTACTTTATTAGCAAAAACTGATAAAACCTCAACCTCTTTTATTTTAAAGGAATCATAAACCAAATACAAACTATCAACCAGTTCTTCTAAAGTCTTTCCAACCCCTGAGCCAATAATTATTGTTGGAATTCCGAGATTTTTCGCAATTAAAACATTCAAATCTAATTCGATAGAAGTTCCTTCTCCAGTAAAGCTTGTTCCTTCAACTAAAACGAAATCAAATCGTTCTTCCAGCTTTTTGTATTTTTCGATTATTAAATCTAATACCTCTCCTATTTTTCCTTTATTCTTCTTTTTGATGAGTTTGCTTTTCGTGATGGCAAATGCATCTTCAAACTGAATATCGAGGTTAAAATACGACAAAACAGTTTCGATATGATTATCTACTTCTCCATCAACAAAATCTTCTATTATAGGTCTAAAATAACCTACTTTAGCTGTCTTCCCAATCAAAATACTCATTAAACCGAGCGTAATGATCGATTTACCACTATTCTGATCACTTGTCGCTATATATATTGCTTTACTCATGATTTATTTATATTTATTCTAAATAACAAATTTAATACAATTTAAATTGTTTTAGCCCTAACAAACGTTAAAACCAGCGTCTTTTTTTGAAATAGAAAATTAAGGCTATTACCAGTAAAAACATGACTCCCATAACTACGAAGTAACCATTTTGAGTTTTAAGTTCTGGCATGTTTTCAAAGTTCATTCCATACACTCCCACAATGAAAGTAAGCGGAATAAATATGGCCGAAATAATAGTCAGAGTTTTCATAATTTCGTTCATTTTTCGACTTTGTTCTGAGAAATAAAAATTAGAAGCACTTTCTAATGCGCTCATATCAGATTCAATTTGTTCTAAAAGCTCTAAACTTTTTTGGTGAA
This sequence comes from Flavobacterium sp. S87F.05.LMB.W.Kidney.N, assembly GCF_004366435.1. NCBI lineage: Bacteria > Pseudomonadati > Bacteroidota > Flavobacteriia > Flavobacteriales > Flavobacteriaceae > Flavobacterium > Flavobacterium sp. S87F.05.LMB.W.Kidney.N. The sequence goes on along the minus strand of NZ_SODX01000003.1, from coordinate 740,976 downwards.
GCCTGATAAAGAAATTAAACGTTTCTTTCTGAATAAGGCCGTTATTTTCATCATCATCTTTAATTGTTTTAAGATAATATAAAGAATCTCGAAGTGGTACAATTGACCGCTTTAAAAAATTAAAGTTATCTCTATGATTTTCGATTTTTTCCAGAATAACCGGATCGGCGCCTTTTTTGGTTAGATTGATTAATTCCTCAATTTTCTCTTCTTCATCTTCAATTGTAATGTAAAAGTTTTCCATTACGGCATCTAAAAGCAAATACAAAAGATAATCTACTTTTTTAGTTCTAACGATTCCCGCATGTGTGCGAAGGCGTTCGCGGATATGCGTAAAGAAATCACTCCTTTTTTCTTGAAAAGAAATCAGAATTCCATCTTTTAGAATAAAACTAATTTGTTCGACACTTAGATTATCTGAATATTCAGAAGGCAGAAGCGACTTTATATTAAAAAATAAAACATTCTGCTGTTCTTCTAACTTGGTTCTTTTAGTAGTGTTTAAAATATCAGCAAGAAGAAAATCATCGATTTTGAAATGTGCTCCAATCGTTTTAATGAGATTAATATCATTTAATCCGTGAACATTGAGCCAGTTATTTTTGGTATAATCAAAACAAGAGTTCAAAGCCTGAACGGTAAATTTATCATATTCTACAACGTCAATATCATCATAAACAAAAAGTTGCATTTCGGTTTCATGCTCTTTATGCGATCCTGTATACTCTAATGTAATATGCTGCAGCTTGCGGCCTTTCTTGTATTTAATCTTTCTCATTCAAAAAAATTTACAATAGTAATATTACGAAAAAGAATTCGAAGAAGAAATGACATTTGTCATTTTGCTGATAAAGATTAATAAATTGTCTAGATTTTAAATTGTAATATTTTTACTAGTTTTAATTAGGCAACAATATTCAGCTAAAAAAAAACCGAGTCATTTCTGACTCGGTTTTTCATTATTGTTAAAGAAGAATTATTTTACTTCTTCGAATTCAACGTCTTCAACATTGTCTCCAGAAGACTGCTCTTGTTGTGGAGCAGCTTGTTGACCTTGTTCTCCACCTTGAGCGTACATTGCTTCTGTAGCTGTTTTCCAAGCTGCATTTACATTGTCTAATCCTTTTTGGATTGCATCAAGATCTTGAGATTGGTGAGCCATTCTCAATTCAGTTAAAGCATATTCGATAGCTGTTTTGTGCTCATCTGTAAGTTTATCTCCTAACTCTTTCAATTGAGATTCAGTTTGGAAAATAGTACTATCAGCTTCGTTCAATTTCTCAGCTCTTTCTTTTGCAATTCTGTCAGCATCAGCGTTAGCTTCAGCGTCTTTTTTCATTTTTTCGATTTCTTCAGCTGTTAATCCAGAAGAAGCTTCGATACGGATATCGTGAGATTTTCCTGTTCCTTTGTCAGTTGCAGAAACTTTAATGATACCATTAGCATCAATATCGAAAGTTACTTCGATTTGAGGAACACCTCTTGGTGCTGGTGGAATACCATCTAAGTGGAAACGACCGATAGTTTTGTTATCAGCAGCCATTGCTCTTTCTCCTTGTAATACGTGGATTTCAACAGATGGTTGAGAATCAGCAGCAGTAGAGAATACTTGAGATTTTTTAGTTGGGATAGTTGTGTTAGACTCGATTAATTTAGTCAATACACCACCCATAGTTTCGATACCTAAAGAAAGAGGCGTTACGTCAAGTAACAATACATCTTTTACATCTCCAGATAAAACTCCACCTTGAATAGCAGCTCCAATAGCAACAACCTCATCAGGGTTAACACCTTTAGATGCTTTTTTACCGAAGAATTTTTCAACTTCGTCAGCGATTCTTGGCATACGAGTAGAACCTCCTACAAGGATTACTTCGTCGATATCAGATGTAGATAAACCTGCATCTTTTAATGCTTTAGCAACTGGTTCCATAGAACGTTTTACTAAAGTATCAGATAATTGCTCAAATTTAGCTCTAGATAATTTTTTTACTAAGTGTTTTGGTCCAGAAGCAGTAGCAGTTACGTATGGTAAGTTAATTTCTGTTTCAGCAGAAGATGATAATTCAATCTTAGCTTTCTCAGCAGCTTCTTTTAAACGTTGTAATGACATTGGATCTAAACGTAAATCAATACCTTCTTCAGATTTGAATTCGTCAGCTAACCAATCAATAATAACTTGGTCAAAATCATCACCACCTAAGTGAGTATCTCCATTAGTAGATAATACTTCAAATACACCATCTCCTAATTCAAGAACAGAAATATCAAAAGTACCTCCACCTAAATCGTAAACAGCAATTTTTTGATCAGTTCCTTTTTTATCTAATCCGTAAGCAAGTGCAGCAGCAGTTGGCTCGTTGATGATACGCATAACTTTAAGACCAGCGATTTCACCAGCTTCTTTTGTAGCTTGACGTTGCGCATCGTTAAAGTAAGCAGGAACAGTAATAACCGCTTCAGTTACTGTTTGACCTAAATAGTCTTCAGCAGTTTTTTTCATTTTTTGAAGTGTCATTGCAGACAATTCTTGAGCAGTGTATAAACGACCGTCAATATCCACACGTGGAGTATTGTTGTCACCTTTTACAACACTGTAAGGAACTCTTTTTGCCTCATCTTGAGTTTCAGCAAAAGTGTGTCCCATAAAACGTTTAATAGAAGCAATCGTTTTTGTAGGATTCGTTACTGCTTGTCTTTTTGCAGGATCACCTACTTTAATTTCGCCACCTTCAACAAAAGCGATGATAGATGGTGTAGTTCTTTTTCCTTCTGCGTTAGGGATAACAACTGCTTCGTTACCTTCCATTACAGAAACACAAGAGTTCGTCGTACCTAAGTCAATTCCGATTATTTTACCCATTTTTTATATATTTAATTTTTGATTTAATTTCATAACTCAGGTGGCATAAGTCAATCTTTATGCCAATATAAAAAACCAAAGTAATTTGTCAGTTTTAATAATGGCACAACAAAAATCATCTGACAACATGACATTTTTCAAACCTGACAATCATGGCATGATATATTTTTTCATGTCATTATTAAGGCATTAAGGAGCTATTTCCCGCTATCCGCTATATCTTTTATGCCTCCCAAAGCTTCGAAACCGGCATAAAGGGATATCGTTGCTATAGGGGCTAGGACAATCATTTTTATAATTACTTTTCGTTACTATCAAATCAGAATAATTTTTAATTAAATACTGAATTACTTACATTAGCCTTTTTTCTAAATAATATAAATGGAGAATTACAGCATCATTATATTCATACTTGCCATTGTCATAGGATTATCTGCCTTTGCCGACACAATAAAATTACCTCAGCCTATTTTATTGGTTATAGTGGGAATTGCAATTGGTTTTATTCCGACAATGACCGAAATCGAAATCAATCCCGAGATTATTTTCCTGATATTTCTGCCTCCATTATTATATGATGCTTCTTTTAACATATCGCCAAAAGATTTCAAAACCAACATCAACACTATCGGAGCTTTGGCTGTTTCATTGGTTTTTATGACCGCTGCGGGAATTGCCGTTGTTGCTTATTTAATGATTCCAGGAATGACCTGGCCGCTTGCTTTTGTATTAGGAGCAATACTTTCGGCCACAGATGCCGTTGCCGCTATCAGCATTACTAAAGGATTAAAATTGTCGCACAAAACATTAACAATTTTAGAAGGAGAAAGTCTTATAAATGATGCTTCTGCACTTGTAGCGTACCGTTTTGCAGTTGCCGCAGTTTTAGGATCTTCTTTTATAATCTGGAAAGCTACCCTTGAATTTATATTTTTACTCGGAGGTGGATTTTTAGTTGGTTTTGTCATGGCAAAAATCCTGGCTTTTATTTTAAACAGAGTTCATAAAAACGTAAACGTAACGATAAGTTTCATGCTTTTAATGCCGTTTGTGGCGTATTTAGTTGCTGAACATCTGCATGTTTCTGGTGTAATTGCAGTTGTAATTTTAGGGTTAGCAATTGCTCGTTTCAGCAATAAAATTTTCCCCGAAAGTCTAAAAAACCAATCTAAAAGTCTTTGGGACATTATTATTTTTCTTCTAAACGGATTAATCTTCATCTTAATCGGACTTAACTTTCGCTACATTTTAAAAGATATTGACGAAGGAATGGTTTTGCCTTATATTGGATATGCTGCAATTATAACAGTTGTAGCTTTGTTAATTAGAATGGCAAGGATATTTCTTCAAAAAATCAATCTTCAAAAAGCATTTCAAAACGGAAAAGGAAAAAGGAAAATCAGCGAACATGCACTTCTCGATTTTAATAACAGTATAATTTTAAGCTGGTCTGGAATGCGCGGAATTGTTTCGCTTGCCATAGCAATTGGACTTCCAAAATTTCTTGAAGACGGAACTCCGTTTCCAGAACGCAATGCTATTATCTTTATTTCTGTAGCAGTTGTGCTTTTAACTCTTATTGGTCAAGGACTTACTTTGCCATTGATTGTTAAAAAACTAAATCCTAAAAAAACAGAAAAAGCTCCATCTTGATTTTAATCGTTTTACGCATAATATAATTTTCCCTAACCAATAACTATAAACCACAAAACATGAATTCAGAATTACAAAGCCAATTTGACGAATTTGACAAACCTCCGGTAATAAGACGTAAATTATTACCTTGGTGGATTAAAACTTTCTGCTGGATCTTTATGCTTTTAGCTGTCGCTGCAGTTGGCTCGCTTATTACAAATCTTTTTGTGCCAAATGTAAATTTATCTCTTTATGGATTTTCAAGCAACACAGCATACTCTGGAACTGGTCTTTTTATCATTGCGATTATGCTTTTAAAAGGATTTGCAGCCTATTCACTTTGGTTCGAAAAACCAAATGCGATTAATATTGCAAAATTAGATGCCGTTTGTGGTGTCGCAATATGCATTGCTTCTATGTTTATAATTCCTTTTAGTATGGGAGATGGTCACTTTTCACTAAGGCTCGAAATTTTATTATTAATTCCTTATTACATAAAAGTTAACAAGATAGAATATGAATGGGATAATCTCGAAACTATCTAACATAGAACACAGATTAACAACTAATTAAAAATTTAATACTAATTTTATCCCACTCCGTTTTTGTTTAATTTAAAACTCATCAGAAATGACTTCAGATATTCTTTCGACAACACCAGATTCCGAAATTGTTACGACACGAATTTTAAATTTCCCGCAGGAACTGGTTTTTAAAGCTTGGAGTACTCCCGAACATTTGAAAAATTGGTGGGGACCAAAAGGTTTTACGAATACTTTCAATGAATTTAATTTTTGCGAAGGTGGCAAATGGAGCTTTATCATGCACGGTCCGGAAGCAGGAAATTATGCCAATGAATGCGAATTTATAAAAATAGACAAACCGAATCTTATAGCGTGGAAACGTCATTCTAAACCATTATTTCAGATTCTTACCACATTTGAAACTGTTGCCGAAAATCAGACAAAAGTTGTGTTTAAAATGCTTTTTGAAACCGAAGAAGAATGCCAAAAACTCAAACCGTATGTTGTCGATAAAAATGAAGAGAATTTTGATAAGTTAGAAGATGAGTTGGGGCGAATGGCCTCGTAAATATATCAAGTAAAAAAAACACAGCAAGATTTGGATTTTTTTTCATTCGAACAAACATGATTTTTGCTTAAAAAAATTATGGAAGCAAATTTTAAAATCAAGCCTTTAAATCATGTAGAGTTTTCAGGCTACTTCGAATTAACAAATCTAGAACTAGAAAAAATCGGGGCAATTAAAATGATAGTCGATAAATTCCCGGGGGTTCCCTGCAGAATAAGTCTAGAAGATGCACAAATTGGGGAAGAAGTTATTTTATTGCCATACAACCATCATAAAACAACTTCTCCTTATCAAGCAAGCGGACCGATCTTTATACGAAATAAAAACTCTACACCAACATTCGAAATCAACCAGATTCCACAACTGTTTAATCATAGATTACTTTCGTTGCGTGGTTATGACAAAAATGGCATAATGAAAGAAGCATCTGTAATTGAAGGAAACATTCTAAAAGAGCATATTATTAAAACTTTCGGAAACGAAAAAATAGATTACATACATATTCACAATGCAAGACCAGGCTGTTATAACTGTTTAGTTGAAAGAGCATAAAAAATTTGTTTTCTAATATCTAATGAAATTGGAAAACAATAAAAAAATATGCACGCATAGTAATTTTATAATATTCTTTTATTTTTTATTCGTAATTTCGATTTCTCATCAAAATTACAACTATAAAATGGCTTCATTTGTAAAAGAAATATCTTTCCGCTGGTCAGATCTTGACCCAAACTTTCACGTTCGTCACAGTGCTTATTACGATTTTGGCGCGCAGCATCGTATTGAAATCCTTGAAGAACTTGGGTTAACATTAAAAGTAATGCAGACACAAGGTTTTGGTCCTGTTTTATTTAGAGAAGAATGCGTTTTTAGAAAAGAATTAAAACTTTCTGACAAAATATTCATTCATACCAAAACTTCAAAAATGAAAGCCGATGCTTCTCGCTGGTCGATTATTCACGAATTTAGAAGAGAAGACGATACCCTTTGCGCAACAATTACTGTAGACGGAGCCTGGATGGACACCAAACTACGAAAATTAGCTTCTCCAACTCCAGAAATTGCAGTTCAAGCGCTGAGTATTTTTCCAAAAAGCGATGATTTTGTTGGACTTTAAAAATAAAGTGTATTTATCTTAACTTTATAATCCAAAAAACGATATTTGAATATCTGTTTTTTGGATTTTTTTTCTCAAAATTAAAATTTATGATCGATTATTTTAAGGACTTCCGAATCGGTATTTTTATAACTATAATAATCATTATCACAATCATTCTTGGCGCGATTACAGATCGAGTGCTTCGTTATCTTTTGTACAAGAAGGAAACAAATAAAGAATATGATGCCACTGGCTTTAAATTCTTAAAACACTTAATTATAACGCTAATTTACATACTTGGGTTTGCCTTTGCCTTAATCCAAATTCCTGAATTTAAAATCATTGGACATTCTTTTTTAGCAGGTGCCGGAGTTATTTCTCTAGTTGCAGGTTTGGCTTCTCAGCAAGCTTTGAGTAATATTGTCAGCGGCATATTTTTAGTCATTTTTAAACCGTTTAAAATCAATGATAAAATCACCATAAATAATTTTATAGGTACTGTTGAAGATATCAATTTGAGACAAGTCGTTCTAAAAGATGCCGAAAACAATAGAATTATTATTCCTAACTCAGTTATCAGCAATCAAATTATTGTGAATACCAATATGCACGATACAAAATGCTGTAAAATAATCGAAATCGGAATTGGTTATGATTCTGATATCGAAAAAGCATTGGAAATCATAAAAGATGAAATCGCCAAACATCCTCTTTTTATTGATACCCGAACAGCAGAAGCCAAAAAGCAAAAAACTCCCCTTGTTATAGCACGTGTTGTCGCATTGGCCGATTCTAGTGTAAACCTAAAAGCGTGGGCTTGGGCAAAAAACTCTACTGACGGATTTGTAATGTACTGCGATTTACTGCAGAGCATTAAAAAAAGATTTGATGAAAACAATATCGACATTCCGTATCCACAGCGTGTTGTAACTTTAAAAAACAATGATCTAAAAAATCTAGATCAAAAATAATCTGAAATAATCTTTAGAAGTCATTCACCAAATTATTGCTTTAATGGCTTAATTTTTAACTCAATCGGTTTTTTCCCATAACTTTAAGAGTAGATTTTTTGGTTTTAAAAATGCATAGCGGTAATTTTATAATCCTTAATAAAAAACCATTTTTACATGAAAACTTTAAAACTCCTCATACTTTTACTGCCGTTTTTTAGTTTGGCACAAGAACAGAAAATCAAACAGTTAGACATTAATTTAACGAATTATGAATATCCGTTTCCTGTCCAATTTTTAGAATTAAGTAATCAGCGTCAAGCACTTAAAATTGCTTATATGGACATTAAACCAAATAATTATAACAATAAAAATATTGTACTGCTTCACGGAAAAAATTTCAATGGAGCTTATTGGGAAACTACCATAAAGGCATTGACAAAAGAAGGTTTTAGAGTGATTGTACCCGACCAGATTGGTTTTGGAAAATCGACAAAACCTGATAATTTTCAATATACTTTTCAGCAGTTAGCTCAAAATACCAAGAAACTTTTAGATCATTTGGGAATTGAAAAAACAACCATTTTAGGTCATTCTATGGGCGGAATGCTGGCAACACGTTTTGCGCTAATGTATCCTGAAACTACAGAAAAACTAGTTTTGGAAAATCCAATTGGTTTAGAAGATTGGAAATTAGTCGTTCCTTACAAACCTGTAGATTGGTGGTACGAGTCTGAATTGAAACAAAATTATGAAGCCATCAAAAAATATCAAATGGCTAATTATTATGATGGAAAGTGGAATGCAGATTACCAGAAATGGGCAGAACTCGGCGCGGGATGGACAACAGCTCCAAATTATGACCGCGTGGCGTGGAATTCTGCACTTTTATACGATATGATTTTTACACAGCCTGTTTTGTATGAATTTAAAAACATCAAAAGCCCGACGCTTTTAATTATTGGAACGAGAGATAAAACGGCTTTAGGAAAACCTTTGGTTTCCGCAGAAGTCCAAAAAACAATGGGAAATTATGCTGAATTGGGTAAAAAAACGCAGCAAGCAATTCCGAACTCAAAATTGGTTGAAGTCCCAAATACAGGACATTTACCGCATATCGAATCTTTTGATTCATTTATAAAACCATTAATCGTATTTTTGAAACAATAACTTTTTGTCTGCCACAAATTACCCGAATTTGCACTAATTTTAATTTGCATCAAACTAAAAAATAAATTCATGTGAATTGGTGTAATTCGTGGCAAAAAATCTAACTTAAAAACTAAAATTATGTTTACAATTGAACAAATAAAAGAAGCTCATGCAAAAGTGAAAACTGGAGCTGATTTTCCAAATTATATACAAGATTTAATCATCTTAGGCGTAAAAGGATACGACACTTACGTGCACGACGGAAGCGTTGTCTATTACGGCTTAAACAATTATACAGCCGAAGCTGAGGAAAAATATCCTGAAATAAAAGTGGCTGATTTTCCGAACAAAGAACTTTTTATCGAATTCTTAGTAAAACATCAGCACGGTGAAACAGACTATATGACATTCTGCAAACATTGCGCACAATGTGGTATTGCAAAATGGCGTGTAGACATTATTGAAATGACTTGTACTTATTTTGACAAATCTGAGAATGAGATTTTGATCGAAAAAATTCCTAGTTAATACTCATGTCATTTTTCAATCAAAATTCGATGGGCATTTTTAAAAGAATTATTTTATTTTTTGTTCTAACAATTTCTTTCTTTGGTTTTTCTCAAAGCAAAAAAGAAAATCCAAAATTTAAAGTAATTGCTTTTTATACCGCAAAAAACGATCAGGCACATATTAGCTTTGTTCATGAAGCCAATAAATATTTTCCAAAATTAGCGTCAGAAAATCATTTTCAATACGATTCCACCAGCAATTGGGACAATTTGAATGCTAAGTTTTTAGCTAAATATCAAGTGGTTTTGTTTTTAGACACGCGACCAGAAAAGAAAGAACAACGTGAAGCTTTTCAAAAATACATGGAAAATGGCGGAGGTTTCATCGGATTTCATTTTTCAGCATTTGCTTTAAATGATTCGAGTTATAATCAGGATTGGAATTGGTATCATAATACTTTCTTAGGATCCGGCGAATATGGAAGCAACACCTGGAAACCGACTTCGGCAGTTCTTAGAGTTGAAAATCAGCATCCTGTCACCAAAAATCTGCCAAAGACTTTTACCTCTGCACCAAACGAATGGTATCGATGGTCTAATGACTTGACGAAAAATCCAGACATCGAAATTTTAGTCGCAATTGACGAATCCAGCTTTCCATTAGGAACTGGTCCAAAAGCACATGAAATTTGGCACAGCGGTTACTATCCAGTTGTATGGACGAATAAAAAATATAAAATGCTGTACGTAAATATGGGGCACAATGATATTGATTATGAAGGCGGTACAAACAAAACCTTATCTTATACTTTTGAAAATAAAACACAAAGCCAGTTAATATTGAATGCATTGCTTTGGCTCGGAAATTCAAAAAAATAAAACAAAATGTCTAATTCAATTTCTCCGTTAATTACAGCAGAAGAATTAATTCAATTAAATCTTTCAGAAATCATTTTAATTGATGCGCGAACGGGCGCAAACGCTTTTGAAATCTATCAAAAAGAACATTTAAAAGGAGCGCGATTTGTAGACTTAAATCGAGATTTAGCAGCCGTGACTGAAAATCCAGCAAACGGCGGACGTCATCCTCTTCCAACTGTGAAAGAATTTGCTGAAACGCTTTCTGCTATCGGAATTTCATCTTCAGACCATGTTATAGTTTATGATGATAAGAATGGCTCAAATTTCGCAGCCCGATTCTGGTGGATGATGCGCGCTGTCGGACATGAAAAAATTCAGGTTTTAAATGGCGGTTTTCAGTCTGCAATTCAATCTGATTTCCCTACCAGTTCTGGAATTGAGATTTTTGATAAAACAACTTATCATGTTCAAAAATGGAAATTACCATTAGCAGATATAGAAGAAGTCGAAAAAGCCTGTAAAAACGATCAAAATATTGTAATTGATGTTCGAGACAAAAACAGATTTGACGGACTCATAGAACCTTTAGATCTAATTGCGGGACATATCCCTGGAGCTATAAATGTACCGCTGACTGAAAATTTAGACGAAAACGGATTTTTCAAATCTCCTGAAGAATTAGCCAAAAAATACAAAGCTATAATTGGAGATAAAAAAACCGAAAATACAATCGTACATTGCGGATCTGGCGTTACAGCCTGTCACACTTTATTAGCAATGGACTACGCTGGACTTCCCATTCCGAAATTATATGTAGGTTCTTGGAGCGAATGGTCGAGAAACGATCGTGAAATGGCATTAAAAGAGAATAAATAATACTAAAAATACACCATGCAGCATTGGGATATACTTTTATCAAATCAGGTAAATAAAAAAGCATTTATAGACAATATTTTAAACGGTGAAGCAAAAGGAGAATTAGCGGTTTTTAATAACCAAAAAGGAATTCTGTTCTCTGATATTGCAATCGAGAAATTCATAGAAAAAGAGTTTCAATACGACAGCGTTGAAGCTTCAAAAACATCAAATAGACAATTAAAAACCTTTTCTTCCGGAGAACGCAAAAAAGAGTTTTTACGTTACTGCATTGAACAAAAACCCGATTTTATCATTTTTGATAATCCGTTTGATCATTTAGATCAGCCTTCAAGAGTAATCCTCGCTGATTCTTTAAAAGATCTCACAACCGAAATCGCTATTATTCAAATTTTAAACCGTACTGTTGACGTATTAGATTTTGTTCCAAATAAAGCGTTAATAAAAGACAATACTTTCGAATTACATCCTTTAGTAAAAACCGAAAACCACTTTAAAACTTTAAATACAGCAGCAATTCCAAAAGCTTTAGAACCTCATGACTTTCACGAAAGTGTATTAATTAAACTAGAAGATGTTTCTGTAAGTTACGAGGAACGTAAAATTATAAATAACATTTCGTGGACCGTAAAACAAGGCGAATTTTGGCAGTTAATTGGTCCTAACGGTTCTGGAAAAAGCACTATTTTATCCTTAATTACAGGCGATAATCCAAAAGGTTTTGGGCAGAATTTATTTTTGTTTGGCAGAAAAAAAGGAACTGGCGAAAGTGTTTGGGATATTAAAAAACAAATTGGAATCTTCGCAACTTCGATGACCGATTTATTTCAAAAAAGCCACACTTTAGAACAAATGATTTTATCTGGGTTCTTTGACCAGATAGGACTTTATACGGAACCAACAACACATCAAAAGCAAATTGTAACGCAATGGCTTGAAGTGATAGAAATGTCACATTTGCGTAAAAAACGTTTTATTGATCTTTCTGTTGGACAGCAGCGTGTGGCTTTAATTGTCCGCGCCGTTTTAAAACATCCGCCTTTATTAATTTTAGACGAACCAGTTGAAGGTTTAGACGACGAAAATGTAGATTTGGTAATTCAATTAATCAACACTATTAAACAGGAAACTAATGTAAGCATCATTTACGTTTCTCACCGAATCGAAAAAGGCCTTGCCCCTACTTCTGTCTTCGAACTTCTGCCAGCTGAAACAGGATCAATCGGAAAAATAAAATACCACTCAGAATTAAATTAAATGAAAATTAAAATTGCATCAATTCTTATTTTACAGCTGTTATTCATTTCTTGCTCGAGCACGATTTCAACAGTAAAAAAAGAATATACTTTAAACAATTCAAAAGAACTAAAATCAGATTGGACGATTAATTCTAAAGAATGGATTCTAAAAAAAGACACTCTTACAGGAAATGGTTCTCTTTCTCCTTGGGGAGTCTTGGTTTCGAAAAAACAGCTTCCAGAGAATTATGAAATTGATTTAAAAGTCAATATGACAGGAGAATCTTTATTTGAAATAATGCTTAATTTGGATAAAGGAAAATACATTAGAACATACTTGTACCAAATAGATCAAAACATAGTAATTGGCGATGGAATTTATGATAAAAAAGACGATTCGTATGGTAAACGAGGCGGAAAAACGTTGTTTAAAAAACCAATGGAATTAGAAAATAACAAATGGTATTCCGTAAAAATTAAAGTCAAAAACAATCAATTATTCTTTTCTGTAGACAACAAAACTTCTTTAGAATGTTCTCTTGAAAAAAGCAATTTAAACCAAAAAGGAAAACTAGGTTTTATAACCAACGGTGAAGTAAAAATAACTGGTTTAAAAATTAAATCTCTTTAAGAATTAAATTAATAACATAAAGCATAACTGTAGAGAAGCACCGCAGTGCGTCTAACACATTGTGAATATTCGTTGAGGAGACGCACTGCTGTGCGCCTCTACAGAATATTGGAATGGTAAAACGAAAAAAGCTCCGAAAAGGAGCTTTTTCTATTTCATTTAGTTAAGGAAAAATTATCTAATTATCTAATTGACAAATTCCCTAATTTATCTAATTAAGCATCTTCATCCTCAACATTATGCGACTTCACATAATTACGCCACTTTTCGATACAATCTTGAAAATCCTGTGGCAATTCTGTATCAAAACGCATTAATTCGCCAGTATTAGGATGAACAAATCCAAGAGTTTTGGCATGCAGCGCCTGACGTGGCAAAGCTTTAAAACAATTTTCGATAAACTGTTTGTATTTTGTAAAAGTCGTTCCTTTCAAAATCAAATGCCCTCCATAACGCTCATCATTAAACAACGGATGTCCGATGTGTTTCATGTGCGCACGAATTTGATGCGTTCTTCCAGTTTCCAGTTTACAAGAAATCAAAGTTACGTAACCAAAACGCTCCAAAACTTTATAATGCGTAATCGCCGGTTTCCCAATTTCTGGATCGTCAAAAACCGCCATTTGCATGCGGTCTTTTAAGTGTCTTGCCAGATTTCCTTCAATGGTACCGCTTTCAGCCACAACATTTCCCCATACAAGGGCAATATATTCACGTTCAGTCGTTTTAGCTTCAAATTGTTTTGCTAAATGTGTCATTGCAGCTTCTGTTTTAGCCACAACCAAAAGACCAGAAGTATCTTTATCAATACGGTGCACCAAACCTGGACGTTCACTGCTATTCATTGGCAGATTATCAAAATGATGTGCCAAGGCATTTACCAAAGTTCCGGTGTAATTTCCGTGACCTGGGTGTACAACCATTCCCGGCTCCTTATTGATCAATAAAAGAGCATCATCTTCATAAACAATATTCAGCGGAATATCTTCAGGAAGAATATGATTTTCAAACGGCGGATGCGATAACATAACCGTAATCACATCAAAAGGTTTTACTTTATAATTTGATTTTACCGGAATATCATTTACAAAAATGTTTCCTTCAGTTGCTGCGTTCTGGATCTTGTTGCGCGTAGCATTCTGAATCAAATTCATTAAATATTTGTCAATACGCAAAAACGCCTGACCTTTAGGCACTTCAAATCTGTAATGCTCAAATAATTCGTCTTCCAGATCTAAATTTTCTTCAATATTATTGTTCATCTTGTGGGGTTTCTGCAGGCTCAGTTGCTGTACTGTCTGCCTGACTTTCATCTACATAACTTGCTTTTCCGTCGCCTAAAACCAAATCGATTTTAGACGCTTTCAATACGCGGTCTCCTACTTTTAAATTTCTGCCTTTTAAACGCATTTCCAATACCATATCTTTTCCAAGATTCGGAATATAAGTAATCGTTCCTGGCTCAAGTCCTAAAGCTTTTAAAGTCGGAACTGCTTCACGATACGTTTTCTCTATCAAATCAGGAATTTTAACAGAAGAAAAGCCTGAAGCATTAATCTTAATATAAATTTTTCTTCCCACTTTTACTTTAGTTCCCGGCAGCGGATCCTGCTCAACAACACTATATTTTGGGAATTCACTTCTGTAATCAACACTGTCCAGCAGTACGTAGTCTAAATCCAGTTCATCCAATTTCTCTTCTACTTGTTCCTCAGTCAGTTTAGACAAATTCGGAACAGCTATTTCATGTCCGTGATCAGTTGTAAAAGTCAACCAATGCATAAATAAATAACCAATAACCGCAATGATAGCTGCGGCCGCAAGCAATTGCAAGAAAAAAACTCGGCTTGTTAAATACTGACGTAAACTCATAAATTTATTTTTAATAGCGACAAAGATAAAGTATTTCGTTTCAAAAAAAATGATAATTTTGTTTAAAACAAGAATGCAAGAAATTGTTTGACTAAGCGAAGTCGAAGTCCCGTTTGCCGAATTACTTTGCGGGGACTTCGACTTCGCTCAGTCTGACAAATATAACGAACAAACATAATTCGTAAAAATTAGTACAATTAGAAACAAAAACAATAAAATCGATTAAATAACAAAACGATTAAACAAATAAACAATAAAATGAAAAACATTGCCATCATCATGGGCGGATATTCAAGCGAATACAAAATTTCGCTGATCAGCGGAAACGTTGTATACCAATATCTTGATAAAACAAAATACAACGGATTTCGAATTCACATTTTCAAAGAAAAATGGGTTTATGTAGACCAAAATGATGCCGAATTCCCAATCGATAAAAATGACTTTTCAGTAACAGTAAACGGAGAAAAAATCACTTTTGATTGTGTTTTCAACGCAATTCACGGAACTCCAGGCGAAGACGGATTAATGCAGGCATATTTCGAATTAATCGGCATGCCGCAATCTTCTTGCGATTATTACCAATCTGCACTTACATTCAATAAAAGAGATTTATTATCGGTTTTAAAACCATACGGAATCAAAACGGCAATCTCTTATTATTTGAACAAGGGAGACGAAATCAATACAGCTGAAATTGTTAAAAAAGTTGGACTTCCATGTTTCGTTAAACCAAACAAAGCAGGTTCAAGTTTTGGAATTTCTAAAGTAAAAACCGAAGCTGAACTGCCAATTGCAATCGAAGTGGCGTACAAAGAAGACAATGAAATCATCATAGAAAGTTTCCTTGACGGAACTGAAGTTTCTGTGGGCGTAATTAATTATAAAGGTGAAATTAAAGTTTTACCAATGACTGAAATCGTTTCAGAAAATGATTTCTTTGATTACGAAGCTAAATACGAAGGAAAATCGCAAGAAATAACACCTGCAAGAATTTCTGATGAGTTGACTCAAAAAGTAGGCGAAATAGCAAAACGTGCTTACGAAGTTTTAAAGATGAAAGGTTTCTCCCGAAGCGAATTTATCATCGTAGACAACGAACCGTACATGCTGGAAATGAATACTATTCCAGGTTTAACGACAGAAAGTTTGATTCCGCAGCAATCAAAAGCAGCCGGAATTTCACTAGAAGATTTATTCACCAATGCGATTGAGTTAGCTCTAGCTTAAAAAAGATACTAAGGTTCTGAGATGCTAAGTTACTAAGATCTCAGAACCTTATTTTTTAACCCAATACTGTCAGGCTGAGTGAAGTCTAAGTTATCAAAAGCTTAAACCTAAAAAACTTAGAAACTTAGCCCCTCAGAACCTTAGAACCTTAAAAAAAATGAAAGAAATCTTTGAATGGAATAGATTGTTATTTAACGAATTACCCCAGGTTTTCCTTCTGGAAGTAATATTTCGTTCAACGGTTATGTTTACTATTTTACTGCTTACATTAAAGTTAGCTGGTAAAAGAGGAGTAAAACAATTATCTATATTCGAAACCGTAATTGTTATTGCGCTTGGTTCGGCCGCCGGCGATCCAATGTTTTATGAAGATGTCGGAATAATACCGGCAGCGATTGTTTTCTTAGTTATCATTATCCTATATCGCGGTGTAACATGGCTTACTGGAAAGAGTAAAAAATTCGAGGAATTTATAGAAGGCAAAACCGAATGTTTAATTAATGATGGAAAATTTTCTATCTCAACTTTTAAAAAAGAATCTTTGGCTCAGGACGAATTTTTCTCTGAATTAAGAATCAAATCTATTGAACATTTAGGACAAGTAAAACATGCTTTTATAGAAACAAGCGGAGAAATCAGTGTCTTTTTTTACAAAGATGAAGAAGTGAAACACGGCCTTCCTATTTTGCCTTTACTTTTTCATCAAAAAAGTAAAAACATTCTAAGTGACGGAATTTATTCCTGCACTTTTTGCGGTCATACCGAAGAACAAAAAAAAGGAACCGCAAAATGTAAAATCTGTAAAAAAGACGAATGGGTTCCAGCAATAAAAACCCTTAGAATTACCTAAATAAAGATCAAAACTTAGAATCTTAGTAACTCAGAACCTTAGAACCTCAAAAAATGAGAAGAGCAATATTCCCCGGATCCTTTGATCCTATTACACTTGGACATGAAGACATTATCAAAAGAGGAATTCCTTTGTTTGACGAAATTGTAATTGCGATTGGTGTAAATGCCGAAAAAAAATACATGTTTTCATTAGAAGAAAGAAAGCGTTTTATTGAAGAAACTTTTAAAGACGAACCGAAAGTATCAGTTATCACTTATGAAGGTTTAACCATTGATCTGGCAAAAAAACTAAAAGCCAATTTTATTTTAAGAGGTCTTCGCAACCCAGCAGATTTCGAATTTGAAAAAGCTATTGCGCATACGAATAGAAAACTTTCTAAAATAGAAACAGTATTTTTATTAACTGCTGCAAGTACATCATTTATTAGTTCGAGTATTGTTCGTGATGTATTACGTCATGGAGGTGAGTATGAAATGCTGGTTCCTGATGCGGTAAGGGTTAAGAAATAACACTAGACACTAAGCCATAGCAAGGAACAAAGCAAATGGACTATGCTTACTTTGTTAAAATTAAGTATGAAATTGCTTCGTACCTCGCAATGACAGAAAAACATAAACTTGCAAGCGAAACAAATTATAAGTAATTTCGCATTTTTAAACAAACAATAAATAATGAGCATCGAAAGAGAATTAAGCAAACGAAGCGGATCTAAATGTGAACTTTGCGGAAACGAAGAAAATCTAAAAGTTTATCAAGTACTGCCAACTCAAAAAGGCGGTATAGATGAATCTATATTAGCCTGTAATACTTGTATTGACCAAATTGAAAATCCAGATAACGTCGATTTAAATCACTGGAGATGCCTTAACGACAGCATGTGGAATGAAAATGTTGCTGTGCAAGTTGTTGCTTGGAGAATGTTAAGCCGTTTGCGTGCTGCAGGATGGCCTCAGGAATTATTGGACATGATGTATTTAGATGAAGATACTCTCGCATGGGCACAAGCAACTGGCGAAGGCGAAGATGACGAAAATAAATTAATTCACCGTGACAGTAACGGTGTAGTACTACAACACGGAGATTCTGTTGTTTTAATCAAAGATCTTAAAGTAAAAGGATCTAGCATGGTTGCCAAACAAGGAACTGCTGTAAGAAATATTCGTTTAGACCACGAAAACGCTGAATACATCGAAGGAAAAGTTGATGGACAGCAGATTGTGATTATAACGCAGTATGTGAAGAAGATTTAAATAAAGTTGCTAAGGTTCTGAGATGCTAAGATTCTAAGTTTTTTTTAGAATACTCACTATTTAACCGCAAAGCACACAAAGATTTACGCAAAGTTCACAAAGTTTTATTCACAAAGCTTTGCGAACTTTGTGCTTTTAAAAGCCTTTAAATAAAAAAACTTAGCGAGCTTTGCGTTAAAATTAAAGACAAAGTTTATCAACCTGAAACTTGAAACAAAAAAGCCGTTCAAATAGAACGGCTTTTTATACATATATCGAAAAACTATTTTTGAAATAATTTATTGATTTGGTCTTTTACGAATGGCTCAGAAACGTTGTTTGTTGCTGCGTCTCTTTCTTTACCAGAAACCATAAACTGAACTGTAGATTTGTCTGGAACCACATTTCCTGTATAGTGCAACCAAATGTAGTTGTTAGGTAACTCTAATTTGATATCGTACAACGGAGAAGCTGTAAATCCGCCCATGATAATGTTGTATAAAGAGTTATAAGCATTATCGATGTTCTTGAATGAAAATTTTCTCAAAGTAGAATCGTCATCACTTTGAACAATAGTGTAATACACAGTGTATTCGTCACCAATTTTCTGAATGTAGTTGTTATTTACTTTTCCTAATTTTTCTACAGGAACCGTTTCTAGAACCTTAACCTGTGCAAACGAAACAAAAGTAAAAAACAATGCGGCAAGAGTAATAATCTTTTTCATATAGTATTTGGGGTTACAATTTTACTGTAGCAAAAAAACATAGAAATATTGAAAAAACACCTATCAAATCATTATTTTTTTAACATAAAATTGTAAAACTTAGTTAAAGAATTCTAAACATCTGAAATACAAGGAGATAAATCCAAAGTCAAAAAAACTCTTTAATCAAATTATTCGCTCGTTTAGCATAACTAATATTTCCCTTTTTTCTCCTCTTCTTCTTTCTTGATGACATTTCGGGCAACCTCAATTTTGAACTTTTTGCCTTTCATCTTTTCGTCCTTAATATTTTTCAGAAGTTCTTTTACCTTATTGAATCTTACGGCTGCAAACGAAACAAAATCTTTCACTTCAATTAAACCTAAATCCTCTTTTTCTAATTTTCCCTTTTGAGAAAAGAAACCCACAATATCAAATTTATTTAGTTTTGTTTTCTTCCCGCCGCTGATATAAATAGTTTGAAATTGAGGTGGATTTGGCAGTGAGACGTTACCATCAACACTTAAAACCTCCATTTCATAATCAATGTAGTCTAATTGTTTTTCACTTTCGTGAATGATAATATAAGACGTTCCAGTTGCCTGCATACGCGCTGTACGTCCATTTCTATGTGTAAATTCATCTTCTTTTAATGGCAGGTGATAATGAATAACGTGTTTCATTTCTGGAATATCCAAACCTCTGGCTGCTAGATCTGTTGTAACCAAATAGCTGACGCTTCCATTTCTAAACTGAATTAAAGCGCGCTCACGTTCGTCCTGATCCATCCCCCCGTGATAATAAACCGAATAAATTCCTTTTTCGTTTAAAGTATCGCTGATACGTTCTGCAGCATCGCGATGATTACAAAAAATAATCGCCGATTCTGAATTTAAAGAACAAATTAAATTGAACAAACTCTGTAATTTATCTTTAGCTGGCGAAACCACCATTTTCATCGAAAGATTAGCTTTTTCTTCTTCCTCTGGAATAAAATCTAAAATTGTTGGATTTACAACGCGTGTGTATTTCGGAATTTCAATATCGGAAGTTGCCGAAACTAAAACCCTTTTATTTACTTTCGATAATCTGCCAATTATGAAAGACATTTGTTCGTGAAAGCCTAATTGAAGCGATTTATCAAATTCATCCAAAATTAAAGTCTGAATTTTATCGGTTCTAAAAGTATCTCTGTCAATATGATCGGCAATTCTTCCTGGCGTTCCAATTAAAACCGCAGGCGGATTGCTTAAATTTTTGATTTCTGTGTCGATTGAATGTCCACCGTAGCAGATATTTACTTTATACTGCGTTCCCATTTTTTTCCAAACCTGTTCGATCTGAAGTCCAAGTTCGCGGGAAGGAACCAAAATTAGACATTGAACAGAAAGAATCTCAGGCTGCAATAATTCTAAAATTGGAAGCAAAAAAGCCAATGTTTTTCCAGATCCAGTTGGAGAAAGTAATAAAACGTTGTTTTCGTTTAAAATGGCATCTTGCGCCATTTCCTGCATTTCGTTCAGACTCTGAATCCCTAAATTCGAAAGTATATTGTTGGAATGGTGTTTTTTATTCATTTTGCAAAAGTAGGGAAAGTTTTTTAACCGCAAAGCACGCAAAGGTTTACACAAAGTTCGCAAAGTTTAGTTCAAAGCTTTGCCAACTTTACGTTTTTATAAAACCCATACATAAAAAACCTTGCGTGCTTTGCGGTAAAAAACACAAAGCCAATCAACTTGAAACCTGAAATTTGAAACTTTTAAACAAATAAAAAACTATATTTGATTTTGATTAAAACCAAAACCATGAAACTTTTTACCTTTTTCATTTCACTTTTCACCATAACCCTTTTTGCTCAAAACAATAAAAAATACGATACGTTTTTTGAGAAAGGAAACGGAAACCAATCGGCATCTTATCAGGAAACTATCGCTTATTTTAAAATGCTTGCTGCCGATTTTCCAACTATTCAAATGAAAGAAATGGGACTGACAGATTCTGGAGAACCTTTGCATATGATTACCTTCAATCCTGACAAGGAATTTGATTTTGATAAAATACAGAAAACCAAAGCCGTTTTATTTGTGAATAACGGAATCCATGCGGGCGAACCTGACGGAATCGATGCAACCATGCAATTTTACAGAGATTTGGCAATTGGCAAACTGAAAGCACCTAAAAATACTGTTTTAGTGACTATTCCCGTTTATAATATTGGTGGTGCTTTAAACCGAAATTCGACAACTCGAGCGAACCAAGACGGACCCGAAATTTATGGTTTTAGAGGAAATGCGAGAAATTACGATTTGAACCGCGATATGATGAAATCTGACACGAGAAACACTAAAAGTTTTGTCGAGATTTTCCAAAAAATAAATGCCGATGTTTTTATTGACAATCACGTAAGTAACGGTTCTGATTATCAATACAAATTGACGTACATTATGACACAGCATAATAAACTCGGAACTGTTTTGGGCGATTTTATGAATAACGAAATGATGCCGGCTTTGGTCAAAGATCTTCAAAAGAAGAAAATTGAAACTACGCCTTATGTCGATTCATTTAAAGATACTCCAGACAAAGGTTTTGGACAATTTGTAGATAGTCCGCGATATACAACGGGTTACACTTCCCTATTCAATACAATTGGTTTTGTGGTTGAAACACATATGCTGAAAAAATACGCAGAACGCGTAAAAATGACTTACGAGTACATGAAGTCTACTATGGATTTTACCGATGCGAATTATCAAAAGATAAAAGATTTAAGAGTAAAGAATTTAGAACAATATCAGCCTAAAAAATCGTATACTTTAAAATGGGAATTGGACAGTACAAAAGCAACTACTTTTTCGTTTTTGGGATATGAAGCAGGCTACAAAAAAAGCGAAGCTACAACAGGAAATCGTTTGTATTATGACAGAAGCAAACCATACAAAAAAGATGTTCCGTATATCAAAGAATTCAAATCGGTAAAAGATGTTGTTATTCCGTCTGCTTATATCATTCCACGTGGTTATTGGAATATTATTGAACTTTTGAAAAACAATAATATCTCGTTTAAGCAAATTAAAAACGATACGATTATAGAAGTCGAAAGTTATAGAATTGCCAATTTTAAAACTGTTCCGTCTGCTTACGAAGGGCATTATTTACACAGAAACACGACCGTAACTTCTAAGCTCGTTAAAATGAATTTCGCTAAAGGAGATTACATTGTTCCAACCACTCAAAAAGGTGTAAAATATCTTCTAGAAGCTTTTGAACCAGAAGGTGTTGATTCGTTCTTTAACTGGAATTTCTTCGATCCTATTTTACAGCAAAAAGAACATTACTCAGAATATATTTTTGAAGATACCGCGGCGCAGCTTTTAAAAGATAATCCAACTCTAAAAGCAGCATTAGAAACCAAAAAACAAAACGACCGCGAATTTGCAAAAAATTCTGAAGAACAGTTAAATTGGATTTACAAGCATTCTGTTTATTATGAAAAGGCACATATGCAGTATCCTGTTTATCGTGTTTTGTAGATTTTTTTTTGATTTGATGTGGTTTAAAAAGTCCCATATCGCAAAGAGAGAGACGTTTGTGACAGCATGGTAAATATATTCCGTTAGGAATATCTCGTAGGTAGAAAAAAAATAATGGTTATGCATTGTGTCCTGTAAGGACACCTGTTTACGGCATTATTACCTAGTTAATCAAACGTTCCGATGGAACGTATATTCGGAATTCATTTTCTTTCTACCTACGAGACATTCCTACGGAATGAGTTTTTTAATTGCAAAGTTCAAAATTCACAAAGCAAGTATAAATTTAATTAACGTTTTTCTGACTTATCTTAAAAGTTATATATTTGAATACATAAATTTTATAATTCTAAAAGTCATAAAATGGGTCTATTCAATAATCTTTTTAAAAAGAAAGAAGAAAATACAGAATCAACTACTAATCAGCCAAACAATACTATACACTTCGCATCTGAAAATGATTTTTTAGAAAAATTTGGAGCAATTGCTTTGGAAAAACAAAGAAATCTATTTGAGATAACTGGTGGTCTTTCTTGGAATGTCGATATGAATAAAGAAGAAATAACTTTTGGAGATGATCTTACATTTCCGATGCAGGTTTTGGGTTCTTTTTCACATTCTTCAGAAACATGGCTTTGGATTTGGGACAACAAAGCGGGAGGTTATGCAGAATCTGTTATGAAGCAAGCTCTTTTGTTAAAGAAATACGGCGAAGAAAATAATATTGATTTATTAACAGTTGGAAAATTTGATGCTACTCAGAACGATTTACATCTAATAGGAATGATTGCTGTTGAGATGTTTAATGCAAGTGGTTATTATCTTGGAAATTACGGTCAAGGGACGATGGTTGTTACCATTAAATCTGATGCAGTAGATAATGTTGAGAGCGAAGAATTAGCTCGAATTCTAACTGTTTTTCCAGAACTTATTTCAACATTTGAAATTCAAAACCACAAAAATGCTTTTACCAATTATCTTTCTCAAAAAGGTTATGAACTGACATCTAATGGAAATGAAATTAAAGCCGAAAAGAATGGAAATGTAATAAATGCGGTTTTTAATGATGATAATCTTTTGATAAAATTAAATGGTAATTCTTAATACGAAAGTGAAGTTCGCGTGAGGGATAGAGCCAAGCTACCGTAGTAGCGGCGAAAGCCCGACAGCAATAAAAAAAATACCCAATGAACGCAAAGTTGATTGGGTATTTTTTTTAATTGGTGGCACGCCCCAATACTTAAATATCTGAATTTGGACCTGATCGATATGGAACAGGCGGTGCAATTTTTTCTACTCGAACTTCCTCTTCTTCAAACAACAATTTGATGTTTTCGTATGAGTTTTTAAGTGCTTCTTTGATTTGCTCTGGGTTTAGCCAAGCCACTTTTTCGATGCCTTCTTCTATTTGTCCGTGAGGAGTTCCCTCAAAATCTGAATGCATTTCGAACCAATGCGTGATTTTTAATTTGTATTTTCCGTTGCGTTTGAAAATATGATAGGTTTTTTGCAGTTTATTGATTATACGAAGTTTATTTACTCCAGTTTCTTCCTCTACTTCGCGCATGGCGGTTGCTTCAATGTCCTCGCCTTTCTCGATTCCGCCCTTTGGTAAATCCCATTTTCCGTTTCTAAAAATGAATAGAACCTCGCCTTTCTTGTTGTACACAAAGCCTCCGCCAGCTTTATTTACTGGAATTTTGGCTTTAAGGGTTTTCATTATTTCACTTTCGTCGGGATGATATAAAATAGCTTTTTGAATTTTATTTTGAAAAATTTTTATGATAAGCTGTTCGATATCAATGCTCTCCAACAAGAACAATTGGAAATCTGTTTCTTTCGAGATTTCATTTGTCAAAAAAAGTGGTTTGTCGTTTACAAAAACTTTATACATTTGTACTATGATTTTTAATAAAGATACTGCCGAAAAAACAGCCGAATTGCTTTTGCAAATAAATGCAATTAAATTGAATCCCGAAAATCCTTTTACATGGGCTTCTGGTTGGAAATCTCCTATTTATTGTGATAATAGGTTAATTCTTTCATTTCCGAGCATCAGAAACTATGTTCGTGATGAGTTTGCTAAGAACATCGAAAAACAATTTGGAAAACCCGATGTGATCGCTGGTGTTGCCACTGGAGCCATTGGAGTTGGAATTTTGGTTGCCGAAAGTTTAGGACTTCCATTCGTATACGTGCGTCCGGAACCTAAAAAACACGGAAGACAAAACCAAGTTGAAGGTTTTTTACAAAAAGGACAAAATGTTGTAGTTGTCGAAGATTTAATTAGTACTGGAAAAAGCAGTTTGATGGCTGTGGAAGCTTTAAGAAGCGAAGGTGCGAACATTAAAGGTATGGCGGCGATTTTTACATATGGTTTTGGCATTGCTGAAGAAAATTTTAAAGAAGCTAATATTGATTTATTCACTTTGAGCAACTACGAAAATTTATTAGACTTGGCGGTTCAAAAGCAATATATCACTGAAGATCAGCAATCGACTCTGCTGGAGTGGAATGAAAGCCCGTCAACTTGGGGACAAGAGGAGTAATTTAGATTTTCTAAAAAATCGCTTCGCTCTTTTTTGGGAATTTAATCTCACTTTGCGATCTTAGTGTCTTATAAACCAAGCATATAAAAAAACCTTAGCGCACTTTGCGGTAAAAACAAAAAAATAAAAAATATATGAACTTAGAAAGTCCAAAAGTTACTGTTCAGAAATCAGCTCAAGATTTATTCGATCAATTGACTGATGTTAAGAATTTTGAAAAATTAATGCCGGATAATATCGCTAAATTTGAAGTGACTGGCGAAGACGCTTTTATTTTTGGATTGAAAGGGATGCCTGAAATCAAATTGAAAATGAAAGACAAAGTGGCTCCAAACAAAATTGTTTTGGGTGCAGCAAGTGACAAACTTCCGTTTACTTTGACTTCAAACATTGACAGCATTTCTGATTCTGAAAGTGCAGTTCAATTGTTTTTTGAAGGAGAGTTTAATGCTATGATGGCAATGATGGTTAAAGGACCAATCAGCAAATTCATCGAAACTCTAGCAAATAATATGAATAAGCTTTAATAATGGTTAATTATTAATTGTGAATTATAAATGAAAGGCCTGATTTTATTATCGGGCTTTTTTTTGAATGCCACGAAGGCGCTAAGGCACAAAGTTTTTTATTTCATGCAGATTCTACTCATTCAAACATATTTCTTTAAGTCATAAAACTTAGCGTCTTCGCTTTCAAAAAAAAACTTAGAATCTTAGCATCTCAGAACCTTAGCAACTTAGTAAAGCATTTTAACCTCCTTTATATCAAATTCTACAACAGAATCATCTTCTAATAAAACCTGCAATTTTCCAATTGAAGAAACGCCTTGAATGATTCCCATGAAATTTTGATCGTTGAGGTTTTTGAAAGGCATTGGAACTCCTTTTTTGAATAAAGAATTAAAATAATCGGTCCATAAATCTTTTGCAGAAGTCTGCCATGACTGTATTTTCTCCTTTATTTTTTCTACTATTAAAATTGCTAATTCTTCTTTATCAAAAGATTTACCTGAAATTACTGCTAGAGAAGATGCATTTGGCAAATCTGCATAATCAGTTTGGTTTACGTTCATCCCTATTCCGACAACTGACACGATCCTGCCATCGCTTTTTATGGTGTTTTCGATTAGTATGCCAACCAATTTCTTATTGTATGACAGAATGTCGTTTGGCCATTTTATGCATATATCAGGAATATTTAACGATTTCAGCACTTCTGTAACTGCTAATGAAACAACGACACTTAAATTAAAGACTTGTTCGTTATTAAATAGAAAATCCTTTACCAATACACTCATAATTAAGTTTTTACCAGCTTCAGACTCCCACTTTCCTCCCATTTGTCCTTTGCCTTTTGTCTGATTTTCAGCTGTTACCACCGTAAAATTCTCTAGTTGATCCTGACTTGACAATGCCTTCAGGAAATCATTTGTTGAATCTATGGCATCGAGTTTGATTAGTTTCATTAAATAATTTAGATAACTTAATTTAATATTTTGTTAAGGTTCAAAAATAATCACAAAATTTGGTAACTTTACAAATTCACATATAAAATAATTCATGGCGAAAAAGACGATTAATAATGATGTTCTACTGGCGAACATAATCAAAGGGATTGAGGAAGTAAAAGGAAATGATATCGATATTCTTGACTTAAGAGAAATAGATACAGCTGTATGCGACTATTTTGTAATTTGCAACGGTAGCTCAAATACCCAAGTTAACGCCATCGTAAACTCAATTCAAAAAACAGTATCAAAAGACTTAAAAGATAAACCTTGGCACGTAGAAGGAACCGATAATGCAGAATGGGTTTTAATGGATTATGTACACATTGTAGTACATGTTTTCCAGAAACATATTCGCGAATATTACAATATCGAGAGCCTTTGGGGTGATGCCAAAATAACTACAATCGAAAATAAATACTAAAGAAACTTTCATTAAATGGCTAAAGATAATAATCCAAATCCGAATAAATTTAAAATAAGTCCTTGGTTAATATATACCGCAATACTTTTAGTTTTTTTATTTATAAGTTTTGCTACCGGAGGATCTAGCTTAAGCGAACCTGCTCAATTAACTTCTTCTAAATTCAACACGCTTTTAGAAAAAGGCCAGATTGAAAAAGTTATTGTGTACAACAAAGCTGAGGCTGAAGTATATTTAAATGCTGCGGCTCTTAAAGACCCGTCAAATAAAAAAGTTGCTGAAGATATTTTCAAACAGCCAAACAAAGGTCCGCACTATACGCTGGAAATTGGTAATGATCAAATATTTCAAACAAAACTTGAAAAAGCGGTTAGCGAGGGCAAACTGAAAGATTTTAATTTCCTTCAAAAAAACAATTGGAGCGATATTTTAATCAGCTTACTTCCTATCATCATCATTGTTGGTGTATGGATTTTCATCATGCGTAAAATGTCTGGCGGAGGTGCTGGAGGCGGCGGACAGATTTTCAATATCGGAAAATCTAAAGCCAAACTATTCGATGAAAAAACAGATATCAAAACTACATTTAAAGATGTTGCTGGTTTAGAAGGTGCTAAAGAAGAAATTCAAGAAATTGTTGAATTCCTTAAAAACCCTGAAAAATATACCAATCTGGGAGGTAAAATTCCAAAAGGTGCTCTACTTGTAGGACCTCCAGGAACTGGTAAAACTTTATTGGCAAAAGCTGTTGCCGGTGAGGCTCAGGTACCTTTCTTCTCTTTATCAGGTTCTGATTTCGTCGAGATGTTTGTAGGAGTTGGAGCTTCACGTGTACGTGATTTATTCAAACAAGCAAAAGAAAAATCTCCTGCTATCATTTTCATCGATGAGATTGATGCTGTTGGTAGAGCAAGAGGAAAAAGCAATATGTCTGGCGGAAATGACGAAAGAGAAAACACTTTGAACCAATTACTAACAGAAATGGATGGTTTTGGGACAAACTCTAACGTAATTGTATTAGCTGCAACCAATAGAGCTGATGTCCTTGACAAAGCTTTAATGCGTGCAGGACGTTTTGACAGACAGATTTTTGTAGACTTACCAGATATTCGCGAAAGAGCTGAAATCTTTAAAGTACACTTAGCTCCTATCAAAAAAGTTGAAGGTCTAGATTTAGATTTCTTAGCTAAACAAACTCCAGGTTTTTCGGGTGCAGATATTGCAAACGTTTGTAACGAAGCTGCCTTAATTGCTGCACGTAACAACAAAGCTGCTGTTGACAGACAAGATTTCCTTGACGCAGTTGATAGAATTATCGGTGGTTTAGAAAAGAAAAACAAAATTATAACTCCAGAAGAGAAAAGAGCAATTGCTATTCATGAAGCTGGACATGCAACTGTAAGCTGGATGCTAGAGCATGCTGCGCCGCTTATTAAGGTAACTATTGTACCTCGTGGACAAAGTTTAGGAGCTGCTTGGTATTTACCAGAAGAGAGACAAATCGTTAGAACAGATCAAATGTTAGATGAAATGTGTGCTACTATGGGTGGTAGAGCTGCAGAGAAAGTAACTTTCGACAGAATTTCAACTGGTGCTTTGAGCGATTTAGAAAAAGTAACGCGTCAAGCTCGTGCTATGGTAACGATCTACGGATTGAACGATAAAATCGGAAATGTTACTTATTATGATTCAACTGGACAAAGTGAATATAACTTCTCGAAACCATATTCTGATGAAACAGCAAAAATTATTGATGCTGAAATTTCAGAGTTAATCGAAGGTCAATACCAGAGAGCGATTCAAATCTTAGAAGAAAACAAAGACAAACTAAATCAACTAGCTGATATTCTGATTGAAAAAGAAGTTATCTTTAAAGATGATCTAGAAAATATTTTTGGAAAACGAACTTTTGACAAAAATTTGGAAGAAGTAGTTTCATAAATAATTTACGAAATACGTAATAATTTTTTAAAATCTTAATTCAAAATACCCTTTTGAATTAAGATTTTTTTATCTTTGAACGTTTTCAATTAACATGTAAAGTATTTCATATAAAAAATGAATTTTTTCAAAAAAATATTTGGCTCAAGCGAAGCCGCTTCTGACGAAGAGAATGAAAGCGAATATGCAGGTACATCTGCACAGAACAGTCATTTATCTTTAGACGAGCAATTTATTTTCAATTTCAAAAAAAATGGAGGTAAGTTCTTGTACTGCGAAAACACTGAAGAAGTTGCTGAACAGTTTGAAAACATATTAGAAGAAAATGATTGGTTTGAAAGTGAAGTTTTGTGTTATGAGCCAGCTTTGTTTAGTTTATTAGAAGAAAATAAATTATTTTACATTGCTCCTTCTAAACCAAAATTTTTATTGGCAAGCTGTGAAAACCTTATTGCTGATGAAGGTTCAATTTTATTTTCATCAAAACAAATTAGACAAAATAAACCAAACGAATTACCTGCAAATATTGTTATTATAGCTACAACCAGCCAGATCCTTCCAATGAAAAGCGACGGATTGAGCGCTATAAAACGTAAATACGAAAGAGACTACCCTACTAATATCACTACCATAAAATATTTCGAAAAAGCCAAAGAAGAAGACTTTACGCAATACGGAAGTGTTGCCAAGAATCTTTATTTATTGCTTTTAGAAGATCTTTAAGATGAATGAAACACTGAAGAGAACCATTTCTGGTGCTGTTTATATCGCTTTATTACTAACTTCGATATTGTTTTCTACCGAAAGCTTCATTACACTTTTTGGTATTTTCTTAATTATCACTCTTTACGAATTTTCTAATCTCGTTAATTTAAACAAAGTATTTTCTATACTTTTTGGAATGTCAATTTATGCGGCAACAATTCTCATAAGTCATTACAACAAACAGACTAGTAAATTTATAAACGATACTTTTAATTCTAATATAACTTTAGAAACCAACATCAAACAGCTGGATTTAATTCTTTTGGCAGTTACATTAGTCGTTTCTATAAAATGTATTATATTCTTATTTTATGATTCAGTTCAAAAAATAAGCACTTCTTCAAAATATTTGTATCTGCTTGGGTATATTACACTTCCTTTTATTTTTATCGTTAAAATCTCATTCGGAACTAATGACTATAATCCGAAAATTATTCTTGGATTATTTGTTTTGATCTGGACTAATGATACTTTTGCGTATTTAGTTGGAAAATCAATCGGTAAGCATAAATTGTTCGAACGTGTTTCCCCAAAAAAAACTATTGAAGGTTTTCTTGGCGGTGTTGTTTTTGCAGCTTTTGCAGGTTTTTTAATCTCAAAACTGTACATTCAGCCCAATCCTGAATTTAGCAATAAATCAATTTTAATCTGGACGATAATTGCTTTAATTGTAAGCATTTTTGGGACTATTGGAGATTTGATTGAATCCAAATTTAAAAGAATTGCAGGCGTAAAAGACAGTGGTTCGATAATGCCGGGACACGGAGGTATTTTAGATCGATTAGATAGTGTTATATTTGTAGCACCAATTATATTTTTATTTTATCAAATTTTATATTATGTTTCATAAAGAAGGAGGCCCGTCCATTTTATTAGGTGTAGTTTTTACAGTCGTTGTGGTTTTATTAGCCGAAAAATTTATTGATATCAATTGGCTTAGAACTCTAGTTCAAATTGCAGCGCTTGTAGTTTTGATCATTATCTTGCAATTTTTTAGAAATCCTAAAAGAATTGCAATTAAGAACAGCGATCATATCCTTGCTCCTGTTGATGGAAAAGTTGTGGTTATCGAAGAAGTTTATGAAGGAGAATATTTTAAGGATAAACGTTTACAGGTTTCTATTTTTATGTCTCCTATCAATGTTCACGTAACTCGTTACGCGATGGATGGTATCATTAAATTTAGCAAATACCACCCTGGAAAATTTCTTGTTGCATGGCATCCAAAAGCGAGTGAAGAAAACGAAAGAACTACTGTAGTTATCGAAAATGAAACATTTGGCGCTATTCTATACAGACAAATCGCTGGAGCATTGGCTCGTAGAATTGTAAATTACGCCAAAGAAGGAATGCAGGTTGTTCAAGGAACAGATGCTGGTTTCATTAAATTTGGATCAAGAGTAGATTTATTTTTACCTTTAGGTACACCTATCAACGTTGAATTGAATCAAAAAGCGATTGGTGGAAAAACAATTATTGCTACGAAAGCATAAATGGCTGAGAAAGATTTAGATATTCGCTTTGCGGAAGCTGTAGAAATTGCAATGACAATGACTCAGGCTTCACTGCCGCAAGATGTGCAGTTAAGACTTTACGCTTTTTACAAACAGGCAACTTTTGGTACAGCAGTTTACAATCAATCTGAAAATTTTGATTTGAGAGATGCGTTCAAAACTAATGCCTGGATGCAGATTAGTCATATGTCAATTGATGAGGCGAAAGAAAATTATATCGAGATCATTAACTCATTATCATCAAAATAAATAACATTATGAAGAAAAACGTTGTTCTATTTAGCACTTTAGCTTCATTTTTACTATTATTTTCCTGCAAAGAAGATAAGCTGACCGAAGTTGTTGAGGTTCCTCTTCCGACTAAAGAAGAAAAAATAACTATTGGTTCGCCAAATGATGTTAAAGCTGATCCCGGTTCTTTTGAAATGACAAAACTGTCCTTTAATTATGACGGTCTTGCACCTGCAATTCGAACTTTGACTTTAGAAACTCATTATTCTAAACATTATTTATCTTACACAAACAATTTTAATAAAGAAATTGTTTCTACAGAATTTGAGAATATGCCTATTGAGGATATTTTGAAAAAGATGGATTTAAATAATGCCAAACTTCGTCAAAATGCTGGAGGATATTACAACCATACGCTTTATTTTAATGTTTTAACTCCAAAAGAGCAAACTCCGAAAGATACTCTTGCCGGTTCTATTAATAAAGAATTTGGTTCTTTCAACAATCTAACGAATCAATTTAAAGCGCAGTCAGAAAAGCAATTTGGTTCTGGATGGGTTTGGTTAGTAGTTGACCGATATGGAAAACTTCAAATTACAACAACTCAGGATCAAGATAATCCGTTAATGAAAAATGCTTTGATTCCAGGAACGCCTATTTTAGGCATTGATCTTTGGGAACATGCCTATTATCTAGATTATCAAAACCGAAAAGGAAGTTATATTGATGCTTTTTATGAACATATTAATTGGGAAAAAGTAAACGAATATTATGTTGAAGCACTCAAAAAGGTTAAAAAAGTATAGAAAAAAAGCTGGTACGAATTAAGTATCAGCTTTTTTTTATACCTTTTATGTACTTATACGAAAATTATGAAAGATATTGCCAAGCGTTTTGCAGAAAATCCTATAATTTCACCATCAGATTTACCACCAAGCAGAGAAGGATTAGAAATAACTTGTTTACTTAATCCTGGCGTATTTCAATTTCAAAATAAAATCTGGCTTGCAGTAAGGGTTGCCGAAAGACCAACGCAAGCAGAAAACATTATCTCATTTCCTATACTTACAGAAACAGGTTTAATAGAAATTATAGAAATTCTTAAAGATCACCCCGAACTTATTGCCACAGATGCCCGTGTAATTAATTATCAGGGAATTGATTACCTAACTACTTTATCACATATACGCTTGCTATGCAGTGATGATGGAAAACAATTTTACGAACCTGAAAACTATCCCTATTTAGTTGGTGAAGGAATTCTGGAAACTTTCGGAATTGAAGATTGCCGCGTTTCTTTAATTGAAGGAAAATATTACCTGACATTTACTTCGGTATCTTCTAATGGTGTTGGAGTTGGTTTACGGACTACAACAGATTGGAAGAGCTTTCAAAAACACGGAATGATATTCCCTCCTCATAATAAAGATTGTGCAATTTTCGAAGAAAAAATAAACGGTTTATTCTATGCCTTACATCGTCCGAGCAGTGTAGATATTGGTGGAAATTATATTTGGATTGCTTCTTCTCCCGATGGTCTTCATTGGGGAAATCATAAATGTATTATTAAAACCAGAAAAGGCAATTGGGACAGTAAAAGGGTCGGCGCTGGCGCAGCACCAATAAAGACAGAATTTGGATGGCTGGAAATTTATCATGGTGCTAACGAATTTCACCAATACTGTCTAGGCGCTTTTTTAATGGATTTAGAAAATCCTTCAAAAGTAATTTCGAGAACAGAAACTCCTATTATGTTTCCTAAAACAGATTATGAATTAAGCGGCTTTTTTGGCAATGTGGTTTTTACAAATGGTCATATCGTAGAACCTGATGGTGACACTCTTACTGTTTACTATGGCGCTTCAGATGAATTTGTCTGCGGAGCTAAGTTTTCAATTAAAGAAATCCTTTCACTTCTAATAGAACTTTAAAAAAATAAACCTGCTTAGATTCAATAAGTTCTAAGCAGGTCTTATTTTAAACACTTTTTTTAATTACTTCTTAGTTTACTTCATAAATAAATGATTCAGAAGGCTTTATTTTAACTCGTGCCGAACCTTCACCATTTTTGACTGTAAGGTAAGTTTTGCTTTCGGAATATAATTTATCTACAAGCACATAAGAACCATCTTTTAGATGCCATTTTGAGATAACTGTTGAAGGAATTTTTAAGTCAAATTCACTTTCTTTCTCAGAAGAGAAATTAGTAATTACAACCAATTTTTGTTTTTCAGACCAGCGAACATAAGAATACAACAAAGCATCATAACCTTCATTATTTTGGCGATTTGCAAATTGAATCTCTTCAAAACTTCCCATCAAAGCGCTGCTGTTAATGGTAAAATTCAATAACCGTTTGTAAAAATCACGAAGCTTTTTTTCAGAATCAGAAAGCTGTCCGCCGTCAAATTTTCCGTCGTTCATCCAACGCTGATGATTCGGAACTCCGATATAATCAAAAATAGACGTTCTAGAAGGTTTTCCAAAACCAGCATCTTCATTTCCTGCCTCTCCTACTTCTTGTCCAAAATAAATCATTGTCGG
Organism: Flavobacterium sp. S87F.05.LMB.W.Kidney.N; assembly: GCF_004366435.1. Classification (NCBI taxonomy): domain Bacteria; kingdom Pseudomonadati; phylum Bacteroidota; class Flavobacteriia; order Flavobacteriales; family Flavobacteriaceae; genus Flavobacterium; species Flavobacterium sp. S87F.05.LMB.W.Kidney.N. The sequence goes on along the minus strand of NZ_SODX01000003.1, from coordinate 707,172 downwards.
CGAAGTGCTTATAGTTGCCGAAACAACCATTAATGGCTTTCCTCTTTCTGGAGTTCCTGCAAAATCAGGACTTGCCAAACGCTGTTCATCATGATTATCCAAGAAATGAAGCATATGATGTTCGATATCCGACATTCTGTTTTGAATCTCGGTCAATTCATCTGGTGAAGATTTTCCTCGAATAACATCTTTCAATTTATCGTAAGTCTCTACTTTATCATATAAATAATCCATTTTTCCTAAACGGATGTAATTGCGGTATTCATTAGGGTTATAAACTTCTGCCAGCAAAAATGCATTTGGATTTTTCATTTTAATGGAAGAGTTCATATAACTCCAAAATTCATACGGAACCATTTCTGCCATATCATAACGGAAACCATCAACTCCTTTTGCTGTCCAATACAAGGCAATATCTCTGAATTTCTTCCAAGAATCAGGCACATCTTTATCCTGCCAAAAAGCAAAATGCTCTTTATACGATTTCTGATCAAAACCAGCTGGAAGCTCAGGAAAATCTTTAGTTCCGTCAGGGCGCACGCCGTAATTTACCTTCACGGTTTCATACCAGTCATTTTGATCTGGTTTAATTTTACGAGATCCGTTTCCTGTCCATTTAGCCGGATTTTCATCAAACTTTCCATCAATAAGCGGATGTTTTTCTCCATTTAATGGAATATCTCCATCTGGAATTTCAAAATGTTCTTTTGGAATATAGTAGAAATTATTATCTCGTTTGTATTCAACATTCACATCATCATCGGCACCAAAATCTTTTACTCCTGCTGGATTCGATTTTCCTTCGTATTTACGAGCAATATGATTGGGAACAATATCGATAATTACTTTCAAACCTGCATTATGTGTCCGCTTAACCAAGGCTTCAAATTCTTCTAAACGCTTCGCTGGGTTTTCGGCCAAATCTGGATTTACATTATAATAATCCTTAACGGCATATGGAGATCCTGCACGTCCCTTAACTACTTCTGGATCATCATTTGATATTCCGTAAGCTGTATAATCACGTACCAGAGCATGATGAGGAACGCCGGTATACCAAATATAAGTAACTCCTAAATCTTTTATTTCGTGTAGCACTTTATCTGTAAAGTCATTAAACTTTCCAACACCATTTTCTTCTATGGTTCCCCAAGGTTTATTTGTTTTATTTTTATTCCCAAATAGGCGTGTAAAAACTTGATAGACTACAACCTTTTTTTCGGCTGCCGTTTCTTCTTTTGCTGTACTCATTTTTAATTCTTGTGTTTTACAAGCCGAAAATAGTACAGTTAACGTAATTCCTGCTGTAATTAATCTTTTACTTATCATATAATTGCTGTGCTAACTAAATATAGTCTTTAAATTTTAAAGCTCCTAAATAGAACGCATTAAAAACTATTTTCTAAATGTAACTCATTTTTTAAAATTCAGAACCAACTCTTTTTAATTTGCATCATTTTGAAGTTGGAATAGCGCAACTACAACGTGAGAGTTGTATGTTTTGTTGAAAAAATAAATGAAGCAGAATTTGTCATTTGAAGTGTTGATGACTTATTATAAATTAATCCTAATAACAGTCATAGGTTGTAACCTTTTTTATAAATTTGACAAAAATTTAATCAGTTGAAGAAATCACTCTTTTTCATATTTATTTGTCTGTCTTTTTTAAGCGTTCAATTTACTTTCGCGCAAGCAAAAAAAACTGCTAAGGCTCCAAAAACTATCGTTATTGAGAACGCTGATTTTTCTGATGTCGATCAGGTCAATGTTCCAGATGCGCTTTTACTAACAGGAAATGTAAAAGTAAATCATGACGGCGTTGTATTAACTTGTAATAAAGCCTATTTTTTTCAAAAAGAGAATTATTTAAAAGCTTTTGGAAATGTACAATTAGTGCAGGGTGATACTTTGTTCTTAAACAGTAAATATGCAGAATACAGCGGTAATGAAAAAAAAGCTTTCGCAACAGGAAATGCTGTTTTGACTTCACCAGATGCGACTTTGCAGACGGATACCATTAATTTTGACAGAAATATTCAAGAGGTTTTTTATAATACTAAAGGAACAATTGTAAACAAAGACAATACTTTGGTCAGTAAATCTGGAAGATATTATGTGGAACAAAAGAAATTTCAGTTTTTAACGGAAGTTACTATTACGAATCCAAAATATGTAATCAAATCGAATCATTTGGATTATTACAGTAATTCTGGCCATACTTATCTTTTTGGCCCCTCAACAATTACGAGTAAAGCTAATTACATTTATACCGAAAAAGGATTTTACGATACGAAGAAAAACCTAGCTCATTTTCTGAGGAAATCCTATATTAAATATGACGATAGGCGTATTGAAGGCGATAGTTTATTTTATAATCGAAATACCGAATTTGCATCGGCAACTCGAAATGTAAAAATCACAGATTCTATAAATAAAGGAATTGTAAAAGGACATTATGCCGAACTTTACAAACTGAAAGATTCCATGTTTGTTACGAAAAGAGCCGTTGCAATCAATTTGGTTGAAAATGATTCCGTTTATATTCACGGACAAAAGCTGCTGGTTACAGGAAAGGAAGGCGAAAGAATTTTAAGAGCTTTTAAAAATGTTCGTTTCTATAAAATAGATATGAGCGGAAAATGTGATTCTATACATTCTGACTCTAAAAGTGCTCTGACGAAGTTAATTGGAAATCCGATTTTATGGAACGGAGAAAGCCAAATCACAGGAGATGTGATGCATTTGATCGGCGATAATAAAACACGAAAAATAGATTCGTTAAAAGTTCTCAATAATACTTTTCTAATCTCCAAGGATACGCTCGGAACGGGCTATAACCAAGTAAAAGGACTCAATTTATTTGGAAAATTCAGGGATGGAAAACTGCATGATGTAGATGTCGTCAAGAATACCGAAGTTATTTATTTTATGCGGAATGATGCCAATGAATTGATTGGAATTAATAAAAATGTCAGCAGTAAAATCAATTTGATTTTAGAGAATAATGCTGTTGAAACTATTACTTTTTACAATAAAGTTGACGGCGATATTTTCCCTGAAGACGAACTTCCTGAAAACGCCCGAAAGCTGCGAGGAATGGTTTGGCGCGGCGATGAAAGAATAAAATCTAAGGATGATATTTTTACCGCAGAAGATAATGAAATGAACGATAAACTAATTAAAGAAGGAAAAGACGAAGAAGAGAAAGGAAAAGATACTCCAATGAAAGTGCGAAAAGAAACTTTGAATTACGATAAGAAGAAGCCTGCGGTTAAGAGCAGTAAGTAAGCGGTCAGTATTCAGTCGCAGTTTTCAGTATCAGTCACTGTTTAGAGTTCTTTGCGATTTTTTAGTCGGAGTAAGAGTATGCAGTACTTTACGAATTATTATTTTCTAAAAGTTAACCTAAGCGTAAAGTAAAAAAACTTTGCAACTCTGAACCTTAAAAAAGTTTTCAGTCGCAGTCGCAGTTTACAGTCTTTTGCGAATTATGAACTCACAAAAGTTAACCTAAGCGTAAAGTTAGAAAACCTTAGAACCTCAGTACCTTTGCTACTTTGAACCTTAGAAAACCTTTGCAACTTTGAACCTTAAAAAAAATGAATCCAGATTTTATAAAATACCAGGCACAAACTTCTCCTTACCCATTAGGAATGGAAGTTTCGCACGCCATCGGATCTTACATATACGACACCAACGATAAAAAATATTTAGATTTTGTAGCCGGCGTTTCGGCTTGTACTTTAGGACATCAACATCCGAGAGTTAATCAAGCTATCAAAGATCAATTGGATAAATATTCGCATGTAATGGTTTATGGAGAATATTCGCAAAGCCCTGCAGTTCAATATTGCAAACTAATAGCTTCTCTCCTACCAGAATCTTTAAATAAAACCTATTTAGTCAATTCGGGTACAGAAGCAATAGAAGGCGCTTTAAAATTAGCCAAAAGAACCACAGGACGCAGTCAGCTTATTTCTTGTCATAATGCTTATCATGGTAACACAATGGGTTCTATGAGTGTTATGGGATTTGAAGAACGCAAACAGGCCTTCAGACCTCTGCTTCCAGATGTTGATTTTATCACTTTTAATAACGAAGAAGATTTACAAAAAATAACAACCCGAACTGCAGCAATTCTTTTAGAAACCATTCAAGGAGGCGCAGGATTTATTCAGCCGGAAAACAATTTTCTGCAAAAAGTCCGAAATCGCTGCGATGAGGTTGGAGCTTTGATGATAGTAGATGAAATCCAGCCAGGTTTTGGGAGAACTGGTAAACTATTTGGTTTTCAGAATTATGACGTTGTTCCTGATATTGTTGTCATGGGTAAAGGTATGGGCGGCGGAATGCCGGTTGGTGCTTTTACTGCTTCTGCAGAAAGAATGGATCTTCTTACCGAAAATCCAAAATTAGGGCATATAACCACTTTTGGAGGCCACCCTGTCATTGCGTCAGCTTGTTTGGCTACTTTGCAGGAATTAACTGAAACAAATTTAATGGCAGAAACACTGGAGAAGGAAAAACTCTTCAGATCGCTTTTGGTACATCCTTTGATAACAGAAGTTAGAGGAAAAGGATTAATGCTGGCTGCAATGACAGAATCGGCAGAAATTACCAACGAAGTCATTTTAAGCTGTCAAGACAAAGGTCTTATATTATTCTGGCTTTTGTTTGAAGGATGTGCTATAAGAATTACACCTCCTTTGACCATCTCAGAAGATGAAATTAAAGAAGGCTGTGCAATTATTTTAGAAGTTATGGATGAAGTAATGAAAAAGAATAACAAATAAAAAACGCACTTCTTTTAACTACTTAAGAAACATTAAGTTATATTTAATTCAATTAGATTAAAGTAAAAACTTTCCAGCATTAATTAAAAAAAGAATAAAACCGAAGTTAATCCCTTAATATAAAAGGAGATTTCTTCCCAAAATAAAATAAAAAACGCTATATATTGTTAATTAAATTGTTCAAAACAATTAATTCTCTTTCCTTACAACAATTATATGGTTGCCTAAATTTATAACAGGCTAATTTCAAAAATACGAAGTATGCAATTAAGCAACGAAGAAGAAGATTATAACCTATCCCTATCCAAATTTGAGTCGATGTTAAAAACTAACAAAGTACTCTTTTTTGATTCTGAAGAATTTGAAGAAATAATTCTTCATTATTTAGATATAGGCAAGGCTAATTTAGCAAAAAAGGCCTTGAAACTTGCATTAGACCAACATCCTAAATCTACAGGCTTAAAATTAGTACAAGTAGAAATGCTGGTTTATGATGATAAACTCGACATTGCTGAAAAGCTTTTGAATGAGTTGTATGCAATTGAACCCAACAACGAGGAAATCTATATCCAAAAAGCCAATATCTGTTCTAAAAGAGATCAGCACGAAAAAGCGGTTGAACTGTTAAAAATCGCACTGCAGTACACTGATGACTATGCGGATGTGTATAACTTGATTGGAATGGAGTATCTCTTTATGGATAACCTTGAAATGGCAAAAGAGAGTTTTATCAAATGTCTTGAAGAAGACTTAGAAGACCAATCTGCTCTTTATAACGTGGTATATTGTTTTGAATTTTTAGATCAAAATCAAGAAGCTATTGCTTATTTAAATGATTACATTAACAAAAATCCTTACAGCGAAATTGCCTGGCATCAGCTTGGGCGTCTTCATTATGGCGTTAAAGAGTATGAAAATGCCATTCGTGCATTTGATTATGCAACGCTGATTGATGATGAGTTTTTGGGCGCTTTCATGGAAAAAGCAAAAGCTTACGAACGTCTGAAAAAATACAATGATGCAATTGAGAGTTATAACAGAACTATCGAGCTGGACGATGCAACATCTTATGCCCTGCTTCGAATTGGTAAATGTTATGAAAAACTTGGAAATTTAGCGAAAGCGATTCAATACTATAACCAAACGGTTCACGAAGATCCGTTATTGGATAAAGGATGGATTGCGATTACTGATTTTCATCTCCGCCAGAAAAACTATCAAAAAGCATTGTTTTTTGTGAATAAAGCTTTGGCAATTGACAATCAAAATCGTTTGTACTGGAAAAGATATGCGACTATCAATAAACACATGAATTTCTTTGAAGAAGCCGAATTTGGTTTTAGAAAAGCAGTTGAGTTTGGAGATTACGCATTAGACACTTGGTTGTATTGGGTTGATATTCTTCAGTTTTTAGGAGAATTTGAAAGCGCTATTCAGACTTTATTACAAGCTTCAGAATATTTCCCTGAAGAAAATGAAATCGAATATCGTTTAGCCGGATTATACTTTATGATTCAGGATAACACAAAAGCTAAATTTCATTTAAGCAATGGTTTACGTCTAAATTTTGACAACTATATCTTAATTGAAGACTTGTTTCCAGTGGTATGGGCAAAGAAAACAGTAAAAAATTATATAGAAAAACATCGTAAATAATAATGGTTGATATTTTATTAAGAAGACGTTTTGGATTATTGGGCCGTAACATCAGCTACTCTTTTTCAAAAGGTTACTTTACAGAAAAATTTAATAATGAAGTTTTTGCCGGCAACAGCTACGAAAATTTTGACATTTCTGAAATTAATTACTTTACTGAATTGATCAAAAACAATCCAGATTTAAAGGGCTTAAATGTCACTATTCCATATAAAGAACAAGTTATTCCTTTCTTAGATAAACTATCAAAAAAAGCATCTTTAATTGGTGCAGTAAATACTATAAAATTTACCAAAAACGGTAAACTAAAAGGATACAATACAGATTATTATGGTTTTAAAAAATCGCTTAAACCATTATTAGAACCACATCACAAAAAAGCTTTGATTTTGGGAACTGGCGGGGCTTCTAAAGGTGTGGCGTTTGCTCTTGACGAACTTGACATTCCCTATACTTTCGTTTCAAGAGAAGCCAAAGAAAACATTATAGATTACGATTTGATCAATGCCACAACATTTGACAATTTTCAAATTATAATCAATTGTACTCCAGTGGGTACAAGCCCAAATATTGAAGCTTGTCCAAATCTGCCTTATGAATTCTTTACAGAAAAACATATTGCATACGATCTGATTTACAATCCTGCCGAAACAACTTTTTTGAAAAAAGCAAAAGAACAAGGAGCTGTTATAAAAAATGGCCACGACATGCTGATATTTCAAGCTGAGAAAGCCTGGAAAATCTGGAACAAATAAAACATAGGATAAAAATAAAATGTTAACGTATTATTTGTAATTTTAAACCACTTATTAACAGGTGGTTATGAATAAAATACAATTACTTAGCATTTTATTTTTTTTATTTAACAATCTCCTTTCCGCTCAAGAAATCGATACTTTACAAAGTCCTTTTTCTGAGCCTCGTTATCATTATTTTCTCAAAACAATTATTTTATTTGACGAATATTTAGATACTGATAACGGATCATATAATACCACACAAGTTCGAGTTTTACTGCCAATTGGAAACAAAGCTTGGAATTTGCGTTTTGATCTTCCGCTAATTTCTGCAAATACCAATTCAATCAACAAGACAGCCATTGGAGATGTAGGTATGGGCGTAAGTTATATTCCATATCTTAAAAATAATAACGGAATAGCCCTGCGTACAAGAGTTTATGCCAATACCGCAGCAGACCCGAATTTTGGAACTGGAAAATGGGTGGCTATGCCGGCTGTTATTTTTGGAAAATATTTCAATCAAAAGAAATTTCTCTGGATTTCGACTTTAGAATATCAAGGTAGTTTTGCTGGACAAAATGAGCGAGATGATATCAGCGTCACACTTTTTGAAAATGTATTACTTTACTTTTTTGGAAAAAACTGGGTTGCTGCCGATGCTGCTTTTAGATACAATGCTATTCTAGAAGGGTTTCAAAATAATGCTTTTGTTGAATTCGGCAGAAAGATCACTCCGACAAATTTAGTTTACATACATCCAAGCGCTGGATTTGGCGTTAATCGAACCTATAATTTTGGTATTGAAATGGGAGTATTAATCCTTTTTTAATATCAAAAAGAGAGCAGATACTTTATATATTTGTATTTATAAAAGAAAAACCTAAAAACAATATAAATTTAGAATTTATAGATACTTCAATAATTCAACAAAAATATATTCAACATTATAGCGAATAAGTCTAAAGAATAAGAATTTCATCGTAAAATACAGCATAAACAAGTGATTTATTTTGTATTTAGAAACACCTTTACTATCTTTCGCACTGTTAAAAACAAAAACCTTACACATTTTAAAGATGTTAGAAGAAAAGAATGACAACCTGCAAGAAGCAGACGGAAAATCAGGAATCGAAATAAACGATTCTACAACAAATGATGCAGCTGAAATATCTAATCCTGAAACTTTAGTCGAAGATTCAACTTCAGAAACTGAAGATTCATTAGATACTAATGAAAACGCACATCAAGAAGCGCTGGATGAAATTACAAATTCAAACGCAGCAGAAAGTGAAGACGAAACTTTAAAAGAGCGTCACGATATTCCTATGCAGGATTACAACACCTTTTCTTTGGATGCTCTTGTTGATGAACTTAAAAAACTGGTTAATACAGATAAAGTAATGTCTGTAAAAGATCATATTGAAGAAATTAAAAAAGCTTTTTTATTACAATATCACCATCTTCTAGAGGAAAAGAGAGAAGAATTTAATGCTTCTAATCCAGATCCAAGTGAAGAATTTGAATACCATTTACCTCTAAAATCAAAATTTGATGAATATTATAATATTTTTAGAGAGAAAAGAAATGTACACTTTAAACACTTACAAACTAATCTAAAAAGCAATTTAGAGAATCGTCTGGCAATTGTAGAAGAATTAAAAGAGTTAATCAATCCGCAGGAAAACATTAAAGATACTCTTAAACATTTTAATGAATTAAGAGAAAGATGGAAAAATGCCGGTGCAATTCCAAAAGATAAATACAATCACGTTTGGAATAACTACCATTTCCACGTTGAAAATTTCTACGACTACCTTCACTTAGATCGTGAAGCTCGAGATTTAGATTTCAAACACAACTTAGAATTAAAACAAAAAATAATCGCTAGAGTTGAAGAATTAGTAGAAAATGCTGATGTTAATAAAGCTTTCCGCGAACTACAGGATTTACACCGAATTTGGAAAGAAGAAATTGGACCAGTTTCTAAAGAACATCGTGATGCTATTTGGAACAAATTCAGTGAATTAACTAAAAAAATACACGACAAGAGAGAAGTATTGTTTGAAAGCCAAAGAGCTAACGAACAACAAAATCTTGAAGCTAAAAAAGAGATCATTGCCAAAATTGAAGTTTTGGGAACTGAGAAAGTAAATTCTCATTCACAATGGCTGGTACAGATTCAAAAAGTAGAAGATTTAAGAAATGAGTTTTTTGCAGCAGGAAAAGTTCCGTCAGAAGTAAATGAAGAAACTTGGGCTGCATTTAAAACAGCCGTTAGAAATTTCAATGCTTTTAAAAATTCTTTTTATAAGGATATTAAAAAAGACCAAAACGACAATTTAAATAAAAAATTAGCACTTGTTGCTAAGGCTAAAGAATTACAGGAAAGCACCGATTTTCAAGCTACAACTCCTGTAATGAAACAGATTCAAGAAGAATGGAAACAAATTGGTCATGTTCCTAAAAAATATTCAGATAAAATCTGGAAAGAATTTAAAGATGCCTGCAACCACTATTTTGATAAGTTAAAAGAACATAAATCTGAAGAAAACGGTGAAGAAGTAGCTGCTTTTGACAATAAAAAAGCATATTTAGAAACCCTAAGAGCTTTCCAGTTAACTGGAGATCACAAAACAGATTTAGATGCTATAAAAGCACATATTGAAACTTGGAAAGGTTTTGGAAAGGTTCCGTTTTCAAGACGCCATATAGAAGGAAAATTCAATAAAATTTTAGATGCCCTTTTTGAAAAATTAAGTTTGAGTAAAAAAGAAACCGAAATGATGCGCTTTTCTAATAGAATTGATTCTTTATCTGACAGCAACGACACACGTAAGTTAGACAACGAAAAAATATTCTTAATGCGTAAAATTGAAGAAGTTCAAAATGAAATTTTCCAATTAGAAAATAACATCCAATTTTTTGCAAATACTAAAAATGCTAAAAAAGAGAATTCAATTGTTCTTGAAGTCCGCAAAAACATTGCGATTCACAAAGAGAGCCTTGAAGTTTGGAAAGATAAATTGAAACAATTAAGAAACTTAGGTCAGGAATAGACTTTAGTTTATATTAATTTTATAAAGGAGTAATGATATTTTCATTGCTCCTTTTTTTGTGGTTATGCTGGAGAGAGTTTTACCGCAAAGTTCGCTAAGCTTTTGTATCTATTGGTTTTTGTAAAACATTAAGTTCGCAAAGCTTTGTGTCAGCATTGTGATGTAGATCTTTGTCAAAATTTAAAACTTTGTTATCGGATAAACGACAACATTGTCGATAATTACTATTAAGGACAAAGCTTTGCGATCTCTGTATTTTATAAAAACTTCCTAATTAAAGATCTCAGCGTTCTTTGCGGTAAAATTTTTAATATTTTCAATAGCACGGGCTTCGACTTCGCGCAGCCTGACAAACGCGGCTAACATCCAGACTTGAAATCTGAACTTGAAACTTGAAAACTTGAAAACTTAGAACCTTTTCACTTTTCACTTTTAACTTTTAACTTTTTACTTTTTACTTTTTACTTTTAACTTTTTACTTTTAGCTTTTAACTTTTCACCTTCCCATAACAAATTCATAAAACTATTCTGAAAAATATTGTTTATATTTGATAGACACATCATTAATTGATAATCAACAAAATAACCTTTACAATATTAATTTTAATAACTACAGAAATGAAATTTACAAGAAAAGCAAATGCCAACTGGAAAGGAACCGGTATGGAGGGAACTGGGAAAATCAGCACACAAAGTACAACATTAGATAACGCACAATTATCTTTTAAAACTAGATTTGCTGACGGAGTTGGAACAAATCCTGAAGAATTAGTTGCTGCAGCGCATTCTGGATGCTTCACGATGCAATTAAGTTTTTTATTGAACGAAGCTGGCTTTACGGCAGATGATTTAAATACAGAAGCTACAGTAACTTTTGAAGATGGCTCTATAACTTTAATTCATTTAGATTTAAAAGGAAAAGTTCCTTCAATCTCTGCAGAAGAGTTTCAGGCTACAGCAGCAAAAGCAAAAGAAATCTGTCCGATTTCTAAATTATTAAATACCACTATTACTTTATCTGCGGAATTAATCAGCTAGAAAAATTATAGCTATAAAAAAAACCATTCGCATGCGAATGGTTTTTTTTATGTACTCTACTGAGTTTATTTATTACATTTTAGCTTTTAATGCTTTAGCTTCAGCAGTCATTTCAAGAGCACTGTAAACTCCTAATAATGTTTTAGAAACGTCTTCATTTTTAGGATCTAACTCGTTAGCTTTTTTAAGGTAAGGAATCACGCCTTTGAAAACACTTTCTCTTTGAGCTTTTAAAACATCGTAACGTTTCATGTCTTTAGCAGAAGTTCCCAATTTATTCATTTCATCAATGATTGGTTTTTCAGCTTCTAATTTCAATGCTGCAAGATTTAAGTAAGCGTTTGTATAATTAGGATTGATTTCTATTGCTTTTAAGTAATATTTCTCAGCATCTGCATTGTTTTTTGCACCTGCACTAATTACACCTAAGTTGAATACTAAATCAGCATTTTTTGGATCTTTTTCTAAAGCCTCGTTAACTAATTTTTTATACATTTCAAAATCCTTAGTTTCAAGATACAAATTAGCTTCAGTTAAAATTAATGAAGAATCATCTGGATTTGCTTTTCTAGCATCTGCGATAGCTTTCTTAGCTTCTTCTGTACGTCCTTTTTGAACTAAGATCAAAGCCAAATTTTTGTAGATCTCACCTCTTTTTGAAGGAATAGCTTCAGTTTTTGGTTTTTCGTGAGTTCCTAATTTTACAGCCATATCTCTTTCTTTTGCATTTGCAAAACTATCATCATTTCCAGATGCTTTGTTTACAGCTGTATACATTGTTCCTTTTCCAGAGTAATTCAGTTTTTTCAACTCTTCATACATTGGTAAAGCAAGGTCAAAATCTTGTGCATTTACTGCAGTTGAAGCTGCATAATACAAGTTAATTGTATCGTTTTTGTCTAATGCATAAGCATCATATAATTTTTTTGCACCTTCTACATTTTTGTTAGCCTGAGTATCAGCAATAGCAGAATTAATTAATTTTGCTTTGATACTGCTGATTGAAGTCGCTGCCTGAGTAGAATATTTCTGTTTTCCAGAAGTTTTTTCAATTTCAATTAACTTTTTGTAGCTCTCTGCAGAAAGTGATAGATTTTTGCTTGTTTCAATATTTTTATCAGCAAGTTCCAAATAAGCATTTCCTTTTACAAAATAGAATTGAGCCTGCTCTGTATCTTTAGCATTAGCAACCATATTTTCAGCATCGTTTAAGATGGTAACAGCTCCTTGAGCATCTCCTCCTTTTAAAGCCTTTTCAGCACTTTTAATTTGATCTTTTTGAGCAAAAGAAGCTACAGAGATCAATAACGCTGAAGCAAGTATTACATATTTACTTTTCATAGTGATATTTATTTGTATTTAATTTTCTTTTTTAATCTATTTTAATTATTCTTCAGACTCTTCTTCGTCAGCATCTTCGCCTTCGTCATCAATTACTTCATCATCAGAATCGTCATCATCTTCTACAGGTCCTTCATCTTCTAGAACTTCCAAGTCAGGTTTAACTCTTTCAATTCCAGATTCGATAACATTACCGTCTTCATCAACGACAACTTCTTCTACGTCATCTTTCATTACTTTTGTTACAGCAGCGATAGAATCTTTTCCTTTCAAGTTAATCAATCTAACACCTTGAGTTGCACGTCCCATTACACGTAAATCCTCAATTGCCATTCTGATTGTTAATCCAGATTTATTAATAATCATTAAATCATCTGCATCAGTTACAGCGCTAATTGAGATTAATTTTCCTGTTTTTTCTGTGATATTAAGAGTTTTAACCCCTTTACCTCCACGGTTCGTAATTCTGTAAACATCTTCACCATCTTCGTCAACTAATTTAGTACGTTTACCGTATCCATTTTCAGTTACAACCAAAATTTGCGAATCGTTAACATCATTTTTACCAACAGTAACCATGCCTATTACTTCATCCGTTTCATCTTTTAAAGTAATTCCACGAACTCCAGAAGCTGTTCTTCCCATCGGACGCGTTTTCGTTTCTTCAAAACGAACCAATTTACCAGATTTAACTGCCAAGATAATTTGGCTTTCTCCATCTGTTAATTGTGCTCCAAGTAATTCATCTCCTTCTTTAATGGTAATAGCAGCAACACCATTTACACGAGGTTTAGAATATTTCTCTAAAGAAGTTTTCTTTACCTGACCTTGTTTGGTAACCATTACAAGGTTGTGAGTATTGATATAATCTTTATCTTTTAAGTCTTGTGTACAAATGAAAGCTTTTACTTTATCATCGCTTTCAATATTTACAAGATTCTGAATTGCACGGCCTTTTGCTGTTTTACTTCCTTCTGGAATTTCATAAACACGCATCCAGAAACATTTTCCTTTTTGTGTAAAGAACATCATATATTGGTGGTTTGTTGCCACGAACATGTGCTCCAAGAAATCCTGATCTCTTGTTCCTGCGCTTTTTTGACCAACTCCACCTCTATTTTGAGTTTTATATTCTGTCAGATTCGTACGTTTGATATAACCTGCATGCGAAATTGTAATTACTACATTTTCATCGGCAATTAAATCTTCGATACTTACATCTCCACCAGAGTATTCTATTTGAGAACGTCTTTCGTCACCATATTTGTCACGAATTTCGATAAGTTCTTCTTTAATTAAATCTGTTCTTAAATTAACATCTGCTAGTAAAGCTTTCAAATGCTCAATTAACTTCATTAATTCCTCAAACTCAGCTCTTAATTTATCCTGCTCCAGACCTGTTAACTGACGTAAACGCATCTCAACAATCGCACGAGCTTGAATTTCAGATAATTTAAATCTTTCGATTAATTTTTCTCTTGCTTCGTCTGTATTTTTAGAACCTCTTATTAACGCAATAACCTCGTCGATATTATCAGAAGCAATGATTAATCCTTCTAAAATATGCGCTCTTTCTTCTGCTTTACGTAATTCAAACTGAGTTCTTCTTACTACTACATCATGACGGTGCTCAATAAAATAGTGAATCATATCTTTTAGATTCAACAATTGAGGACGTCCTTTTACTAATGCAATATTATTTACACTGAATGAAGATTGTAATTGCGTATACTTATATAAGGTATTTAAAACTACGTTTGGCGTAGCATCACGTTTTAAGATATAAACGATACGCATACCATTTCTATCAGACTCATCACGGATGTTGGCAATACCTTCGATTTTTTTGTCGTTAACTAAATCAGCCGTACGTTTGATCATTTCGGCTTTGTTAACTTGGTATGGAATTTCAGTAACAATAATACATTCTCTTCCGTCAACTTCTTCAAAACCAACTTTTGCACGCATTACAATACGTCCTCTACCCGTTTTAAAAGCTTCGCGAACACCTTCGTATCCATATATTATACCACCTGTTGGAAAATCAGGAGCTTTAATATGAGACATTAATTCGTCTACTTCAATATCGTTATTATCAAGGTAAGCTAAAGTACCATTGATAACCTCAGTTAAATTGTGTGGTGGCATGTTGGTTGCCATACCAACTGCAATACCTGTTGCTCCATTTACTAACAAAGTAGGAACTCTAGTAGGCATTACTTTTGGCTCATATATAGTATCGTCAAAGTTTAATTGAAAATCAACTGTCTCTTTTTCGATATCTGCCATAATTTCTTCAGAAATTTTGCGCATTCTGGCCTCAGTATAACGCATTGCTGCAGGACTATCTCCATCGACAGAACCAAAGTTACCCTGACCATCAACTAATAAATATCGCATACTCCACTCCTGAGCCATACGTACCATTGCGTCATAAACAGAAGTATCTCCATGCGGGTGGTACTTACCCAGAACCTCCCCTACGATTCTTGCAGATTTTTTATGGGCAGATCTTGAAGTTACACCTAAATCATACATTCCATAAAGAACTCTTCGATGCACTGGTTTCAAGCCATCTCTAACATCAGGAAGTGCTCTCGATACGATTACTGACATCGAATAATCGATGTAAGCTGATTTCATTTCATCTTCTATGTTAATAGGAATTAACTTTTCTCCTTCAGACATAAGTTGTTATATTAAATAATTATATTAGTTTCAAAGCGTGCCAAGATACGTTTTTTTGAAATTTTTTCAGCTATTTCCTTACACTTATTTCAATGATTTATTAACAACTTTATTTTACCTTTTAGTTAATAAATTAAGCGTTTTTTAACGCTTTTATTCTCTTTTTTTTCGTCTATTAGCTGTCAGGAGATCTTGAAGGGTACGGTTTTTGTTTTTGAAACTGTAATTCACTAAATTTACAATACCAATTATATATTATGGATGATAATTTTTCACCAAGAGTAAAAGATGTTATTACATACAGCAAAGAAGAGGCTTTACGTTTAGGCCACGACTTTATTGGTACAGAACATCTAATGCTGGGCATTTTAAGAGATGGTAACGGAAAAGCTATTCATATACTTAATAACCTAGCAGTCGATTTAGATCATTTACGCAGAAAAGTAGAAATACTAAGCCCTGCCAACCTGAGCGTTGAAGTAAATGCAGAAAAGAAAAACCTTCATCTTACCCGACAGGCAGAAAGAGCCCTGAAGACCACTTTTCTAGAAGCAAAAGTATTTCAAAGTTCATCAATTAGCACGGCCCACCTGCTGTTATGTATCTTGAGAAACGAAAACGATCCAACAACCAAGCTATTGAATAAACTTAAAATAGATTATGACGTAGCTAAAGAACAGTATTTAAATATGACTCCAAACGAAGAAGAATTCTTAGAAAACTTGCCAAGAAACGAATCGTATAACGACGATTCAGGACAAGATGACAGTCTTAAAGAAAGTAGTTTTAATAATCCCGCCAATAAGTCAAACAAAAAATCTAAGACTCCGGTTTTAGATAATTTTGGGAGAGATTTAACAGAAATGGCCGAAGAAGGGAAATTAGACCCAGTTGTAGGACGCGAAAAAGAAATTGAGCGTGTTTCGCAAATTCTAAGCCGTAGAAAGAAAAACAATCCGCTTCTTATTGGAGAACCTGGGGTTGGTAAATCTGCTATAGCAGAAGGACTGGCTTTACGTATTATTCAAAAGAAAGTATCACGTATTCTTTTCCACAAACGTGTTGTAACTCTTGATTTAGCAAGTTTAGTTGCTGGAACAAAATATAGAGGACAGTTTGAAGAAAGAATGAAAGCCGTAATGAACGAGCTTGAGAAAAACGATGATATTATTCTTTTTATTGATGAAATCCATACTATTGTAGGTGCTGGAGGAGCAACAGGTTCGCTTGATGCTTCAAACATGTTCAAACCTGCTTTAGCAAGAGGAGAAATTCAATGTATTGGTGCTACTACTCTTGATGAGTACAGACAATATATTGAAAAAGATGGTGCTTTAGAAAGACGTTTCCAAAAAGTAATCGTTGAACCAACTTCTGTTGAAGAAACAATTGCAATTTTGAATAACGTAAAAGATAAATATGAAGATCACCACAACGTTACCTATACTCAAGAAGCAATTGAAGCTTGTGTGAAGCTGACAAACAGATATATGTCTGAGCGTTTCTTACCAGACAAAGCGATCGATGCTATGGATGAGGCTGGATCACGTGTGCACATTACGAATATCGACGTTCCGAAACAAATTTTGGATTTAGAGCGTCAGTTAGAAGAAGTTCGCGAGCTTAAAAATATGGTTGTTAAAAAACAAAAATATGAAGAAGCTGCTAAACTTCGCGATGATGAAAAACGTATAGAAAAAGACCTTGCCACAGCACAAGAACAATGGGAAGAAGATTCTAAAAACAACAGAATTGAAGTTACAGAAGATAATGTAGCCGATGTTGTTTCGATGATGACTGGAATTCCTGTTAATAGAATTGCACAGACAGAAAGCAATAAATTAGCTCAATTACCTGAATTAATTCAAAATAAAGTAATTGGTCAAAATGAGGCTGTTCTTAAAATTGCACGTTCTATTCAACGTAACAGAGCTGGACTTAAAGATCCTAATAAACCAATTGGTTCATTCATCTTCTTAGGTCAGACTGGTGTTGGTAAAACACAGTTGGCTAAAGTACTAGCAAAAGAATTATTTGATTCTGAAGATGCTTTAGTTCGTATCGACATGAGTGAATACATGGAGAAATTTGCGATCTCTCGTTTAGTTGGAGCGCCTCCAGGATACGTGGGTTACGAAGAAGGCGGTCAATTGACAGAAAAAGTTCGTAGAAAACCATATTGCGTAGTACTTTTAGATGAGATCGAAAAAGCGCATCCAGATGTGTTTAATATGATGCTTCAAGTTTTAGATGACGGATATTTAACAGATAGTTTAGGTCGTAAAATTGACTTTAAAAACACTATTATTATCATGACATCTAATGTTGGTGCACGCCAATTGAAAGATTTCGGACAAGGCGTTGGATTCGGAACTGCTGCAAAAGTGGCTCAAGCCGATGAAAATTCAAAAAGCATTATCGAAAATGCATTGAAGAAAACTTTTGCTCCTGAATTCTTAAACAGAATTGATGACGTAATTGTATTCAACAGTTTAGAAAAAGCTGATATTGATTTGATTATTGAAATCGAATTGAAAAAACTGTATTCTCGTATTGCTGAACTTGGTTACAAATTAAGCTTAACAGACAAAGCCAAAGCATTTATTGCTGAAAAAGGTTTTGACAAGCAGTTTGGAGCTAGACCGCTAAAAAGAGCAATTCAGAAATATGTTGAAGATTTGTTAGCCGAAGAAATCATCACTTCGAAAATACATTCAGGTGACGAAATCATGATGGATCTAAAAGATGATTCGCAAGAACTTTCAGTAGAAATCCATAAAGCCGAAGAGCCGACTAATCAATAAATTAGTTTAAATTTATAACAAAAATAATCTACCCGTTACGTTTTCATAACATAACGGGTATTTTTTTTGGATAATTTAGTATCTTTAGTAAAAGCAAATAGCTATTTTTGAATTTAAATTCTATAACAAAAAAACAAAATATGCTTCAAAACAAAGTCATTTTAGGCAGCGAAGAATGGTGCTCATTTCCAGAACTTGGAATCCCGACAATCAAGGCTCGCGTTGATTCTGGTGCTAAAACTTCTGCAATGCACGCTTTAAACATAGCTCCTTTTATAAAAAATGATGCCAATTGGGTAAAATTTGATATTAATCCAATTCAGAATAATATTAAAACGATTATCCATTGCGAAGCACCTTTAGTAGATAAAAGAATTGTTAAAAGTTCAAGCGGCTTTAGAGAACATCGTTACGTTATTCAAACCAGCCTAAAAATTGGTGATGCGAAATGGCCAATCGAAATGACTTTGACCAATCGAGATTCTATGGGATTTAGAATGCTTTTGGGACGCGAAGCCATGAGCGGAAGGGTTTTGGTTGATCCAGAACAAAAATATCTTCTAGGACAGCCAACAGCAGAATCTTTAAAAGAATTATACCAAAATTCTGAAAAAGCTAGTTCTGGTTTACGAATTGGTCTTCTAGCCAGTAATCCTGAATTATACAGCAATAAAAGAATCATGGAAGCAGGTGAAATGCGTGGTCACGAAATGCATTTCTTGAACATTAAAGAATGCTACATGAAACTCGATGCCAAAACTCCAGAGATTCATTATAGAGGCGGAAAAATTTTAAATCAGTTTGATGCTATTATTCCGCGTATTCGACCAAGCATTACTTTTTACGGATGCGCTTTAACACGTCAGTTTGAAGCTTTGAAGGTTTTCGTTTTAAATTCTGCTACAGCTATAACACAGTCTCGCGATAAATTATATTCACTGCAATTGCTTTTAAACAGCGGTATAGACATTCCAACAACTGGATTTGCCAATTCTCCATTGGATACAGACAATTTGATTAAAATGGTCGGAGGTTCACCTTTAATTGTAAAATTACTGGAAGGAACGCAGGGAAAAGGTGTTGTTTTGGCCGAAACCAAAAAAGCTGCAGAAAGTGTTATCAACGCTTTTAAAAGTTTAAATGCTAATATCTTAGTTCAAGAATTTATTAAAGAAGCCAACGGAAAAGATATTCGTTGTTTTGTAATTGATGGCAAGGTGGTTGCAGCTATCCAGCGTGAAGCTATGCCGGGAGAATTCAGAGCCAATATTCACCTTGGCGGAACTGCATCTGTAATTAAAGTAACTGCCGAAGAGAAAAAAATCGCTATAAAAGCCGCAAAAGCAATGGATTTAAAAGTAGCTGGAGTTGATATTATTCGTTCTTCTAAAGGTCCGCTATTGCTTGAAGTAAACTCTTCTCCAGGTCTTGAAGGAATTGAAGGTGCAACTAATAAAGATGTTGCAGGCGAAATGATTAAAGCTATTGAAAAGAATTTCAAGTTATAAGTTCATTTCAACTTAATACTATATAAATATTTTTGCAGCTTTGCCAAAGTTTAGAACTCTGGCAAAGCTTTTTTATTTAACTTTAAAATAAAAACATGTATTCTCAATATTTAGATATTATTACAAGAAGCGTTGCCGTATATTTTTTCATGACTATTGCCTTGCGAATTTTTGGTAAAAAAGAACTTTCGCAATTAAATACTGCAGACATAATCTTGATTTTATTGATTAGTAACTCCGTTCAAAATGCAATGGTTGGTCCAGATACAAGTCTGTGGGGAGGCTTGGTAGCAGCTCTAGCGTTATTTATCATTAATTTTATCATCAAAAAACTGACGCACAGATATAAAGGCCTGAACGATTTTTTAATGGACAAACCCGAAGTCCTAATTCACGACGGAATATTAGATTTCAAAACCCTCAGCAGATTAGATATTTCGCATGAAGAATTAAAAGAAGCCGCCCGCGAACACGGTTTAGAACATCTAACAGATATAAAATTAGCCATGCTTGAAATTGACGGAACTATTAGTGTTATTTCTGGCGACAAAAAAGAGCTTAAGCAAACGCACTTTAAGCGCAAGCACAATCATAAGAATTTGAGGAAGTAAAAGAGTACTTTTAGAAAGCGCTTTCATATAATTCTTCGAATTCTTTATCAGAAACATTTTCATTTTCATATTGATTTTTGTTTGAAATACCATCAATCCAATCGTATTTAATTGGAACTATTTCTTTACCTGTTCTATCAATTATTCCCCATTTACCATTTAATTGAACGCGTGTAATTCCATTTTTAAAGCTTTCTACATTCTCATACTTTAAATTGATTACTGTTTTGCCTTCTTTATCAATAAAACCCCATCGCATGTCTTTATCTTTGATAATAAGAACTGCTGCTAATCCCTCAGAAAAATCTTTTACGTTATCATATATTGGTTTAATTACTTCTTTCCCATTTACAATTATAAATCCAGCTTTCCCCATATTTTGTAATATTATTGGCGCGTCATCTGAACCGTATTTTTTAAAACCTCCTTCTCCAAATTGTACTCGTAACATTCCTTCAGACAACTTGCCAATACTCGTATATTTAAAATCTAAAATCTCTTGTCCTTTTATATTTATAAGTCCCCATACAAGTTCTGGTCTCCATGTATCTTCATCCTTATATTTTCCAACTGCAAATATATCTTTAGCGCAATATATGATCTTATCATATTTAAAATCGATAACTTTATTATCATTACTATCAATTATCCCCCACTTTCCATTTAATTTTGCAGGCGCCAGATTTTCTGTAAATGTTTTAATAGCATCATATTTTACAGGAATTATTTCTTTTCCCGCTTTATTAATAACACCGTATTTGTGATTTAACTCAACCTTTGCAATACCGTTAAAAAAAGGAAAGATTTCACTATATACAAGAGGAATAATTTCCCTGCCCACTTCGTCTATACAGCCATGTTTTTTGTTTAAAACAACTTCAGCAATACCATTCTGAAAAGCAGCAACATCATCATATTTAACAGCAGTTATATTAACACCTGTCTTATCAATAAAACCACATTTTTTTCCTATTCTCACTTCTGAATAACCACTTGCAGAAGTAAAAACGTCATCATACTTAAAACCTGTAAGCACTTTACCCGTTTTATCGATTATAGCTTCTTTATCATTCTTATTTACTTTTGCTATGCCTAATTTGAATCTCTCCCAATAATTATCATACTCAAAAGGAATCACTATTCTTGCTGTTTTATCAATAAAACCGCTTTTTTTATTACTAAATGAAACCATTGCTAATCCTTCTGAAAAACTTTCTGCATTAGAATATATAGCCCCGATTACTAATTTACCTTCTCTGTTTATATAACCAAATTTATCCTTGATTTTTACTCTTGCCAAGTCTTCATCAAAACTATCAACCCAATCATATATTAGAGGAATAACTTTTCTCGTTTTTTTATTAATATAACCTGCCTTATTATTTAAATACAGTCCAATTTCATCATCATCGGTTATAGAAATACCATCATAAATGGGTTGTAGAATTTCTTTTCCTGTATTATCGAACAAACCATAACGCTCATTCAATTTCACTTTTATAAATTCTGTTATATTGTTTTTTTTCTGATTATTGTTATTCTGCGCTTGAGAAATGCTGATAGCAGCAATGACGTTTATAATTAAGATTATTCTCTTCATGTTTAATATCTTCTAAAATTTGGTACTCCTGCCAATGCCCAAAAATTCGTAATCGGAAAACCATATTTATTAAATTTCATTTCTGTAATGGCAAAACCATTACGAAATTCTTCTATTTCATCATACTTGATTGGAGTTGTAAGTTTATTGTTCTTACTAAGCACACCCCATTTTCCATTAATAGAAACTAAAGCAATCCTGGCTCTACAATGGATAATTTTATCGTATTTTAAAGTTTTAGAAGCTTTACCTTTTTTATCGATTATATAGGAATCACGACCAATAGTTGCAATAGAAAAACCCCAAGTAAAACTTGTCATACTATCATACTTTGGCTCAATTATGTTAACTCCTGTAGTATCAATTGCTCCCCATTTATTGTTTTCTTTATACACAAAGAGTCCTTCATCAAAATAATCACTCATTTTTGAAATTGGAATATCAAATCTTGCAGGTATCACTTCTTTACCCTTTTCATTTACATATCCGCATTTTTTATTGATTGATACAAATGCTCCTCCTAAGTACCGTCGTTCTACATCATCATATTTTATTGATGTTACAACCCTTCCTTTTTTATTAGCAAAACCAAATTTACCATTCCGACACAATAACAATAATGAGCTCTCGTAAACATTCAGACCGCAAACATCATTAAAAAAATCTGGTTTATCTATGTATTCATTTTCTGCAGGACCAATTTTTCCATTACTATTTATATAAGAATATCTTTTATCGACGTAGTCGTTTTCTACAGGAACAATGACTTTTCCGTTACTGTTTATATAACCATATTTATTATTTTTATAAACTGCACAAATATCTCCTAATGCATCAATTGCATCGTAAATCAAAGGAATTATAATCTTTCCTTTTTCATTTATAACTCCAACTTTATTATTCAATGATATTCTTGCTATTTTTTTAGTGAAAGAAAAACCAGGATGATCCATATTAAATGTTTGATGATATTGTAATGGAGCTATGAATGTTCCTGTTTTCTCATTTATGACACCCCAGATGTAATTAATAGAGGTAGTATTTTTTCCAACATAGACAAATCCACCATCTAATCGTTCCATTTCATCATAAATAAGTGGAACAATTTCTTTTCCGTTTTTATCAATTAAACCTTCCTTAAAATGTATAGATACTTGTGCTCTTCCATTTTTAAATTCATCAGCATAATCATATTTTATTCTGGTAATTTCTTGTCCTCTGGAATTAATATAACCCCATTTATGATTTAAACAAACTGCTAAAATTCCATCGCGAAAACTTGATCTAGAATTCATGTATTTGATTGAAGTTATTTCTTTACCACTTGAATTAATATATCCCCATTTACCATTTAATTTTACAGAATAAAAACCTTCTTCTGCATACTCACAATAATCATATCTAAAGTCTGTAACCTGTTTTCCTGTTTTATCTATAAATGCCCATTTATTTTTAATTCGTACGGGTGCCAAATTTGCATTAAATCTTCCAACATCATAATATCTTACTGGTGCTATAATTCTTCCTGTAGAATCAATAATACCATATCTATTTTTCATTTTGACTTTTATATATCCGTTATAAAAGTCGCAGATAGAGTAATAAATAGGAGGAACTATTTCCTTGCCATCTTCATTAATGACTCCAAATCTTGAATATCCATGTTTTCTTGTTTTGGAGTAATTATTCTCTTTTTCGAAAAACTTATTAGTTTTAATATAGCGTAGTGCGACAAAAACTACGACTATCATTATTATTAATACCGAACCTATTTTTTTATATTTCATTTTCTATTATCAATGAACATTTTTACTGGAGCGAAGCCGTCAATAAAATCTCCTATTTCATCATATTTATTAGGTATCACTTTTCCATCATTATATATAATGCCCCATTTATTTTGTATTTTAACTTTTAAGTATGCCGGAAAAACCCAAATGGATTCCTGAATCTCATCGTATATTGCCTCACTTATTGGTGTTCCGTTTACATCAAGTATTAGCCATTTTTTATCTTTTATAACAGCACCCATACCATTATCAAACTTTTTTTTAATACAAATATCTTTTTCCATTCTTTCACATTGATAATATAATTGATCATCAAAAGGAATACAAAAATGCCCAAAACCATATTTCGTTTTTTCTTTTGCAACAATGTTAAATGCAGCATCATAAAATATTATATTTCTTTTAAAATAAGCTTCAAACTTAATATTTGGATTTTCATCCTTTACTATTTCATATATACCACTAAATTTTGAGGGAAGAAGCTTTTCCCCATTTTGCTTTATTACACCCCATTTAGTTTTAGTTTTTACAGCAAATAAATCATTACCAATTGGTTTTACATCATCATATATTACCGCAAGAGTTTCATGTCCTTTAAAATCTATAATTCCACATTTTTTGTTTATTTTGACCAATAAATATTCGTAATCTCGACTCTTGTCTATCTCTTCAAAATTTGCTGGAATAATCATATTACCAATTTCATTAATAACTCCCCATTTGTTGGACAACCTAACAGCTATACCAATTAAATTAGAATCAAAATATAACACATCCATATCCTCATACTTAAAAGCAACTATCTCTTTGTCTTTTTTATTAATTAACCCCCATTTATCATTCAATTTTACAGGAATTCGAAGTGAATCATTCATTTCGAGTGCATCTCCTAGATCTTGGTATTTAAATGGTATAATTTCTTGACCAGAAGAATTAATTCCTCCCCATTTGCTGTTTATTCTTACAGCTGCTATTCCATAATTAAAACTTTTCACTTCATCATATTTTAGGGCAGTTATTTCTTTTCCTGCATCATCTATGAATCCCCATTTATAGTTTACTGCATTTTCTTGCGAATAAGAAGTACATACAATTATTGCAAAAACTATGGTTATTATTTTTTTCATTCTTATATTTAATTTTTATCTAACAAAAAAACTCAAACTAATAAGCACTTTTATTAATTTGAGTTTTATATAATTAAATATTCTGAAACTATTTTTTTGCTTTGATTTGATAAGGTGGATTCGCCATTCTCTTTACCATCCAAAACAAACAAATTATAGTTAAAACAATTGTTATAATCAAAAATGGATAATACCCTACCGTTTTTGCTATTTTTTCAAACAAATAAACATACCATTTCACAATTCTTGTACGCTTTGATTCGTAATCTTGAACACCATAAGCAAGCCAGGTAAACAAACCTCCTACCACTGCTACAAATAAAGTTACTAATCCAGGTGAAACGGCAGCCTGCATTGCGGTAAGTTGTTTTTCTTCTCTTTTAAAACCTAATGCTTTGAATTGTTCTTTAATCGATTTTTCGGCTTCTTTAGCTATATCAACATTTTGAAAATCGATGGTTTCATAAGATGTACTTCCTTCCTTTGATACACCAAACATAATATGAGAATCATTTCCTACTTCAAATTCGTATTCTACTACATCTTTCACATTTATAATTGATTCAAATTCAGAAGGTTTAAACACCTCTTTATCTATTCTTTCAATGTTTAAATCAGCATTTTCTTTAGTAATATTTCCAATTATATATTCTCCATAAATTAAAACCACATTTCCATCTAGACCATTAAGGATGATTGGTTTATCAAAAATCTTTTCCATTTTATCTTTTTTAACTGTTATTACGAAAAATCACTACTAAATAATTTTGCGAAGATCTTTTTATTCAATTGCACTAACAGCCTCTAAAAGTTTTTAAAATTTCACTTTAAGACATTTTTCAGCATTCCTTTTGACAAAAAAAACCGATTTCAAATTGAAATCGGTTTCTCTATATAAAAAAATCAACATTTTATCTAAAATAAGGCCAGACAAAATCATCGGCACTTCCTGTTTTGGACCAAGCCGTTTTCCAACCCGAGAAAATCCATTTACCATCTATTAACACATAAGTAATGATATCGCCAGAAGTATTTCCCGCACTGACATAATATACGCGTGCCTGGTAACGTGAATATGTCAAAACTTTTTTTGAAGCTTTTCCATTTATCATTGAGCTTACTTCTTTTGGTAGTAGAAATTCTTTTTCATGTTGCCAAGTCAAATATTCACATTTTGCGATTGAGAAAAGCCAAAAGGAGAACAAAGATATAACGGCTACAATTGTTATGAGTTTAAGTAGTTTCACTTTATAATAGCGTTAAGTAAGTTTTGTTTTATAAAAATAATATTTTTCAAATAAAAAAAGCTAGTTCAATAAAGAACTAGCTTTCATATATATTGTTCAAATATGATTTACATCTCACATTTTACAAAAAACATTTTATTAAATAAACACGCTTAATATAAAATAAACCAACCCTGCCAAAATAGCTGAAATCGGAATCGTTAATATCCAAGCCCAGATTAAACTTACGGTAACTCCCCAGCGAACTGCAGATACACGTTTTGTTAATCCAACACCAATGATTGAACCTGTAATGGTATGCGTTGTACTTACCGGGATTTTTAAATGCTCTGTAAAATAAAGCGTTAAAGCACCAGCAGTTTCAGCAGCAACTCCTTCAAATGAACTTACTTTTGTGATTTTAGAACCCATTGTTTTCACAATTTTCCATCCACCACTCAAAGTTCCCGCTGCAATTGCAGAATAACAGGCTAACGGAATCCAGCTTGGCATTACACCTTTAATGCCTGCATCATCGTTTGGAAGCACAACATCTAACCAAGCGTCCATATGCACTCCTGGATTTGTATTGATATATACCGCAACCGCAGCAGCGATAATACCCATTACTTTTTGAGAATCATTTCCCCCGTGTCCTAAACTAAATGCAGCAGAAGATAATAATTGCATTTTTTTCAAAGCTGCATCTGCTTGATGTAGATTTAAGCTGCTAAATATTAAACAAAAAGCACTAACAGTTAGGATGATAAAAGCAACCAAAAACCATTTAATGTTATGAGCCTCAAAAGCTACACTCCAAAAATGAGAATCAAATCTTGGTTTTTCTATTTCAGAATATGGTACCATTTGACTGTAAACAAACCAAATAGTAGCAATCATTAAAACTACAGTGAAAATTTTAGGACCAATACTTTTACGAGAAGCATTTAACAACCAAATCGAAATTAAATATGAAGCTAAAGCTCCTAATAATGGTGCAAGAACAATAAAGGCAATAATAATAAGAACACCCGAAGGCATTGCTCCGTCTTTTCCAGCTTTGTACCAGCTTACAATTTCATACCAATAATGTGTTGTTCCATCTTCACCAACATAACCTGAGAAACCATGAACTGCAATAGCATGTGCTACAGCTGCTCCAGCAAAACCTCCAATTAATGTATGTGAAGAACTTGAAGGAATTCCAAGCCACCAAGTCAATAAATTCCAGCAAATTGCTGCAATTACACCGGCTAGAATTACAACCAGGTTAATTTCCATTGTGTGCGCTGTTTTAGCAACAGTATCTGCAACACCAAATCCGAAAACCCAATAAGCTAGAAAGTTAAAAAATGCTGCCCAAAGAACGGCCTGAAAAGGCGTCAAGACCTTTGTAGCAACAACAGTCGCTATAGCATTTGCTGCATCATGAAAACCATTGATGTAATCAAAAATTAAAGCTAATACTATAATTAATATAAGTAGCGTCATAAAGTTATAACTTCAGAATGAAAAATTGAATTAAGAATGTTTTACAGAAATAGATTCTAGTATATTCGCAACACTCTTACATTTGTCTGTTGCTGATTCTAAAACAGATAACACCTCTTTATATTTAATAATATTTTTAGCGTCTGTTTCGTTTTCAAAAATTTCAAAAACTGCTTTGTTATAAACGTTATCAGACTTGTTTTCTAGTTTGTTGATTCTAGTACAAGCATCTTTAATGACTTTGAAATTCTGTAAATTTCTCAATTCTTTTACCGCGCTGTCAATGTTTTGACAAGCTTCAAGATTAATTTCTGTCATCTTTCTGATAGATTTTGTAATCTTATCAACTTGATACAGTCTCATACGGCTTGCAGCACCGTGTAGGTAATCTGCAACGTTGTCAATAGAAGTAATTAAGGTGTGAATATCTTCTCTATCAAATGGTGTAATAAAGTTTCTACTCAATTCCAAATTGGTTTGACGAGTAATGTCTTCACCTCTTTGCTCTAGTTCGTCAATTTTTTGAAAAAGAACTTCTCTTTCTTTTAATGGTAAATTTACAGCTTCGTGTAAGTTAGAAGCTAATTCAATTAAATTGCTTGAAGCCTCTTCAAAAAGTGGAAAGAATTTTTTGTCTTTCGGCACTAAAAATTGGAAAATACTGTTTATTGACATTGTTTTATTTTTGATAGTGCAAAATTACTTCAATAATATTTTGCAATGTTAAGCCATTGTTAACAAATCGTTTTCTATTTGGAAACTCTCCAAGAATAAAACCGTGTTTTCTATGTCATTATGTAAGATTCTATCTTCTTTGACCAAAGGCACAACTTCTCTATAGCTATTCAAAAACATTTCGATAAAATCACTTGATTTTAGAGGCTCTCTATACGCAATTGCCTGCGAAGCATTCAATAATTCGATTGCCAAAATACGCTCTAAATTATCTAAAACACGTAAGGCTTTTGTTGCTCCGTTGGCTCCCATGCTCACATGATCTTCCTGTCCGTTGCTCGAAACAATGCTGTCAACGCTTGATGGAGTTGCCAATTGCTTGTTTTGACTTGCAATACTTGCAGCAGTATATTGTGGAATCATGAAACCTGAATTTAATCCTGGATTATCTACCAAAAATGCAGGAAGATTACGCTGTCCAGAAATTAATTGGTAAGTTCTTCTTTCAGAAATACTTCCTAATTCTGCTAAAGCAATTGCCATAAAATCAAGAGCTAAAGCTAAAGGCTGACCGTGGAAATTTCCGCCGGAAATAATCTGATCCGCTTCTATAAATATATTAGGATTGTCTGTAACCGAGTTGATTTCGGTCTTGAAAACCTTTCTAACATAATCAATCGCATCTTTCGAAGCGCCGTGAACCTGAGGCATACAACGGAAAGAATACGGATCCTGAACGTGTTTCTTTTCTTGAGCGATAATTTCACTTCCTTCTAAAAACTCATTAATACGCTGTGCGGTTACAATTTGTCCTTTATGCGGACGTATATAATGTATCAATTCGTTGAATGGCTCAATTCTTCCATCAAAACCTTCCAAAGAAATAGTTCCAATTAAATCTGCCAGATACGAATATTTGTAGGCTTTAATTAAAATATGAGCTCCGTATGCACTCATAAACTGGGTTCCGTTTAATAAAGCCAAGCCTTCTTTTGACTGCAGAACAATTGGTTCCCAATTAAAATGTTTCAAAACTTCTGCTGAAGCTGTTTTTTTCCCTTCAAAAAGCACCACTCCTTCTCCTATTAAAGGTAAAGATAAATGTGCTAAAGGTGCTAAATCTCCAGAAGCTCCCAGCGAACCTTGAGTATAAATTATAGGTAAAATATCATTGTTGTAGAAATCTACTAAACGCGCCAAAGTTTTCAATTGAACACCAGAATGTCCATAACTTAAAGATTGGATTTTTAGCAAAAGCATCATCTTCACAATTTCAGACGGCACTTCTTCTCCTGTTCCGCACGCATGAGATTTTACTAAGTTTTCCTGAAGCTTAGATAAGTTTTCATTAGAAATCTTTACATTACAAAGTGATCCAAAACCTGTATTGATTCCGTAAATTGGCTCAGAATGTGATGCCATTTTCTTATCAAGATAATCACGACATTTTTGAACGTTTACTTTAGCTTCTTCAGATAATTCAAGTGTTTTATTATAAGATAAAATTTCTTGTAAGGTTTCTAAAGTGATAGTTTCAGTACTTATATAGTGGATTTCTCTCATGACGGTTTTAAATTTAAGATGTCAAAATTCAACAAATCAATATTAAAAAGCAACATTTTATCACAATAATTAAAATTTGAACAAATGCGATGAGATGCTTTTAACTTTTATTCAATTTTAAAAATCTGGCTTTTCACTGCTTTTTAATCATCTTTTCATTAAAAATCAATTCATTGTAAAGGCGTTATTGTAGAAAACTGCCTCTTGAAATATGTCAAAACCTCAATTTAGCATATTTAATTTTAACAAATACTCAATATTGAATTATTGAGATTTGAATTATTAAAATATTCGCAAAAAAGCTTTAAGAGTTTTTAATAGCCCTAAAAAACTGTACTTTTGAAAAATCAAAAATGAAAAGTAACAGCGTAAAATATCAATCTACAATGACAACTCCAACTCGAGTTGCAATTGCTGCTACCATTATTTCTACTACAACAACTACTACCCCTTAGGGGTATACATTTTTACATATAATCCTAGGTTACCTATACTTTTTTCTTGAAAGAAGAGAGTTATTGGATACATAAAAAACATTTACAAAAAGAAAAAAAAGTCGCAGTTTTCAGTTTCAGTTCACAGTTATAATCTTTGAACCTTTGTTACTTAAAATCTTTGCACCTTATTAAAAAATATCAAAAATGAAAGTATTAAAATTTGGCGGAACTTCGGTTGCCAATGCTCAAAATATAAAACTCGTTCTCGAAATTATTAATCAAAAAGCTAAAAATGAAAGACTAGTTGTCGTAGTTTCTGCCCTTAGTAAAGTAACTGATTTACTGCAGTTGGCTGCCGCAAAAGCCGCTGCAAATGATGAAGATTTTAGAAATATTGTTGCCGAAATCGAGAAAAAACATCTTGACACTCTTAAAGAACTTATTCCAGTAAGCGAACAAAGCAGTTTGCTAAGCCACGTAAAAAGAATTATCAATCACTTAGAAACGCTTTTAGACGGTTGTTTTTTATTAGGCGAATTATCTCCAAGAACTGCCGATACTATTTTAAGTTTTGGTGAATTACTTTCATCTTATATTATCGCGCAGGCTTATCAGCAAATTGACAAAAATGCAGCTTACAAAGACAGCCGTGAATTAATAAAAACAAATGCCGATTTCGGAAAAGCAGTTGTTAACTTCGAAGTTTCAAACAAATTGATTCAGGAATATTTTGCATCGAATGAATCAAATATCAATATTTTACCTGGTTTTATTGCGCAGACTTTAGATGGAATTACTTCGACTTTAGGGCGCGGCGGATCTGATTATACTGCCGCAATTATCGCGGGAGCATTAGACGCGGACCAATTGGAAATCTGGACTGATGTAAACGGAATGTTTACTGCAAATCCAAAAATTGTAAAGCAGGCACAGCCAATTGCAAACATCTCGTATCAGGAAGCGATGGAATTATCGCATTTTGGTGCTAAAGTTTTGTATCCGCCAACAATTCAGCCGGTTTTAAGAAAAAACATTCCGATTCTGATCAAAAATACATTTGAACCAGAAGCAGAAGGAACTTTAATTTCAGATCGTGTTTTAACAAAAGACACAGTTGTAAAAGGAATCAGCCATATTGATCATATTTCACTTCTGACTCTTGAAGGTCCTGGAATGATTGGAGTTGCGGGTTCGTCACGACGTTTGTTTGAAGTATTGTCTCAGGAAAAAATCAACGTTATTTTTATTACTCAGGCTTCTTCTGAACACTCTATTTGTATCGGAATTTTAAATTCGGATGCTGATAATGCCGAAGCTGCGATTAACAGAGCTTTTGAAATCGAAATTTCTCAGAATAAAATCGATCCTTGTTATGTAGAAAAAGATCTTTGCATTATTGCTTTGGTGGGCGAAAACATGAAAAACCACCAAGGATTGAGCGGCAGAATGTTCAGCACTTTAGGAAAAAACAACGTAAATATCCGTGCGATTGCGCAAGGTGCTTCTGAGAGAAATATCTCGACTGTAATTAACGAAAGAGACGTTAAAAAAGCATTGAATACACTGCATGAAAATTTCTTTGAAGAAAACACAAAACAGCTGAACCTATTTGTAATGGGAGTTGGAAATGTGGGTGAAAAATTCATCGAACAAATTCACAGCCAGAAGAAATTCTTAAAAGACAATTTGAAAATTAATGTCCGCGTAATTGCGTTATCAAATTCAAGAAAAATGCTTTTTGATGAAGACGGAATTTCATTAAAAGAATGGCAGTCGGCTTTAGATAACGGCGAAACTGCAAACGCAGCAGATTTTATCGCTCGTGCGAAAGAACTAAATTTACGTAACAGTATTTTTGTGGATATTACAGCAAATGCAAGTGTTTCTGAAACATACGAGCAATTCTTAAAACAAAGTATGGCGGTTGTAACCTGCAACAAAATTGCGTGTTCATCTGCTTACGACAATTATAAAAAACTAAAAAGCTTATCACGCCAGTACAACGCTCCGTTTTTGTTTGAAACGAATGTTGGTGCGGGACTGCCAATTATAGACACCGTAAAAAACTTAATTGCTTCTGGCGATAAAGTGCATAAAATTCAAGCGGTTTTATCGGGAAGTTTGAACTTCATTTTCAACAATTTTGATAAAGACAATTCTTTCCACGATGTGGTAAAAGAAGCTGGAGTTCAAGGTTTCACAGAACCAGATCCAAAAATTGACTTAAGCGGAATCGACGTAGCGCGTAAAATCTTGATTCTTATTCGCGAAAGCGGTTACGAAATGGATATTGACGCCATCGCAAACGAATCGTTTTTGCCAGCAGAATGTTTAGCAACAACAAACAACGAAGATTTCTTTGCATCGTTAATCAAACACGCTGCTCATTTTGAAGGTATTTACAACGAAGCTCTAGCCAAAGATTCAAGATTGAAATACGTAGCACAATTCGAAAACGGAAAAGCAAGTGTTGGCCTGCAATTCATCCCAAAAGATCATCCTTTCTACAATTTGGAAGGAAAAGATAATATCGTTCTTTTCTACACCGATCGTTACGTAGATCAGCCTTTATTAATCAAAGGAGCCGGAGCTGGAGCAGCAGTAACAGCATCAGGAATTTTTGCTGACGTAATCCGTATCGGAAATGTGTAATATTTATTAGCCGCTAAGACGCAAAGGCGCTAAGTTTTTAAGTTTTTTAAGCTCAGAAACTAATTCTTAATAATAAAAAAACTTAGCGCCTTAGTGCCTTCGTGGCAAAAAAAAATAAAAACTTTGTGACTTTGTGCCTTCGTGGCAAAACCAACCAAAAATGAAAGAAATAAAATTATTCTGTCCCGCTACAATTGCAAACCTCTCATGCGGATTTGACGTACTTGGACTTTGCTTAGACAATGCGGGCGATGAAATGATTGTTCGAAAAGTAGATCAAAAAGGAGTTCGAATCACAAAAATTGTGGGTGCCGATTTGCCTTTAGAAACCGAGAAAAACGTTTCTGGAGTTGCAGCTTTGGCAATGCTTGAAACTCTAGACGAACTAGATTTTGGATTCGAAATTGAAATTTACAAAAATATCAAAGCCGGAAGCGGAATCGGAAGCAGTGCTGCAAGTTCTGCCGGAGCGGTTTTCGGAATTAATGAATTATTAGGAAGACCTTATTCTCGTAAAGATTTGGTTCAGTTTGCCATGCAGGGCGAAAAATTAGCCAGCGGCAACGCACATGCCGACAACGTTGCTCCTGCCCTTTTAGGCGGATTTACTTTGGTGAGAAGTTATGCTCCGCTAGATATTATTAGAATTGATAGTCCAGAGGAATTATACGCAACGGTGGTTCACCCGCAGATTGAATTGAAAACGTCTGATGCTCGTTCGGTTTTAAAACAAAATGTTTCCCTAAAAAGCGCCATTATGCAATGGGGAAATTTAGGCGGACTGGTTGCAGGTCTTTACACCAAAGATTACGATTTGATCGGAAGATCGCTTCATGACGAAATCGTTGAACCTTTAAGAAGTGTTTTAATTCCAGGTTTCGATTTAATCAAACAAACGGCTTATGAAAACGGCGCTTTAGGTTCTGGAATTTCAGGTTCTGGCCCATCAATTTTCGCACTAAGCAGAGGAAAAGAAACCGCAGACCAAATCGCAAAAGCCATGAGCGAAGTGTACGAAAAAATGAGTTTACCTTATGAAATTCACGTTTCGAAAATAAACCCTGATGGAGTAAGAATTCTTTAATTCAATTAAAAATTAAAAATTTAGAATTTAGAATTAAAAATAAATACGTAGCGTTTGTCAGGCTGAGCGAAGTCGAAGCCAACGCAAGGTATAAACACAAAGCATAACAATCCAGTTTGTCATTTCGAGGAACGAGAAATCGCACTAGTTTGTCGACAAAGATTGGCGAATTTCAATTCGGAGTTTCGAGTGCGATTTCTCCTTTCAGTCGAAATGACAAAATTTATGTCTACACTTTGCGGGGCTTCGACTTCGCTCAGCCTGACAAAAGCAAAACATAATTGAAAATATAAATTATTGGAATTTGGAATTTTAAAAATTTGGAATTTGCTTCCCATTTCTAAAATCTAAAATCTAAAATCTAAAATATCAAAATGAAATACTACAGTTTAAACCACAATGCCCCAAAAGTTTCTTTTCAAGAAGCTGTTATACAAGGATTAGCGAGTGACAAAGGATTATATTTCCCAGAAAGCATCACGGCTTTAGATCCTTCATTTTTTGATAAAATTGAAAGTTTAAGCCACGAAGAAATTGCTTATGAAGCGATTAAACAATTTGTAGGCGATGAAATCCCAGCAGAAAAACTAAAAGAAATTATTGTGGAAACTTTAGTTTTTGATTTTCCTGTTGTGAAAGTCGAAGACGGAATCTATTCGTTAGAATTATTTCACGGGCCAACAATGGCGTTTAAAGACGTTGGAGCACGTTTTATGTCTCGTTGTTTGGGCTATTTCAATAAAGATAAAAAAGATGCTAAAAACACCGTTTTAGTAGCGACTTCTGGAGATACAGGTGGAGCCGTTGCAAGCGGATTTCTTGGCGTTGACGGCGTTGATGTTGTCATTTTATATCCGTCTGGAAAAGTGAGCGATATTCAGGAAAAACAATTGACGACTTTAGGACAAAATATTAAAGCACTTGAAGTGGATGGCGTTTTTGACGATTGCCAGGATATGGTGAAAAAAGCGTTTTTAGATGAAACTTTGGCGCACAAAAACCTGACTTCGGCAAACTCGATTAATATTGCACGCTGGTTACCGCAAATGTTTTATTTCTTCTTTGCTTACAAAGCGTTGAAAAGCCAAAACAAACCTTTAGTTTTCTCTTGCCCAAGCGGAAACTTCGGGAATATCTGCGCTGGAATTATGGCAAAGAAATTAGGTTTGCCAATTGAACATTTCGTTGCATCTACAAATGTAAACGACACGGTGCCAAGATTTTTAGAAAACGGAAAATACGATCCGAAACCTTCTAAAGCCACAATCTCTAACGCCATGGACGTTGGAAACCCAAGTAACTTTATTAGAATTCAGGAATTGTACAATAACGATTTAAAAGCTTTCGAAAAAGATTTCTCTTCTTACAGTTATACTGACGAAGAAACGCTTGAAGCTCTAAAGAAAATTTATAACACAGACGGTTACATTGCAGAACCTCACGGCGCTGTGGGTTATTTAGGACTCAAAAAAGAGCTTGAAAAATACCCTAACGCCATTGGTATTTTCTTAGAAACGGCACATCCTATTAAATTTTTAGATGTTGTTGAACCGGCGTTAGGAATTACGCTTCCGATTCCGACACAGATTGAGAGTGTTATGAATGAAGAGAAAGTTAGTGTGAAGATTGGAACTTATGAGGAGTTGAAGAGTTTCTTGGGGTAAAAAAAATAGAAAAAGGCTAAAAATAAATTTCTTAGCCTTTTTCTATTTTAACAATGAATATTATGTTTTTCAAAATTTTTCATTGCAATATTTATAAATTTGGAAAACGTTTTTTTTCTTTCACTCCATTGTTCTAGATGCTGTATTATTGTTTCTTCTGATTTTGTTTTTTTATTTTCAATAATAAAATCAATCGTTGATAATAATTCTAATCCGAAAGAAGAGTAAAATCCATTTAAAAAGCTTTTAGTATTCTCTGCAATTTCTTTGTATTTTTTATTCTCAGGTAAATTTAAAAAATCTATAATTTCATTTTCAGTATTAGCTCTAAGTGCTATTTCTTCAAATGGCTTTTTATCTTTAGAACTATATCCCGTTATATAACTTCCATTCAAATAATACAATACATGTTTTACTTTCCCAGAATATGGACCATAAAAATTTGCTGAAAATTCTAATTTAAAATTGTCTTTTGCTCCAAATTTTTGCAAAAAGTAGGCTATTTTCTCAGCAGCAAATTCTGAGACAAATTCCCCATTTCTAACCAATTCAAAAAGAACAGACAATAGCATTGCCCTTGCGGGAGTTAACTTAACCCTTTCTTTTTTTAAAACTTCTTCTATGGCATCATTCGGTTGAAAAATTGTTATTTCAGAATCTACATCCTTTAAATAATATTTCATTAATCGACTGACTTTATCCCAATCTAAACCGCCATTTCCTGCTCCTAATGGCGGAATCGCAATAGATTTAATATTTCTATCCTTTATAACATTCACAAGTTCTATCATACCTTTTTCTATGTAGCTATACTCCGAAGGCTTTCTCCAATCAGTCTTGGTTGGAAAATTTATAATTATTTTTTTTCCTCCAAGTAATGATTCTTCCTCAGTTACTAATAGTTCTCCTATATGAAACTCATTGTTCTTACACGCCTTTGCGTAGATTTTATAATTATTTGGAAATTGATTTTTAAATTGCAATGCAATTCCTTTACCCATAACGCCAACTGTGTTCACAGTATTTACTAACGCTTGAGCATCGCTATCCAATAGGTTCCCTTTTATAAACTTGAGCATATTAAAAATAGTATTCGCTTTTTATTAAAATTTTATCATTTGGTATTCCTAATTGCAAAAGTCTATTTTTTGCATTTTGATTATAAACTGCATATAATCCGATCGCCTCATAAGGAATATCATTTTCAACAAGAAATTCCGCTTCTTTTCTTCTTTTTTTATCTAAATCCTTAGGATCATTCCAATATGGATCTTTTATAACCTTTAAATCAATAATTTCATCAATAGTTGAAATTTCATTTGGAAGATGAAAACTACTCAAACAATTTACTGCATGACCATCTGTAAAAATATAATCTAATTTAAAGCTTATTATTTGAGCAACAGATGTTATACAATAAATTATGTTTTCTGCTGAAGTCGCTTGAACTCCATTAAATCCATTTTGTATAACATATAGCATTGGCATCCTACACCAAAAATAAAAAGGTATATAGTCCTTTAATGTTTTCCCATTAATATGGATAGGAAATGAATTACGGTTACTAATTAAACTCCCATCTCCAATCGCTTTGTAATTTTTATTAGCGTTAATCGAATTTATTTTAGTGATTCCATATTCCAACACATGTTCCATATTATCAATATGTAACATCCGAAAAAGATAAATTTTATTTAAATCAGTCACCATATTAGAATTTCATCAAACGTACTTAATTCAGTTTACTTTTCAAAGAAACTTTACAATGGATTTAAAATATTGCAAAAAATATTCAACAGCAGAGAAATCTAGTAATATAAAAATATTTACAACCACGCACGAGCGTCTCAGTTGCGCACGCAAAGGTTGACAAATTAAAAATTAAAACGTTATTTCCCATTCAATAATTTCTCTAAATATTCAACTTTATCTTTTTCAGCCTGCACCAAACGTTCGTAAAGTTCAACAACTTTATCTAAAGGACTAAAAGTACAATTTGTTGCAAAAATACTTCCTGTGGTAACAATATTATCATGAAAACTATTAAAGTAATTAATAACTCCTTCTTCCGAAAAGTTTTTAATGGCGTCAACAGAAACTTCCAGAGCTTTTGCAATCTCAATTAGTTTTTGTTCGTCTACAGTTTCGCTGTTTTCAATAGCCGAAATGGTCTGCTGATTTGTTCCTAAAGCCTGTGCCAGTGCTTCCTGTTTCATATCTTTAAGCTCTCTGATACGGCTTATATTTCTGCCGATATGTTTTGGTTTTATTGCTGTACTCATAATTCAAAGATATTTAAAATTCTGAAACGAAAATAGATTTCGGTAAAAAACAAGATTTTTTTGTAAGATACGCTTTTCATAATTTTTACAAATTATCGTCAATCAAGCTTACAATTCTAGAAATGTAAAAATACTTTCTCAATGGCTTTCTTTTTAAGTTTTGAATAAGTTTAGTATGTTTGATTCAAAAAACAACTAAATTCAATATGGGTACAAACATTGTTCTGATCTTTTTAGTATTAATTATTATTTCTCTTCTCTGTTATCCAAAAATTCAATCCTGGATTGATTACTATAAAGAACAAAGAGCAATAGAATTTAAACAAAAAACAGGTCTTGATTTGTCGTCTCTGTACAGATTATCAGCTCCAAAACCTTATTTAGAAAATTTGATATTAAAACCTGCTGTTTTCTACTTTGATGAAAATAATTTATATCGAATAAAACCGAATGAACCTTTATTTAAATATCCTCTTTCAACAATTATTGAAGCCAGAAGAACTATGATTACTATTAATAATAGAAGAGTCTGGAAAATAATTATTGACAATGCAGGCCAGCAATTAATTTATAAACTGAGAGCTTATAAAAACTTTAGTCTTTTCTTAGATAAAGTAAGGGAAAATCCAAATGCGATTGTAGACAACAGATATATTTGGGGAATATTTGAATGATTAAGAAATCAGGAAGTTTTTGTAGATTCGTTTTTATCTAATGTAAAAATTAAACCATGAAAAAACCATTACTATTATCTTCATTACTTCTCTTAATCTCTTGCCAAAAAAGTGAAAGTAACGACGGGAGTAAAGAAGAACCAAGCGCCTTACAAGAGAAGAGTATTGACATAGGAAGATTTAAAAGTAGAAATGATTTAGTAGATGATTTATATCAGGAACTTGTAAATAAATCTCCTGAACTAAAAACTTTAGAAGATGAATTAAATGAAATAAATCCTAGAGATACTACTGAGATTTTTAATAATTACGACGATAAATCTTATAGTTACTATGGCTCTGCCAAAGGTAACACTGAAGGTATCAGAGATAGTATATTGAAAAAGAAAATTCTAAATTTAATTAGTAAAAGTTCAGATAGATATGATTCTAAAAAAGCTGAAATCGAGAGTCTGGTAACTACTATTAACAAGAAAAGAACTGAAATAACCAATTATCATACTGCTTTGAAAATTGTTTTAACTCTTCCTCTTATAGAAAAATATCAAAACGATCATTTACCTAAAAAATCTCCTTTTGAAAAGGTGATTGAAAAAGAAAATCAATTACTAGAAAAAGTTAAAGAAAATACTCCAAAGTATTAATTGAGGCTAAAGATATTTACATAAAGCAAAAAATCAATTGCCTCCAGCTTTAGCTGGAGGTTTTGTTTTTGCAAACTAAATCGGCTTTAGCCAAAAAACACAAAAGATTAGGCTAAAGCCATTTTCTGCTCTAACTTTGTTCCTCCAGCTAAAGCTGGAGGCAATTCAAATTTTCTCCAGTTAAATCTGGAAAACATTTATATTTATAATACAGTCAGCTTAATATGATTACAAAAGCATTAATCCAAGATATTCCCGCATTAACAACCTTAATCAATTCAGCTTACAGAGGCGAAACTTCTAAAAAAGGCTGGACAACCGAAGCCCATTTATTAGAAGGAAAAAGAACCGACGAACCCGAAATGACTAAAATCTTTCTGGATCCAAAAAATACGATTCTGAAATTTACGGAGGATGACAAGATTATTGGTTCGGTTTTATTGGTTGAAAAAGGACATCAATTGTATTTAGGAATGCTTACGGTTTCGCCAGAACTTCAGAACAGCGGC
The DNA here is from genome assembly GCF_004366435.1 of Flavobacterium sp. S87F.05.LMB.W.Kidney.N. Lineage (NCBI taxonomy): Bacteria > Pseudomonadati > Bacteroidota > Flavobacteriia > Flavobacteriales > Flavobacteriaceae > Flavobacterium > Flavobacterium sp. S87F.05.LMB.W.Kidney.N. Next base: position 667,519 of record NZ_SODX01000003.1, on the reverse strand, counting down.
ATCGGAAAAAAGCTTTTGGCTGAAGCCGAAAATCAGGCTAAAACTTTAGGTTTGTCGAGTATTATTATGACCGTTATTTCGGTTCGTGAAGAACTTGTAGCTTGGTACAAACGTCACGGTTATGCTGACACTGGCAAAAGAGAAGCTTTTCCAGAAAGTGATATTCACGTTACGGTTTCTGATGTGCCTTTGGAGTTTATTTATTTGGAGAAAAGCATTTAAGTTTTTTTTGCCGCGAAGGCGCTACGGCACTAAGTTTTTTTTTATTTTAATCTCGCAAAGACGCAGAGTCGCAAAGTTTTTTTTATGCAGTTTCCATACATAAAAAGAGCTATCAAATTGCGCAATTTTCACATAACGTTAGACGCACAGCAGTGCGTCTCTACAAAAAACTTTGCAGCTCTGTCCCTTTGTCCCTTTTAAACTAAGAAACCCTTCTTTTAATCTTTGAGAGAAATTCATGCGAAACTCCCAAATAAGATGACAAATTCTTATTATTAATACTTTGTACTTTTTGCGGATAACGGTCTTTAAAATCTAAGTAGCGTTGTTTTGAGGTTTTATTGAGAACATCCAAAAGTCTTTGTTGAATTGCTACATTGGCGCGTTCGATCATTAGCACATGGAATTGCATGAGTTTTGGAACTTCTTCAAACAATTGTGCTTTCTTGACTTTACTGATAACTAAAATTTCGCTGTCTTCAATAGCTTTAATGTTGTAAGTCGTTGGTTTTTGATGGTAAAAACTTTCGAGATCACACATCCATTCGTTTTCAAAAGAAAAGAAAATTACGGTTTCTGTTCCATTTTCATTTAAGATGTAGGTTTTAAAGGAGCCTTTTAGAATAAATCCTTCATAACTGTTGTTGGAATCTTGTGTCTGCAAAAACTGGTTTTTTTTGAGTTTAATAAGCTCTGCTTTTGAAACAATAATGTTCCATTCTTCATCTGTGAGCGGAACTTTTCTCTCAATGTTTTTTCGTAGTAGGTTGTACATTCTTTTGTGGTTTTTTGTTTAGGAATAAATTTGTTTTTCAATTCACTCTTTATTAGGGGCTTAAAAAATGTAATCGATTACGTAAAAATAGGTTATTTATACACTTTTGTAAATTTTGAACTGTTAAAAAAACATATTTATTAGATTTTTTTACAAAAGTTTGAACTTGTTCAACTTTTTTCGCTCAAATTATAATCAGATTTGTGTTGTTAAACTTTTATAAATAACCAAACTTTAATTATGAAACTACAATCAACACTCTCAATGTTTTTACTAACATTGATTTTCGGATTTACAGCATGTAATTCTGAAGAAATTGCTTCAACAACCACAGAAGCAAGTACTGAAACAACAATTGAAGCTGTAACCACTAATCCAACAGCTAAAATTGGAAACTGTGCTGAAGTTCCTGGATGGGCTTCACAAAACGGAGGCACAACCGGCGGAGGATCATCTGCTGAAACAACTGTAACGACTTACGCACAGTTGAAATCGGCTATTGAAAATACTTCGGTAAAAGTGATCAAAGTTTCTGGAACTATCACAATTACAACAAGATTGTCTTTCCAAGACCAGACTGGAAAAACGATTTACGGAGCAAATGGTGCTAAATTGGTTTCGACTAATCAAACTAAAGATGCTTCTGGAATTATCAACATTAAAAGGTGCAAGAACATCATTATTAGAAATCTAATTTTTGAAGGTCCTGGCGCTTACGATACTGACGGATGGGATAATGCCATTCTAGACGAATGTACTAATGTTTGGGTAGATCACTGCGAATTTAGAGATGGTGTTGACGGAAACTTCGATATCAAAAACAAATCAGATTATATCTCGGTTACCTATTCTAAATTCCATTATTTAAAACCACCAAAAGCGGGAGGTTCTGGAGGATCAGACGATCATAGATATTCTAACTTGATTGGTTCCAGCGACGGTGCAACTGGCGACCGTGGAAAATTGAGAATAACTTTTGCAAGATGCTGGTGGGCTCCAGGCTGTAAAGAAAGAATGCCAAGAGTTCGTTTTGGAAAAGTACATTTGGTAAACAACTTCTTTAACAGTACTGTAAGCAATAAATGTGTTGCTGCAGGTTTTGAAGCTGATATTCGTGTAGAAAGCAACGTTTTTGAAGGTGTAAAAACTCCTATCGATTTAATGACTGGCTTTACTGCCGTAACTGCAACTGACAATGTTTTTACTAACACAACAGGAAATCAAGCCGGAAGCGGTACTGCGTTTACACCTCCATATTCTATTTTAAAATTGGACAAAACTGCTGTTAAGGCTGATATTTCAGCGAATGCAGGAGCAACTTTGGGCGGTAATGTCTGCGGTTCATTTTAAATGACTCTGGATAACAAAATTGAGTTAGTTTAGTTTTTATTTTTTTAAACCATATAAGTGATATAAGATAATTTAAGTTTTAATCTAAATTATATTATATGTTTATATGGTTTTGCTTTTTTGTTTCCCACGAAGGCATAAAAACGCTAAGTTTTTTTAATCTCGCAAAGTCACGAAGTTTATCATAACGCAACCATATAGTTTGTCATTTCGAGGAACGAGAAATCTCCGCGAGAAGCTCTACAAAGATTGGATTCTCTTTACGGAGTTACTTGTGGAGATTTCTCGTTCCTCGAAATGACAAGATTGGGGATAATGCATGAAAAATAAAACTTTGCGACTTTGCGAGATTCCTTTTTAAGCTAAATCTTAAATTATCTTATATAACTTATATGGTTAAAGCACAAGTTCCTGAAACAATCTCTGAATCGTTTTCTCCAAATCCTGACTCAAACCCGGATGAGGTCTTGACGTTTGTATAGCAGAACTCCTAATTGCGGTTAACCATCTAAACCGTTCTGGGATTTCAAACTCGGCAATTGGACCGCCGTCTTTGGCTCCGTTTGTTATTTTTTCTAATGAGGTCAGGTTGCATTCTAATTGTTCAACATCAAAATCGGCTGACAGTGCTTGGATTTTTTCTTTATTGAGATGGAAAAGTACTTTTATAAATTTGGCTTTTTTGCAAAACAAAATGATTCCGATATTCAGGAATTCTTCGCGCTCTACCCTTGGCACAACACGAATTACAGCATATTCGTATAGATGATTATCTTGCATTTTGAGCCTGATTTACAAATATTTCTGAATTCTCTAATCTCGTCTTTAAAAACTGTAAATATACATTTCGCAGTCCTTCTGGTGTTTCATCTGTATCTTCCCATTGCAGCCAGTCAACTGGAATTGTATTGACAATTTCTTCTAAAATTTCTGGTGTTAGAATTGCTTTAAACTCGGCATCGACTTCTTTTAGAAGTGAAGCCTGAGGCAGCAAAACGTGATCTTTGATCAACGCAAACGGACTTTTGGCATGTTGTTCCCAATTGTTCCAAGAATGATGAAAATACAAACATGCTCCATGATCGATCAGCCATAACTCTTTATGCCAGATCAGCATATTGGTATTTTTGAAAGTTCTGTCAACATTCGTGATATAGGCATCCAGCCACACAATCTGCGAAGCTAATTTAGCATCGACAGTTGTTACAACAGGATCAAAAGTTATGGCTCCAGATAAAAAGTGAAGTGCCAGATTTAATCCCTGACTTCCTTGCAGTAAATCCTGAATTTCTTCATCGGCTTCTGTTCTTCCAAATGCTTCATCGAGATTTGCGAATACTAATTCGGGAAGCTGCAGTTTTAAAGCTTTTGCTATTTGTCCACCTACTAATTCGGCTATAAGGGCTTTTACGCCGTGTCCGGCACCCCTGAATTTTAATACGTATTTAAAATCGTCATCGGCTTCTGCTAAAGCGGGTAAAGAACCGCCTTCGCGCAGTGGCGTTATATATCGCATGACATTAACCGTTCTGAGATCGAAATTGTTTTTCATAAATACAAACTTACGGATTTTGATTTTAGATTGCAGAGTGTAGATTTTAGATTTTTTTCAGATTGTAAAATTGTTTTACGTAGATTTCAAATAGATTTAAGCTGATTTTGCTGATTCTCTATTCTTAATTTTACTCTCGCAGGTTCTGCAGATTTATTCATTTTTGTCATCCTGAGCGAAGTCGAAGGAGCGTAAAGATATTCCTCAAAATTTATTCCTTGTTGAGTTACTTGAGTACCCCTCGACTTCGCTCAGGGTGACAAGTAGTTCGATATAATATCAATTGACTAATTGACTAATTTTCAAATTGGCACATTAGCTAATTCCAAAAAAGCTTTTCCTAAATATTTAATAATTGTAGAAGCTGTAAAAGATTCATAGCCCGTTTTTGGCAAGGCTAAATCGGCTGTTAATCCGTGAAGGTAGACGCCAAATTTTGAGGCGTATTTTGGTTCGTAACCTTGGGCGAGAAGACTTGTGAGGATTCCGGTAAGTGTGTCACCGCTTCCTGCTGTTGCCAAGGCTGCGTTTCCAGTTGTATTTTCGTAAACCGAATTTCTATTGATAATGAATGTCGGTGCGCCTTTCATGACGATAATGACTTTATATTTTTCTGAAAAAGCAATCGTTTTTTGAAATTTTTCCGATTCTGAATTCCATTTTCCTATCAAGCGTTCTAATTCTTTTGGATGAGGTGTTAGAATTGTATCTTCTGGAACTAATTCGAGCCAAGATAAATTCTGCGCAATAATATTCAAAGCATCGGCATCGAGAACTAAAGGCACTTTATTAGACCTTAAAAATTCAAATAAAGCTTTTTGAGTTGCCAGCTCCTGTCCTATTCCTGGACCAATTCCGATTGCCTGCGGGATTATGGGTAAATGAATATTGGTAATAAAATTGGTGTTTTCATCAGTAACGGTCATTACTTCTGGAATTGAAATCTGCAAAATTTGATAACCGCATTTGGGTATAAAAGTTGTTACGAGTCCGCAGCCTGTTTTTAGACAGGATTTTGAGGCTAAAACCGCGGCTCCTATTTTGCCATAACTTCCGGCAATAATCACCGCATGACCTTGTGTTCCTTTATGCGCTTTGGAATCTATTGGTTTGTATAACTTCAGAATTTCTTCTTTTGTAATTAAATACGATGATTTCATTTGAATACTTTTATATAATAAAATTACGGAAAAAATCGAAATCATGATTGTTCTTTTGAAACTGTCAGCCCTAGCCCTGATAGAAGCGGTATCCTTTTGTTTTTTTCTTTAAAAAACAAAAGATATAGCGGATAGCAGGAAATAGCTCCTAATCATTGCGAAATTTATAATTTAGAGTATCTTTTTTCGATATTTTTTGAATAAATTTGCGACTGAATTTTATAAAACAACACAATGAAAAATACTGCGCTTACGCACATACATGAAGGTTTAGGAGCAAAAATGCTTCCTTTTGCGGGTTATAATATGCCTATTACTTATGAAGGGGTTAATGCTGAACATGAAACGGTTCGTAATGGTGTGGGCGTTTTTGACGTTTCGCATATGGGTGAATTTTTGTTAACGGGTCCAAATGCTTTGACTTTGATTCAAAAAGTGACTTCAAATGATGCTTCGACTTTGACAATTGGACGAGCGCAATATTCTTGTCTTCCTAATAATGAAGGCGGAATTGTTGACGATTTGATTATTTATAAAATGAAAGAGGAAGAGTATTTACTGGTTGTAAATGCTTCGAACATTGAAAAAGACTGGAACTGGATTTCTTCTCACAATGATTTGGGAGTTGATATGAAAAATGTTTCTGACGATTATTCGTTATTGGCAATTCAAGGCCCGAAAGCGGTTGAAGCTATGCAGTCTTTGACTTCTGTAGATTTGTCTGCGATTACGTACTACCATTTTGAAGTGGGTGATTTTGCTGGTTTTAATGATGTAATTATTTCTGCTACAGGATATACTGGTTCTGGAGGTTTTGAAATTTACTGCAAAAATGCTGATGCAGAAGCAATTTGGAATAAAGTTTTTGAAGCTGGTGCCTCTTTCGGAATTAAACCAATTGGTCTTGCAGCGCGTGATACTTTACGTCTAGAAATGGGATTCTGTTTGTACGGAAATGATATTAATGATACAACTTCTCCACTTGAAGCTGGTTTAGGATGGATTACTAAATTCACAAAAGACTTTACAAATTCTGAGAACTTGAAAAAGCAAAAAGAAGAAGGTGTTTCTAGAAAATTAGTTGCTTTTGAAATGCAGGAACGTGCGGTGCCAAGACACGATTACGAAATCGTAGATGGTTCTGGAGCTGTAATTGGAATTGTAACTTCTGGAACTATGTCGCCTTCTATGAATAAAGGAATTGGTTTAGGATACGTTACAGTACCTAACAGCGCTGTTGACAGTGATATATTTATTAGAATTAGAAAAAATGATGTTCCTGCTAAAGTGGTTAAACTTCCGTTTTACAAGAAATAGTTTTTTTAAAATATATAATTTGAGAATGCATTACTTTTACTAAGTAATGCATTCTTTTTTTGCTTTAAACTGAAATGTATTTGTCAAAAATATCAATTTGTACATTTTGTAGATAAAAACTTTTTGTCGTCGATATTTTAGTAAAAAGACTACTATTTGTGAAAAAATAAGTGTAACTTTAATCTGAACGATGAATTCCCATTTATGAAAAAAATTTCACTACTCCTTTTTTTGCTGACATCAACTGGATTTTTTGGTCAGAACAGCGCAGAAACTTGTGAAATATTAAACAAAATAAATGCGCTTATTCAAGCTGAACATCTTAGACCTAAGCCTGTTGATGATAGTTTATCTGTGTTCGTTTTTGACAACCTCATTAACGAGCTGGATCCTTCTCGTAATATCTTTTTTAAAAGTGAATACGACGAAATGGCTGCCAAATACAGATACAATTTAGATGATCTAATTCTAAAAAATGACTGCAGTTTTCTTACTGATATAAAAGCTAAATATGTAAATGGCCTTGTTCGAACTAAAAAAGTATTAGAAAAGATTCAGACTACACCAATAGATTACGCTAAAAAAGATACGATTCGTTTTTACAAAAAGTCTTTTGCTTTTTATTTAAAGAAAGAAGATATAGAAAAGGTCTGGAACAAAAAACTACGCTATCAAATATTAGATGATATTGCCGAAACCAGCAATAATCTAGATTCTATAAAAGCCAATTTTAAGTCAATTGAATTGGTGTCAAAAAATAAGATCCTTACCAATGAAATCTGCCGTTTTAACACTCTACTAGACACTAATACAAAGCAGGAAGAGAAATTATATAATTTCTTCTGCACTTATTTTGATCCGCATACGGCTTACTTTAGTGATGATTCGAAAACGAGTTTTGTAGCTTCTTTATCTAAGGAACATTTATCTCTCGGAATGACTGTTAATTTGAATGAAAAAAATGAAATTATTATTGATGAGGTAGATCCAAATGGGCCAGCCTATCAAACGGGACAGGTTAAAAAAGGGGATCAGATTATTTCTATTTCAAATCAAAAAGAAACTCTGCAGGTTTCGTGTGCCTCGTTAGAATCTATTTCAACCATGATTTTGTCTGAAAATAATAGACATATTACACTTACTTTAAAACGCAATTCGGGCAAAAGTTTTGATGTTTATATTGAGAAACAAGTCATGAAAGACGAGGAAAACTCTGTCTTTAGTTTTATAATCGGTAAAGACAGTAAAATTGGTTATATTAAAATTCCGAGTTTTTATGCTGATTTGGATGGGAACAGCCGAAAAGGCTGCGCTGATGATGTGGCAAGAGAAGTTGTAAAACTCGAAAGAGATGGGATAAAAGGACTTGTTATTGATCTAATTGACAACGGCGGCGGCTCGATGGAAGAGGCTATAAAATTGGCTGGTATGTTCGTGGATTACGGTCCGCTTTCGGTTGTAATTGATAATAAAAAAGAAAAAACGGTAATTACAGATCCTTTCAAAGGTGTTATCTACAGAGGACCAATTGTGGTTTTGGTAAACAGCAACACGGCTTCTGCAAGTGAATTTTTCTCTTCTATTATGCAAGATTACAATCGTGCATTATTATTAGGAAGCAGTACATTAGGAAAAGCGACAATGCAGACGATTCTTTCGCTTGACGAGGAAAAAAATACTGATTTCTTAAAAATTACTATTAATAAATTTTACAGAATTACCGGAAGAAGTCATCAATATATTGGTGTAAAACCAGATGTTGTACTGCCGGAATTTTACGAAGATATTTATCAGAAAGAAAGTGATTTTCCGACTGCGATCAAAAATGACAGCATTGAGCCTTTTTTGAAATACAAAACCTATGTAAAACGAAACTTAATTGATAAAATCGCTAAAAATAGTTCTGCTAGGCTTGCTGATAACTATTTCTTTAACAACATAAAGAAGATTAACCTTAAAATTGACAAACTTGTAAATACTCCAAAAGCAGAAATCCCGATGACTTTGGATGCGGTTTTTAAACAAAAAAAGACTTTTGATGCTCTTTGGAATGAGATCAATACTTTTAATGATGAAAATAATCCGCTGGATGTTTATAATTCCAGTATTAATCAGCTTTTACTAGGTGCTTATCCAACGGATAAAACCATAAATCAAGATCAGATGGACAATCTTAAGACTAATCCTTATCTGAACGAAGCGGTAAATATTATTAATGAATTTAATGGCGGGAGTAAGTAGTTTTTGTTTCAGGTTTCAGGTTTTAGGTTTAACCGCTAAAGAATCTTTTTTTTAACCGCAGAGTCCACAAAGATTTACGCAAAGTCCACAAAGAATTTTTTAAGTTAATTTATAAAATAAAAGAGTTCGCAAAGCTATGGGGACAAAGCTTTGCGAACTTTGTGTTTATAAACATAACTTTAAAGAAAAAATCTTTGCGAACTTTGTGGTTAAATTCAACACAATTCAGTTTTAACCGCTACGGAATATTTTTTTTAACCGCAAAGTTCGCAAAGATTTACGCAAAGTACACAAAGAAATTTTTAAGTTAATTTTATAAAATAAAAAAAGTTCGCAATGCTATATGTATAAAGCTTTGCGAACTTTGTGTTTATAAACATAACTTTAAAGAAAAAAACTTTGCGAACTTTGCGGTTAAATTCAACGCAACGCAATTCTGTTTTTTGATTTTACATCACAAAATTCAGTTTTAACCGCTACGGAATATTTTTTTAACCGCAGAGTCCGCAAAGATTTACGCAAAGTACACAAAGAAATTTTTAAGTTAATTTTATAAAATAAAAAAAGTTCGCAAAGCTATGGCTATAAAGCTTTGCGAACTTTATTTTTATAAACATAACTTTTGAGAAAAAAAACTTTGCGAACTTTGCGGTTAAATTCAACACAAAACATAGGACTTGGAACCTGAAACCTGAAACTTGAAACATCAACCAAAACATTCAATAAAAAAGAGTTGTTTTGTTTTTGGAAAAATAAGGAATAACCGTATTTTTGCATCTCAAAACTAAAAATTAGAAATGGGAAGAGCATTCGAATTTAGAAAAGGAAGAAAAATGAAACGTTGGTCTGCAATGGCCAAAACATTTACCAGAATTGGTAAAGATATCGTAATGGCTGTTAAAGAAGGCGGTCCGAATCCAGACGCCAATTCTAGATTAAGAGCTGTTATACAAAACGCGAAAGCTGCCAACATGCCTAAAGACAATGTGGAGCGCGCGATTAAAAATGCAAGTAATAAAGATACTGCCAACTATAAAGAAATTTTGTTTGAAGGATATGCTCCTCACGGAATTGCAATTTTAATTGAAACTGCATCTGACAACAATAATAGAACTGTAGCAAACATTAGAAGTTATTTTAATAAATGTAACGGAACTATGGGAACTCAAGGTTCTGTTGAGTTTATGTTTGACCACACTTGCAACTTTAGAATTGCAAAAGATGGTATCGACGCTGAGGAATTAGAATTAGAATTGATTGATTTTGGTGCCGAAGAAGTTTTTGAAGATGAAGACGGAATCTTAATCTATGCGCCTTTTGGTAGTTTTGGAGCGTTACAAAAAGAATTAGAAAATAGAGGTCTTGAAATTCTATCTTCTGGTTTTGAACGTATTCCTCAAATAACTAAAGAATTAACTGAAGCTCAAATCGCTGATGTTGAAAAATTAATTGAGAAAATCGAAGAAGATGATGACGTTATGAACGTTTATCATACAATGAAAGAAGAATAATCTTCTACAATACTTGATATTAAAAGGCTCCAGAATTATCTGGAGCTTTTTTTTTACCAGAATGTGGAAAACCGTAAAGATTTGTATTACAAAATGTTTACATTTGGCAAAAATTTAACAGTCTATTACGTTTTAAACCAATTCTATAAATTGTATGGATTAAAAAATTAAAAAACCAAACTGATTCATTTTAAACAAATTAGAGTCCCAATTGCCTGTAAATGCAATTCTTATTTGTTAAAAAGATTTACATATATCCAAAAATAATACCACAACCAAACCTACTAAAAATTGAAAAAAATTACTTCAAAGTTTTCCTCTTTTGTATTAAGTATAGTTTTATTTCTCGTAAGTTTTAATAGTTTTTCTCATACTTATCTTGATACAATAAGTAATAAAAGAAAACCTGTACCTGCAAAAAGCATTATTTTAAATAATGCTGCCAAACAATCAAGTAGTTCTTCCAAATATGAGTTGAATACTGAAAGTGAATTCACCAATTCATATATTCAAAAAAACTATCCAATTGGCGATCCTACAAACGGATTTTTAGATAAGGCTAAGGAAGTTTTTAAGGAAATTGATAAAACCGAAAACGTTACCGATTTTTTAGAGCCTAAAAACTTAGCGCAGCTTCCGCTGGGTATTAAAAAAACTATTGGAGGAATTCAATATTCTTTAGGTATCAGTAATGCAAAATTTACTCCTCAATATACCGAATTAACTGCATTTGTAAAAATTATACTTCCGCAGACTGATTCTTTAGGAAACAGAAAGGAACTTTTTTTTGGGGCAAATAACATTAAACTTTCTCACAAAGGAGGTCTAGTTGGCGACACCAATCTTGTTTTACTAGGTGATGTGCCTATTAAAATGTTTGGAGACAAAACGCTATTAGTACTAAAAGGCGGCATGGAAATGGCCACTGGAGAGGTTAAAAACAAAACCTATGTAACCATTGATTGTAATGGTTTTAAAGAATTAGGTGTTGAGGCAGATGTCATTTTCTCCAGAACAATGCTTGAGCCTGTTGATGCTACTTACAACGTCATTCCCGGCACCAGTCAAGTCAAGTCCAGTTTTAAAGCTGTTGTTGGTAACTGGAATGATATTTTAATAGATATCAATATACCTACTTTTCAACTCACTAAACATCCTGGTTATTGTTTTGAATTAAACAATGCTGTTATTGACATGAGTGACTTACGAAACTCATCTAATGTCATATGGCCAAAAGACTATGAAAAGGATTATTTAGTTCCTGGCAATGAAAAATTATGGAGAGGATTTTTTGTCCAATCTCTTAAGTTAGTTCTGCCTTCTCAATTTAAAAAGAAAGGTACTAACGAACGAATTACTTTCAAGGCAACCAATTTGTTAATTGACAGAATGGGAGTTTCTGGAACTTTTTCTGGAGAAAATATCTTAAATATTGGAGAAGGAAATGCTTCTGGATGGCAGTTTTCTGTAGATCGTATTGAATTAGGTTTTAGAGCCAATTCTCTTGTTGCTGCAGGGTTTAGCGGAGGAATTGTTTTACCAGTTTCTTCTGGACAATGCACAGCAGAAGGAAGAGGTGAACTTGGCTATACTGCAGTTTTTAATACTATTGATAATGAATATCTTTTAAAAGCTGAGATCAAAAATGATATCTGTTTTCAAGTATTTAAAGGAAATGCCTCTTTAGAAAAAAACTCTTATGTTGAGCTAAAAGTCAAAGAAGGCAAATTTTTACCAAAGGCTGTTTTATACGGAACTTTATCACTTAACGCCAGTAACAAACCTGCTACAGCCGTTGATGCAATAGATGGTGAAAAATATGTAACTGTTTATGACGACAAAGGGAATGTTATTGTTCCAACAAAGAAAGAGACAGTTGCTTTTAAAGGTATTATTTTTCAAAATTTAACTTTACAAACAGTGGTTCCTTACATAACAGCCGACTATTTTGGATATAAAAATAATCCGGAAAAAGACGCATCAGTTAGTAATTTCCCTGTAACAATTAATGAAATTGCCTTAACCGCAGATACGCAATCTGCCAGTTTAAAAGTCGATTTAGCCATTAATTTAATGAAGGACCAATTTAATGGAGAAACCAAATTCTATGTAATTGGAAAATTTGCTCCAGAAGAAGGAATTCAAAAGTGGAAATTCGACCGTCTTAAATTTGAAGAAATAAAAGTCGCCGCCGATCTTGGAGGTGTTAAATTTAAAGGAAGTATTACCATATTAGACAATGATCCTATTTATGGGGACGGCTTTAAAGGAATGCTGGGAGCTGATTTTACAGGCGGTATTTCTGTTGAAGCAAATGCTATTTTTGGTTCTAAAAGCTTTAGATATTGGTATGTTGATGCAATGGTCGACAACCTAAATATTCCTGCTGGCGCCATTACCTTTAAAGGTTTTGGCGGAGGTGCTTACTACAAAATGAAAAAGGACGGATTCAGCAGCAGTTTTGTTGCTTCTGGATCTAATTATGTTCCTGATGAAGATTCTGGCCTTGGTGTTAAAGCCATGCTTAAGTTTGCCGGAACCGCAACTGCCGATGCTTTTTGGGGTGGTGCTGGATTTGAAATCGCTTTCAACACTCACGGTGGTATTAACCGAATCAGTATTTATGGAGAAGGCCACGTAATGCAGACTTTTGAAATACCTGGAGTTGACGAACTTAAAGATGCTTTAAAAGCAGTAACTGAAAACGAGTCATTAATGTCTAAAGTTGCATTGGAAGCTCTAAAAACTTCAAATCTATCAAAAGCAGCAGAAGATTTATACCCTACTGATGTTAAACAGCGAATGGGAATTAATGCCTTTGCTGCAATCGAATATGATTTTAGATCCAAAACATTACACGGAACATTTGATTTATACATAGATACTCCTGGAGGCTTTATTAAAGGTCGTGCTTCTGGAAACCGAGCCGGCTGGGCTGTACTGCATTTTGCGCCAGATAAATGGTATATCAGAATGGGTACACCAACAGACCGATTGGGGATAAAATTAGCCATAGCTTCTCTTGAGGTTGAAGCTGGAGGATATTTCATGATTGGTGATGATATTCCTGGCAGTCCTCCTCCACCCGCTATTGTTGCTCAAATTCTTGGAGTCAGCGCAGATTCTCTTGATTATATGCGAGATGAAAACAGTGTAGCTTCTGGTAAAGGTTTTGCTTTTGGTTCTGATTTTAGTTTAAAAACTGGAGACATCACTTTCTTAATCTTTTATGCAAACTTCCAATGTGGTTTTGGATTTGATATCATGGTAAAAGATTATGGCGAAGCACAATGTAAGGGTTCTGGACAAATTGGTTTAAATGGCTGGTATGCTAATGGGCAGTCTTATGCTTATCTGCAGGGTGAGCTCGGAATCAAGATTAAATTATTCATGATTAAAAAGAAAATATCCATTATAAAAGGAGGTGGAGCCGTTCTATTGCAGGCCAAATTACCTAACCCCGTCTGGATTCGAGGTTATTTAGCAGGAAATTTTAGTTTATTAGGAGGAGCCGTTAAAGGAAGTTTCAGATTTAAACTAGAGTTTGGAAAACAATGTGAATTTGTTAATGATGCTCCATTAGGCGGTCTAAAAACAATTGCAGATATCACTCCTGCCGAAGGTGCAAAAGATGTCAGCGTATTTGCTGTGCCACAGGTTGGATTTAATATGCCTATTGAAAAAAGTTTCACATTGGAAGAAGATTCTGGTGTAAAAACATATAAACTGAAATTAGAAGAATACAGTATTAAAAAAGATGGTGTTGCCATTGTTGGAGACATAACATGGAATCCAACAAAAGATTTGTTAAGTTTTACGCCTTCTGAAGTATTGCCTCAAAATTCAAACCTTACCTCTACAGTAAAAATAAGTTTTCAAGAATATGTAAATGGAACTTGGAAAACGGTTTATGATGATGGACAAATAGCTACTGAAACTGAAGTTAGAAATTTCACTACAGGACTTGCTCCAAACTATATTCCGTTGACGAATATTGCTTATTGTTATCCGGTAATGGATCAGAAATATGTTTATCAAAACGAATCGAAACAGGCTTATGTTGTTTTAAAACAAGGTCAGACTTATTTGTTTGAATTAAAAGATGGACAATCGCAAAAAGCATTTTATAAAACGGGAACAAACTCAAATACTGGAGCAATTACATACAATACAGCGCTTAAGAAAGTGAGTATAGATTTACCTGTTTTACAGACATCTAAGCCGTATAATATTTCATTAATGACACTTGAAACAAAAACTGATGCAAACAGTAATTTAAAAGAAAGTTATACGACACAGGATTTAGGTGAAGACGCCAGTCTTACTGTAAAAGACAACAAACTGGGAGAAGTTGTTACCGGCGGACAAGGTGTAGAATTATTACAATATAATTTCAATACAAGTCAGTACAACAGTTTCTCAGAAAAAATGGCTGCTAAAAAACCTAAACAAACGTTGACAGAAATTATTTATTCTGATGTTCATGCTTTACAATCATTAAACAGCTCTACTGAGCCTTTTGATGAAATCGAAATTATTGGTAATGCTAAAACGATGAATGTTCCTTTGATAAATGTTGAAGCAATATTAGATGACAGTTATTACAAAAATGAGATTTTCCCATTAGTATATCAAGGATATCCATTAGAGACAGATTTACAATTTGATAGAAGTACGACAGCTCTTGGAGTTCCGCCTACAAAAGGTGTAGAAACATTGGCATGGTATCAAGATTATATCATTAATAATCCGACAAGTTATATGCTAAAAGAGTATCTGCCTTATCGATATAATCTGCCATTTTACTATAAAACAGATTTTGTCAATTTAAGATATAAAGTAGTAAATAAGTACTTAAACAGTTTAAACCAGCAAATGATTTCGAAGTATGATTATATCATAAATGGTAAGTTCCCGTACATCAAACAGGGTCAATATAACATAAAACTGAATTACACTCTTCCAGGAGGACAATTAGGAAGCAGTTCTATATTCACATTCAATAAATCAATTTAATAATGAAGTTCAAATTTTTCTTTATCCTTTTTTTAATTTTCACTTTTTCTGGAATTGCTCAAAACAATTCTAAGGAAAACAACGACATAGAAAAAAAGAACGAAATCCAAGTAATAGCTAGAGTTCAAAAAGACCGCATTTTATTACGCTGGGCTGTAAATACTCCGATTGCTTGGAAAAAATTAAACACATACGGTTATTTAATAGAACGATTTACAGTTACAAGAGATAATAAAACGCTGGCAAAACCAGAACGTGTTGTTTTAGCACAAGCTTATAAACCTCAACCTGTAGAAACCTGGGAAAAATTAATTGATGAAAATGATAATGCTGCAATTTTAGCACAAGCTATTTATGGAGAAAGTTTCAGTGTAACTGGGACAGACAATTTAGAATCGATAGTAAATCTGTCTGAAGAAGCAGAACAACGTTTTACTTTTGCTTTGTATACAGCTGATAAAGATTTTGAAGTTGCTAAAAAAGCAGGTTTAGGTTTTGAAGATAAAGATGTAAAACAAAACGAAAAATATGCTTACCGAATCTCTTCGAATGTTCCTGAACAAGAATTGAGCATCGTTTATGGTGGTGTATTTGTCAGTTTAAAAGAATATGAGCCATTGCCAAAACCAATGGATCTTAGTGCTCACTTTACAGACAACAGCACTATGTTAAGCTGGAATTTTAAAATCTTAGCCCATGTTTATGGTAGTTATTACATAGAACGTTCAACTGATAAAATCAATTATAAGCGACTTACAGATAAACCGTACACCAGTTTAAGTCAAGAAAACGCAAATAATAACAGAATCTTTTATGTTGATTCTATTGCTAATAATACGTCTTACCATTATCGTATTCAAGGTATTTCTCCGTTTGGGGAATTAGGCCCTTATTCTGATGTAGTTTCTGGTAAAGGAAAAGCTTTATTGAAATATGTCCCACATTTGACGGTAAAAGACTTTAAAGACGATTCGACAGTCACTTTAACTTGGGAATTTCCAGAAGAAGGCAATAATGAAATCTCTGGATTTGAGCTTAATCGTTCCGATTATGACGATGACAAATACACCAAGGTAGTCAAAAACATTCCTGCTAAGGATCGTACTGTAACTTATAATAAACTGCTTGCTACAAATTATTTTACGATAACAGCTGTTGGAAAAAATGGAAACAGCCGTACCTCCTTTCCTATGCTGGTTCAGCCTGTCGATTCAATTCCGCCAGCAAAACCAATTGGTTTAAAAGCAACTATTGATTCCTTAGGAGTTGTAAAAATATCTTGGACTCCAAACAAAGAAAAAGATCTTTTAGGATATCGTATTTATAAAGGAAATACTGCTGAAGAAGAATTTAGTCAGCTGACAGTGAGTCCGCATGAGAAAAATACCTTTGAAGATAAAGTAATTCTTAAAAGTTTAAATAGCAAAGTATATTATAGAATTATCGCTGTCGATTACCGCTATAATATGTCTCCTTTCTCTGAAACATTAATTGTGAAAAAGCCAGATATTATACCTCCTGCTTCGCCTGTTTTTACCAAATATGAAATTAAAGACGGCGCCGTGTTTTTAGAATGGGCAAACAGCCAAAGTGAGGATGTAAAATCTCATCAGCTTTATAGAAAAGAAAATGATCAGGAAAAATGGGAATTAATATGGAGCGGTATTGATAAATCTGAGTCTTATCAAGATAAAAAAACGATTGAAGGTGCAACTTACAGATATGCCATTTTTGCTAAAGATGAAAGCGGATTAGTTTCGATTCCTTCACCAGAAGTTGCATTCTTTGTTCCAAAATATACTGTAAAACCAGCTGTAAAAGGTTTCTACGCACAAGCCAATACTAATACAAAAAGTATCGACTTATCTTGGAACTATGATGAAACCGGTATAGAAAGCTTTGAAATTTATAAAGCAACCAATGCAGAACCAATGCAGTTGATTCAAATGGTAAAGCCTGAAACTAGAAAGTTATCTGATCCAACGCTTACGATTAATACCACTTATAAATACGGAATACGAGCCCTTTTTAAAGATGGAAGAATGTCTAAAATGGATTTTTACACCGTTAAATTTTAATTAAGAAAAAAATAGAAAGCCCTCAAACCCAAAAAAGATTAATACCTGCAATGAACATTTTAAATAAATATAAGATACCACTATTACTACTCCTAATTTTTTTCTCAAAAAGTTACGGTCAGAATTATAAGTATAAGGTAAAATGGGATTTCAAGAGATTAATGGGTACAAGCGAATTATTTTTCTATTTAAATACTGGTGATTCATATCCTTACAATGGAAATTATGCAAATGCAGCTACTACTTCTTGGGGAACTTTTTCATATATTCTAAGTAATAATAGTGTAACAACATTAGATGGTGTTGTCGTTTCTAACACTCCTCTGCGTCTGACCCAAGCTCTTAAAGAACCTTCAGGCAGTTTTACTCAAAGAAGTGGTATTTATGTTACTGGCCCTGAATCTGGATATTGGCAAAATACCTTTGGTTCTCCATTAGGCAGTAATATGGTAACTAATAATACTCCTTTTGAGTTTTACTATTTATACCCATTAGTACAGTTAAATAATTATAATGCCTCACAAACAGAATTACAAGCTTGTAAACCTTTTCCTTTTAAGGCTGGAACTGTTGGTGAAGGTGGAAACATGACATTTGCTGTGGAATATTTTCATAGCACCAGTGGGAGTTGGAAAGAAT
The DNA here is from genome assembly GCF_004366435.1 of Flavobacterium sp. S87F.05.LMB.W.Kidney.N. Taxonomy (NCBI): domain Bacteria; kingdom Pseudomonadati; phylum Bacteroidota; class Flavobacteriia; order Flavobacteriales; family Flavobacteriaceae; genus Flavobacterium; species Flavobacterium sp. S87F.05.LMB.W.Kidney.N. The sequence goes on along the minus strand of NZ_SODX01000003.1, from coordinate 649,658 downwards.
TATTGCCTTATGAAAGAAGAAATGCAGATGTAATACCAATTTTATTGTCACAGATTCCAAACTTACAATTAGATCAGAACTTCCAACTGAGAGTTCGATATTCTAGAACAGGCGCATTTGCAAATGATTATTCAGATATTCTAACCTACAAATTTATTCCTTGTCCTCCAGCTATGATTGGTGAACCAATTCCAGAATCTCCTTTATGCTATAATAGTGATAATGGAAAAATTATCATGTACTTTGATAATGATTTAGCAAACACAGAATATTTTTTACTAACTCTGACTCCCCTAGTTAATAATGTAGAATTGTCTCCGTACAATACAACTGTAGTAAAAAGTGAATTTATAAATCGTACGATCGTTTGGGAAAATTTAAGGGCTGGTACTTATAAATTGAAATATCAAACTTTTAAAACCGGTAATCCTACTCCATCCAGCATAGTTGAAAAAAATAATATAGTCATAACAGACAAGTTACCACTTAGCTTTCAAGTTGTAAAAACTGATGCGCAATGTAATAATCAAAATGGAATAATTAGAATTGAAGCAACTGGAGGAACAGCTCCGTATTATTACACAATAAATTCAGGATCTGAAGTACAATTCACATCTGCAACAAACAATATAAATATTTCAGGAGGCACATATAATATTAAAGTTAGAGATACCAATAATTGTATTGATTTAAATGCTGATGACAGTTTATAAATGATACTTCGTTTATAAAAATCGAAAAATAATTTATTAAACAAATTACTCTTAGACACAAACGAAACTAAACGAATAAAAAGATGAAAACAAAATTACTCTCTGTATTATTTCTCTTTTTTGGATTAATACACTTTACAAATGCACAAACCAAATATGGTATGCTGGTAAAAACAACATTAGATCCATTTCAAGGCTGGAATGGGAGTCATGCTGGAAATTTACGAATTTCAATAGGTTCACAATCCATTAGTAAAGGTAGTAATACCACTGATGATGTTGTAGTAGCATACAAATTCTTGTATATAACAGATAATCCAACTCAAATTGTTTGTTCAAGCAGTACCGCTGGGAATAAAGACGGGAGTGATTGTAATTTAGACAGAAACATCCCTTACAATAAAGATACTTTTGATTCTGGTTACTTTGGAGGATGTATTGGAGATGCAGAAATGATGGGAATTTATCTGCCGCAGCCGGTAAACACAAATGTTTGTAAAAATGATGTAATCTCGTTAACGCGAGGCTGGAATTGGCAATATAGCTACGATGCTGTTAATTGGACTAATTTTGCTAGTTCATATCAGGCAAAGCGTGCAATTTCTTTTACTATGGCTGCCTTGGGAGGTTCTGACGGAAAAACTAAATTTTATGTAAGAGCTGGATACGATACAACTTTTACAGATTATATTATTTACGATATTATTCCTTGCCCTCCAGGTTTAGTAGGTGCTCCTTTAGTTAGCAGCACAACTTGTGTAAACAATAATGATGGGAAAGTAGTTTTTACTTATGACAGAGATTTAGTAAGTAATGAACGTTTTGAATTTAGCTTTTATAAAAAACCTGATAATATACTTATTGCAACTCCAGCTTTAACTATTGATAGTGTAAATAGAAAATTAAATTTTTCTGGTTTGGCCGCAGGAGACTATTCTATAAAATATCAAACCTTTATAGGAGCTCAGCCAACGAGTACAAACCCAACACCTGATCCAGCATTTACTATACCTGCTGCGACTCCTTTTTATTTTCAAATTACTGAATTACAACCTCAGTGTAATAATCAACAAGGAAAAATAAAATTAACCGCCTCAGGAGGAATAGCTCCATATTATTATAAAATAGATTCAAATGCTGAGGTTCAGTTTACATCTCCAACTAATGAAATAGATGTTACTTACGGTGAACATTCTATTAAAGTAAGAGATACAAATTCTTGCATAGATTTAACAGCAGATCAATAATATGGAGAAACTTTACTTTACATTTTTTATTATTTTGTTTGCAGTAGGTAAAGTCTGTTCGCAGACTTATATAATGAATACCAATACTGGAGGTGCTGGTAGCTATAGAACATCATATTTTCCAAACGGACAATATTTTTATCAATATTGGATTAAAAGAGCTGATGGAAATTTACTCATACCTATAAAAGAAGCTGATGGATATTTAATTTTTGATCAAAAACCTACTTCTTATTTTTTTTCTGCCTATAGGCCAGAATCTTATGGCTGTAGTGGTCCTTGCGGTGAAGAGTGGAATTCAGCACTATCAGCAGATAATTTCAATGTAAATTGTTATTCAGCAACAGGTGGGGCTACTGGTTATGGTCCTGTTGAAATTGTACCTGAATTTAGCATAATAAGCAACCAAGTCCTAGTACAGCCTCCCACAGATAATAGTTTCTGTGACAAAGTAAACTTACAAACTACGGGTTGTACCGGCACGCAGCGTTTTATATGGGAATATAGAATCGAAGGCGGAAATTTTCAACCAACTAATGTGAGTACATCTTTTAATCAAACATTTCAATTTAATAGATTAACATATGTTTCTTCAACTTATATAGGAAACATTGATTTTCGTGTCCTTATTGATTCTGACACTACCATTACTGGAGAAGAAGTTTACTCAAATATTATATCATATTATGTCAATCCGTGTCCTCCTGTTTTAGAGTCAGTTTCTTCAAACAATCAAACATCTTGTGTATATAATTCTGATGGCCAGGTAACATTAAACTTTGACAGAGAACTTCAAAATAATGAACAATATGAAATGGCTCTGAAACATACGGATGGTTCTGGTTTAACTAATAAAATTATAACAAAATCTATGATGGCAGCCAATCCAAAAAGCTATACATGGACAGGACTCGGAATACAATCCTATATTTTAACTTATCAAACAAGATTAACCACTGGAAATGGCACAAGTTTAAGTCAGGCTTTGACTAAAACTTTTACAGTTGGTCCACCAAGTCAATTTAGTTATCAAATAATAACAACTCAACCAGCATGCCACAATCAATCTGGTATAATAAAAATAAGTGCTTCTAATGGAACGGGAACTTATTTTTATTCAATTGACGAGGGTCCAGAAGTGGAGTTCTCATCTATTACGAATGATATTATACTGCCTGATGGCGACCACTATATAACAGTTAGAGATTCAAAAAATTGCATAGATATAAACGCAAACGATCAAAAAATATGAAGAAAATTCTACTCTTTTTTTTACTATTAACGTCCTTACTAACTTATTCTCAAACGGGAATCAGGAAAGTGACTATTGGTAATCCTCCAGCAATTGTTATCGACGGTACACCAAAAGATGCTTCAGGTTTTGAGCAATATAATGGTCGCATCGAAAATTTTGGTATATCTGGCGGAACATTACTAAATAATGCAGATTATATCGTATCATGGAAAAAGGATGGATCAGATTTTACTCCAACTAATTTAAATGCACTTTTGGGCGGAAGCTATGTTGTAACAGTTACAGATTCTAAAAGCTGTTCTACTTCCAGAACTTTTATCGTAGGTCGACCAGATCCACTACAAGTTACTCTTTCTGGCAATACCACTATTGCGTGCTCTGGCGGTACTGGGAGTTTAATTGCGTCTGTCTCAGGTGGGACTGCTGGTTACGTCTATGAGTGGCAGAAAAAAGGAGGAACTGTCCAAAATCCAACTTATACTACCGTATCTGGACAATATACTTATAATCCTTCAGGTCTGTTAACAGGTACCTATAGAGTGGTTATTACAGATAGTGCAACTCCTGCCAATACTGTTACATCAGCTGATATTTTCCTGGGAGAAAATACTAAAATAACAGTAACAAACAAAAACATTGTAGATGTAAAATGTAAAGGAGAATTTACTGGAAGTGTAAATTTATCTATTACAGGAGGAACAGGAAGCTATAATGTAACTTGGTTAGATGGTGCAACTGGCCCTAATAGAAGCGGCTTAAAAACGGGAAATTATGACTTTACTATCACCGATACAAATGTACCAACATGCTCTATATCAGGATCTGCTTTTGTAAATGAACCTAGTACAAAGGTATCAATTAATCCAACAATAATTCAGACACAACCCTCAACTCCTACTGCTTTTGACGGAAAAATCAAAATATCAGGAACTGGAGGAACTCCAGGCTATACTTATGCTTGGTATAAAGGAACCACACAAATTAATCCAGATCCTGACAATGATGGTGAAGCCGTTGGCCTTGACAATGGAACTTACCATGCTGTTGTAACAGATGCTAATGGCTGTCCGATCACAAGTGCAGACATGGTACTAAATGCATTAGCTGTAACAATTGATGCTCATACTGATATTAAATGTTACGATGAATCAACAGGAAGTATAACTGCAAGAGCTTTTGGTGGTCTTGGTTCTGGTTATACTTACAAATGGTATAAAATTAATAATGGTGTTGAGACTAATCTTTCAATAACAACACCTCAAATTAACGCTATTCCTTTTGGTACTTATAGAGTGAGAGTCAATGAAGGACAAACCCCTTCAGCGTTTATTGATTATACTCTTATACAGCCAAATCAGCCATTGCAAGTAACTCATACTAAAGCTGAACCAAGCTGTTATGGGGGAAATAACGGCAGCATAATCCTTACTGTTTCTGGCGGAACCGTGGGAAGCGGGTACACCTATTCTTGGAGCAACGGAAGTACTGCAAAAGATCAAACTAATCTAACTGCGGGAACTTATTCTGTAACTGTAAAAGATGCAAACGATTGCCCTCAAACGATAAGCGGAATTATTATCGGTCAGCCTGATGCTATTACCATTCCAACACCAACAATAACAAACGTTGCTATTTATGGACAAAGTACTGGTGCAATAACGCTTAATCCTATTAGCGGTGGAACTCCAAATAATGGAACTTACACATACAAATGGACATACGATAAAGACAATACATTTTTAAAAAATACACTAAATATTTCTGGCCTTAAAGCTGGAAAATATACTCTGGTGGTTACAGACAAGAATTCTTGTACTGCAACACAAACATTCACTATTGCAGAAAATCCTGAATTGATTGTGACTCTAAACGAATCTAAATCGATTAAATGTTTTGGAAATACGAACGGAGAAATAACAGCTAATGTAAGCGGAGGCGTTTTAAACTATACATACAATTGGTACAAAAACGGCAGCTTAATTGCTGGAACTACCAATATAATTACAAGCTTAGGAGTCGGAAAATACAAACTAATTGTTACTGATAATGTTAATGCTATTAAAGAAACAGCAGAACTCGATCTTAAACAGCCTGACCTGCTAAGTGTTTCATTAACTTCAAAACTACCTGTTCTGTGCTATGGAAATAGTACTGGGACAATAGACATTACGACTGCGGGAGGAACTTTGCCTTATACTTATGTGTGGAAAAAAGATGGTTTAGCAGCTACTTACGCTTCTACTCAAGATTTAACAGGACTTTCATCAGGATCCTATAGTGTTTTAGTGACAGATGACAATGGATGTACAATTCCATTAAATAATATTGAAATAACTCAGCCAGCAGCACCATTAACAATAAACGATGTTCAGGTAAAAGATTTAACTGGATTTGAAACTAAAAACGGAATCATAGAAGTTAATGTAACTGGAGGAACTGCTGCCTACACTTATGAGTGGAGAGTTAAAGGAAATACAACTATTATTGGCTCTGCAAAACTCCTAAATCAATTAGATGCCGGCACTTATGTTCTAACTGTTATTGACCAAAATAATTGTTCAACAAGCAAAGAATATACATTAATACAGCCGCCAAGATTAGATATTACGGGAATTCAAATGACGCCGAATACGCAGGTAAAATGTTATGGCGATAAAACTGCCGAATTAACTGCAACCGTTATTGGAGGTGTTCCTGCTTATATTTATAAATGGTACAACGTGTTAGCCCCAGCCACTATCTTATCAACCACAAAAACGGTTTCTAATTTAGGAGCAGGAAAATATATCGTTGCTGTTACAGATCAAGAAAACAACATCTTGTACGGAATTAACGAATATACAATTACGCAGCCTAATTCGTTGGCTATTACCAACACAAAAACAGAGGTTTCTTGTAATGGCGGAAATGATGGAACAATTAATTTAACCATAACTGGAGGTTCTTCTGATTATAGTATTATATGGAATTACGATTCCGCAAATAATAACGGAAAAACCAATATTACTGGTCTTCCTGCTGGAACTTACACTGTAACGGTATCAGATAAAAATGCTGTCAACTGTTCAATTAGTAAAACTATTGTTATTACAGAACCAACAGATGCATTAGCCATAGCAAGCGAGAATGTTAAAAATGCTTCTGGATTTGGCTTGAGCAACGGAAAAGTCACCGTTCAAATTTCTGGCGGAACTCCTGCTTATTCTTATAAATGGTTTAAAAATAATGTAGAAATCATTGGTCAAACTACAGCTGTTTTAGACAATCAATTAGCTGGATCATACAAATTAGTGGTAACTGATAGTAAAAATTGTTCTATTGAAAAACCTTACACTATTATTGAACCATTAGAACTTAAAGTAAATATCTCAATCGCAAAAACGATTGATTGTTTTGGCGCAACAGGTATTTTAAAAGCAAAAGCTGCTGCAGGAACTGGTGTTCCAAACGCACAAGGATTTTATACTTACAAATGGTATAAAGAAAATGGTACCTTAATCAATACAACTTTAGATGCTGAAGCAGCAACAGGAAACATTGTAACAGGTAAATATTATGTGACTGTTATAGATTCAAACAACAATCAAGTGACTTCTCCTCTATTTGAAATTAAGCAGCCAACTCAAATTATTGTTACAACAGCAAACAAACAAGATGTTACTTGTTATGACGGATTTGATGGAGTCGTAGAAATTAATGTTATCGGAGGAACTCCAGATATCGTTGCGGGAGCCCCTGTATATACTTATTTATGGAGTAACGGAAGCACAGCAAAAAACCAATACAGTTTAAGAAAAGGCACTTATTCTGTTTCGGTTTATGACGGAAATTTATGTGTGGGAACTTTAAGCAATATTATAATTGATCAGCCGCAAGATTTCGGATTTGATTTAGACAAAATTGTACCAACTATTCCAACTGCTGGAAATAGTGACGGTGCACTGCATATCGAAATCGTAGGTGGAGTTGCTCCTTACAGATATGTATGCAAAGACAGCAACGGAACTATTATTAAAGATGTTCCAAATTCGACATTAAAACAAATTGATTTTACAAATCTTGCTTCAAGCATATATACAGTTTCTGCAACAGATGCAACTGGATGTACAAAATCAACAGAATTTGATTTTAACAATAATGTATTAGAAATCAGCATTAGTCAATCGGCAGAAATTACTTGTAACAATGGTCAGAATGCTTCTATAACTGCAGTGGTTAATGGCGGATTTGGTATAAGAACTATTTCTTGGTACAAGAACGGAATAAAAATTCCAAATGAATCTAGTGCACTATTAAACAATCTGGAAATTGGAACTTATTATGCAATTGTAAAAGATTTTAATAAAGTAGAAGTTACTAGTAAATCAATTGTAATTACACAGCCAGATGCTATAGTAGTAACAAATACACAAAAAAATGTGAGCTGTCTAGGTTACAATGATGGTACAATTACTCTTACTGCTGCGGGCGGAAGCAATATATTTCAATACCGTTACAAATCGCAAGATTCTGGATACAGTAATTGGGTAGCTTTTGATAATTTAACAGCAGTAATTCCTAATTTAAAAGCAAACACTTACGACATACAAGTACAAGACAGTAAAGGTTGTAATTACACTTCGATTGTAAATGTTGAAATTACAGAACCTAAACAACTTGTAATAATTCAAAACACAGTTACTCCTGCTACAGGTTTTGGACTTTCTAACGGAAGCATCAGCATTACTGTTCAAGGCGGAACAACTGCTTATAACTATAAATGGTTTACAAGTTCAAATGCTCAAGTAACTGGGACAACCTCAACAGTATCAAATCTAGCAGCAGGTAAATATTATGCAATTGTAACAGATGCTAAAGGATGTTCTGTAACTTCAGAACTTTACGAAATATCACAACCTGCATTATTAGTAGTAAATATTACGCCAGTAAATGCAGTTTTATGTAACGGAGATAAAAATTCAAGTCTTAGAGCAAACGCAGCTGGTGGTCTTGCTGGTTACACATATAAATGGCATGCTGTTCCAGATACAGGAGTTTTAGGAACAAATGTAACTTTAGGAAATCTAGGAATCGGAACGTATTATGTTGAGGTAACCGATACCAAAAACAACGTTTCTAAAAGTGATTCGTTTATCATTAATGAACCTCAAAAACTAGACAATACACTTTCTGCAGATTACACATTGTGTGGTGACGGAAATGATTGGACAATTGCTCAAACTCCAGTTGGCGGAACCAAACCATATAATTATTTATGGAATACTGGAGCAACAACAGAAATTCTAAAAAATGTTGCACCAGGAACTTATTCTGTAACAGTTACCGATTTTAACGGCTGCAGCTTTACTAAATCTATTTCGTTTGTTGCTCCAGCGCATCTTGATGCTTCAGAAACCATCAAAATGCCAACATGTTATTTTGGTTCTGATGCGAAAATTGTCGTAACTCCAATTGCTGGTACTGCTCCATACACTTATTTATGGAATACAGGCGAAAAAACAAATACACTTAGCAATGCATCTGCGGGCGAATATTCGATAGAAATTACAGATTTCAGAGGTTGTAAAATCACAAGAAATTACACTGTTGTTGATCCTCCAAAAGATGTGATTTATCTTGGAGAAGATGTTACGCTCTGCTACAAACAAAGTCTGACAATCAATGCAACAATAGATGATGATAAAGCAACTTATTTGTGGACTTCTGATAAAGGTTTCAAAAGCACGAATGCAATGATTACTGTTTCTGAACCTGCTAATTATACTGTTGTGGTAACAAACAAATTAGGCTGTCAGGCAACAGATACCATTAATATTTCAAGTCAGGAATCTGATATTAGCGCTGAGTTTGCCATGTCTTCTCAAGTATTTGTAAATGAAAAATTCATTATCGTTGATATCAGTAATCCAAAAGCAGATAAAATCGAATGGATATTACCTTCAGAAGCAGTTGTAACTACCAATAACGGAGATTATGCCGAAATGAGTTTTACAAAAGCAGGCGAATACGATATTACTATAAATACAGAAAAAGGAAGATGTACGGCCAATCAAACCAAAACAATTTTGGTTACAGAAGGAGAATATGTTGATCCGGATGAAACAGATTTACAGAAAAAATTCGACTTGAAAATTTATCCAAATCCTTCTAACGGAGTATTTACCGTAGACGTCACATTAGATAAAGTAATGCCGGCAAGCATAAAAGTGTATAACCTAAATAATAATGTAGTAATTGCTTCTAAAAGTGAAAATGGAAAAGATGCATATTCGTTCAATTTTAATTTAAGCGGACTTTCATCAGGGATTTACTTTGTATTGTTTGAATCGCAGCAAGGAACTAAGCTGAGAAAATTAATTATACAATAAGCCCAGTCATTAAAACAAAAAGTCAATTTTTAATAAAATAGTTGGAAATATAAGGTTAGCCCTTCCCTATTTCATTGCCCTGAATTTATCATAATGAATTTAAAAAGAATATTATTTTTTAGCATCGTATTGTGTAATGCCTTAGGATTTGCGCAAAATTTCAATGTTGAAGAATTAGGAAAAGCCAAACTAATAAATGTCTCCGGTGGTGCTTCTGCCAGCGGAGTATTCTATTCTGGAAATGCAGCCAGAGAGCCTTTTACCTATTTCTTAAACGGAAATATTAATGTGAACGTCGCAGGTTTATATAATATACCTTTTTCATTTTCGTATACCAGTCAAAAATTTGGGTACAATAAGCCTGTTCTTATGAATCGCTTAAGTATTCATCCTTCTTATAAATGGATTACAGGGCATATTGGAGATGTGAGCATGACTTTTTCTCCTTATACTTTAGCAGGACATCAGTTCACAGGTTTAGGTGTTGATTTAACGCCGCAGGGAAAATTTAAGATTAGTGCAATGTACGGACGTTTAGTTCGAAGCAGTGAATACGATGTTTTAAACACCGAACTTGTTCCTACGTACAAAAGATTTGGTTACGGATTTAAAACTCAATATTCTTTAGAAAAAATAAATCTTGGACTTACCTTTTTTAAGGCTAAAGACGAGATGAATTCGCTATCAATTCCAATTCCTTATGAATTAGGTGTTTCTCCAAAAGAAAATGCGGCAATTAGTTTTGAAACTTCTTTTAAACTATTCAAAAAATTACAAGTTTTAACGGAATTTGCGAATAGCAGTATTACCGAAGATACAAGAGTACTCGATAATAGAAAAGCCGAAAATGTTGCTTCTATATTTTTAAACTCTAACTCAACAACAGCGAGTTATAAAGCCTTAAAAGGACAGTTAGTTTATCCTGCCGGCAAAGGAACTTTAGGCTTAGGCTACGAACGCATTGATCCAAACTACAGAACATTAGGAGGTTATTATTTTAATAATGACTTAGAAAATGTTACCGTAAATGCTTCTCAGACTTTATACAAAGATAAATTGAGTTTAAACCTGAATTTAGGTTTACAAAAAGACAATTTGGACAAACAGAAACAAAGTCAGATGAAAAGACTGGTTTCGTCTATCAGCGCCGATTTTAGAGCCAACCAAAAATTAAACTTCAACCTTAATTACTCTAATTTTCAATCGTATACCAACAGCCGAAATCAATTTGATTACATCAATCAAACCTCAGAATATGAATTTTTAGACACCTTAAATTTTAGACAAGTCAATCAAAACGCAGCCCTTACAATTAATTACCTTCTTAAAAATGATAAAAAGCAAAAACAAGCTTTCAATGCGACATTCAGCATGCAAGATGCAGTAAACCAGCAAGAAGGAAAAACAATTGCAGGCGGTGCAAGTACTTATTACAATACAGGTCTTTCATACATTATTGGTTACCCCAAAAAAGACCTAAATCTAACCGCTTCTTTTAACAGTACTATTGGAAAACTTGATGCTGGTGATAATTTAATTTTAGGACCAACAATTGGAGCTACTAAATTATTTTATGACAAAAAACTAAACACCTCGTTTTCTACTAGTTACAACACCAGTTTTAATGATGGTGAAAAAGTAAATGACGTTTTTAATATCCGCTTAAATGGATCTTATATCTATCTGCAAAAGCATAATTTCGGATTGAACTGCATAACACTTTTTAGCAGCTCTCAAACTGTAAGAAATAATGATATAACAGCAACTTTATCATACACGTATTCTTTTGATAAAATAAAACTTCGTCCAAAAAGAGTAGAAGAAAAACCAGCAATTACAGCAAATGAAATACCAGATAATATTCTCAAAATTTCATCCAAAGATGTTGTTTTGGAAGGAACAAAAAGTGAAATTATCACAAAACTGGAACAGCTTCAAAATGATTTAAAACCAGTTCCTGAATCAGAATCAGAAAAACTGAATCAGCTTCTTAATGTTGTTCGAATGACATTAGACGACAAAGAATTCAAAGAAAAAGTATTGGATTATCTAGATGCCTATAATTTAGACAAAGAAACCGCTGCTCAATATAACGCTATACTTTTTGATATTGTGCAGCAATTAAATCGCGAAATAACAGCAAAAGATCAAAATATCGAACAGGTTTATGTGGCCGCAATTGGCCGTGTCAATACAGATAAAATGCACGGAGTTAACAGCGAAGATGCAAAAGATAAAGCCGCTTACAACAGATATTTAAAATTAGTAGAAAGAAGTAAAAAAAGTGAAGAACAGCTAATCCATCATAGATGGATGATGAAAGAGTTTGCGCTTCTTGCTAAGTTACCTCAGAGCGAACTGCAGAATAACGAATCATTCGCTGCTTTCAGTAAACAGGAAGTCAATACATTTTTTGATTTAAATAATGACAAAAAACCTGCTGCAGAAATCAGTAAAGAATTAGAAGAAAAAATGATTCCATTTTACCATCAATTGGCGGTAGAAAAAGCAGTAAACGATTCAATCGAATTAAAACATTAAAAGAAGATTTTAAAGTATAATAGTTATAAAAACACCCAAATGCTAAAAAAACTACAATTTCAACTATTTCTAACCCTTGGGTTTTGGCTTTCGGCAATGGTTTCTGGTATAGCACAGACTTTTCCAGTTACTATAAGTACGCAGATTACACAGCCATCTCCAATCTACTTAAACAATTATGCCGATGCGACTACCATAAATAGTCCTATTAAAGTGCAGATTGCCTTAAACGATTTAACGATTTCTAATCGCCAGATTCGATTAAAATGTTATTTCCAAGGACAGTCGATTTCGCTGATGACAAATGATTTTGTAGTTGGATCGAGAGATCTTTTTCTAGAAGGTGGAGTTCCGCTTCAGTTGACCAACGTAGATTTAGCACCATACTTTGAATATCAAAATCTTCTTGGAGTTAACCCAAATCAATATGCTCAGGCACTTCCAGAAGGCATTTATACTTTTTCTGTTGAGGTTTATGATTTTGCGACCAACAAAAAACTGTCTAAAAAAACCAGTGTAACAACGATCATTTTTCAAAATGATCCACCTTTCTTGAATCTGCCATTGAACAATGCTTCAATAATGCAGCAGAACATTCAAAACATTATTTTCAGCTGGACACCGCGACAAATCAATGTCAGCAATGTAGAATACGAATTTTCATTAGTTGAAATCTGGGATAAATATACTCCAGTTCAAAATGCATTTGCTTACTCACCTCCTCTTTATACAACCACAACACGTTCGACTACACTGCAATATGGCGTTTCAGAACCGCAATTACTTCCTGGCAAAAAATATGCTTGGAGAGTAAAAGCAAAAGCTCTCTTGGGAGCTGAAGAAGTTGGTGTTTTTAAAAATAACGGATACAGCGAAATTTTCTCTTTTACTTACGAAACCTATTGTACGGCGCCGCTGGCAATCACTACCACAAATATCAGCCAAGATCAAGCCAAAATAACGTGGAGCGGTGACATTGATAACTTTGACTATCAGGTAAATTACCGCGAAAAAAATGCAGATTCAGATTGGTATAAAATAGTTACACCAAGAGAATTTGCAACTATCAGCAATTTAAAACCAAATGCAACTTACGAATATACAGTTGGTGCATCTTGCGAAGTTGGTAAATATACCCACAGTACAATTCAGGAATTTACCACAATGGCAAAAGACGAAATTGCTTTTGTAGGCTGTGGTATTAAACCAGATCCGGCAGATTTAGCCAACAAAAATCCGCTTCCAGAATTATTTGCCAATGATGTAGTAAAAGCGGGAGATTTCCCAATTGTAGTATTACATTCAAGCGGAAGCAACGGTAAATTTAGCGGAGACGGTTATGTTACTTTACCATTCTTAGAAAAATTCAGAACCCTTATAGATGCTGCAAATGCGGCAGGTGGCCCAGATATTGGAAAATATTCTCGTATCAGAATCACTTTTGATAACATTGGTGTCAATACCGATTTTAAACTGATTTCAGGAGAAATTATCGCGAGTTATGATCCTACATGGAGCAACATGGCTGATGGTGATAAAATCCTTACCGATATTTTAGGAAGTGACGGAAAACCAATTGAAGGAAAACTAGATTATGTTGTAAAATCGGCGACTTTAAATCCTGATGGAAGTACAACTATCATTGGAGAAAATGGAGCTAAAACAACGCTTCCAAAATCTCCATACGATCAGGTTTATACGGATAAAAACGGAACTACTGTTACAATTCCTGCTAACGGAAGTGCTGCGCCAACTATTGGTGCTCCTGCCCCTGGCGGAAAAGCAACAGCTTCTAATACAAATGGAATGTCATCTAGCGGAGAAGTTGCTCAAATTTCATCTCCAGATGTAAAAATTACTTTTGAAGATAGTAAAGAAGCCAAATATGCTTTTGACCCACAGCCTGAAAATGGATCTGCAAAACTTAAAAGCAGTTACGAACTTATTCCAACAGGTGACGGAAAAGTTTATAAAGTTAATTACAAAGCAGTATCAGACTTAAAAGGAGACGATTATGTTATCGCAAGAGCAGAATTCTCTAATGGCAAAAAAAGCTCTGATATTGTCTTTAAAACAAGCTCCGGAGGAAAAGTTGATGCTGAATGGAACACATCAGACAATACCGCAAAAATTTTACTGAAGAAAACGCTGAATTTTGGTAAAGATGCCATTATTGCAACAGTAAAAGGAGCACCAGTAAAATCGGTACAAGACACAACTAAAACTGTTGAAGGAAAATCTGATGTTGCAGGTAAATTAAATGTTTGGCATTTAACCAAGAAAACCCCAATTAGTGTAACCTTATTAGGAATAAATGGAGCGAAAACTCCAGATAATGCTGATGCAGCAAAATTCCTTAATGATGTTTATAACAAAGCTGGTATTGAGTTTACAGTAATATCTCAAAATGTAAAAATTAACGATCTGCCATCTGAAATAGAAAGTGGCAACAGTGATCTTTTAAATGTTTACACAGACGGCCAGATAGACATAATAAGTCAGATAGAAGCTAACACAGATTTTAAATACAACGATAAAACGTACTATGTTCTATACACTGGAAAATCGGGCCAAAATGGTTACGATGGTTTTATGCCTTTAGGCGGTCAGTACGCCTTTGTATTTAATAACGGAAATCTAAAAACTGCTGCACACGAATTAGGACACGGTATTTTTGGACTAAAACATCCATTTTCAACAGAAGCAGAATCAGGTAAAACTAATCTTTTAATGGATTATGGAAATGGTACTGTTTTATCTCACAACGATTGGGACATCATTCATAGCGGTGGATGGAAATTCTATGGTTTCCAGAAAAGTTCTTCTGGGGCTTTGGCTGGTGGATATGGAATATCTCCAATGTTTGAATTTGTCAAAACTCAATTGACAAGTGTCTATTCAGGAGATTATATTGCAGATGATGGTTTTACATCTGGTTTTAGTGACTTATTAGATAAAGAGATCGTAAATTATGTTTGGGATGATAAAAAACATGAGTATGTCTATATTCATGAACTAAATGGTATTGAAAAAAGAGAAATTCACGCAGTAACAAAAACTGTAACGGGTAATCCTTGGATCTGGTTATTTGCGAATAATAAAGGTGAATGCAATGTAGATAAAAAATACATTAGGACTAAATACGAAAACATAAAATCTTTCATTAGTTCTGGAAATACTGCTGGTTTACAAAGATATATAAAATCAATACTTGATGACAAATTTAAAAAAGAAGGAGTAAACGATTTTAGAGATCAAGTATGGGGTATTTTAAATTGTACATCTGATAAAGGTACTACAGGTGGAACTGGTACTGATATAGCGTATAAAGATTACTTGGGTGGCTTAGGTAAACAATCAAATAAAGGATATAAACCAGACGCAACAAATGTTAATGCACAAGAAAATCATACATATGATTATTCCGGTGTTATTTCAGAGAAAGAGAAATTAAAAATAATTTCTCAAATGAAGAATATCAGCACTGAATCTGGTCTGATTGCTAAAATTTTCATTACTGATGTCAAAACTCTTCCAGAAAAGAAAAAAGAAGTTAGCGATTATTTAGCAAATTTATCAGGTTCTCAAGTAGCAGTTTGGATAGATTTTAACGCTAATGGAGAAGCTACGGTAAAAACCATTATAGGATCTGCAGTTAATGGTAGTGGAAATGGAGATGTGAACAAATTTTTGGCTATTGTAAGTGCTGTAATTCCAAAATTCGATGGTACTTACAATTATTTCAATCCACTAACAGCAATTTTAGATGGTATTGCTAGTATAGTTACTAAAGCCAAAATTCCAGAGCGTTTTTATAATCCTGAAATTACTACTAATGATTATAATCCTATTTTGTATTATGCAGGCTTGGTAGACCCGTTTGCATGGTCTGCACTACTTGGCGATCAAATGTTGCAACAAAATAATATTACAATTACCAATTCAAAGTTGGTAAAAATTAGTCATGTCCATTTTGCTTTTAAATGTGGTGTATGGAATGGTTTAGTAGATCAAGTAAAAGGACTCGCAGAAATGACTGCAATAGTTACCAATCTTATTGATGGAGGTGATCGTGCTGGAGAAATGTGGGAAGGAATTAAGAAATTAGACATTTGGTGTACAGAGAGTAAAGATGGAAATGTCTGCATATGGAGTCTTGTTAAAAAATCGCACACAGGACAAACATGTCAAATCGCAGAAACTGTTGGCTACGATGTCGCTAATATTATCACAATTGCTATTTCATTTGCTAAAGTTGGTAAAGTTGCACAAATAGCAAAAGTTATAGAGTCTTTAGATATGGTAAGCCAAACTATGAAACTTGCAGGAAAACTTATCAAGATTACTGTTAAAGGAACTGGTACAGCCGCCAGATTTAGCTTTGCTGTTTCTAAAGCTTTTATTGCTCCTGGTTTAAAATTCGCAAAATTAAATAAAACATACTGTGCATTATTTCCTATTGCAATAGATTTAACAGAAAACGTTGATAATGCTGTTAGTAAAGCCAAAGAATTACTTAAGAAAAGTCCAGCAGATTTTGAGAAAGCAGTGACAATATTAACTGAACCAGATGTAGATGGAAACGTAATTGCGGAAATTGTTGAGAATGGAGAAAAAATCAAAATTTTATTAAATGAAAGTGAGGATAAATTAAGGAAAAGTGCAAGCGAAATTGTTGAAGATGCAGGTGAAGCTATTGTAGCACGTCTAAAAAAATTAGGTTTAGTTGAAGATGATATAAAAAATGCACTAGAAAAAATAGGTAGTTCGCCTACAGATAGCAGTAAATTATTAGAAATTCTTGAAAAAGCTCCATTTAAAGATGATCTTTCTAAATTAAAAGATCTTCTTAAAGATATAACTGCAAGTACTGATCTACAAGATTTTGTAAAACAAGGTAAAGATTTTACAAAAGAATGGTTAATTTTAGAAGCATATCCTAGTTTTAGAAAACTAGGTGTACATATTGACAAAATAAGTTCTATTTTAGCTAAGGGACATGTTAGTGTAGATGATCTAACAACTATCTTAACGGTGAATAAAGGATTAGGTAAAAGGGCTACTGATTTAACAAACTTTTTAAATGATTTAGATCATTTTGCATTATATGCGAGACAAGATGGTTTTGGATCAATTATTTCTGGCCTGAAGGCACATTGGTTTAATGGTGCTGGGGCAGATGGTGCTAATTGGGTAATTGCTGTCATACGCAAAGAAGGTGATAATGTTTTTGTACCATCTAGAACTAATTTTGAAGTCTCTGCATTAGCAAATACTCGAAGATATGATGCAATAGTTGGTGAAACTGGTAATAAATCAGCAAAATATTTTGAATTTAAATCATATAGCAAAGTACCTCCGACTGATTTTGCAAAACAATTTTTGGGGGATTTAAGTAATGGGGATATAGTTGATTTAAAACAGTTGCAATGGCTATTCGATGCAGGCAAAAACCCTCCCGATTTTGCTTCTAACATGAAAAAAGCAATAGATAACTTAGAAATTACAGATGATATGGCTAAAAAATTCTTGAAAGATGTTGAAAATCCAACCGCTTCTAAACTAAAAAAATATTTAAAGGAGGATTTTGATGAAATATTTAAATTGAAATAAATGAAAATATTAGCTAAAATAGATAATGTTAAAAACAACATTTGGAATATAGATAATAATATAATTATCCTAAAAGATAACACATTAATTAATCTAGATACTAAAAGAGAATTAAATTATAAAAACGATGTTATTAGATGTTTTTACAGCAATAACTATATATATTTTATAAAAAAAAATGAGTTAGTCCTGTTAAATGTTGATTTCACCATTGTAAATACAATAAATCAAAGTAATGCAACAGGTTTAAGTATTTTCGATGAGAATAATTATGTGATTTGGTTTGAAAATGAAGATGGTGATGAATACTATAGTTTTTATAAGGAAAATAATGCAGAGGGAACTGCAGATTCTTTTTTTGGAAAATTTTTAGATATTAGTTATAGTTATAGATTTAAAAAAAGAAAAGAACGAAGCTCATTTGTACTTTCTAATTTATTAAATACTAATACATATTTTGAATATAAATGTGAACCACATGAAGAGATTGCGGGAGATATAATTAAATATAAAGGAATTTTAACTTTTTATACAAGAGAGATTGAAAAAGAGTTATATGATTCTAAGTATTGGATTAATGTACTGGATATTAAAACACGGCAAATAATTTATAAAATTCTTGTTGAGCATTATGGAGCTAATTTTAATTACAAAAAAGGGCAATTTGTCTCCATACAAGCAACAAATCAAAACAATAAAATAGTAAAAAGTTATGAAATTTTAAATATCAATAATGGCGTAATTCAAAGGGATAATTTCAAATTCAATGAAGAAATGTTTTCAGTAGGTACGGCAGTCCAATACATTGACAACAATAAATTATATTTTGTGGATAATGTATATTCTTACGAAGAACAAAAGAAAAAGTCTCCAAAAATTGGTTGTTTTAATGTAGAAACAAAGCAAATAGACTTTTTTGAAGAATTAAAAGAAGCAGAAGGTTTTTCAATAAATCAAATTATAAGCAAAAACGATTTAATATATGTAAAAACTGATAATAATGAAGTGTTTACTCTAAAAATTTAATTTTATTATAATTCAAATCATGCAAACCTCAAAAATAACAAGATACGCCATAATATTACTAGTAGTTTTATTCGTAGTAATTAGCGTATTAAGCTAAAAATAACGCCTTTTGAAATTCAGAAGGCTTTATTTTTTTGAATATGTAACTTATTTTTTTGGAGAACCATTTGTAACCTTAATCAAATAAGTTCCTTCGGGTAGATCGGCAATATTAGATCCGTTGGAGTCCATTATTTTTTTGCCTTGTGAGAAAACCTCAATATTTTTTCCACCTCTATTGGTTTCATTTGAAGAAGAAGCAACAACAATAGGAGCTGGTGACTTTACAGGTGTAGGTGTTGTTTTCTTTACTGTGTTAGCAACAGGCGAGGCTTGTGCTGGAGCAGCAATAGCAGCAGTTGCTTTAGAGCTGTTATAGGCTTCCCTAACCTGCTCATCTGTCATAGCAACAGTATATAATCTAAGATCGTCAATATCTGCATTGATACTTGTTGCGGTATTTAATTTTCCTATATTTAAAATATAACCCTTTGCCGAACGCTGAATTCCTTCAACAGATTTTAATAATTCTCCATTACGGTAAATTTTAGAGACATTTCCATCATAGGTTATGCTATAGAAATACCAAGTTTCTTTTACAAGCGGTACAGAAACTACAACATTATTGGCATCTCCCCAGCCAACCAAACTTAGATCAGAATTACCTGAAACTGCTGGCTGTTGTATCAATCCGAAATACTGTCCATTTGCTGCAGCCCCATATCCTAAAATATAATTGGCTGCAGTTACAGCATTAAATTTCACCCATACAGATATCGTCTTTGGCTTATTATCCTGCGGAAGATCACCTACCACAGCCTGATAAGCTTTGTTGGTAAGACGTAAAGCACTTTTAGGACTACCCATTCTGTCATTTACAAAAACAGGGGAACCTAAAAACGAAACTGAATTATCTGCACTATTTAAATTTCCGTTGAAATTAAATTCCTGAACCGGGTTTTGCGCGTTGGTATTTAAAAAACTTACAAACATTAAAGTGAGTAATATTTTTTTCATATGTATATATTTTTTTCAGAATATTTAATTTGAGACAAAACTTGGATGACAGCTATCTAAATGACCAGATTGTGCAATTTCAAGTTTCATTTATTTTTTTTATAAATTTTGTTAAAACTATAAATTTAATTCAGCATCACCAAACAATTCCTACATACAAATAAAGAATTCTCACAAAATAAAAGAACAAACATTGATAAACATTATTCCTATATTCTATTTTAAAAAATTATATTTGCCGATAATAGAACTAATTATCAATAATTCATTATGCAGACATCAAAATACACTAAAATTGCAGTAATAGTTTTAGTACTTCTATTTTTAGCCTTAAGCGTTATCAGTTGTAGTACTCATGTCCACACTACTTCGCAAGCACCAACAAGTAAAAAAATACCACCAGGACAAGCCAAAAAAGCTTCAGGAAGCAAAAGTGCAAAAGCGTATGCTCCAGGCCAGCAAAAAAAGTATTAAATGATAAAAGCCTTTTGAGATACCTCAAAAGGCTTTTTCCGTACTATTTCAAAAAATTAATTGCTTGCGCAATGTAAAAAATAACTAATATTAAAAACTAAGTAAAGACTATTATTTTGAAGTGATTTTTTTGGATGGAGCATTTGTAATTTTTAATAAATAAGTTCCCTCAGGCAAATCATTAATATTCATTGCATTGCTTCCCACTATTTTTTGACCTTGCGAATAAACCTCAATATTTTTAGTTGTTCCATTAACATCACTCGATGTTATAATTGTTCCGCCTGACAATTTACCTGACGTCTTCCCTTTTGTTGCAACAGTTTTTGAAGTTTTCATTTCCAATGCTGGTTCTGAAGCAATTACAATAACTGGTTTTTCTTTTTCATACAATTCACTAACCTGTTCTGGCGTCAAAGCAACATCATAAATCTTTAAATCGTCTACATCTGCATTGATTCCGATAGTAGTATTAATTTCGCCCAATCTAAAAATATTTCCTTTTGTAGATCGTGTCATGCCTTCTAAATATTTTAATAACTTTCCATCGCGGTATATTTTCGATGTTGCTCCTTCATACGTAATTGTATAATTGTACCAGACATATTTTTCTAGTGGAGTAGAAACTATAACATCATTAGAAGCTCCCCAAGCTGCTAAACTTAAATCCGAGTTAGAAGAAGCTGTTCCTTGCTGTAATAAACCACAATATTGCGCATTATAAGCATTACCATAGCCCCAAATATAATTAGCATTTGAAATATCGTTAAATTTAATCCAAATGCTAATTGTTCTTGCACTCTTACCTTGTGGCAGATTATCGATTACAGCTTCTAAAGCTTTATTAGTTAATCTTTGGGCGCCTTTGACATCTCCTGCTCTATCGGCAACAAAATTATCAATTC
This sequence comes from Flavobacterium sp. S87F.05.LMB.W.Kidney.N, assembly GCF_004366435.1. Lineage (NCBI taxonomy): Bacteria > Pseudomonadati > Bacteroidota > Flavobacteriia > Flavobacteriales > Flavobacteriaceae > Flavobacterium > Flavobacterium sp. S87F.05.LMB.W.Kidney.N. The sequence continues at coordinate 628,460 of NZ_SODX01000003.1, read as the reverse complement.
CCATAAAAGAAGTTGTATTTGCCGTATTATTCAAAGTACCATTAAAGCTAAATTCCTGAATTGGTGTTTGCGCATTTACATTCAAATAACTTACAAACAAGAATGTTAGTAGAAATTTTTTCATAATAATAGATTTTAGGGATTAAATAACTTATGTCATTTTAACACCACTAAACTAGATTATTACAAATGTGAGCGAAAATTTTTCCGACAACTTACCTAAATACTCGTTAAAATAACCAAATCTGAACATTTTAACCGTCGAAATGCATTATTAAGTTTTCAATAAGATTATCAAAATAACACTCATTATTTAATCAACTTAATAATTTCTTACGTATAAATACGGTATTTTAACAAATAATCTTTTTTACTTCTTAATTAGAAACCACAAAAAAACTCCATTCGCAATACGAATGGAGTCTGATATTTAAAAAAGTAATTAATTACTTTACGAATTCAATTTTTTGAGCTTCTTCTTCGTTAACACTATCAAAGAAACCTTGTTCGTTCATCCAGTCATCACTAAATACTTTACTCATGTAACGTGAACCGTGATCTGGGAAAATTGCAATAATGTTGCTTTCTTTTGTAAACTCACCCTCTTCTGCATATTGCTTAATAGCCTGCATTACTGCTCCAGAAGTATATCCAACAAATAAACCTTCTTTTCTAGTGATCTCTCTTGCAGAGTGAGCACTTTCTTCGTCGGTTACTTTCATGAATTTATCAATAATATCAAAATCTGTTGCCGATGGAATTAAGTTTTTACCTAAACCTTCAATACGATAAGGGTAAATCTCTTTGCTGTCAAATTCTCCTGTTTCATGGTATTTTTTTAATACTGAACCAAAAGCATCAACTCCTAGAATTCTAATATTTGGATTTTTTTCTTTTAAGAATTTAGCAGTTCCTGAGATAGTTCCTCCTGTTCCGCTGCAAGCAACTAAGTGCGTTATTTGTCCTTTTGTCTGTTCCCAGATTTCTGGACCTGTAGTGTTGTAGTGTGCATCAATATTCAATTGGTTAAAATATTGATTAATGTAGACTGATCCCTTTGTTTCTTCATGTAAACGCTTTGCTACATTATAATATGATCTTTCATCATCTGCAGAAACGTGGGCCGGACAGACATACACTTTAGCTCCTAAACTTCGCAGCATGTCAATTTTATCTTTAGATGATTTTGAGCTTACTGCTAATATACAATTGTAACCTTTAATAATGCTTACCATCGCTAAACTAAATCCTGTATTACCAGATGTTGTCTCTATAATGGTATCTCCCGGAGAAAGAATTCCTTTTTTCTCGGCTTCTTCAATAATATATAATGCTATTCTATCTTTTGAGGAATGACCTGGGTTGAAAGCTTCTACCTTTGCGTAGAAATTTCCTTCTAACTCTTCGGTGATTTTATTTAGCTTAATAAGCGGGGTGTTACCTATTAACTCTAAAACATTATTATAAGCGGTTATTTCTTCTTTCATAAAAAAATAGTTAATCAAAGGCCTTTTTAAATTAACCTTGATAGGTTGCAAATTTAACAAAAAATTTCTAATTAGCTTTTAATTTTTTCTAAATCTAATAAAAAACTAAATTCTTTTGCTAAGTCTTTTAAAGCCTCAAAACGTCCCGAAGCCCCGCCATGACCTGCATCCATATTGGTATCTAAGAACAAAAGTTTATCATTTGTTTTTAAATCTCTCAATTTTGCAACCCATTTAGCTGGCTCCCAATATTGTACCTGCGAATCGTGTAAGCCGGTAGAAACATACATGTTAGGATATTCTTGCGCTTTTACATTATCGTATGGTGAATACGATAACATATAATCGTAATATTTTTTGTTGTTTGGGTTACCCCATTCATCATACTCTCCAGTTGTAAGCGGAATACTGTCGTCAAGCATCGTTGTAATTACATCTACAAAAGGCACCTGAGCTATTACTCCATTGTACAATTCAGGAGCTTCATTTACAATAACTCCCATTAATAATCCGCCGGCAGATCCTCCCTCCGCATATAAATGTTCAGGAGAAGTATACTTTTGGTCTATTACAAATTTAGAGCAATCGATGAAATCTGTAAAGGTATTTTTCTTTTTTAACAGTTTTCCGTCCTCATACCATTGCCTTCCCAAGTCCTCTCCTCCTCTAATGTGCGCAATAGCGTAAATAAATCCGCGGTCTAGAAGCGACAATCTTGTAGAAGAAAAATAAGTATCCATTGTAATTCCGTATGAACCATAAGCATACAGTAATAAAGGATTTTTACCATTTTTCTCCAGTCCTTTTCTGTAAACCATCGAAATTGGCACTTTTACACCATCTCTAGCCGTTGCCCAAACTCTTTCTTCTATGTAATTATTTTTATCAAATTTTTCTCCTAGAACCTCTTGTTCTTTTAAGACTTCCTTGGTTTTAGTCTTCATGTTAAAATCAATTACAGAAGACGGCGTTGCCAATGACTGATAACTGTAACGTAAAATATCAGTATCAAAATCAACATTGGTTGTTGTATACGCATTGTATGTTTCGCTGCCAAAAGGAAGATAATAATCAGGCTCATCATTCCACGGCATAATTCGAATATGATTTAATCCATTCGAACGTTCTTCTACAACTAAATAGTTTTTAAAGATCTCGATATCTTCCAACAATACATCTTCTCTATGCGGAATAAGATCTACCCAATTTTTCTTTCCTGTCTTGTTTTCAGGCGTTTTCATCAATTTAAAATTGGTCGCTTTATCCTTGTTGGTCAAAATATAAAACGAATCCTCGTAATGAGAAATACTGTACTCTAATCCGCGAACACGAGGTTGGAAAACAGTAAATTCTCCATCTGGATTATTCGAATTAAGGATTCTATATTCTGTCGTTAAAGTACTCCCAGAACCAATAACAATGTATTTTCTTGATTTTTCTTTACTGATCGACACATTAAAAGTATCATCAACTTCATCAAAAACCAAAACATCATTTTCAGATTCTGTATTTAATTTATGTTTAAAAACTTTATCTGCCCTTAGCGTTACTTGATCTTGTCTTACGTAAAAAATGGTATTGTTGTCGTTTGCCCAAACAGAAGCCCCAGTAACATTTTCTATTTTATCTGCTAAAATTTCACCTGTTTCTAAGTTTTTAATTTGAATGGTATAAATTCTTCTTCCAACAATATCTACTCCAAAACTGGCAAATTTATTGTCGGGACTAATACTTAAACCTCCTAATTTGAAATACGCATGTCCTTTTGCCATTTCGTTGCAATTGAACAGAATTTCTTCCTCTGCAGAAAGACTTCCTTTTTTTCTAGCAAAAATTGGATAATCCTGCCCTGTTTCAAAACGGGTAATGTAGAAATATCCATTATAGAAGTACGGAACTGAAGAATCATCTTCTTTAATTCTTCCTTTCATTTCTTCAAATAGACTATCTCTTAAGTTTTGAGTATGAGAAGTCATACTCTCGTAATAAGAATTCTCTTGATTTAAGTAATCAATTACCTCTGAATTTTCTCTGTCGTTAAGCCAGAAATAGTTGTCAATTCTAGATTCTTTATGTTTTTTTAATGTTTTTGGAATTATTTTGGCCTTTGGAGCCGATATATCATTTAGCATTGAATTAGCATTAATTTTTAATATGAAGACGCAAAAATACTACAAACACAACAGAACAAAATTAATTTTTTCATAAAATATTCTATTGAATTAACACAGCAATATACTAATTTTGTCTGAAATAATTTAAAAAATCAACAAAAATGGATTTAATGGGAATGATGGGTAAACTTAAAGAAACCCAGCAAAAAATTGAAGATACAAAAAAGCGTTTAGATACTGTTTTGATTGATGAACAAAGCGCTGACGGATTATTGAAAATTACTATTACAGCTAGCAGAAAAATAAAATCGATCTCTATTGACGATTCTTTGTTTGAAGATAAAGAACAACTAGAAGATTACTTAATTGTAACGTTAAATAAAGCTATAGAAAAAGCAACAAGTGTAAACGAAAGAGAATTAGATGCTGTTGCCAGAATGGATATGCCTTCTATTCCTGGAATGGATAATCTTTTTAAATAAGGTGCTAAGATGCTAAGGTTCTAAGTTTCTAAGTTTTTCCTATTGGAGTCTTAGAAACTTAGAACCTTAGTTCCTCAGTAACTTCCTTTAAAACTTCGAAAGCGTTTCCAACACATAAGTATGCATTACTTCTTTGTAATCTAAATGCGTAACAATTCTAAGTTTATTATGTCCTAATGAACTTATTAGTATATTTTTTTGTTTTAGTTTTTCAATTAATAATTGATCGCTGTAACCTTCGGCTAACGAAAAAATCAAAATATTAGTTTCAACGGGTTCAATTGAAGCAATCCAAGGTTTAGTACTTAGGATTTTCGCAATTTCTTTAGCTCTGCGATGATCTTCTGCCAGTCTTTCGATATTATGAGCCAAAGCATATAATCCAGCTGCCGCTAAATATCCTACCTGACGCATTCCGCCTCCTAATATCTTTCTGATTCTCAACGCTCTATGAATATCAGCTTTACTACCCAATAAAACTGAACCTATCGGAGCGCCTAAACCTTTAGATAAACAAACTGAAATAGTATCAAAAATAGCCCCAAATTCCCTAGGATTTTGTCTTTTGGCAACCAATGCATTCCAGATTCTGGCGCCGTCCATGTGAAATTTCAAATTATTGGCATCACAAACCTTTTTAATCTCTCTTAAATCTTCTAATTCGTAACAAGCTCCGCCTCCTTTGTTCGTAGTGTTTTCAACACAAACCAAACTTGTTAAAGGACTATGATAAAACTCAGGATCGTTTATTGCTGCTTTAACTTGTGCTGCTGTAATCATACCGCGGTTTCCATCCAATAAGCAACAAGAAACACCACTATTAAAAGACACACCTCCACCTTCATAATGGTAAACGTGCGCATATTTATCAGCAATTAACTGCTCTCCTGGTTGTGTATGCAGTTTAATAGCAGTTTGATTTGCCATAGTTCCAGACGGAAAGAAAAGTCCAGCTTCCATACCAAAAAATTCTGCAGTTCTATTTTCCAATTCAATCACCGTAGGGTCCTGTTTGTATACATCATCGCCAACATGAGCGTTAAACATATACTGCAGCATTTCATAAGTAGGCTTTGTTATGGTATCGCTGATTAAATTTATTTCCATATTCTAAAAACTATATCTTATTTTTGTATGCAAAATTACGTATTACAAATAGTTATTCTGAGCAAGTTTCAGTAAAATTTAACTTGCTAGTTTCTATAGACCAAATTAACGTAATAATTCTAAAAAACATATAAAACCAATTAATTAATTTATGACAACAGCCGAACAAGTAAAAGGTATTGTGGAGCGCCTTGGTGCGTTGAGGAGGTATCTTTGACGTTGATGCCAAACTAATCGAAATTGCAAACGAAGAAGAAAAAACTTTTGCACCAGATTTCTGGAACAACCCAAAGGAAGCCGAAAACATTGTAAAAAATCTTCGAAACAAGAAAAAATGGATTGAAGATTATGACAAAGCCGTATCGCTTACAGATGAATTACAGCTGGCTTATGACTTTTACAAAGAAGGCGAACTTTCTGTCGAAGAATTAGATGAACAATACAATACTGCACAATCGCATATTGAAAACATCGAATTTAAAAATATGCTTTCTGATGAAGGTGACAGCTTAAGTGCTGTAGTACAAATTACTGCAGGAGCCGGCGGAACTGAAAGCTGTGACTGGGCAGGAATGCTGATGCGTATGTACATGATGTGGGGAGAAAGTTATGGTTACAAAATAAAAGAACTTAACTTTCAAGAAGGTGATGTTGCTGGAATTAAAACAGTAACGTTAGAATTTGAGGGAGATTATTCTTTTGGGTATCTAAAAGGCGAAAATGGTGTTCACCGATTGGTTCGAATTTCTCCTTTTGACAGTAACGCTAAACGTCACACTTCATTTGTATCTGTATATGTTTATCCGCTTGTTGATGATAGTATCGAAATTGACATTAATCCTGCCGATATTGAAATCACAACTTCTCGCTCAAGTGGTGCTGGAGGACAGAACGTAAATAAGGTAGAAACGAAAGTTCAATTGGTTCACAAACCAACTGGAATTCAGATTCAGTGTTCTGAAACGAGATCTCAACAGGATAACAGACAGCGAGCTATGCAGATGCTTCGTTCTCAATTGTATGAAATCGAATTGAAGAAACAACAAGCACAGCGTGCCGATATAGAAGCTGGAAAAATGAAAATTGAATGGGGTTCGCAGATTCGTAACTATGTCATGCAGCCTTATAAATTAGTAAAAGACGTTCGTACTGGTTACGAAACCAGCGATGTTGACGGTGTAATGAACGGAAATATTGATGCGTTTCTTAAGGCCTATCTAATGATGATGGGACAGAAAGAGGAAGAGTAAAGTTTTTCAGTCGCAGTAAACTTGAAACTTGAAACCTGAAACCTGAAACTTTAAACGTGAAACTAAAAAAACAAATTATGATAAAATGGGCAGATGTAATTCATTTTACAAATAAAGGAAATCCAACTCCTGATAAAAGAGTTGAGAAAACGGAGGAAGAATGGAAACAAATTTTAACTCCAGAAGAATTTCAGGTGACACGTTTAAAAGGAACCGAAAGATCTTTTAGTTCTGAATTATGCAGTTTGTTTGATCCTGGAATTTACGAGTGTAAATGCTGTGGAACGGTTCTTTTTGATGCCAGCGAAAAATTCGAATCTGGAACAGGATGGCCTTCTTTTACACAGCCTGTAAAAGAAAGTGTCGTTGGTTACCACGCCGATAAATCATACGGTATGATTCGTGTTGAAGTGACGTGTAATGTGTGTGATGCGCATTTAGGACACGTTTTTCCAGACGGACCGCCTCCAAGTGGTTTACGATACTGCATTAATGCCGTTTCACTATCAAAAATCAAAGAATAAATTAAAAAAGCGATTCCTTTTTAGAGTGAATCGCTTTTTTTTAATCATCACTCAGTTAAACAATTAACAGATTAAATGTAAGTGAGTACTTATCAATTAAATATTTTTTTTCTGAATAGGCTATTTATGATCAATTCAATCTAAAAACATAGCTACAGTTTACTTAAACATTAAAAAACATTCAGTAATTTAATAGTTAAAATGTTAATTTTGTAATATTTAGACTTCTATTTTAAATATTTATTAAGAAACTTAAAAATTTTATTAGGTAATTAAAATGTAATTCAGTTTATTTGGCAAAAATTAATCCCCTAGTCTATTAAACTGTCAATGAGATCGTATTCAATTCAAGAAATTAATGAAGTAATTAATGGCGTAATTTACGGCACTACTTCACAAAGCATAACCGCAACAGAACAATTAGAAAAAGCTACAACTTCAGAAATTTCTTTTATAGGAAATAAAAAATACGAAAAATACTGGTCGACATCAAATGCATCAATTGCGGTAGTTAATGAAGACATTTCGATCGAACCTGGTGAAAATCGCGCTTTTATTAAAGTAAAAAATGCCGATTTGGCCATGTCACAAATTCTTGCCCTTTTTGCCCCTCCTACTCCTATTTTCCATAACAATATTCACAGAACTGCGACTATTGACGACACAGCTATAATTGGAGAAGGCGCTAAAATTGGTGCCGGATGTTATATTGGACCAAAAGTAGAAATTGGTGCACATACAACTATTTATCCAAATGTGACTATTTTGGACGAATGTACTATCGGAAAAAACACCATTATTTGGTCTGGAACAGTTGTACGTGAACGCTGCCATATTGGAAGCGACTGTATCATTCATCCAAATGCAACAATTGGCGCAGATGGTTTTGGATTTCGCCCTTGTACTGAAAAAGGTTTAGTGAAAATTCCACAAATTGGAAATGTTATTATTGGCAACGGAGTTGAAATTGGAGCAAATTCTTGCGTTGACCGCGGTAAATTTAGTTCTACAGTTCTGGGAGATGGCTGCAAAATTGATAATTTAGTGCAGATTGGACATAACAGCAAGTTAGGTAAGTTCTGTATAATGGCAGGAAACAGCGGTTTGGCGGGTTCTGTAACTTTAGGAAATGGCGTTATTATTGGCGGAAGCGCTTCCATAAAAGACCATACAACTATTGGAGACGGAGCTATCGTTGGTGCTGGATCTGGCGTTATAGGTGATGTCCCAGCAGGAAAAACAATGCTTGGTTATCCAGCTGTTGAAGCGCGTGATGCTTTAAAACAATGGGCAACACTAAAGAGAATGGCTTGTGCTATTAAAAAATAAATTAAACATTACATATATAAAAAACATCCGCTACAACGGATGTTTTTTCATTTTATAAAGCTTCACATTTAAAACCAATATTTTTGAATTAATCTTAAAAGAAAAATTTACCACAGAGAACGCAAAGTTTTTTAAATACTTAGGCATAATATAAACATAAAGTCCACAAAACTTTGCGGACTTAGATAGTGTAAAACAACTCAAATCTTAGTGAACACTGCGAAAACCTTTGTACCCTCTGCGTTAAAATATTTTACGGCTATGCTGCTTTTAATTTTTCTCCATAACATTTAGAGTTAATCTTTACTTGTATGCGAAATGAAAGTTAAATGCCCTTTCTTAATTCATAAAGCAACCCTTTTATTTCAATTGATTTTGTAAATTAGCCAACACTATTTTACAAAATCAATACTATATTATGGATTTAAACTTCAATAAAAACGAAGATCACAATAAACTGCTCCTTTCTGAATTAAAACAAAAATTTGCCAAAGTAAAATTAGGCGGAGGCGAAAAAAGAATCGAAAAATTGCATTCTGAAGGCAAAATGACAGCCCGTGAAAGGATTGCATATTTATTGGATGAAAATGCAAAAAGTATTGAAATTGGCGGTTTTGCAGGCGAAGGAATGTATGCAGAACATGGCGGATGCCCTTCGGGAGGCGTTGTCGTAAAAATTGGATACATCAAAGGAAAACAATGTATTGTGGTTGCCAATGATGCGACAGTAAAAGCTGGAGCATGGTTTCCGATTACAGGAAAGAAAAACCTACGCGCACAGGAAATTGCAATGGAAAACAGACTTCCTATTATTTATTTGGTAGACAGCGCGGGCGTTTATCTTCCAATGCAGGATGAAATTTTTCCAGACAAAGAACACTTCGGCCGCATTTTTAGAAATAATGCTCAAATGAGCAGTATGGGTATCACGCAGATTGCCGCCGTAATGGGAAGCTGTGTTGCGGGAGGTGCCTATCTTCCTATCATGAGCGATGAGGCATTAATTGTAGATAAAACCGGAAGTATTTTCCTTGCCGGAAGTTATTTGGTAAAAGCGGCAATTGGAGAAACTATTGACAACGAGACTTTAGGCGGAGCAACTACGCATTGTGAAATTTCTGGAGTAACCGATTATAAGGCTAAAGATGACAAAGATGCTTTAGATAAAATCAAAAATATAGTAGACAAAATTGGTGATTATGATAAAGCTGGTTTCAGCCGAATTAAAGCTGAAAAACCTGCTTTAGATCCAAATGAAATTTATGGAATCCTTCCGAAAGCAAGATCTGAACAATATGATATGATGGAAATCATCAAACGTTTGGTCGACAATTCGGAATTTGAAGCTTATAAAGATGGCTACGGTCAATCGCTTATTACAGGCTACGCCAGAATAGACGGCTGGGCAGTCGGTATTGTTGCTAATCAGCGAAAAGTGGTAAAAACTAAAAAAGGCGAAATGCAGTTTGGCGGCGTGATCTACTCAGACAGTGCTGATAAAGCAACCCGATTTATAGCCAATTGCAACCAGAAAAAAATTCCTTTAGTTTTCCTTCAAGATGTAACAGGTTTTATGGTCGGTTCTAAATCAGAGCATGGCGGAATTATTAAAGACGGAGCCAAGATGGTAAACGCCGTAAGTAATTCTGTTGTTCCTAAATTTACAGTTATTGTCGGAAATTCTTATGGCGCAGGAAATTATGCCATGTGCGGAAAAGCGTATGACCCTCGATTAATATTTGCCTGGCCAAGTGCAGAACTTGCCGTAATGGGCGGAACACAAGCGGCAAAAGTATTGGCACAAATTGAAGCTTCTTCGCTAAAAGCAAAAGGAGAATTGGTAGACGAACAAAAAGAAACAGAATTATTCAATAAAATAAAAGCACGCTACGACGAACAGACTTCGCCTTACTATGCAGCAGCAAGACTTTGGACAGATGCCATAATTGATCCTTTAGAAACTCGTAATTGGATTTCTTTAGGTATCGAAGCAGCAAACCATGCCCCTATTCAAAAACCATTTAATTTAGGTGTAATTCAGGTATAGTAATTTAAGAATTCTCAAAACACGTTAAAAAAATAGTAAAAAACTCAATTTCAAGCTGTTAAAAATATATATCTTATTAAAATTTAGTAACTTAGTATATAATTTTTAATCACACAGCATCATGGAAAATGTAAAAAGTTTAAATAAATGGGCGAATTCGCACACTTATTTGCCAGTTGATTTAGTACGTATTGTTTTGGGTGGATTTTTATTTATGAAAGGTGTATCATTTGTCACCAATATTCAATACCTGCATGATTTAATTTCTCCTATAGATAAATTTGGCGGAGGTATGTTTATGCTGCATTACATTGCTCCTGCCCACATGATTGGCGGTATCATGATTATTTTTGGATTACTAACGCGTTGGGCAATTGCAGCTCAATTACCAATATTATTTGGTGCAGTTCTCATCAATTTCATGGGACAAATGCACTCTGAAAGTTTAATTTTAGCTGTTGTCGTTTTATTAATCTGCATCTTCTTCTTATTTTACGGAAGCGGCAAACATTCTGCAGATTATTATTTTAAAATGCAGCAATAACTTAACTCCTCAGCTTTTTACACAAAAAGGTTGAGGATTATTTTTGAGTGTTAATTAATTCTATAAAATTTCTTTAATTGTGTTTTATGACTTAAATTCGCCGACATGAATTGGATTCGTAAAGCCGTTATTTGTATTGCACTTTTGATTGCAGGTTTGTTTGCTTATCAGGCGGACACAGCTTCTGTGCATATAATTGAAACGCAAAAAACAGATTCAAATTTCTGCAAAGACATCACAGATTCGTCTGCATTTATTCAGCCTCAGGGAAGTTATCAATTTGCAGCAAACATCAAAACAAATCCTTCTGGAATTCTAAAATGTTTTGATTCTCTATTACCGCTTATCCCACAGCATCAAACTGTTACAAATACTACCGTATATACTAAAATTTTTACAACTCAAAGTAAAAAAGTCTTAGTTATACTCTATGCTTTCCATTTTTTCTGGTAAATAAATACTTGATTTCACCTGAAGATTTATTCTTCAATTACAACTAGACCGTTTTCTATTTGAAAACTGTTTCGTACATCATTTATTTATTTCATTAAAACATTATGGAAACTACTACAACAATAATGGGTATTGTGATTTTAATTATTGTCGCAATTCCAGTATATTTTTCTGCCCGCACAAGTGCTGCGAGTAAATCAAGAATTTTGAATATTAAAAAGCGTTTTAATCCATCAAATCCGGAAAGTTTTGATTTGACAGAATCGATCAACAATAAAACATTAACGCTGGATCAAAAAAACAACAAATTCATTCTAATGAATTTCAATCCGAATCAGCAAGAATCAACTTTTGTCGATTTAAACACAATTGCTTCCTGCAAGCTGGTTCCAACAACAGATGGAAATTCAGACACCATTATTAAAATTGATTTTGAATTTCAAGATAAAGAAACATCCAAGAAAACAATAATTCCATTCTATGATTTTGATGATGACCGCATCAAACAGATAAGCGTTTATCAAGATCATCAGTTTGCAAAAAAATGGCATAAAATCATCCAAGATTCTATTTCACGTTAGTTATTTAATTCAGTAAAGAGGCTCAAATTTTGAGTCTCTTTTTTTTGTTTGTTACATGATATTTGTCATTTTATGTCTATCAGTGATGTTTTAATTTTGATGTAAACTAAATCCGTCATTATGAAAATCTCTTTGACTCAAAAGTACAATGTCCCAGGTCCAAGATATACCAGCTATCCGACAGTTCCGTATTGGAATGAAGCTGAGTTTACAACAGAGAAATGGATCACTTCTTTACAAAAATCCTTTTCGGAAAGTAATTCAAAGAACGGAATTAGTTTATACATTCACTTACCTTTTTGCGAAAGCATGTGCACTTTCTGCGGATGCAACAAGCGTATTACAAAAAATCATTCTGTTGAAGAAACTTATATAAAAGCACTTTTAAAAGAATGGAGTTTATATTGTAAAGTACTCCCAGAGAGACCTGTTATTAAAGAAATACATTTAGGCGGCGGAACACCCACCTTTTTTTCAAAAGAAAATCTAGAGCATCTTATAAACGGAATTTTTAGTTATGCTGTAAAAGCAGAAAATCATGAATTTAGTTTTGAAGGACATCCCAACAATACCACTTATGAACAGCTTAAAAAATTATATGATTTAGGCTTTCGCCGAGTAAGTTTTGGGGTTCAGGATTATTCTGCTAAAGTGCAAAAGGCTATAAATAGAATTCAGCCTTTTCATAATGTTGCCAAAGTAACATTTTGGGCAAAAGAAATTGGTTACAACTCAATTGGTCATGATATAATATTTGGTCTTCCTTTTCAAACTATTGAAGATGTAATTGATACAGTTGAAAAAACAAATTCTTTAAAACCAGACCGCTTAGCTTTTTACAGCTACGCTCATGTGCCTTGGATAAAAGGAAATGGACAACGCGGTTTTAATGATGAAAATCTTCCTAAAGATGCCGAAAAAAGAAAACTGTATGAAATTGGAAAACAGCTTTTAACTAAAAATGGTTATCACGAAATTGGGATGGATCATTTTGCATTAGAAAGTGACAGTTTGTACAAAGCAGCCCACAGTGGAAATCTGCATCGTAATTTTATGGGTTATGGCGCTTCTAAAACGCAGGTTATGATTGGTTTGGGAGTTTCTTCTATTAGCGACAGCTGGTATAGTTTTGCACAGAACACTAAAAATCTAGAAGACTATTATCAATTATTAGAATGGGATAAATTACCTGTTGTAAAAGGTCATATTTTAAATGATGAAGATCTAATTATTAGAAAACACATTCTAAATTTAACTTGTGAATTACAGACTGCGTGGACAAAGGATTTTTTAAATTTTGCCGAACTTCCTGAAGTTTTAACTGCTTTGAAAGAAATAGAAAATGATGGTTTGATTGTTATCGAAGATAATAAAATAAAAATCACCGAAGAAGGAAGACCTTTTGTTCGTAATATTTGTATGGCTTTTGATTTACATTTAAAAAGAAAATCACCAGAAACTAATTTGTTTTCAATGACTGTGTAATTAAATAAATATTAAACACAAAGGAACATAGTTTTTAATGCTAGAAAGAAAATAAATAGAAATTTATTTCTAGCCATAACTAATGTGACATTGAAATTTTTATGTCCCTAAAATTACATCCAACGTTGATTTTCTTAATGGCAATTTGGAGTCTGCTGTACAAATAAATTCATATTTGAGGGAGAAATATACGGAATTCCCAATCCTAAACCTCTAAGGATAAATAAAACTCCAATTATCACCGCAACATACGGAATTGCTTTTTGAATTTTATTTCTAAATGGTAATTTCAACAATGTATTTACAAATACTACGATCGTCATTAGCGGTATAGTTCCTATGCCGAATAACAACATGTAAAAAACTCCATAAGAAGCGCTTTGCATCGCAATTGCTCCAAATAAGGCAACATAAACCATTCCGCATGGTAAGAAACCATTTAAGAGACCAATTGTAAAAAGAGATTTGTAACTTTTGTTTTTAAATTGACTTCCTAAGTTCGTTTTAATTTTAGAGATGATTTTATAGACTGGTTTAGAAAAATTATACTCGGCAAATTTTTTCTCTGGAATTAAAACAACGATAATCATAATTACACCTATAATAATCGACATTTTTTGCTGTAATCCAGCTAGAAAAAAACCTCTTCCTAATAGTCCAAAAATCAGTCCGATCGTGGCATAAGCTGTTAAACGACCTAAATGATAGGTCATAATCTGAGTCACTTTTTTTGCTTCATTTTGTCTGTCTACAGGAAGCATCATAGCAATGGGTCCGCACATTCCAACGCAATGCAGACTACTGATGAGACCTAAAAAGAAAGCTGAGAATAACATCTTTATTGAATTTTATGGCGCAATTATTAATTTTCATGTATCCCGATGGGACACTTTTTTATATGATATATCTTTTCTACCAATTAAATGCTCCTTGCGGAGCATTATTAATTTACGTAGATAACTTCTTTGCTTAAATATTTTTTGCCTTCGTACTGCCATTCCATATTGACATCCCAGCGGCCTTTTATTAATTTTTTCTGCGGAATAATTAATTCTGAATTGGTTAAGGCAATCTGAGTATTAAAATCAAATTTTTTGTTTGAAGGTCTGTATAGTAGAATATTGCCTTTTACTTTATCACTTTCAAATCCTGCAGGAAAGGTTACTGCTACACCACTATCTGTGTATTTGATTGATGGCTTATGCTGCAAGTCATGCGCATTTTGAATTCGGGCCATTTCCTCCTGAAAATGCGTATCATGTTTGTAATATTCCTCGACAACCAAATCGTTATCGTATTTAGAATTTGATTGTACTTCAAAAACAAAATATAAAATAAACGTCATAAACAATCCAAATGCTATGACAATTCCGGTACCCCAATTAATTTTCATACTATTTAATTTTTTTAATTAAAACTGCGTGGTCCTAAGAAATTTGTAGTTGTTGTTTCTATGAGTTCAGAACCATTATAAACTCCTATTTTTACTTTTGTTTTATCGCTTTCCAATAAAACTTCATTTATTTCGATGAATAATGTTCCTTGAGAAATTCCTTCTTTAGCAACTTTAAAATGCTGTTTTCCAACATTTTTAATTTCTCCTTTTTGATCGATTAATTCGAAATGGATATCCTTGTAATCTTTCATAGTTTTGTTTACAATTTTGTAGGTGTAAACATTACTGATTTTATCTCCTTTATGTTGAAAGAGCTGTCCTGGTAAACGCAAAACAACTGCCTGAACATCGGTTCTTAAGAACAACATCCCAACAAAAATGCTCAACAAAATAAACAGAACTGCTGTATAACCTTTCATTCTTGCTGTAAACTTGAAAGGCTCTTTTTTAGCAATTTCATCTTCAGAAGCATAACGAATAAGGCCTTTTGGCAAACCTACTGAATCCATGATGTGATCACATTCATCAATACAGGCTGTACAATTTGTACATTCTAACTGCGTTCCATTTCTAATGTCTATTCCCATTGGACAGACGTGAACACATTGAAGACAGTCGATACAGTCTCCTTTTCCAGTTAAAACCCTATCCTCTTTTTTATTAAATTTTGCTCTTCCTTTTTCTTTTTCACCTCGAACAAAATCATACGCCACATTGATTGATTTATTATCTAAAAGAACACCTTGCAGTCTTCCGTAAGGACAAGCAATAATGCATACTTGTTCGCGAAACCAGACAAAAACAAAATAGAAAACCCCAGTAAAAATAAGAAGTGCAATAAAATTACTCGCCTGCTGAATTGGACCTTGCTCAATCATCAAAAAAAGAGCGTCACTTCCAACCAAATATGCTAGGAAAACATTCGCGATACCAAAAGAAATCAAAAAGAAAATTGTCCACTTGGTCAATCTTTTTCTAATTTTTTCCGCATTCCATTCCTGTCTTGCTAAACGTGACTGCGAGCCTCGGTCTCCATCTATCCAATATTCGATACGACGGAAAACCATTTCAAGAAAAATGGTCTGCGGGCAAATCCAGCCACAAAATATCCGTCCAAAAACAACTGTAAATAAAATTACAAATACAACGCCGACAAGCATTGATATTACGAAGAGGTAAAAATCCTGAGGCCAAAAAGGGAATCCAAAAATATTAAAACGACGCTCCATTATATTGAACATCATAAACTGATTCCCATTTACCTTAATAAACGGATTTATGACTAAAATTGCCAATAAAATATAGCTGACAATTTTTCTGTAATTGTAAAATTTACCAGACGGTTTCTTTGGGAAAATAAATTTCCGTTTACCACCTTCATCTATAGTTCCAATGGTATCTCTAAAAGCTTCGTCTGGTAAATTTGACATGGTATTATTTTTTATTTTTTAACTTCTGCAGTTTCTGTTGATGCATTTACTGCAGCATCTTTAGCTGGAGCACTATCATCAACCCAAATTTCTCCATCGGGAGCTTTTGGATCTTTAGGATTACTTCCTTGAAGAGACAAGATATAACTCGCTACTTTTTGAATTTCTTTTGGTTTCAGAGTTCCTTTCCAGGCAATCATTCCTTTTCCGTCTCGGCCGCCATTTGTAATCGTGTGGAATAAGTTTTTAATTCCGCCTCCTAAAATCCAGTGATTATCTGTTAAGTTTGGACCAATCTGTCCTCCTGCATCTGCTCTGTGGCACGCTGCACAATTGGTTGTAAAGATTTCTTTTCCAGCAGCTAAACTTGGCTCATCAGTAAGTAAAACAACTGTTTTTTCATCCATTAAATCTGGTGCTGTTTTTAAATATTCTTCGACATCAATTTTTGCCTGAGCCATTTCTTTCTTCAACTCCATTTCTTGATTGTCGGCTCCTAGAACTTCGTAACGAACGACATAGATTACTCCAAAAATGATACAGATGTAGAATAAATACACCCACCATGGCGGTAAATTATTATCAAGTTCCTTGATTCCATCATAATCATGATCCATTAGCAGCTCACCTTCTTTTTCAATTGGTGAAGTTTTAGTCAATTTTTGCATTAGGTTTTTAAACCAAGTGCTTTCTTTTAAACTTAAACTTTCTTCATGATCTAATTTTGCTTTTTCTTCTGGTGATAATAATTGATACATCACTCGGTTAACAGCACTTAATGTTATTTCAATTGCAATTAAAATAAATAAGAATACAAACAAAAAGAGTGATACCATCGGATATTTTATAAAAGCAGGTCTATCACCTGAGTCTATAAAATATTCCATCAAAGCAAATACGATGAAGAAAATCAGCGGTACTCTAACATATACTGGGAAAAACTTTTTCATTTTTATCTATCTTTTGTAATTACAACAAGTCCTTCATCTAAAGGTATACTACTCATTTCCTGAATTTTGTCTTTTCTATAAGAGAACACCCAAAAGCCTAATCCTACGAAAAAGAAGAAAAAAATCAAGAGGGAAAGAATCGGGTAAATTTCTATACCCGATATTGTTTCCATATTGTGTTTTATTTGTTCGAACATAATGCTGTTATTTAGTTTCTTTTACTTTAATATCAGTACCAAGTCTTTGAATATAAGCAATCAAAGCAACGATTTCCCTTTCGTTCATAGGAATGAACTTTTCTCCTTTTGCAGCAGCTTTTTTCTTGCTGTCTTCATAACTTTTTACAAAGTCAGGATCGTTTTCTAAGCTTTTCTCAATTTTTACAGCCTGCTCTCTTAAAGTTTTTTGTGCGTTAGCTACATCTGCTTCACTATAAGGAACTCCAAGCGAAATCATAGCCTGCATTTTTTTCTGCGTTAATGAGATATCCATTGCTTTATTATCAAATAACCATTTATATCCTGGCATAATTGATCCGGCTGAGATACTTTGCGGATTCCAGAAGTGGTTAAAGTGCCAGTTATCATTGTACTTACCTCCTACTCGTAATAAATCTGGACCTGTACGTTTTGATCCCCATAAAAATGGATGATCATATACGAATTCACCCGCTTTAGACTGTACTCCATAACGCTCAACTTCACTTCTGAAAGGACGAACTGATTGAGAGTGACATCCCACACAACCTTCTCTAATGTATAAATCACGTCCTTCTAGTTCCAGCGGTGTATAGGGTTTTACACTCGAAATTGTCGGAATATTTGATTTTACCATGATTGTTGGTACAATTTGAATAATACCTCCAATTAAAATAGCGATTGTAGCTAAAATTGTTAATTGAATTGGTTTTCTCTCTAACCAAGAGTGGAATTTCTCACCTCTTACACGTCCGCTGCTGATTCTTTGTAAAGCAGGTGCTTGAGCCAGCTCATCTTCTACAGGATTTCCAGCTTTAACTGTCATTATGATATTGTAAACCAATGTCAACATTCCTATTAAGTACAAAGTACCACCAATAGCTCTCATCCAATACATTGGCATAATAGCAGTTACCGTTTCAAGGAAGTTTCCGTAAGTTAAAGTACCGTCTGGATTAAATTGTTTCCACATAGAAGCTTGTTGAAAACCAGCTACATACAAAGGAATTGTATAGACAATAATACCCAAAGTACCAATCCAGAAATGGAAGTTTGCTAATTTCTTAGAGAACAGATTCGATTTTGTCATTCGAGGAATTAACCAATAAATAATACCAAATGACATGAAACCATTCCAAGCTAAAGCTCCAACGTGCACGTGTGCAACGATCCAGTCTGTATAATGCGCAATAGCATTTACGTTTTTCAAAGAAAGCATCGGGCCTTCAAAAGTTGCCATTCCGTAACCTGTAATTGCTACAACGAAGAATTTTAAAACTGGTTCTTCACGAACTTTGTCCCAAGCTCCTCTTAAAGTTAAAAGTCCATTGATCATACCTCCCCAAGATGGTGCAATTAACATTACTGAAAATGCAACTCCTAAATTCTGTGCCCAGTTTGGCAATGCAGAATATAATAAGTGGTGTGGTCCTGCCCAGATATAAATAAAGATTAAAGACCAGAAGTGTATAATAGATAATCTATATGAGTAAACAGGTCTGTTTGCTACTTTAGGAATAAAATAATACATTAATCCTAAGAACGGTGTTGTAAGGAAAAATGCTACTGCATTATGTCCGTACCACCATTGTACAAGTGCATCTTGAACTCCTGCATAAACAGAATAACTTTTTAGACCAGAAACTGGAATTTC
Organism: Flavobacterium sp. S87F.05.LMB.W.Kidney.N; assembly: GCF_004366435.1. Classification (NCBI taxonomy): domain Bacteria; kingdom Pseudomonadati; phylum Bacteroidota; class Flavobacteriia; order Flavobacteriales; family Flavobacteriaceae; genus Flavobacterium; species Flavobacterium sp. S87F.05.LMB.W.Kidney.N. Next base: position 609,430 of record NZ_SODX01000003.1, on the reverse strand, counting down.
AATATTATTAAAGATATGAAGTACTGCTACCGTTACAAATGTTGCTAAATAAAACCAAATTGCAACATATAAGTGACGTTCTCTACGACGCAACATGGTTCCAATCATATTGATTCCCATTACTACCCAAATCAACGCGATTGCAATATCAATTGGCCATTCTAATTCTGCATATTCTTTAGAAGAAGTATAACCTAATGGAAGTGTAATGGCTGCAGCAACAATAATAAGCTGCCATCCCCAGAAATGAAGATTACTTAAAAAATCACTAAACATTCTGGCTTTTAGCAATCTTTGCAGGGAGTAGTACATACCAGCAAAAAAGGCATTACCTACAAAGGCAAAAATTACTGCATTGGTGTGTAATGGTCTTAAACGGCCATAACTCAGCCACGAAATCCCATCTGTCATGTTGGGAAAAAGGTACATTACCGCCAGGGTAAGTCCCACTAACATACCCACAACTCCAAAGAGGATTGTGGCGTAAATGAATTTTTTTACAATTTTGTTGTCGTAATAAAACTGTTCCATTTCCATAATTATACTTGTTTTTCTTCGATTGGTGAATTATTATTTGGGGAAATAATTTTGGTCTCGTCGTCAAAAAGAATTCTGACTGAGGGTGTATAATCGTCGTCGTACTGGCCGGATTTGACAGCTGCAATGAAGGCAATAAAGAAGCAAATTGCCACGAAAATACTCACTGAAATTAATAGATAAATAACACTCATACCGTAAATTTATGTTAACAAAATTACTAGGTGATTGGCGTTTAAAATATGATAATTATCATGATCAGAGAAGAATACTAAAATAATATAGACTATTCTATCTCACCAATGAAAGTCATTTTAAATCCCTGTTGCTAAAATAGTTAGACATTAAAGTCACGAAGCTCACTATAGTAATTGTACTCAAAGGCATAATGATAGCTGCTACGATAGGAAGGAGATTTCCTGTAACTGCAAATGCAAGCCCAACAACGTTGTAAAGCAATGACAAAGCAAAACTCATTTTGATTACCAATATTGCTTTGTGTGAGAGCTTTAAAAAGTAATTTAGACGTGAAAATTCAGATGCATCCAAAATAGCATCACATGCTGGTGAAAAGACATTTACGTTCTCTGAAATTGATATTCCAACATTACTTTGTGCCAATGCTCCAGCATCGTTTAGCCCATCACCCACCATCATAACATTCTTTCCTTTTTCTTGAAGTTTTTTGATGTATTCGAGCTTTTGTTCTGGTTTTTGATTGAAGATTAATTCGGTATCTTTTGGAAGGATAGCTTCTAAATTTCCTCTTTCTCCATCATTATCACCAGAAAGTACTTTAATTTCATATTCTCTGCTCAATTTTGAAAAAAGATCTTCTAAGCCTTCTCGATATTGATTTTGAAAAACAAACTTTCCAAAATAAACTCCATCAATTTTAATATGTAAAGCTGTTTTTTCGATCTCTGAACTATTTGTAACTATATCATCTACAAATTGCCCTGACCCTATTTTAATTTCTTTATCAGCAGCAACGGCTAAAATTCCTTTTCCTGTAATTTCTTGAAAATTATCGACTTGTATCCGTTTTGTTTCTGGAAGAAAATTATAAAGCATACGGCTTAAAGGATGGTTTGAACCGCGAAGCACATTTTTAATCAATATATTATTAGAATCAGAGATTGTATTTCCCTCGTATACTATATTCGATTTTTTATTGGTTGTAATTGTTCCCGTTTTATCAAAAACAATTGTATCAACTTTAGAAAGCTGTTCAATCACTACAGCATTTTTTAAATAGAATTTCTTTTTACCTAAAATTCTCAAAATATTTCCAAAAGTAAATGGAGCTGTAAGAGCGAGTGCGCAAGGGCAAGCCACTATTAATACCGCTGTAAAAACATTAAAAGCTGTATTAGCATCTATAAATATCCAATAACCAAAACCAGCAAATGCAATCAGCAGTAAGATTGGGGTAAAATACCGGCTTATTGCATCTGTTATGGTTTTGTGTTTTTGGTCTACTTTTTTCTGAAATATTTCATTGCTCCATAATTGCGTCAAATAACTTTGAGAAACAGAATGCAGTACTTCCATTTCAATCACTTTTCCAATCTGTTTGCCGCCTGCAAATACTTTGTCTCCCGACTTTTTAGTAATCGGAACGGCTTCTCCAGTTACAAAACTATAATCAATTTCTGCGCTTTCGCTGATTAAGATTCCATCAACTGGAATAAGTTCTTGATTTCTAATTAATAATCGATCTCCCTTTAAAACATCATAGATTGCCACATTTTCTTCAGAAGAATCTTTGTTAATTTTGGTAACCGCAATTGGAAAATAAGATTTAAAATCTCTTTCGAAACTTAAAAAACTATAGGTTTTAATTTGAAACATTTTACCAAGAAGCATAAAGAATACTAAACTTGCCAAACTGTCAAAAAAACCTGGACCGTGATCCATTAACATATCGTATGAGCTGCGAATAAACATTACAATAATCCCTAAAGCAATAGGAATATCAATATTCAACATTCTCGTTTTAATGCTGTGATAAGCAGAAACATAATAACCACTGGCAGAATATAAAAAACTTGGAAGAGCTAAAAGAAAAATCAGCAATCTGAAAAAAGGTTTGTAACTATCTAGCCAGAATTCTTTCATTTCGAAATATTCGGGAAAAGAAAGGAGCATAATATTTCCGAAACAAAAAAAGGCTACACCAAGTTTATAAGTTAAACTTCTGTCTACTTTTGCTTTTGCTGTTTCGTAATTTTCTAAACTTATATAAGGTTCGTAACCAATTGAACATAAAAGGTTAACTATTTCTTTTAAAGAAACAAGATCTGAATTGAAGGTAGTTCTAACTTTCTTTTCGTGGAAATTAACTTGTGAAATATTAATTCCAGGCTGTAAGCGGTTTAGATTTTCTAAAATCCAAATACATGAACTACAGTGAATATGAGGAATGTTCAAAGAAACAATGGCGGTATTTCCTTCTTGAAATTCTAGAATCTTTGAAAGTATAGCATCGTTTTCTAAAAAATCATATTTGCCTGCAATGTCCTGCGGAGTAGCACCAGGCGATTTTTCGAAATCATAATAAGAGGTTAAGTCATTACTGCTGAAAATTTCGTAAACTGTTTTACAGCCTGTGCAACAAAACTTCTTATCATCAAAATCAATTTCTTCATTTTGTTCAATAGTTAAACCACAATGAAAACAACTTTGCTCCCTCATAAACTAGTTTTTATAGGGTACAAATTTCCGATTAAACACCAGTCATTAAGATGATAATTATCATATTATATTCGAATTCACTTTTACTGAAATAAAATTATAATTATCAAATCATTACGAATCCTTATTTATAATAATTTTACCTGATAAAAGTGCCTAAAAACTTTAATTATCCTTAATTTTGCAGCAAACAAATATTGTCATGAATAAATGTGATCAATGCATTGTACGCCAGCTAAGCTCTTTAAAAGCTCTTAATAAAGAGGAAGTTATAAAACTAGCAAACAGCAAAACCACTTATAAAATTAAAAAAGGTGAAGCCATTTTTGAAGAAGGTGAAGTAACCAATGGTGTTTTTTGCGTGAAAGATGGCGTTGGTAAACTATCCAAATTGAGTGCAAACGGAAAGGACCAAATTGTAAAATTGGTAAAATCTGGCGAACTTCTTGGACAGCGTTCTATGATCAGTAATGAGCCGGCAAACTTAACTGCTAAAGCTATTGCAGACATGGAAGTTTGTTTTATTCCTAAAACTGAAATCATTAATTTCTTTAACAGCAACAATCAGTTTTCTTTAAATATGATGCAGTCTGTGTGCGAAGATTTAAAGGAATCTGAAAATGAAAAAATTGCTTTGGTTCAAAAAACAGTGAAGCAAAGACTAGCAGAAACCTTACTTCATTTACACGAAGCGTTTGGCGAAGACACCGATAAAACCCTAAAAGTTCAACTTACAAGAGAAGAACTTGCTGGAATTATTGGCACTGCAACAGAAAGCTGTATTCGTTTATTATCTGATTTTAATAAATCAGAATTGATCGAATTGGTTGGTAAAAAGATTATGCTTAAAAATGTTCGCGCCTTAAAAAAATTGGCCGATAATTAAAGTTTTTTAGCTTCGTTCCAAAAAACATCCATTTCGGTAAGCGTCATATCCATCAAAGGTTTCCCTAATTCGTTTGCATTACTTTCTAAGTATTGAAAGCGTTTGATGAACTTTTTATTAGTTCTTTCTAAAGCGTCTTCTGGATTAACATTTAAAAAACGGGCATAATTGATCATTGAAAACAGTACATCACCAAATTCGTCTTCAATTTTGTCTTGGTTTCCAGATTTTACCTCGTCTTGTAATTCTTGTAATTCCTCCTGTACTTTGTCCCAGACTTGATGCGGTTCTTCCCAATCAAATCCTACACCTTTTACTTTATCCTGAATTCTACTTGCTTTAACTAAAGCTGGAAGACTTCTAGGAACACCTTCTAAAACAGATTTTTTGCCTTCTTTAAGCTTTAATTTTTCCCAGTTTTGTTTGACTTCTTCTTCATTCTCCACTTTAACATCTCCATAAATATGAGGATGACGGTGAATTAGTTTTTCACAGATTTCATTGCAGACATCCGCAATATCAAAATCGTTTGTTTCACTTCCGATTTTAGCGTAAAAAACAATGTGCAGAAGCAAATCTCCCAATTCCTTTTTAACTTCATTTAAATCATTGTCCAGTATAGCATCGCCGAGTTCATAAGTTTCTTCGATTGTCAAATGTCTCAATGTCTGCAGGGTCTGCTTTTTGTCCCATGGGCATTGTTCACGAAGTTCATCCATGATATTTAATAATCTCTCAAACGCTTGTAACTGGTTTTCTCTATTCATCTTGAAGTTCTTTTAAAATTTAAAACTCGATCTTGTAAAATTAAAAAATCCTGTCAAGAAAACTATCTTAACAGGATATTATATAATTAAAAGAATAACTTACTATTCTTCCTTTTTAGCTTTTGCTTTTTTAGCTGCTGGAGCTTTTTTAGGTTTTTCTTCAGCAACTGGAGCTTCTTCTTTAGTTTCTTCAACAGCTGGAGCTAAATCTGTAACTAAACCTTTTGCTTGAAGCGTATTATACCAGTTTAATACTTTTTTGATGTCTGATGGGTAAACTCTTTCTTCATCATAATCTGGAAGAATCTGCTTAAAATAGGCAGCTAAAGTAGCGTTGTCTTCTTTATGAGAAATTGCTTGACCTTTGTTCTCTTTAACGGCAATTTGCTGCATTACTTCAGTTAATGGTTTTTCACCTTCATAAGTATAAATCGAAATTTCAGACAATAAACTTACATTGCTTTTTAGATTTACAGTAATCTTCTTCCCATCAATTAATGATTCCGCCACAAAACCTGTACGAGTTTGAACTTTCAATTCGTATAAACCTGGTTTCCCTGAAATGGCTAAAATTTTCGTTAAATTCATTTTTATTAAAATTAGTATTAAGAATTTGATTTATTTTTTGTTTCTAAATATCTAGAAAACTTATCTCCCTTTTTTGGCTGCAAAAAACTTCATTCTATATTCCTGAGACGTTTTTCCCTCAGTAATATTTTTTAGTTTCTTTTGAATTAAACGTTTTTTAAGAGACGAAATTTTATCGGTAAATAAAATTCCTTCAATATGATCGTATTCGTGTTGAATTACTCTTGCAATTAAGCCGTCAAAAACCTCTGTTTTCATTACGAAATCCTCGTCACAATATTCAATTGTAACAATTGGTTTTCTGTAAACGTCTTCACGAACGTCTGGAATACTTAAACAGCCTTCATTAAAACCCCACTCTTCACCTTCTTCCTTAACGATTTTAGCATTGATAAAAGTTCTTTTAAAACCTTTTAAATCTTTTTGTTCCTCTGAAGGAAGATCCTCATCATCACTAAAAGGCGTTGTATCAATAACAAACAAACGGATTGGCAGTCCAACCTGCGGTGCCGCAAGTCCAACTCCGTACGCATTATACATAGTCTCGTACATATTTGCGATCGTTTCTTTTAGATTTGGATATTCTGGTGTAATGTCCTGCCCTACTTTTCTCAAAACAGGATCACCGTATCCTACAATTGGTAAAATCATTTGTTTTTATTTATGTTTTTTATGTGCTGCAAAACAGAACTAAACTTCTCATATTTCAGCTGGCAAAAATAGTAAAAAATAGTCAATGAATAATTCTATTACTATTTTATATCATATTTTTTCAAAACCGTTAAAAATCTCAGCTATAATTATGCCAAAATCACTCGTACAATTCTTACCTTTGCTAGTAAACCTCTTTTTATGTTTGATAAAATTTCGAAATTTACCAACAGCACCTCTTTTTTCAATGCTTCTAAAGTAACCATTGCTTCTGTTGTTCCTGTTTTAGTTTTAAATTTTTTAGGTCATTTTGAAATTGGTTTTACAATAGCATTAGGAGCTTTTTATACTTATCCCAGCGATATTCCTAGTTCGCTGAGTCATAAAATTAAAGGATTAATTGCTGCATCTTTTATTGTTTCCGGTGTTAACCTTTTGGTTAATCTGGTTTATCCTTATCCCGTTTTATTTTATCCTTTTTTAGGATTTTTATTATTTCTATGTTCTATGATTTCTGTCTATGGACAGCGTGCAACTTTAATATCTTTCTCTGCATTATTATCTATTTCTCTTTCTTTTGGCCACTTACATGAGGGCTGGCAGGCGTTTGAATACTCTGGTTTTATATTTATTGGAGGAATTTTATACTTAATTGTTTCGCTTATTTTTCATTTAGTACAGCCTTATAAATATGTAGAATTACAAATTGCCGAAGGCATAAAACTAACTGCCAAATATTTAAAATTAAGAGGCGATTTATGGAGTCCCGAAGCGAATAGAAAAGCAATTATCGAAAAACAATTGGCCGTTCAGGTAGAATTAAATCTTATTCACGAAGATTTGAGAAAAATGCTGATCGGAAATCAGAACGCATCTGGAATTACGAGCCAGAACAGAAAAATGCTTTTGGTTTTTATCACATTGGTCGAAATTCAAGAACTTGCACTTTATACGTCTTTTGATCATAGTAAACTTCACATCAAATTTGCAAAGCATCCAGAGGTTTTAAGAACATATCAAAATGTGGCTTATAAATTGGCTTCAACATTAAAAAAACTTTCAAAAAATGTTCGCCACATCAGCGTGTATGTAGACAAAAATGATTTAAAGAACGAGCTTGATGCCCTTGAATTTGCAATTTTTGATTACGAAAAAACTCTAGGAAAAGACGAAGCAGCCGAAGGCGTTTTGATGCTGACCAATATGCTGAAATATGCGAAAAATCAGGTTGGAAAAATCAAGATTATTCAACGTGCATTTTCATTGGCAATGCAGTCTTATAAATTAAAAGACAAGGATAAGGAGCTTGAAAAATTCCTGACGCCGCAATATTATCCGCTTCGAACTTTGATCGAAAATTTAAGTTATTCTTCTTCTATTTTCAGGCATTCGCTACGCTTAACAATTACAATTCTGATTGGTTTTTTTCTAGGTCAGATTCTTCCATTTCAAAACGTTTACTGGATTTTGCTGACTATTGTTGTAATAATGCGTCCTGGTTATGGCTTAACAAAAGAGCGATCTTACCATAGAATGTTCGGAACTGTTTTGGGAGGTATCATAGCTTTCGGAATTGTATCTATTATTCAAAATCACGTTGCTTTAAGTATTTTCTCTATTATTTGTATGCTTTTGGGGATTTCGTTTACACAAATCAACTATAAGATCAGCGCAACATTTGTTACGATGTATGTGGTTTTTATATACGGAATTTTAACTCCGGATATCAATGAAGTTATTCAATACCGAATCTTAGATTCACTCGCAGGCGCAGTTTTAGCTTTTATTGCCAATCAATTTTTGTGGCCCGCATGGGAATTTATTAATACTCCAATTCATATTGAAAACGCAATTCGTGCCAACCGAAACTATCTCAAGGAAATTGCTGATTTTTATAATAAAAAAGGAGAAGTTCCGACTTCTTATAGATTAGCCAGAAAGAATGCTTTTGTTGAAATAGGAAATCTAATGACTTCATTTCAACGTATGATGCAGGAACCAAAATCGAAACAGAAAACAATGCCTTTGGTAAACAAACTAGTGGTTTTAAATCACTCATTATTATCTGCTTTAGCATCGCTGTCAACTTATATTCAATCGCATCAAACTACATCTGCTTCTGAGTCTTTCAATTATATCATTAAAACGATTTTAGCCAATCTTGATCACTCTATTTCTATTTTAAGAAACGAAGTTATTTTAAAAGATACATTTTTTGAAAAAGAAGATGTAACGTTACAATTTGAAGAATTAAAAAGAAAGAACTTTACACGTTTGGCAGAAGATGATGGTTTAGACAAAGAAACACGTCAAGCCAAAATGCAGGAAGCTTCAATGGTTATCGAACAATTAATCTGGATGAGCAATCTTGCCGAAAAAATTCTAAAAAACACAACCGACCTAAAAGCAACAAATCCAGATTAATTCATCTGGATTTGTTTTTTTTTATTCTATTAATTTAAAGAAGCTTATTTTATTTTTAAAACTTCTGCTGTATGTTTTCTAAGTTCTGCTAAAAGGTCCGGTTTATCATTTAAAGTCTGACCATAGGAAGGAATCATTTTCTTTAATTTAGCTTCCCATTCTGGTGTTTTAACTTGATTGGTAAAACATCTGCTAATCAAATCAACCATAATCGCTACGGCTGTAGAAGCACCTGGAGAAGCACCCAATAAGACTGCTAAAGTTCCGTCATGTGTATTAATTACTTCGGTACCAAATTCTAAAATACCGCCTTCTTTTTCATCTTTCTTAATAACCTGAACACGTTGTCCTGCTTTTTCTAATTTCCAATCTTTAGAACGTGCAGTTGGTAAATATTCACGTAAAGCTTTCATTCTATCTTTTGGAGACTGGCGAACCTGCTCAATCAAATATTTTGTCAGCGGGATATTATGATAACCTGCCGCAAGCATTGGAATTAAGTTATTAGCTTTAATTGACAAAGGCAAATCTAAATAAGAACCGTTTTTTAAGAAACGAGTTGAGAACCCAGCAAATGGTCCAAAAAGAAGTGCTTTTTCGCCATCGATTACACGGGTGTCAATGTGAGGAACAGACATTGGTGGAGCTCCAACACTTGCTTTTCCGTAAACTTTTGCCTGATGTTTAGCAATAACCTCTGGATTAGTACATTTCAGCCATTGTCCACTTACTGGAAAACCGCCGTAACCATGTCCTTCTGGTACATTTGCTTTTTCTAGCAAAGGTAAAGAACCGCCGCCTGCACCAATAAATACGAATTTAGTGTAAGCTTTACGAATTTTTCCTGTAGACAAATCTTTAATCTTTATTCTCCAAGATTTATCTTCACGCTGTCTTAGTTTTTTAACTTCGTGATTAAAAAATAAAGAAACGCCATCTAATTTTTCTAAATAATTGAACATACTTCTGGTTAAGGCACCAAAATTTACATCGGTACCAATTTCCATATGTGTGGCTGCTAATTTTTCATCAGCATTTCGTCCTTCCATTACCAGCGGCATCCATTTTTTTAGCTGCTCGACATCGGTACTGAAAGTCATTTCAGAAAAAATTGGATTGCTCTGCAGAGCTTCAAATCTCTTTTTTAAATAATTTACGTTTTTATCTCCCCATACAAAACTCATATGAGGTACGCTTTTAATAAAATTTTCAGGAGAAGGCACTTTTTTTTCCTGCACTAAGTAAGACCAAAACTGTCTTGAAATCTCAAAAGATTCTGCAATACTTATTGCTTTTTTAGGATCGATACTGCCGTCTGCCTTTTCTGGAGTATAATTTAGTTCACAAAAGGCAGAATGTCCAGTTCCTGCATTGTTCCAAGCATCAGAGCTTTCTGCAGCAGCAACATCTAATCTTTCGTAAATTTCAATTTTTATATCCGGTTGTAATTCTTTCAAAATTACTCCTAGAGTGGCACTCATAATTCCAGCTCCAATGAGTACTACATCACTATTTGAACGTATGGTTTCGTCAGGCATAACAGTATTTTTATTTAAAGTGCAAAGGTACTTTTTTAATTGCAAAAAAAAACTAATTTTTAGATGATAAAAGTTAGGATTTTCTAAAAACCTTTAAATTATAAACAATAAATAAGACGAAGAGCGTTATTTTTTTGCGGAAAGATAATCTTGAAGTAAAATTGTAGCAGATATCTCGTCTATTAAACCTTTATTTTGACGCTGTTTTTTACTTAAACCACTGTCGATCATTGTTTGGAATGCCATTTTTGAAGTAAAACGCTCATCTACTCGAATCACTTTCATATCCGGAAAAATATTTGAAAAATGAGTCGCAAAACCATTAATTATAGAAGCACTTTCTGAAGGTTGCCCATTCATTTGCTTAGGCTCACCAATTAATACTGCTTCGACTTTTTCTTTTGCAAAATAATCTTTTAAAAAATCAATTAAAGTATGAGTTGGAATCGTTGTAAGACCTGATGCAATAATCTGCATTTCGTCTGTAACAGCGATTCCTGTACGTTTTTGTCCGTAATCTATAGAAAGGATTCTAGGCATTTATTTTTTTTGACAAATTTACTTCAAAATATTTTTCCAAGTTTTATTTCACTCAAATAAAAGAGATTAAAAATAAAAAAAAAATCCGCCTCGAAAACTCAAGACGGACCTATCCAAATATTTAAACCTAAAAAATAACTCAAATTATCTACCAAACAATCGGCCAAAAAAGCCTCTATGTTCTTCCTCTTCTCCATCTTCTTCTTCAACATAATTAGCAAACTTAGCTTGTGCTTTTTCATGTTCGTAAATCAACTCCTTAATATATTCAACATAAGATCTTTTTTTCTCTTCTAAAAATCCGATTAGGTATTTTTCGCTAAATTCCACTCCGCTCGCTGCTTCGATTTGCAATAATTTTTTATACAAAGGTTCAATATGCATGGCAATTACTTCCTGCGGTACAGATTGTCTTCGTCCAAAATAATTTACAATTACATCATTTTCGTCACGAGCGATTTCAAAGTCGGTAATTACCCAATAGTATCTTCCGGATTTGGCCAGATTTTTTACAATGGCATGAAAGTTTTTACCGTTTTTAAGATTCTCCCAAAGCACTTTAAAAATAACTTTTGGCATGTCTGGGTGGCGTATAATATTGTGCGGCTGTCCCATTAATTCATAATCTTCGTAACCACAAACATCTACAAATACTTCGTTAGCATATTCGATAATACCAAAGGCATTTGTTTTACTCATAATAACTTGCGTTTTATCCCAAGTTACCTCTTTGTCAATAATTACTCTGTTCTTAAGTTGATTTTCTTGATCCATATTTTACTGCTTATATGATTAATTTATTGAATGGAATGTTTTTCAATGATGCGAAATTAGAGAGAAGAAAAAACACAAAATCTGATTTTTGTCATATTTTGACATAAAAAAAACTTCTAGAGGTAGTTTTAGAAAACATCTAATTCATATAGTTTCTAAGTTTTACAAATAAGAAACAAAAAGTTAAATTTGTAACATTTTCAAGTCGTTTTGCTTTTTTGCATTTCTACAAATACGCTATCTTTGCCAAAAATTTAAACGTATGAATTCTTTACAGACTATAATTGAACAAGCTTGGGAAAACAGAGCTTTATTACAAGAAACTACAACAACTGATGCTATTAGAGAAGTAATAGAATTGGTAGACGCAGGAAAATTACGCGTTGCTGAACCAGTTGGTGATAAATGGCAGGTTAACGAATGGGTTAAAAAAGCTGTTGTAATGTACTTCCCAATTCAAAAAATGGAAACATGGGAATCTGGTATTTTCGAATATCACGATAAAATGTTACTTAAAAGAGATTATGCTGCAAAAGGAATTCGTGTAGTACCAAACGCTGTGGCTCGTTATGGAGCTTACATTTCTAGCGGTGTTATCTTAATGCCAAGTTATGTAAACATTGGTGCTTATGTTGACGAAGGAACAATGGTTGATACTTGGGCAACAGTTGGAAGCTGTGCACAAATTGGTAAAAATGTGCACTTAAGCGGTGGTGTAGGTATTGGTGGTGTTCTTGAGCCATTACAAGCTGCTCCAGTTATTATCGAAGATGGTGCTTTTATTGGTTCTCGTTGTATTGTTGTTGAAGGTGTTCACGTAGGAAAAGAAGCTGTTCTTGGCGCTAACGTATGTTTGACTGCTTCAACAAAAATCATTGATGTTACAGGTGATGAGCCAGTAGAAATGAAAGGTTTTGTTCCTGCTCGTTCTGTAGTGATTCCTGGAAGCTACACTAAAAAATTCGCCGCAGGAGAATTTCAAGTTCCTTGCGCTTTAATTATTGGTACTCGTAAACCATCTACAGATTTAAAAACTTCTTTAAATAATGCGCTTCGTGAATACGATGTTGCTGTATAGATTTTAAGAAAATATAGTAAAAAAAATCCAAATTTCAATTTTATCAATTGGAATTTGGATTTTTTTTGCTTCAATTTGTAAATTCTTAAAAGACTTAATTCACTATATGAAGATACTTGTAATTCAGCAAAAAATGATTGGTGATGTTTTGATCAGCAGTATAATATGCAATAATTTGCGTACTGCTTATCCAGAGGCTCAAATCGATTATTTAGTTTATGCCTCAACAACTCCAGTTTTACAAAGCAATTCAAGTATTGACAATATTATTTTATTTGAAGAAAAACACCGAAAAAGCAAAAAAGAGTTATTAAATCTTGGATTTCAGATTAGAAAAGAAAAGTACGATTTATTAATTGATGCGTATTCTAAGCTCGAAAGCTGGATAATAGTTTTATTAAGCAATGCTAAACGAAAAATATCTTACAAAAAACCAGGAAGAAACTTTTTATACACTGATAATGTGCCGTTTGAGCCTTTTCCAAAAACAAATTTAGGTTTAGCAATCGAGAGAAGACTTTCGTTATTAGAACCTTTAGATCTCAAAATTAAAATTAATCCAATTCCGAAATTATTTGTTTCTGAAAAAGAAAATCAAGATGCTATTACTCTTTTTGAAAAATATAATGTTCAAAAAGATCGAAAAACAGTTATGATCAGTCTTTTAGGCAGCGAAAAATTAAAAACCTACCCTTTAGAGTTTATGTCTAAAGTGGTTGATTTTATAGCTGATACCACAGATGTAAATATTCTTTTTAATTATTTCCCAAAACAGTTAGAAGAAGCTAAAACCGTTTTTAATGCCTGTAAACCTTCAACACAAGCAAAAATTTATTTTGATTTATTGGGAGGAGATTTGCGCTCCTTTATTGGCCTCATGAATCAATGTGATTTGATTATTGGTAACGATGGCGGTGCAATAAATATGGCAAAAGCCCTTGAAAAACCATCGTTTATCATTTTCTCGCCTTGGATTGAAAAGAAAATCTGGGCCACTTTTGAAGACGGAATTCATCATCTTTCTGTTCATTTAAAAGATTATCGTGCTGATTTATTTGAGCAAAAAACCGAAAAAATACTGAAGAGGGAAGCCTTATCTTTATACCATGAATTTAAACCTGAATTTTTTGAGAAAAAAATTGAGTCCTTCCTTAGTCAAAACCTAAGCGCTACAATAAAATGATTTTGACAGCAAAACAAGCAATGACCGCATTGGTTATTACTTATAATGAAGAACAAAATATAAAAGATGTGCTGGATAATTTGGCATTCGCAAATGAAATAATCATCGTAGATTCTTTTAGCATAGATAAAACTTTTGAGATCGCCTCTTCATTTCCTAATGTAAAAGTAGTACAGCGTGCTTTTGACAATTTTGCTTCTCAGCGTAATTTTGCCCTGAGTCTTGCTTCAAATTCATGGATTCTTTTTGTAGACGCTGACGAAAGATTGACTCCAGAACTTCAAAAAGAAATCAGTTTCATAACCAGCCAAAAAGATTGTGCTTCGGCTTATTTTGTTCGCAGAAACTTTATGTTTAAAAATAAAAAACTGCGTTTTAGCGGCTGGCAAACAGATAAAATTATCCGACTTTTTAAGAAAGAAACTGCAATTTATAATCATGAAAAAATTGTTCACGAAAAATTAATTGTAAGTGGGAAAATTGGTCAATTAAAAACAAAATTGATTCATTATTCGTATTCGAATTATGAAAATTACAAGCAAAAAATGATCTTTTACGGAAAATTAAAAGCTCAAGAAGAGCTATTAAAAAATACTAGGCCTAATTTTTTTCATTTTTACATTCGTCCGGCTTATCAATTCATAAATCAATACTTACTACGACTTGGAATCTTAGACGGAAAAAAGGGAATTATAATTTGCTACCTAAACGCATTGAGTGTTGCTGTTCGATTTCAAGAGCTAAAAAAAATTAGGTCTAGAAACGACTAAGATTTCCAAAATTTTAATTTCTTTTTTAATCTTTTCTTTCTCGCAAATTCTTCTTGAAAGTGATTAGTTGCATACCACATTTTCTCAAAAATTTCAGACTCTGTTTTATCTGTATAATACTTAGAATATTCATTGCTCATCACTGCAACCATCTCTTTTTTAGGCGTCAAGCGTCTAAAATTATTCATACGCTGTTCAAAACTCATAAAATCATGAAAATTCATTCTATTCAAATCTACCAAGAAAAAATCGTATAGATTTTCAGAAACTTTTTTAATTAAGGTATTTCCAGGCGAATGATCTAAAAACTCTACTCCTTTTTCATGAAGATCAAAAGAAAATTTGGTAAATTGTCTTAATATAGTGTCATGATCTGGATAGGTCGGAATTTCTACCAATTCTCTATATGTCAATTCGGTTACTAAATGTTCACTGGCGTAGTAACTGTCCTTTAAACCAATAAAATTGAAATTTTCAAGAAACGCAATGGGCTCAGGAGTTCCAATTCCTTTTTCCAACAAAAGAGTAGCATATTCAAACGAACGTCTTGCTTTTGATTTTCTAAAATATTTATAAGCGACTTTATTGATTAAATTCGGAACCTTAAATGATTTTATGTTAATCGTTTTTCCGTTTAATTCAAATAATTTAATTTTATTTCGATCGCCGTTTCCAAAAAGAATTCCTATATCATTAAAACCTTTAATACTTCCGATTATGGAGTCCGTATTATTCTTGAAAAGTGGATTTACTTTAAAATTCATCAGTATATTTTTATTAAGTACAAAAGTACATATACAATCTAACACTTCAAATTAATATTGTATTTTCGTAAAAAAAATAAAAGATGCAGCAACAAAAGACTGTTTTTTTAGAAACTCATAACATAAATAATAGAGCTACTGGTTTAGGAACTTTCAATTACGAGTTAATCAAAGGATTATCTCAACTAGAACTTGAAAACTTAAAGCTAACATTAAATGCTACAGATATAAAGCTTCTTGAAAGTGAATTTGGAAACAAATTCGATTACAACAAATACAGTAATTTATCAAGGATGAAATTCTTTAGAGTTCGCAAAAAATACGACCTATGGCATTCTGTAAATCAGAATATAAAAGTTGAACCTTTAATAAAAACCAAATATTTGCTTACAATTCACGATGTGAATTTTGCTGAGGAAATATCTTCAGATATTAATCACAGAAGAAATAAACTTTTTTTAGAAAAATTAAATAAAGCAACTGCCGTTACCTACATATCGGAGTTTGCAAAAAAGCAAACCCATCAATATTTTGATGTTCCAGACGTTCCTGAATATGTTATCCATAATGGAAATCCAATCACTAAATTTCTAGATACATCTTCATATGTACCTAATGTCCTTGTTGACAAACCTTTTTTTTACAGTATTGGCGATTTTATAGAAAGAAAAAACTTTGAATCTATTATTAATATGATGAGATTAATAAAAGATTACAATTTGATAATTTCTGGAAATCATGATAGAAAGTACGGAGAAAAAATAAAACAGTTAATAAAAGATAATGGCTTATCAAATCAAGTTTATTTAACTGGAAAAGTGAGCGATGAAGGTAAACAGTTTTTTATGAAAAATTGCACAGCATTTCTTTTTCCTTCAATAAGGGAAGGTTTTGGCTTACCACCAATTGAAGCAATGAGT
Source organism: Flavobacterium sp. S87F.05.LMB.W.Kidney.N (assembly GCF_004366435.1). Classification (NCBI taxonomy): domain Bacteria; kingdom Pseudomonadati; phylum Bacteroidota; class Flavobacteriia; order Flavobacteriales; family Flavobacteriaceae; genus Flavobacterium; species Flavobacterium sp. S87F.05.LMB.W.Kidney.N. Next base: position 593,313 of record NZ_SODX01000003.1, on the reverse strand, counting down.
TTTGGAAAACCTACATTTTTGTCTGATAAAACTTCACTGCCCGAAATAGGAGGAAACGCCGCCAAATATTGGTCTGATTTTGATCCTGAATATATGAAAAACGTATTGTTTGATGGTTTAAATAATTTTGAAAATAATAAACCTGAAAATGAATTACTTTTCAAACAAAGAGCTGCAAGTTTCAATTGGAAAACAGCTGCTGCAGAATACGTAAAAGTCTATAACAAAATTTTACTGTAATATATATACATAAGCCTCGTAACCAAGATTAAATAGTAAAGACTACAAACCGCATTAGAAATAAAATAATGAATATAACTCTAATAAGTTTAGATAATTTAGGCATGAATGAATGTATTTCGTCTGCTTTAGAAAAACAAGGACACAATGTCCATCATATTAATTTTAGAGATTATAAATACAAATATCCTACAGTTTTTCACAGGGTATATAATTTTGTTTTGAAAGCTTTTTTTAAAAAGAATCTCAAAACACTCCATCACGGAAAAGAAATACTGAAAGAATTAAAAAAAAACAATCAAATTCAGGATGTAATTTTGACAATAAAAGGCGATTTTATTGATCCCGATAGCGTTTTAAAATTCAAAAAATACACCAAAAAATCGATTGGATTTTTTAATGATAATATCTATCGCTGTCCTAAAATCAAACGAGTTATTCCTAGTTTTGATGAAGCATATTCGTTCGAAAAAGAAGACTGCGTAAATTTTAATTTAAATTTCGCTCCTAACTGGATTTACAGTAATAAGACCTCTTCAAATAATGAAATTCCTTTAGAATATGGCGTTTTCAATATTAGTACAATAGATAAAAGACTATCAACATTAATTCGAATAGCTAACGAATTGAAGTCTAAAAAAGTAAATTTTAAATTCATTGTTTACGATAAAAAAAACAAACATAAATCGGGAGATGACGGTATTACATATGTCACCAAACATGTTCCTTTGTCGAAAGTGCATGAATATGCAGACCGTTCTAAAGTATTGCTAGATATTCATCGAAATGGTCAAATAGGGCTAACTTTTAGAACTTTTGAAAGTCTCGGATTAGAAAAGAAACTTATCACAACAAATCCAGATATTAAAAACTACGATTTTTATAACCCAAACAATATTTTAGTAATTGACGAAAATAAACCTGATATTCCTGTTTCTTTTTTCGAAAATGAATATGAAAAAATTCCAGAGTCAATTTATAAAAAATACACGGTAGAGGGCTGGATTGAAAATGTAATTTTCAAAAACAGCACCTTATAAATATATCTTAAAAAATCTAGACCTCTTTGTCGAAATCATTGTTTTTAATTTTCACCAACACTTAACTCGAATTATCTATCTAATTTATTATGTTTTAATTCGTATTTAAATTAAAGCGAATATTTACTTACAATTATTACATGTTTTACAATACTATTCTTTCATTAATTTTATAAGTTTGAGTATGTTTGCAAAAAAATAAAATAGCATCTACTCATTTATTTAGTAGTGCCACAGTCACATTACTAAGTATGAATTTTTCCGTTTTTATATTCCTGATTCCAATTCTAGTTGTTTTAATTTTAAGCGTTTTTACAGTAAACAAAATAATAAAGATAGACCTAAAAGCGGTATTAAGTTTTACGTTTGCTGCTGCAATAATTATGGTTTTAAATAAATCTTCATTGAGACACTTTACTCCTTTTCTTGGTGGAATTATAGTTGCCTTAATAATGAACATGAAAAAGACCGAAGCGATTTTTAAGCAAAAGAAATATACAATTCTAGCCTTACTGCTGTTAGGAGTTTCAGTATATTTTTTTAACGGTGGAAAAAAGCCAATTCAAATTATAATTTCATCACTTGTATTTTTAATTATCGCATCTGGAAATAGCTTTTTCGGAATTCTGTCGAGTGCATTTTCACGTAAATTTGGTCAAATAACATACAGTTTATACTTGCTTCATGGTATTTTTCTATTTATACTATTTCATTTTGTTGTGGGACTTGAAAGAGCAAAAACTTTAACTGATCTTGAATTTTGGATGATTGTAACAGTTTCAATTTTACCACTGCTTTTTATTTGTCAACTGACTTTTAAATATATTGAATCGCCTTTGATGTCATTTTCTAAGACAAAAAAGTAAAAAAAGCAAAATACTTGATTATCCTGCCTATTCAAATAAATAATCTTTTTATTTATAACTTTGCAGCTGTATTATACATTCAAAACCAGTCTAGATTTTTTATAATGAACGAAGAAATAATCAACGCATACGAAGTAATCAAAGAAGGCGGTATAATTTTATATCCAACAGATACTGTGTGGGGCATTGGCTGTGACGCCACAAATCCTGAAGCTGTTGCCAAAATCTACAAATTAAAACAGCGTGCAGAGACACAAAGCATGATAGTTTTGATGAATGGCGAAAAGATGATTTACAACGTGTTTAAAAACATTCCTGAAGTTGCTTGGCAAATCTGGGATTTATCAGACAAACCAACGACTTTAATTCTGGACGATGCCAGAAATGTGGCACCAAATATTATTGCAGCCGATAAATCATTAGGAGTTCGTTTGATAAAAGAACCTTTCTGCTATAAATTGCTGGAGAGAATGAAAAAACCTTTGGTTTCAACTTCTGCAAATATTTCTGGACAGCCTACACCTCTTGCCTTTAAAGACATTAGTCCAGAAATTATAAATGGTGTTGATTATGTGGTAAAATTAAACCAAGACAAAATCAACGGAAAATCTTCTACAATTATCAAATTAACAAACGATTCTCAGGTAAAAGTAATCCGTAAATAAATTTAGATTTTAGAATTCAGATTGTAGATTATTTTAAAATCTGAATTCTAAAATCTTAAATATTTTTCAAACTCTCAATCAGCCAATCGACATCTTCTTTGGTGTTGTAATGGCTAAATGAAATTCGAAGATTGGGCAATTTTAGATCTTCTTCAGAAAGCATTTCTTTTAAAACATGCGAAGGTTTAATACTTCCAGACTGGCAGGCACTTCCTCTCGAAACTGCAATTCCTTTCATATCTAAACTAAAAAGAAGCATTGAAGTTTTATCTGATGAAAAAGGTAAAATGATATTAATGATATTATAAAAATCATCTTTTTTTCCATTAATTCTAAAATCAGGAAAATGACTTTCAAGCTGATCAATAAGATATTTTTTCAATTCTAAAATATAGTTTCTTTCCTCATCTAGTTTTTCATACGAAATAGACAAAGCTTTTGCCATTCCGGCAATTTGGTGTACTGCTTCGGTTCCTGCGCGAAGACCTTTTTCTTGTTCTCCGCCAAAAAGTAACGGCTGCAAACCTGAGTTTTTTCTAACAAAGGCAAATCCGATTCCTTTTGGTCCGTGAAATTTATGCGCACTAGCCAAAATGAAGTCAATGGGGGTCTTTTGCAAGTCGATTTCAGTTTTTCCGACAGACTGGACTGTATCAGAATGAAACAAGGCATTATACTGCTTGCAAATAAGGCTTACTCTTTCTAAATCTAAAATTGTTCCTGTTTCGTTATTTACATGCATTAAACTAACTAATGTCTTTTTCTCATCAGATAATAGATTAGACAAATGCGTTAGATCTAAACTTCCGTCAGCATTTACCTTTACATAATCAACCTGAATATTGTATTCTTCCTGCAGCGCCAAAACAGTATATAGAACAGCGTGATGTTCAATTTTAGAAGTAATAATTCGCTCAACTTTCAAATCTTCAACCGCAGAACGCAGAATCCAATTATCCGCTTCAGTTCCGCCAGAAGTAAAAATTATTTCTTGGGCAGTACAATTGAAATGTTTCGCAATACTTTTTCTGGAAAGCTCTACTATTGTTTTGCCATTTCGTCCAAAACTATGTGTAGACGATGGATTACCAAAATCCTCAACCATAATTTTTGTTATTTCCTGAATTACTTCGGGACGTATTGCAGTTGTTGAGGCATTATCTAGATATACTTTTTTCATCGGGACAAAGTTAAGAAATATCAATTGTCAATTCTTAAATATCATTTGCCATTTTTTTCACTATTTTTGACCCAAATAAATTTTACGATGAAAAAATATGCTTCTCTCCTTTTATTTGCTTTTTTATTAAACGGCTGCGATGATGGAGATTTAACTGTAGAAACAATAGATTTTGAAAGCGTTACAACTTCTCAAGCCTGCGATCCATTAACCAATACTTTAATTTATAAATTAAAAAATCAAGAAGCGCTTTTACTGCAATTGCCAGAAACTGCGGGAATTGTTAATGATCCTGGAACTTATGAGTATCCAATTGACTCAAAAGGTAACGGACAATATCGTGTAGTTTATAGAGCTTATGATGGCGCTGTTGCAACTGCTAATATTTGTGGAGCAATTCCGCCAAGTACTCCTAAAGTTACAGAAGAATGGCTTGCAACAGATGGTATAATTACAATTGAAACTTCACAAATCGAAAAACCAAATACAACTGATGATGGTTCACGCATAACAGGTTATGACCACAGTATTATAATCAAAAATGTAACATTTGCTAAACCGTCTGGAAACCAAACTCAGGCTCAATATGTTTTTGGAACCTACAGTACAACTGTAACTCCTGCTAGTTTAGTTTTCAAAACTAATACTAATGGTACGGCTTACGAATGTGGAGATCTTAAAAAAGTATATAATTACAACAATTCCTTTTATTTAACAATTGATGACATAGATCCTGCTTTAATTGTAAATACAGATACACCAGCAAACCAGCCTAGAACGAGTTTAATTACTGCATCAATGAATAAGGTTTATTATAGAACAGCAAAGGCAGAGACAGGTTCTTTTTCAGAAGCATATATCTGTAATCCGACATCTACACCTGCAATTGACGAAACGTGGAGTGGTCAACTTGGGGTAGCTGGAACAAGCGGAATTATAGAAGTAACAACAACACACGTTGCACAAGTTTATACACACACGATAGTTCTTAGAAATGTAATTTTAGAAAAAGGAAATAGCCATTTTAAACTGGGAAGCCGTTTTCTTTTAGGAAACATCGAAAGAACTGTTAACTAAAAAAATATAGATTTTCGACGAAAATCAAAAAAAATAATTCTTACAAAAAACGTCTGTTTTTCAAAACTGGTTTAATACTAAATCAGAAGGAAAAACAGACGTTTTTTTATGCTCGAAAATGATCGATTTTAAGCTTCTAAATTGGTTTTATTTATTGTTTTGTCTAAAATAAACTTCGGTTGCACCAAGACCGTATTTTTGATAATTGGCATCTTGAAAATCAATTCCGTCATAACGGCCTAATAAAAAATCAAGTTCGGCTTTTAAAATTCCTTCGCCGACACCGTGAATAAAAACGATTTTCGGAATGCGGTTTCGAATCGCAAATTCGATATGTCTTTTTGCCGTTTCTGTCTGTAATGTCAAAATATCATAATTGGACATTCCGCGTTTATTGGGAACCAATTTTTCGATATGCAAATCAAATTCTGGAACGCCAACATCACGCTTTTCTTTCTTTTCTTTAACAAAACTTCTAGGTTTTGGCTCTGTTTTTTCTTTTGAAACTTGATCTAAATCTATTCTTTTAATAGAATTCATTAAATCACTGGAATCTTGAATCTTAAGCAATTCGTTGACAAAAAATGTCATCATAAATCCATCTTCAGTTTCTATCAAAACCTCGTTATTTTTAACCGAAACTACCGTTCCGTTTATGGCTTCATCAAGTACAGAAACCTTATCTCCTTTTACCAGCATCCTTCTCTTCTTTATCGTTATTTTTACTTGGTGTTTTTGCACTTAGCTGCATCATTCCGAACATGAAAACTACAATTGCAATGATCATGATATAGATGTTTTTTTCTTCTGAAACCTGTTCGTAAAACGCAACCGAAATCGCAAGAATCATTATTATAATTTTAAAAGCTTTCATCAATTCAAAGTTTAAGATTTCAAAAGTATAAAACTTTCAAGTAGTACTTCTATCCTGTGCAAAACGTTTGTCATATTTTTTTAGTAAAATTGCAAAAAGATCTGCCATGACTTTAGAGAAATATATGATCCCATGCTTGTTCAAAACCATCTTCGGTTTTGAATGTTTAGGCTGTGGTTTTCAGCGGTCATTATTCTTACTTTTTCAAGGTGAATTTTTAGGAGCTTTTAAAATGTATCCAGCGATATTTACCTGCCTTTTATTGTTCGGTTTTATAGCGCTTCATTTTTTAGACAAATCTAAAAATTACAAAAAATTAGTTTGGAGAATGGCTGCCGTAAATTTCATTTTTATGCTTGGAGGTTATTACTTCAAACACTTTTATTTTTAGATTTTAGTCACGAAGCCTCGGGATAGATTTTAGATTTTAGATTTTAGATTTTAGATTTTAGATTTTAGATTTTAGATTTTAGATTTTAGATTTTAGATTTTAGATTTTAGATTTTAGATTTTCTAAAAAATCGCTTCGCTCTTTTTTGGAATTTGGGATTTTAAAATATTGGAATTTTAAGAACCTTTATTTCTTAATCTGATCTAAAATATCATTCATCATCTCGATTTGCACTTTCTGAATTTCGATTAATTCTTGCTGCTGATGCATAATCAAATGATCGATTTTATCATGAATCATTCTAATTTCTAATTCAGACTTTAGATTAATCATATAATCTTTTTTAGCTCGATTCCTGTCTTTTTCTTCTTGACGGTTTTGACTCATCATAATTACTGGCGCCTGTAAAGCTGCCACACAAGAAAGAATTAAATTTAAAAGAATAAACGGATACGGATCAAAACCTTTGTTTAAAAGAATATAAACATTTGAGCCAATCCAGATAGCAATAAAAACGACAAACGAAATAATAAAAGTCCAGCTTCCGCCAAAATCGGCTACTCTATCAGCTACTCTTTGTCCTAAGTTTCGAACTTCTTCTTCGTCTTCAACAATACTTACTATTGATTTATCTTGTTTTAATGAAGAAATAACACTTTTCTCCATTGCCGAAAGCGCTCCAATTTCTGTCGAAAGATAATTGGAAATATATTGCTGGCGATAAACATTTAATTCGTTTACAGCGATACAATCGTCATCATTAAAATCAGGAAATTCTTTTTTGATTAAACCCAAAATAGGATCATGAATTGATTTACCACAGATTTTTTCGTTTTCACTAAATGGAAGTCCCGAAATTGCACTCTTAAATGTTTTATTATTTTTCATTTTGATATGTTTTGAAAGCTAATTTACGCAATTAACTTGGTAAGAAACACATAAAAAAGTAGTGTTTAGAATTCGTTTTTTATCACAAATACAACTATCTAAACAAAATTTCTTTAGTTAAATCGTGACTTTATTTCCAAAAAACACCTTACTTTTAACGTTCCAAAATTATTCATTCATTTTTACCATTGTGACAAAAGACACTATCATACAAAATATAAAGGCCTTAAAGAGCCATTCGCACATAAACTACGGTATTAAAACCAAAACAGAAGACTTTACAGAAAAGCTTTTTTATACTCTTTTTGATTCAAATGCAGTTTTAGAAGAAAGCATTGATGAATTGGAAAAATGCTTTAAAGAAATCGCTGTTTTAGCATGCAAAAAACCACAAAATTTATGCGGTTCTATGTGGGATAGATTTTTAGAAAAACTTCCAAGTGTTTTAGAAAAATTAAACCAAGATGCCGAGTACATTTTAGAAAACGATCCTGCCTCAAATAGTATCGATGAAGTTTATCTGGGATATCCTGGTTTTTACGCTATAGCTATTTATAGATTAAGCCATGAATTGTACCATTTAGATTTACTTCTGTTTTCTCGATTAATGAGCGAATATGCACATAGGATCACAGGAACAGATATTCATGCCGGAGCAAATATTGCATCGCCATTTTTCATTGACCACGCTACCGGAATTGTAATTGGAGAAACTACTGTTATCAAAAAACATGTAAAAATTTATCAAGGTGTTACGCTTGGTGCATTAAGTGTGAGCAAGGATATGAAAAATGCTAAAAGACATCCTACCGTTGAAGCTAATGTGTGTATTTATGCCAACGCAACAATTTTAGGCGGAGAAACGGTAATTGGAAAGAACAGTGTTATTGGCGGAAATTCATGGGTAACTAAATCTATCCCTGAAGATTCCATCGTATTAAATACCACCACAACAGAAGTCAAAATAAAAGAAAAAAAATAATGGGTCCACAGAAATTATTAAACCTAATTGGAAATACTCCTTTAATGGAAACTGTCAATTTGGTTAAAAATAAAAATGTAAAACTTTTGCTAAAACTCGAAGGAAATAATCCTGGAGGAAGCGTAAAAGACAGGGCAGCTTACAATATGATCGCTGCCGCATTAGAAAGAGGAGATATTAAAAAAGGCGATAAATTAATTGAAGCAACCAGCGGAAATACTGGAATTGCACTGGCAATGATCGCTCAATTATTTGGCATAGAAATCGAATTGGTTTTACCTGAAGATTCCACAAAAGAGCGTACACAAACGATGCGTGCTTACGGTGCCACCGTTATTTTAACGCCTGCAAGCGAAGGAATTATTGGTTCACGAGATTATGCAGACAAAAAAGTAGCACAAGGCGGTTATTTAATGTTAAATCAGTTTGCCAATGATGATAACTGGAAAGCGCATTACAAAACAACCGGCCCTGAAATATGGAACGATACTGCAGGAACTGTTACGCATTTTGTTTCGGCAATGGGAACTACTGGAACTATTATTGGAACTTCGACTTATTTAAAAGAAAAGAATCCAAATGTGCAGATTATCGGCGCTCAGCCAAGCGATGGATCACAGATTCCTGGAATTCGTAAATGGCCGGAAGAATATCTTCCGAAAATTTTTGATGCTTCTAAAGTTGATACTGTCGTGGATGTAAGCGAAGAAGAAGCACGCCAAATGACCAAAAGATTAGCATTAGAAGAAGGTGTTTTCGCAGGAATGAGCAGCGGAGGTTCTGTTGCCGTTGCCTTAAAAATTGCAGAACAATTAGAATCTGGTGTTATAGTAGCAGTTATCTGCGATAGAGGCGACCGCTATTTGTCTTCGGATTTATTTGATTAAAAAAAGATGCTAAGAAACTAAGCTACTAAGGTTCTAAGATTTTAAACACTAAAACTTAGAATCTCAAAAAAACTTAGAACCTTAGCAACTCAGAAACTTAGAACCTAAAAAAATGAACTACAGAAAACTAGGAAAAACAAACTTTAATATATCTGAAATCTCTCTTGGCACTTGGCAGGTGGGAGGAAAATGGGGTTCGGGTTTTGATGATAAAATTGCTGATGAACTTTTGAATACAGCAATAGACAACGGTGTTAATTTTATTGATACTGCCGATGTTTATGAAAACGGATTAAGTGAAACCGCTGTCGGCAGAGTGGTTCGATCGCGATCGGAACGAATTTATGTTGCTACAAAATGCGGACGCCAGATCAATCCTCATGTCAATGAAGGATATACTCCAAAAGTCCTTCAAAAATTCATAGAAGACAGTTTAAAAAGAACTGGTTTAGAAACCCTAGATTTGATTCAGCTTCATTGCCCGCCGACTGAAGTATATTACCGTCCTGAAATCTTCGAACTTTTTGACCGTTTAAAAGAGCAAGGAAAAATACTTAACCTTGGTGTAAGTGTCGAAAAAGTTGAAGAAGCCTTAAAGGCAATAGAATATTCGAATGTAACGACTGTTCAGATTATTTTCAATTTGTTCCGCCAGCGTCCTTCAGAATTATTTTTCTCAGAAGCCAGAAAAAAAGATATTGGTATTATTGCCAGAGTTCCTCTAGCAAGCGGACTTTTAACGGGTACATTCAGCGAAAAAACAGTTTTTGAACCTCAGGATCATCGTAACTTTAACCGTAACGGAGAAGCTTTTGATAAAGGAGAAACTTTTTCTGGAATTGATTATGAATTAGGTTTAAAAGCAGTTGAAGCCCTAAAAGCACTATTCCCAGAAACACCAAACCTCGCTCCTATTGCTTTACAATGGATTTTGAGTTTTAAAGAAATAAGCTGTATTATTCCCGGCGCATCAAAAGTAAATCATGTTCTATCAAATTTATCAGTTTATGATACTCCAAAATTAACTGCAGAGCAGATTTCGGAAATGAATAAAATTTATGATGAATTTATAAAACCTTCTGTTCATCAGCTTTGGTAATCTAATTAAAAAGCAACACATCTTTATACTATATATTTAACACACTATAACTTACAAAATTAGTCTTATTTTATTATTATTTTGGCTTCAACTGACTTTTTTCTACTTTCAAAATTTTCTTCTTTGCAAAAAAATCAAAGCCATGAAAAAAATTAGTTTATTAGCCCTTACCATTTGTTTAATTTTTACTGCATGTAACGCTGATGAAAACATCATTGTAAAAAACAACAAAGTAGAAAATGATTTGGTTACAAAAAATGAAGACTCTAAAAACTTAGAAAAACTGTACAATGAAATTATTGAACTTTCAATGAGTAACACAGAATGTACAGGAGAATGGGAATTTGTTGCCATAGGATCAAAACCTTGCGGAGGACCCGAAAAATATATCCCATATTCCTTGAAGATTAATTTGACCAATTTTCTTGCAAAGGTCAATACCTACAACTTACAACAGAAAGATTTTAACGAGAAATGGAACATCACTTCAACTTGTGTTGTAACCCCTAAACCTATTTCTGTAAACTGTATGAATGGCAAGCCAACGTTGCTATACGAATCTGACAAATTTGAAGAAGAACAAAATCTTAAAAAAATGTATAATGAGATTATTACACTTTCAAAAAATAGTGACTCATGCACAGGAAACTGGCATTTTACTGCAATAGGATCGAAACCTTGTGGAGGTCCTGAAGGTTATATCCCTTATTCATTACAAATTAACACTAATGATTTCCTTGCTAAAGTAAATATATACAATAGCACTAAAATGGCATTCAATGATAAGTGGAAAATTACTTCATCATGTGAAATTGCTCCAAAACCTGAATCTGCTAAATGTATTAATGGCAAAGCAACATTATTATACGAATCTGATAGAGATACAGAAAAACAAAATCTACAAAAAATGTATGATGAAATTATTGCACTTTCCAGCTCTTCAACATCATGTGATGGAGATTGGAATTTTACAGCAATAGGATCGAAACCTTGTGGAGGACCAGAAAAGTATATTCCTTACTCTTTGCAAATTAACACTGTCGAATTTTTAAATAAAGTTAATTTTTACAACATTGCGGAAATGGAATTTAATGAGAAATGGAATATTTTTTCAAATTGTGATTTCGTTACAAAACCAAAATCGGTTGTTTGCGTAAACGGAAAAGCGACATTAGTATATAACTAATATTAAAACACTTAGTATTGATAATCATTCAAAAAAACAAAAGGTAATTAAGATTTATGTCTTAATTACCTTTTTTATATATCAAATTCAATTCTAAATTCGGCTCCTCTGTTCTTGCCGTCGCTAGAAGCTGTCAATCGGCCTTTGTTGCGTTCTACGATTTTTTTGCATAAGTATAAACCAATTCCCGTTGAACCTTCATTAGCAGTTCCTAGTCGGCTCATTTTGGTAAACTTTTTAAACAATTCCTCAATCTGATTTTTATCGAAACCAATTCCAGAATCTTTTACCGTTAAAATCAATTTGGAATCTTCTGAAAAAATTCTCACTTTGATTTCACTGTCAAAATAAGAGAATTTCACGGCATTGCTTATTAAATTCACTAAAACCTGAATCAAAAGACCTTCGTCAATTTTAAGTTTAGCTTCAACACATTCTAAGATTAAATTCAATTTTATCTTTTTATCAAATAAACGCTGTTCTACCTGTTCATTAATAAAAGGAAGGATATTAGGAAACAAAATCGTTTTTGTATCTGAAGTTACTTTTACAACCTGATCCTGCTGGTTTAATAGCTTAATAAAATTATCAATATATCTAAATTGAAGATTGGTTGACTCACAGATTAATTCTGCAAGGTTTTTAACTGATTCTGATGGATTTTCGCTTATAATTAATTGAGCCAAACCCTGCGGATTTCCAGCAAAATTCTTTAAATCATGCGAAAGCATATAAACTAAATCTTGTTTTTCATTAATAAAACTCTCTGCCTCGTAAATCGATTCTTGAATATTGCATAAAAGGAGTCCAGCTTCATCTGTATATTCTGTCGGCAAAACAGACAATTTTCTCAAGTTTCGGTAATCATCTAATGCTTTTGATGCAGTTGCAATAGGTTTAATTAACTTATTTAAAACTAAAAGTGTTATCGCCGTTGCCAGCAAAGTCATTATTAAAGAAAAAACGAGAATTGAAGTTGGAGAAATACTGTATTTAAAATACAATACAAAAAATAATATTCCGATTAAAGGAATATGAATCCCTATAAAAGCAACAAATAAAAATTTGAATGCATAACTTTTTTTCAGAAAGCTGATTTGTGAGAGCGCGTGATACAACTTCATAAAAAGAGGACAATATGGTAGGTTGAAATTCTAATTTTATTAGGATTATTATGCAAACAAAATTAGCTTTTAAAGTTTACTAAACTAATTTTTTGAAGAATTTATAAAATATTTTTAAAATTAAATTTGTAAAAGTTTTCAAAGGCTTATTTTTGCGCTATGGGAAGAAAAAATACAGACAAAGTTGTCTTTCATCAAATTCAAGTTCTTGATGCCGGTGCAAAAGGAGTTTCGGTTGCCAAAGCACCTGACGGAAAAGTAATCTTTATTCCGAATGTGGTACCTGGAGATGTAGTTGACGTGCAGACATTTAAAAAAAGAAAGGCGTATTACGAAGGTAAAGCCGTAAAATTTCACGAATTATCTGATTATAGAGTAGAACCAATTTGTGAGCATTTTGGAGTATGCGGAGGCTGTAAATGGCAAAATATGAAGTACAGCCAGCAGCTTGCATTTAAACAAAATGAAGTTAAAAATCATTTACAAAGAATAGGAAAAATTGAACTTCCGGAATTTGAAACTATTTTAGGTTCTGAGAAACAGTTTTTCTATAGAAATAAAATGGAATTTTCTTTTTCTAACAGCCGCTGGCTTACAGAAAAAGAAATTGGAAGTACAGAAGATTTAGGAAATAGAAATGCATTAGGATTTCATATTCCGAAAATGTGGGACAAAATTCTAGACATTAATAAATGTCATTTACAAGAAGATCCTTCAAATGCAATCCGCAACGAAATTCGTGCATTTGCAAACGAACATAATTTAGCGTTTTTTAATCCGAGAGAGCATTCTGGATTATTGAGAACCGTAATGATTCGTACCGTTTCGACAGGAGAAATCATGGTTTTAATTCAGTTTTTTGAAGAAGACAAAGAAAACAGAGAGTTAATTCTAGATCATTTATACGAGAAATTCCCTCAAATTACTTCATTACAATATGTTGTAAACGGAAAACCAAATGATACAATCTATGATCAGGATGTTGTTCTTTATAAAGGAAGAAATTACATTCTAGAAGAAATGGAAGGTTTGAAATTTAGTATCAACGCTAAATCTTTCTACCAAACCAACTCAGATCAAGCGTACGAATTATATAAAATAACTCGTGATTTTGCTGATCTTACTGGAAATGAAATCGTTTATGATTTATATACAGGAACTGGAACAATTGCTCAGTTCGTTTCTAAAAAAGCAAAAAAGGTAATCGGAGTAGAAAGCGTTCCTGAAGCTATTATTGATGCAAAAGCCAATGCAGAACGCAATAATATTACTAATTGCGAGTTTTTTGTTGGAGACATGAAAGTTGTATTTAATGAAGCTTTTATTGCTCAACACGGTAAACCTGATGTAATTATTACAGATCCACCGCGCGACGGAATGCATAAAGACGTAGTAGAACAAATCTTAAAAATTGCTCCAAAAAGAGTCGTTTATGTAAGCTGTAATTCTGCAACTCAAGCTCGTGATTTGGCTTTAATGGATGAAAAATACAAAGTTACACGTGTAAGACCTGTAGATATGTTTCCGCAGACACATCATGTTGAAAATGTTGTACTTTTAGAACTTCGATAGAAAATATACATGAAAAAATTACTCTCTATTTTGCTGCTCTTTACTTTTGGCTTATCAAGCTGCGAGAAAGATGATATCTGCGATGCAAACACACCAACTACACCTAGATTGATCATTACATTCTATGATATTGCCAATCCTACCAAAACTAGGAATGTCAATAATTTAAAAGTAATTGGCGAAGGAATGACCGAAGGAATCGTTTTTAACGAAAATGGCACAGATGAGACTAAATATCTAACTAGCGGAAGTACGGTTGCAATTCCTTTAAAAGTTAATGACGGTACGGTTACCTATAAATTTATTTATAATGCTGCCAGTACAAACCCAACATCAATTAATACTGATGTATTAACTATAAATTACACCAGTCAAAATGTATACGTGTCTAGAGCATGTGGTTTTAAAACTATTTTTGCTTTAAAGCCTGTTGACCCTTTTCTTCGCACAGATCCAGATGGAGATACCGTTTGGATGACTGATGTACAATTAAAAAACCCTAACATTGAATCTGAAAATGAAACACACATTGAAGTTTATTTCTAGTATTTTTTTATTCTTTTCAGTGTTTTTAGGGCAAGCTCAAGACACGCCAGAAATATCACCAAATAAAAAAGACACTATTGTAAAACCTAAAACTGTAACTAGTAAACCACCAGTTCAGAAAGCTGAGGTAAAAAAAGACAGTGTCGTCAAAACAGATCGATACGGTCTTCGTGTTGGTGTAGATTTGTACAAACTTACCCGCGGTCTTTATGACAAAGATTATAAAGGAGTAGAATTTGTTGGTGATTGGAGATTAACCAAAAAATACTATCTGGCTGCAGAATTGGGTTATGAAAATAAAACAACAGATGATGACAGATTAAATTCATCGGCCGCTGGAACTTATGTAAAAGCTGGATTTGATTATAATTTCTATGAAAACTGGCTTGACATGGAAAACTTAATCACAATTGGACTTCGAGGCGGTTTTAGTACTTTTAGCCAGGATTTAAACAGCTATAAAATTTACAATCCTAATCCGTATTGGGGTGAACTGCCTGCTATAACAACAGACCAAAAATACAGCGGACTTACAGCGACATGGCTGGAAGTAGCAATGGGATTAAAAGCAGAAGTTTTTGATAATATATTCGTTGGTTTTGGCGTGCAACTGAAACTTTTGGCTACCAATAAAAAACCCAGCGGATTTGATAATCTTTATATCCCAGGTTTCAACAGGACTTACGATGGAAGTTTTGGAGTTGGCTTTAATTATACTGTTTCTTATTTTATTCCAATTTATAAGAAAAAGGTAGTGGTGCCAGAAATTAAGGAAGCTCCTAAAAAATAAGATGAGGTTCTAAGGCGCTAAGGTTCTGAGATACTAAGTTTTATTATACAAAATAAAAAAAGCCGTCAATTTTTGAATTGACGGCTTTTTTATGCTTTATAAATACTAAGAAACTTAGCTGCTTAGAATCTTAGTAACTTCTACTCTATTTCTTTAATTCCTTTCACGAAAATCCATTTCATGAAAAGTTTTTCTCCATCTTTCGTTTTTACTGCCTGAAATTTTGGGCCAATAATGGTAGCCACCACAAAAGCAGTCAACGGAATCCAAATTCCTGTCAACCCTGTATATGATGCAATTACAAATCTCAACAATAGAAATAAAATTGCGAAACTTCCTAATTGATATAAAAAAGCTCTTAATTGTAGTTTTGTCATTTTTTTTTTGAGTTGCTAAGGTTCTGAGATTCTAAGATGCTAAGTTTTTTTACTTAATAAATTAAACAGCCAGAAACTTAATGTTTTTTTATAATATTCATTTCCAATTCTTAGCTCCTTAGAATCTTAGATCTGAAATTTCGTTCTCTTACTTCCTTCGTACATTTCGTATTTAACCAAACGTGCTTCTAGACTCGCATTAAAAAGTTTTATTTTTCTTGAAGGTTTTAAACCTACAAATTTCAACGCATCTAGATTTGCTGTAATAAACCAAGCATCGGTTCCTGGATAATTTTTCTTTAGCGTGTCACCAATACTACTATAGAATCTTTCCATTTGAATATCTAAACGTTCGTCATACGGCGGATTGAAAACCATATGGAGTTTTCCTTCGGTTTCTTTTTCGGTATCAAAAAAGTTATCTTCACGAATAGTTACATAATCCTCTAAATTGGCATTTCGAATATTGTCTTTCGCTTTGCTTACCGCACTTGGTGCTTTGTCAAAACCTTTAATAGTGTAATGAAACTCTTTTGTTTTTTTCATCAAGCTATTTATAATTTGATCGAATAAATCATTATCCCAATCTTTCCATTTTTCAAAAGCAAATTCCTTTCTATTGATATTTGCAGGAATATTGCAGGCAATCATTGCGGCTTCCGCCAAAAAAGTTCCAGATCCGCACATTGGATCCAAAAAGTGACCTTGGCCTTCCCAGCCGGATAATAATAAAATCCCGGCAGCCAAAACCTCATTAATAGGAGCAATATTCGTAGCCGTTCTATAGCCACGCTGATGCAGTGAATTTCCAGAAGTATCTAAAGATACCGAAACCTGATCTTTATCTATGTGAACATTTATACGTAAATCTGGATATTGCTTATCGATACTTGGACGTTGTCCTGTTCTTTCTCTAAACTGGTCGACGATTGCATCTTTACATTTTTGAGAAACAAATTCAGAATGATTGAAATATGTAGAATGTACCGTTGTATCTATTACAAAAGTCTGGTTTGCATTTAAATATTTAGACCAGTTTAAACCAGAAATCCCTTTGTATAATGCCTGCTCGTTATTTGCTCTAAAAGAGTAAATTGGTTTTAAGATTTTAAGAGCAGTACGTAAAGATAAATTGGCTTTGTACATAAAACCCTTATCACCTTTAAAACTTACCATTCTCACTCCTTTTTCAACATCCTGAGCTCCAAGTGTACGTAATTCTTTTTCTAATATTTCTTCAAAGCCAAAAAAACATTTGGCAATCATTTTAAAATTTTCTTCCATCTTTTCTTTTAAATTAAAAAAAACTAAAGTTTATAAAGATGCACTACATTGCATCTCTACATAATAGCAAGGATTATCGATGTATCGCTGCTTAATAGTTATTTTTCGGCAAAAATACACTAAATTTGCGGGACTTTGAATTAATTGAAATAGAATAAATGTCTGAAAAGCATAACGCATCAATCCCAAATCAAGAAGATGACAACCAAAATTGGTATTCTTCGTGGTTTGACACTCCTTACTATCACATTCTTTATAAGGATCGCAACTATCGTGAAGCTCAGGTTTTCATGGACAACTTAACGCATTATCTTAATTTGCCCGAAAAAGCAAAAGTGCTTGACTTGGCATGCGGAAAAGGACGCCATTCTATTTATTTAAATCAGTTAGGTTATGATGTCTTAGGTGCCGATTTATCTGAAAACAGCATTGCAGAAGCCAGCAAAAACAGCAACGAAACCCTGCATTTTAAAGTGCATGACATGCGCGAGCCTTTTGAAGAAAAGTTCGATGCTATCTTTAACTTGTTTACAAGCTTTGGTTATTTTGAAAACGATGAAGACAATCTGACTACTTTAAAAGCCATAAAAGAAAGTTTATCAGAATATGGTTTTGCCGTTATTGACTTTATGAATGTCACTCAGGTAATTGAAACTCTGGTTCCTCAAGAAGTTAAAACAGTTGACGAAATTGATTTCCACATCAAAAGATATGTTGAAGACGGACATATTTTTAAAGAAATTGATTTTGAAGATCAAGGCAGAAAATATCATTTTACCGAAAAAGTAAAAGCGCTGACATTAAAAGATTTTCAAGATTTAATGGACGAAGCTGGTATTTATCTTTTGGATATTTTTGGAGATTACAAACTCAAAAAATTCCACAAAACCGAAAGCGAAAGATTAATCATGATTTTTAAGTAAATTGGTTAATCGTTTAATTGTTTAACCGTTTAATCGGTAAGCAAAAAACGATTATACGAATCAACGATTAAACAAATACAAATGAACTATCTACTACCCTTATTTTCTGTACTTTTAGGATATAGTGTGGCTTTGTTTATTAAACCCAATAACAAAACCAATTTAAAATTACTGCTTGCCTTTAGCGGTTCATTTTTATTGTCGTTAACAGTAATGCATCTGCTGCCAGAAGTTTACAGCACTCACAACCATAAAATTGGTGTTTTTATAATGGTTGGGATTTTGTTTCAGATAATTCTAGAATTTTTCTCCAAAGGTGCAGAACACGGTCACGTTCACGGACATGCAAAAATGTCTCAGATTCCGTGGCTATTGTTTATCAGTTTGTGCATCCATGCCTTTTTAGAAGGTTTTCCAGTAAGTCATCACCACGATTTAGCACTCGGAATTGCCATTCATCATTTACCAATTGCGGTTATTTTAACGACATTTTTCATCAATGCCGATTTAAACAAAAAAGCCATTTTCGCCTTTATGCTGACTTTCGCCATTATGACGCCGCTTGGAACTGTTGCCTCTGAATATTTACCCTTTTTAAACAATTATTATACTGAAATTACAGCCATTGTAATTGGTATTTTATTCCATATTTCTTCAACAATTATCTTTGAAAGCAGCGAAGGCCATAAATTTAATATTGCCAAAGTTTCGATGATTGTTCTGGGAATTTTACTGGCATTCTTTTTATAATAAATTAATTAGAAAATGTGTCAATTAGATCATGAGATAATTTTCTAATTGACACATTTTCTAATTATCTAATTTAATTCCCGGTTCTCTTTTTCTCCTCCTGATTTCCAAAAGCACGTTCCTTTACATTTATTTTCTTGTTTCCGAAATTATAAACAACAGATAAGCGTACAAATCTATTGCTCTCATTCTGGCTG
Organism: Flavobacterium sp. S87F.05.LMB.W.Kidney.N; assembly: GCF_004366435.1. Lineage (NCBI taxonomy): Bacteria > Pseudomonadati > Bacteroidota > Flavobacteriia > Flavobacteriales > Flavobacteriaceae > Flavobacterium > Flavobacterium sp. S87F.05.LMB.W.Kidney.N. The sequence continues at coordinate 574,375 of NZ_SODX01000003.1, read as the reverse complement.
TAAACTTGTTTAACGCCATTTACAACAGAAGTAAAATCTTTTAAATAAGACATATTAAAAATATCATTGGCCAAGAATGCAATCTGGAATGTTTTATTAAACAAATCCTGTTTAAAACCAATATCAAAACTTGAAGCATATCCTATTTCATACAAGCCGCTTTTAAAAGGCGAACTATAACTAAAATCAATTTGCAGTTTTGTCGTTTTGCTTAATATAAAAGTATTATTGGTAGAAAATTCAACTTGTAAACTATTTGACGGTGTCGCATTTATATTTTTGATAAACTCTGTTTTTGCCCCTAAAAAGTACAAGGAATTTTCACTTGACCACCAATCTGCAAGACCAGCTGAGTAACTTTCTCCAACAACATAATTCAAGTTTTTAAAATAGTTTTCGCGCGTTACAATCTGCGTATTAGTTTCAGGATTTGATGTAAACAAAACTCCGTAACCGTTTGTAATTACATTCACAAAGACACTTGTTCTCAAAATTTCTTTATACGAATGCGCAAACTCAAAATTATCACTAAATGAAGGTTTTAAAAACGGATTTCCTTCAGAATAACTATTGCTGTTAATATAAACCTTAAACGGATTCAGTAAGTCAAAACGAGGTCTGTTGATTCGTTTTCCGTAATTTAAACTGAATGTATTATTTTCATTTCTTTTATAAGAAGTATAAAATGTTGGAAATAACTTCAAGTAATTATTTTCTGTTTCCTGATTCATCGTTTCAGAAAATCCGCTTGTTTGTGTATTCTCAAGTCTTAATCCCAATTGAAAATTCCATTTTTCATTTAACTTTTTATCACCATTAATATAAACTGCCTGATTATTTTCGGTGTATTTAAATCTGTTTGACTGCGAAGGATCCAATTCTGGATTTCCTGTAATTGTATTATAATAAAATACATCGCTGATACTATTTGTAAAACTCATCTTTGCACCATAAGATAAATTTAAAGCTTGAAGCGGATGCTCCATATCGGCCTTAAAACTCCAGTTATCAATTTCCTGATTCGATATATTTCTTCCCGATTGATTTACATCAACAAATGTCATATCTGGAGTGTAATTATTGGCGGTAAAATTTCTATCAAATTTTGAATTGTAATTAAAGTAATCCGCATCAAAAGATAATTTTCTGTTTAAAGAATCCAATTTTGTAATCAAATGCGCATTATAAGTTTGGTTTCCTGAACTTTTATCAGTGTAACTATCATTCAGCGTAACATTCTGCAGCTGATTTTGAGTATTATATTTCTCAATTCTTATATTCGATCCAAAATCTGGATTATTTCTATCATTCAAAAATTGAAAACCAACCGAAGTGCGTTCAGAAAAATCATAATCGACAGCCAATTTTCCCGAAAGATTTTCATTTTTCACTTTCGTTACACTTTTCATACTAGAAAGTCCATCAGGAAAATACATATCCAAAGCTTCATCGGCATTTTTGTAACCCGTTTTTGCGTTAATACTGGCTGCAATTCTAAACTTGTTTTTATTATAAAAGAAATTATCTCTCAAAGTATAAATTCCGTACTTATTCTGGTCGTACGAAAGTGTTGTTGTATTTTTCCAAGAATCATGCACTCCTTTTTTCATTATAATATTAATTAATCCGCCAGTTCCTTCCGCTTCGTATTTTGCTGGTGGATTACTGATAATTTCAATATTTTTAATATCATTTGCCGAAATAGATTTCAAGAAATTATTTAGCTCTTCACCCGTTAATTCGATCATTCTTCCGTCAATCATAACTCGTGAAGTTCCTTTGCCTAATATCGTAATCAGATCGTTTTTTACCACAACTCCAGGCGCCGTATTAATAGCACTTAAAGCATCACCGCCAACCGTTGTAACATTATTTTCAAGATTATAAACCAAACGATCTGTTTTCTGCTCAACAGTCTTCTTTTTAGACTGAATGACAACTTCAACTAAATTGGTTGTGTTTTCTTTTAAAATAATTGTTCCTAAATTGGTATCATTTTCAATTAAAATGTCTTTTTCATAATCTGTAAATCCCAAAAGACTTATTCCAATTTTATAAGAACCTTTTTTAATATTCATTTCAAAAGTACCGTCTTGTTTGGTTGTAGTTCCATCGATAATTTTTCCTTCAGAATTTGAGATGGAAACATCTGCCCATTCTAATGAAGTTGTTTCGCTGAATATTTTTCCTTTTAATTTAAAAGATGATTGTGCTAAACAAAATAGAGGAAATAATAAGAAGATTAAAAGGTTTGCTTTTTTCATGATTTCTAATTTTAAACTTGTTCAATTAATTTGAAGCAAAGTTGCCGTAGAAATTTTCAGAATTCGACCGACAAAAAAAAGTCGAACCAATTTCTACTGTAGAAATTGGTTCGACTTTATAAGACTGAAGTACGACTTTTTACAAACCTCTTATTATGAAGCGTTTCGGTAAGCCGTAGGCGTTACGTTTGTATATTTTTTAAAAGAAGTATTAAACGAAGATTTGGAGTTAAAACCTACTTCGTATAAAATCTCTAACACAGTAAGCTGGCTTTTAGACTGATCTTTTAAAATATTCATGGCTTTTTGAATGCGATATTCATTCACAAAATCAAAAAAATGCTGATTGATATGATGATTAATCAAAATTGATAAATCCCTAACCGGCATATTAATTTGATTTCCTAATTCCTGTATTGTAAGTGAAGGATCTAAAAAAGGTTCTTTTTCGATCATATATTGTTTCAACGCTGCAATTTGATTATTAATTAAATCGTTTTGAGCATTTACCGATTCTGGTTTTTCTTCCACTTCTGGCAGAATGTCTTTTGTAAGTTTTAATTTAGAATTAACTCCTCTAAAAAGCTCTGGATGATTCAATGCTTTCATTATAAACCAGCAGGTTATAAACAAAGCGATTGTTCCGACTAGTACATTTGCCCAAAGAAAAACTTCTCTAAAACCGCTGTAACGTATTATATTTTTTAATGCCACGATAGAGTGTGCAGCAAGAAAAACACATGTCATTTGAAAAAGCCATTTATAAGTTGAAGTACTCGGATTGGCGTAATTCTCTAAGTAAATTTCTCTGTACTTCTTTAAAATTAAAAATACATTGATCATGTAAAAAGCATATTGAAATTCAATTAAAATCTGAATAAAGTAAATTTCAGACATTTGATTGAGCGTGCTGGCAAAACTTCCTTCATCGATTGGCAGATAGATTCGTGGAATAAAGATTAAATTGGTAACAATAAAAGGAATTAGGTGAACTAAATGTTTCCATTTTAATCTAAAATCAGAATAACAAACAGCCAATACATATAAATAAAATAGAGGCATTCCCAACAAACAAGCTGTGGATCTAAAAATCTCTAAATTTCTATGGTCTTCAGTATATAAATACATGAAAAATCCGCTGAGATCGATAGCAGAGAAAATAAAAAAGAAGGCAAATAGACGGTTGGCTAATTTATTTTCGGTTTTAACCGTTAATAAAAAAAACGCAAGTAATAAAGAAACGAAAACTGAAATCCGGGCTATATTCTGCAGTAAATCTAACTTATCCATTGAATCTTTTAATATATAACAAATATAATATTTTAGTTGGTGTAACAACGCTTGAGAAAAACAGTCCTTATAAATAAAAAATAGAAGAAAAAAAAGATTTATAAATCTTTGAGACTTTGCGAGATTGCAATAAAAAATATTAATTTTGACCTGTCTAAATAACACTCAAATGACATTTACGAAAACTACTGAACTAGCATCAAAGTATGAACATTTAGAAAAAATGTCTGTTCATGAATTGTTATCCAATATTAACCAAGAAGACAAAACTGTTCCTTATGCAGTTGAAAAAGCTTTACCACAAATAGAAGCTTTAATTCCGCAAATAGTCGCTAAATTAAAATTAGGAGGCAGATTGTTTTATATCGGAGCAGGAACTTCAGGTCGCCTTGGTGTTGTTGATGCTTCAGAATGTCCCCCAACATTTGGTGTTCCTTTTGATTTGGTAAATGGTATAATTGCAGGCGGTGATACAGCTATAAGACGTGCTGTAGAAAATGCTGAAGACAGTACTACAAATGCTTGGATTGATCTTCAAAATCATAATATTGATTCTAATGATGTCGTAATTGGTATTGCAGCTTCTGGTACAACTCCTTATGTAATAAGCGGTTTAGAAGCTTGTAATCAAAACAATATTGTAACAGGATGCATAACATGCAATGCGGGAAGTCCGCTGGCATTGACCGCGCAATTCCCAATTGAAGTGGTTGTTGGTCCAGAATTTATTACCGGAAGTTCTAGAATGAAAGCCGGAACTGCACAAAAATTAGTTCTTAATATGATTTCGACTGCAGCGATGATTCAGCTTGGAAAAGTGAGAGGCAACAAAATGGTCGATATGCAGTTAAGTAATATTAAACTGGTTGATCGAGGCGTTAAAATGATTATGGATGAAATTCCTGTTTCTTACGAAGAAGCTTCAGAATTATTAAAAAAATACGGCAGCGTAAGAAATGCTGTTGACAATTATAATAAGTAAATAGGTTTACTTTAATTTAACCGCAAAGTTCGCAAAGTTTTTTTTGTTTGCAATGCTTTGTATAAAACACAAAGCCCGCAAAGTTTTATCTAAAAAACTTTGCAAACTTTGCGTAAATCTTAGCGCAATTTGCGGTTAAATGTAAGTTCAACAACCTGAAACAAAAAGCAAACAAATGTCTACAAATAAAGAATTGCTACGAAAAGGAGTTAAGTACTTAACAGGCGCTCTGCCTTTGATGTTTCTTGGGCCGTCAATGATCTATAATGCTTTTATGAATCAGCATACAAACTGGCACTATCTAGTTTTAGGAATTGGAATTGTAGCTTGTTTGAGTTCGATGTTTTTGATTTTTCTTGGATTGAAAATTATTATGAAAGGTATATTTAATGACTAAATAATCTCCTCCATAGACCTGACAGGTTTTTAAAACCTGTCAGGTCTACTCATCTCTAAAATATAAATCTTTATCCAAATAAAAATGGAAGGCATAATTCACATTCAGAAAACATTCGAGAAAGTTGTTTACATCGACAAAAAAATAAACAATCGAGAGTTTGAAGATTGTGTTTTTAAAAATTGTGACTTTTCGAACAGCAATTTCTCCAACAATACTTTTTTAGACTGCGAATTTATTGACTGCAATCTTTCTATGACAAGTTTGGCAGGAACGAGTATAAAAAATGTGACTTTTAAAAACTGTAAACTTTTAGGAATTGCTTTTAATGAATGTGATGATTTTTTGTTCCAAGTTTATTTTGAAGAATGTACTTTAGATTATGCGTTATTTTCGAATAAAAAAATGCCTAAAACAAAGTTTATCAATTCGTCTGTACGCGAAGTAACTTTTATTGGAACCAATTTAACGAGTTCTGTTTTTGATAATTGTAACCTTGACGGTGCTATTTTTAATGAAACGCAATTAGCGGGAGTTAATTTTAAAACAGCATACAATTATAAAATAGATCCTGAATTTAATCCGATGCGAAAAGCACAATTTTCTAACGATGGAATTGTTGGATTGTTAGATAAATACGATATTAAGATTGTCTAATTCTATGAAGATGCCTCAGAGAGGCACAATATTTACAGATACAATATTTTCGTAAGTTCAAAGCTCCATCGGAGCGACATATTTATTCTACCAATCAGTTAAAAATATTATTTATGAGTGTCGCCGATAAATCCTATTTAGAAAGTGTAAAAAAGCAATTTTTATATTATAAAATGCTGGGAGAAAAAGCAATGGACCAATTACAGCCAGAACAGCTTTTTGTTGCCATTAATGAAGACACGAACAGCATTGCCACAATTGTAAAACACATTTCTGGTAATATGCTTTCGCGCTGGACAGACTTCCTTACTACAGATGGCGAAAAAGAATGGCGAAATCGTGACGCCGAATTTGAAAATGATTTACAATCGAAAGAACAAGTTTTAGAAATTTGGAACAAAGGCTGGAATGTTTTTCTTGAAACGCTGAATAGCCTAAAATCAGAACATCTTTCAACAATTATCTATATCCGAAATGAAGGTCATACAGTTATAGAAGCCATAAACCGCCAATTGGCACATTATCCATATCATGTTGGGCAGATTGTTTTTTATGCGAAACAATTGAAAAACAGCGAATGGAATAGTTTATCGATTCCGAAGAATAAATCGGGAAATTACAATGCCGAAAAGTTTGCCAAAGAAAAAGAAATTAAGAACTTTACCGATGACGAATTAAAAAGATTAAAATGATAAAAGCTATAAGCTTTAGGCTATAAGCAAAACTGCTTATTAAGTAAAGCTTAAAGCCTATTGCCTAAAGCTTAAAGCATAAAAAATGAAAAAAATTATATTCTTATTCCCTTTTCTGGCTTTAGTTTCTTGTTATAATGCAGAACACAATTGCAAGGATTTTAAAACTGGAAAATTCAAATTTGAGTTTGAAGTAAATGGTGTTAAAAAAACAACTTATTTTGAACGTAAAGATGATATCGAAATTGAAACTTTTGAGGGAAAAACTGATACTGCGACAATACGCTGGGTAAGTGACTGCGAGTATGTACTGCAAAAGAAACATCCGAAAAATATGGCTGAAGAAAAAGCAATCAGCATGAAGATTTTAAATACTTCTAAAGATTCTTATACATTTGAATTTGGTTTAGTTGGTTCTGAAGAAAAACAACGAGGTAAAGTCTATAAAGTTGATTAAACTTTCGTTCTAGAATATTAAAGCTCCAATTTTGGGGCTTTTTTACTTTTAATCCGTTAAAATACTGTGTGGAGCTACTTGTGGAGATTCCTCGTTCATCGGAATGACAAAACTGTGAAGAAAACCTTTGTCCATTTGCTCCTCTGTTTCTTTGCAACTCAAAAAACAAAAATGTTTCTTTTACATTTCTATTTTAAATAGTATTTTAGAACTCTAATCTAACCACATGAAAAATACCATTTCACAGAGAGTTGCTGACTTTTTAAAAGGATATCCGCCGTTTAATTTTTTGCATCAGAGAGATTTAGAAAAACTGTCTGAACAAATTTCTATTATCTATAAAGAAAAAGATGCTGTAATTTTTGCTGAGAATGACAAAACGCACGACTCTTTTTATGTAGTCCATAAAGGTGCTGTTGCTTTGAAAAAAAGCACTAAAAACACCGTTTTAGACATGTGTGATGAAGGTGATATTTTTGGTCTTCGTCCGCTTTTAGCACAGGAAAACTATATTATGGAAGCTGTCGCGCATGAAGAAACTATTTTGTATGCCATTCCTATTGCAGTTTTTAAACCTTATGCGCTGGAGAATAGAAATATTGGTAATTTTTTAATTGAAAGTTACGCTTCAAACACGCGAAATCCGTATTCAGATATTCATAAAGACAAATTGTATGGAGATGATTCGTTGAATGAAAATCTTCATTCAAGTAATCATTCTTTTGATTTAGCTCCAATAAAGTATTCCAAAAAAATTGTAACCTGCAGTCCGTCTACAACGGTAAAAGATATTGCCAAAATCATGGGTAAGAAAAAAGTCGGCGCTATTTTAATTGTTGATGAAATGCTTCCGATTGGTATTTTGACAGATAAAGATCTTCGAAATAAAATTGTTACGGGAGATTTTCCGATTACTACAACTGCCGAAACCATAATGACAAAGCCTGTTATTACGTACCCTAAAAAGATGACGGTTACAGAGGCACAAATGGCAATGATGAAAAGTAACATCAGTCATTTATGTTTGACGAAAGACGGAACGGTAAACACAAAAGCGGTTGGGATTTTATCGAAACACGACGTGATGGTTGCACTTGGAAACAATCCAGCCGTACTGATAAAAGCGTTGAAGCGTACCAAAAAAATTAAGGAAATAAAGCCTATTCGAAACCGAATTATGCAATTGCTTCAAGGCTATCTGGATCAAAATATTCCGATGACTTTGATTACTAAAATCATTACCGAACTTAATGAAGCCTGCACTACTCGTGTTATCGAAATTTGCATAGACAAAATGAGCAGTCCGCCGCCAGTAAAATTTGCGTGGCTCGCTCTTGGAAGTCAAGGAAGAGGCGAGCAAATGCTGCATACCGATCAGGATAATGCGATTGTGTACGAAAATGTAAATGAAGTTTTTAGAGATGAAACTAAAATCTATTTTCAAAAATTTGCGGGACTTGTGAATAAAGGTCTTTTTGAAATTGGTTACGATTACTGCCCTGCCGAAATGATGGCATCTAACCCAAAATGGTGTATGAGTTTGGACGAATGGAAAGCCCAAGTACATCATTGGATTACAAATCCTGGTAAAAATGAAGTACTGCTTTCATTTATTTTCTTTGATTATAGTAAGACTTATGGCGATTCAGAAATCGTTAATCAATTATCAGATTCTATTTTTGAAGACGTAAAAGCAAATCCGATTTTTTATATGCATTTAGTGAGCGGTGCTTTGCAAAGTCCATCTCCTACTGGTTTCTTTAGACAGTTTTTGGTGGAACAAGATGGCGCTAACAAAGATAATTTTGACATTAAACGAAGAGCTTTAATGCCCCTGACAGATGCTGCACGTGTTTTAATTTTATCACATTCGGTAAAATCAATCAGCAATACAGCAGAGCGTTTTGAAAAACTGGCAGAACTGGAACCTAATAATAGAGAATTGTACTTATCGTGTTCGTATTCGTTTAAAGCTTTATTGAAATTTAGAACCAAACAAGGTCTTTTACATCATGATTCTGGACAGTTTATCGAATTGGAATCTTTAACCAAAATGGAAAAAATTAAACTGAAACGTACTTTTAAAACCATAAAAGAACTCCAGGAATTAATTTCAGTTCGTTTTAATATTTCAAATCTGGTATAATCATGAATTTATTCAATTTTTGGAAAAAAGAAGAAAATAATCTATTCGACGAAAATATTACAATCGAAGAAACTCGTTTTGTTGTTCTGGATACAGAAACGACTGGTTTTGATTATGAAAACGATCGAATGCTATGCATAGGCGCATTGGTTCTACAAAATGGCATTATTAATGTTCAGGACAGCTTTGAAATATATCTTGAACAAGATCATTACGATAAATCCACCGCTCAAATTCACGGAATTTTAAAAGATTTGCTTGTCAAACGTCCAACAGAATTAGAGGCTTTGCAACAATTTTTAGACTTTTTAGGAGATTCGATAATCATTGCACATCACACTATTTTTGATGTTACGATGATTAATAAAGCTTTAGAACGAAATGGACTTCCGCATTTAACCAATAAAACTTTAGATACCGCCTATTTGTATAAAAAGACTTTAATTCAGTCGCATTTGTTCGAAAGAAAAGATCATTATACTTTGGATGATCTGGCAGATAAATTTGATATTTCAAAAAAAGACCGTCACACCGCTTTGGGCGATGCGTATATAACAGCGATTGCTTTTCTTAAAATTGTCAAGAAGCTGAGAGAGAAGAAAGAAGTTAATTTAAATCAGCTTTTTAAATAGTTTTAAGTTTTTTTTATCAATCTTAAATTTACATTTAAACAGGAATATTTACCATTTAGTAATATAAGACTGATAATTATTAGCAAAAAGAAAAAATAGCCATAACATGTATTTTGTTTTTGAAAGATAGCTTTGCTCTAATCAAAAAAACAAAACAAATTATGAAAGCTAACTTCTTAAAATCAATTACTTTACTTGGAATTGCAGGTCTTTCTGTAATTTCCTGTCAAGATGATGACAAAAAATCTTCGAACGATGTAAATGCCAGTATCGATTTTACTTCTCACTCAAAAGTTCCTGCATTTGTATATGCAATGCCTGGCTTCGAAAACATAAAAATCAGTACTTTAATTGCTAGTTCAGATGTGCTTCCAGAATCTCCTTCTTTTGTTTACGGTGCCCAGCCAGATGGCGCTGGATTAATGAAAGACCCTAATGGAGATGGTTATATTATGATTACGAATCACGAAATTCTTCAATCGGTTTCGAGAGTTTATTTAGATAAAACATTCAAACCTGTAAAAGGTGATTATCTAGTTGATGGTGTTGGAGGTTTAACTCGTTTGTGTTCTGCAACTTTAGCAACTCCAGAAATTCACGGATTTGGTCCTATCTTTTTAACTGCTGGAGAAAGCGGTCAGGAAAGCATGGTTCACGGAATCAATCCGTTGGGATTATCTTCAGACAAAGCTAGAACGGATAGAGTTTTACCAGCTTTAGGAAAAGCAAGTATGGAAAACGCTGTTCCATTACCAAAGGAAGCTTATCCAGGAAAAACAGTAATTCTTATCGGAGAAGATCAGTCTTATGCTACTTCACATGTAAGTGCAGGACAATTGATTATGTATATGAGTACAGTTGGTGATTTGTCTAACGGAAAATTATACGCTTTAAAAAGAACAGACGGAAATCAGGTTGAGACGTCTATGACATTAAACAATTCTTATCCAGTTCAATTTGTTGAAATTCCGAATGCTAAAAACTTAACTGGAGCTGTAATTAATACAACTGTAAACGATTTAAAAGCTATTCGTTTTTCAAGAGTTGAAGATGTTGATTATAGAAAAGGAAGCGCAAGCAACAATAGAGAAATTTATTTTACAGCAACAGGTCAGGCAACTAATAACGCTCCAGTTGATGGCTACACAATGTGGGGAAGAGTTTATAAATTGAAAATGGATGCTGCAGATCCGCTTAAAGGAACTTTAGAATTAGCGGTTGAAGGTGACAGTACTCCAGGAACTGGAATTATTAATCCGGATAACTTATGTGTTACTGAAAACTTTGTATACATCCAAGAAGATGGTGACAGCTATTATGCTGACGCTAAACACGATTCGTATATCTGGCAGTACAATATTGCTACAAAACAAAACAAGGCGTGGTTAAACATGAACCACAAAAGAACTGATGTAGCTTGGAATACTTTATACAACCAGACTGGAGAAATGAGATTTGGAAGCTGGGAATTTGGAGCTATGCAAGATATTTCAGATATCATTGGTGTTCCAGATACTTTCACAGTAAACGTTCATCCTCATACTTGGCAGAGTGATGCTTTTAAAAATGCTGACGGTTCAGGAACTCAAACCAATAAAGAGGGCGGGCAAACTGTAATTATTAGAAACGTACAGCGATAATAATTTCATTCAAAATCATAAAGCAACCCTTATTTTTTGATAAGGGTTGTTTCTATTACAGTACTATTATGAAATTAAACCATTTTTCATTTCTGGTTATAACACTTTGTTTGTTGTTTTCATGCCAAAAGAATGAAGATCCTAAATCATCTATTAAACAAGATTTACTAATTGATTTAACCAAATTAGACAACGAAATCATTCATTTTCAAAAGCTTGTAAATAACAATTCATCTCAAAAAGAGATTTTAGAGCAATTCAAAAAATCACGTCTTATTTACAAAAAAGTCGAATGGGCAGTTGAATATTTTATTCCAGAAACGGCAAGATTTATGAATGGTCCGGCTTTGGATGAAATGGAATTGGAAGAAAACAGATCTTTTGAACCACACGGTTTTCAGGTTATAGAAGAAATGATTTACCCTGAATACAATAAAAAAAGTAAAGAAGATTTAATTCGAGAACTGAATATTTTTCAATCGAACATTAAACAGCTGAAAAGTACTTTTGATGTTATTACAATTAGTGATGATTACGTTTTAGATGCTATTCAGCAAAATGTTTTTCGAGTTATTGCTTTAGGAATTACGGGTTTTGACAGCCCGATTTTGCAATCATCAATTCTAGAAGCTGTAGAAAGTTTAAATTCGATTCCAAATCCTCTTGAAAAAATTAACAGCAATAATAAATCATTAGTAGATTTAAAAAAACTAGTATCTAAAGCACAAAAGTATTGCCAAGAAAACAACAATTTCAATGCCTTTAACCGAGCTGTTTTTATAAGCGAATATTTGAATCCGATTTCAAAAAAGTTAAAAGCTTTTCAAAAAGAAGAGCATATTAAAAACGTAAAGAAAAGCAGTCCGTTAAAGCCAACGATTGAAACTTTATTTGACAAAGATGCTTTTGATGTAAATGCGTTTGTACTTTCGGAAGAATATAATTTTACGAAGGACAAATCAATTCTGGGAGAAAAACTGTTTTATGACAAAAGCCTTTCTAAAAATAATGATCGAAGCTGTGCAAGCTGCCATCATCCTGAAAAAGCATTTACAGATGGACTAAAAACAAATCTTTCTCTAACAGGTTCAAATCTAGCACGAAACACTCCCACCCTAACTTATGCTTCTTTACAAAATGCTCAGTTTTGGGACATGCGTCAGTTAGATTTAGAAAAGCAAAGTGTCGATGTTATTCAGAATAAAGATGAAATGCATGGTTCTATGGATAATATTCATGCCAAAATTCTCTTAGATCAAGAGTATATAAAACTCTTCAAAAAAGCCTATCCGAAAACTTCAAAACCAGAAGCCTGGCAGATTCAAAATGCAATTGCTAGCTATGTTCGTTCTTTAAATGCCTTTGACTCCAGATTTGATGAGTACATGAGGGGAAATAAAAACATCCTTAATAAGCAGGAAATTGAAGGAATGAATCTTTTTATGGGAAAAGCAAAATGTGCCACTTGTCATTTTACGCCTTTGTTTAACGGAACAGTTCCGCCAAGCTACTCTAAAACAGAACATGAAGTTATAGGAACACCAAATGAAGCATCAGGCAAAACTTTGAGTCCAGATAAAGGCCGTTATTTATATAATAAAATGCCACAATTGGTTGGTGCGTTTAAAACTCCAACTGTGCGAAATGCAACAGTTACGGCACCATACATGCACAACGGAGTTTTTAAAACACTCGAAGAAGTAGTTTCTTTTTACAATAAAGGCGGCGGTCAAGGTTTAGGTTACTCAGTAGAGAATCAAACTTTGCCGTTTGACAAATTGAATTTAACCGTAAAAGAAGAACAAGCTCTTGTTGCTTTTATGAAAACGCTTACAGATAAAAAATACCAATAAAACCAATAATAACTTCCAGATTAACAAAAACGCCGAAAATATAAATTTTCGGCGTTCCTCTTTTAGTCGACAAACATTCTATATGGAAATACATTTGACGATCTATTCTTAAGATTTCTCATGAAGCTATCACATAGATACTCCCATTCCGAATTTGATAAATGTTCCTTTTCTTCTGGATTTGTTTTTATGAAAATATCTACCGTTCGGCTAAAACCTGCTTTTACAGAAATTTCTTTTCGTGTGCCTTTTTCTATTTTAATATCGGTAATCGAATTTTTAAAATGATTAAATCCGAAAGCTTTGATATCAGCAAAAGTTACAATTCTGCCACGGGTTAGTAATGCATTTCTGTACGCTAAAATCCTGTCCTTATTATTTTGCTTGTTTACGCCTCCTACGGTATTAGTCATCAGGGTAACTTTATTGCTTACAAAAAATAAATCTTTGCAGTCTAAAGCTGTTCCTGCTTTAATGTCATTTCCTTCTTCTGCACAGGTTGACCAGTAATTGATAGAAAAATCTTTTCCGACACTTTCATCATTTTTAGGTTTAATCATTAAATATGGATCACTATTCTTAGAAAAATCGCTTTCTTTTGCCTGCTGCTCTACAGAAGCCAGCAATTGGTTGATTTGAGTTTTGATATGTCTGAATTTAAAGAAGAACATTCTGCAGCATTACTACTTGGGTCACCGCCGGGATACGTCGGGTATGAACAGGGAAGCATGCTAGTAAACAAGATTAGACAGAAACCTTATTCTATTGTTTTATTTGATGAAATTGAAAAAGCTCATCCTTCTGTTTTTGATGTTTTTCTTCAAATTATGGACGAAGGAAAACTACACGACCGACTAGGAAAAGAAGGTGATTTCTCTAATGCTATTATTCTTTTTACTTCGAATATTGGTGCAGACCATATTGTTGAAACTTTTAATAGTGGTAAAATTCCTTCCTCAACTTCTTTAATGGAAATTATGGCGAATTATTTCAGACCAGAATTTTTAGGACGTTTAACTGAAATTGCACCTTTTGCGCCTATCAGCAAAGAAAATGCGTTGAAAATATTTGAGATTCATTTGAAAAAAGAGTTTATGGATTTACTCAAAAACATCAATATTAAAGTCGATATTCCAATAGAAGCCAAACTTTATCTGGCTGAAAATGGGTATAATGCTAAATACGGAGCAAGACCGATTAAAAGTATCATTCGAACACATTTAAGAAGACCTTTAGCTAAGAAAATAATCTCAGGAGAAATAAAAGATGGAGATTCTGTTTCTGTAGTCATTGAAAACAATGAAGTAAAATGGATTAAAGAGGAATTTATCTCTCAAAATTAAACTGAATCTAACAAAAAAACGCTAAGATTATCTCTTAGCGTTTTCATTTTTATTCTAAAACAAGGCCTATTTGCCCGTCATCATCTAATTCTGTCCCTACAGAATCATCTTCTGATATTTCAGGTTTCTCTGGAACTTCTTCAACTGGTTCATCGTAAGGAAGCGGATCTAACAAATTAACTTGTTTTAATTTGTCAGTTGTCAACTGATTTCCTAGAGCCTTGAAGCCTTTTACAGCTATAAAATCCTCAACATCAATATGTAAATCTTCTTTTTGAACTCCTTTTACTTTTGCAAAAACCAATTGAGCCACAGGACGATAATCTGTCGACACAATTTCTAATTGCGAATTCGGGTGATCTGTAATAAAGCTTTCTTCCTTACCTTCATTCTCCACAAGAAAACGTTTCAAGAAATAGCGCTCTTTTTCTCCATCATAATAAATTGCCGAAATTGGTTTTTTAGGCTTCCATTTTTCCAAAACAATCATATCTTCCTCAAAATGAGTTGATAATTCTGGAATAATTACTTTTAATTTTCCTGACTGGCTAATTATTAAGATTTTATCTGTTGGTTTAAATTCTCCAAGCAGTTCTCCTCTTCCATCAACATTTAGACGTTTTACAGTATCATCAAACCAAACTTTTCTTGGCAGTAAAGTCGAAATTCCTTTTTCTTTTAATTCGATTTTCTTGATTGGATATTTTGTTACTAAATTTCCTTTTGATCCACGGCCTTTAATAGCCAGCTTAGCAAAATCAATATCGAATTTCAGTTTCTTAATGGTTCCTATTTGACGCAATAATATGGTTACAACCTCAGCTTCTCCATTTGGATTATGTGAAAAATAAACCACTTGCGAACCATTTGTTCCGTTTGTCAAATCGTATGCTTTGTCACGTGTTACCCCTGTCACATTAAAACGTTTGATATAAGACGGACCCGATTTTCCATCACGGTACATCATGTTATAAATCGTACGTTTATCACTCTTATCAAAAACAGCAACATGAATTATATCTTTACCTATAAACGTTTTAGCGTCTACTTTTGTGATCATCATTGTACCATCTCGTAAAAACACAATTACATCATCGATATCAGAACAATCGGCAACGTATTCGTCTTTCTTTAAGCTGGTTCCAACAAAACCTTCTTCTCGGTTTACGTACAATTTGGTATTACGTAAAACGACTTTGGTTGCTTCGACATTATCAAAAACACGAAGCTCAGTCTGACGTTCACGACCTTTTCCGTATTTTTCTTTTAATTTGGTAAAATACGCAATTGCAAAATCTGTTAAATGCTCCAGATTATGCTCGACTTCTTTCATTTCCTCTTCTAACCTCGAAATCAATTCATCGGCTTTATCAGAGTCAAAACGGGTAATACGAATCATAGGGATTTGAGTCAAACGCTGTAAATCCTCATCAGTGATTTCCCTAACGAATGATTTTTTGAAAGGCTCAAAACGATCGTATAAATATTTGTAAAGCGATTCTCTGTCTCCATACAACTTGAAATCAATATACATTTCTTCGCGAATGAATATTTTTTCTAAAGTAGAGAAATGCCATTTATTTTTTAATTCTTCTAACTGAATTTCTAATTCCTGACGAAGCAAATCTACGGTTCTGTGCGTTGAAATTTTCAACATTTCAGAAACCCCGATAAACAACGGTTTATTATCTTCAATCACACAGCCTAAAGGCGCAACAGAAGTTTCGCATGCTGTAAAAGCAAATAAAGCATCAATTGTTTTATCTGGAGAAACGCCTGGAAAAAGATGAATCAAAATCTCAACATCGGCTGCTGTGTTGTCTTCAATTTTCTTGATTTTGATTTTACCTTTATCATTGGCTTTCAAAATACTATCAATCAAACTTGATGTATTGGTCGAAAACGGAATTTGCGTAATGACCAATGTATTTTTGTCTAATTGCGAAATTTTAGCACGCACACGCACACGCCCGCCGCGCATTCCGTCATTATAGTTGGAAACATCGGCAATACCTGCCGTCATAAAATCAGGGTAAAGCGTAAAAGGCTTTCCTTTTAATATTTTGATCGAAGCATCAATAAGCTCGTTGAAGTTGTGAGGCAGCACTTTTGTAGAAAGTCCAACCGCAATACCTTCTGCACCCTGTGCCAAAAGCAATGGGAATTTTACAGGAAGATTGTTTGGTTCTGCACGACGACCATCATACGAAACACCCCAATCTGTAATTTTTGGAGAGTATAAAACCTCCAAAGCAAATTTAGATAAACGTGCCTCAATGTAACGCGAAGCAGCTGCTCCGTCGCCTGTTAAAATATTACCCCAGTTTCCTTGGCAGTCAATTAGTAGATCTTTTTGACCAATCTGTACCATTGCGTCACCAATACTCGCATCTCCGTGTGGGTGATACTGCATGGTGTGCCCTACTACATTGGCAACTTTGTTATATCGACCATCATCCAGCTCTTTTAAAGAGTGCATAATACGACGCTGAACAGGTTTAAATCCGTCCTCGATAGCAGGAACTGCACGTTCCAGAATTACATACGAAGCATAATCCAAAAACCAGTCTTTGTACATTCCCGTTACTTTTGTAATAACGTCTTCACCTTCTTCTTCTTGGTTTTCGTAAAAATGCTGTCCTTCAAAATGCTTAGCATCTACATCGATAATCTCATCGTCATCTCCATCTTGATTATCCATCAGGTTTTCATCTGAATTATTCTCGTCGTCGTTTGGAATTATGTTATCGTCTTCTTCGTCTTTCATATATTTTGTTCAGTATAACTACTAAAAAATTCTTCTATAATTCTTTTATTCTTTCTTCTAAACCTCTACCAATTCATCAATCTCCACCTTCAAATTCTTGATAATAAAATCTTGTCTGTCTGGAGTATTTTTCCCCATATAGAAAGATAATAATTGCTCAATAGAAGTGTTTTTGTCCATCATAACAGGATCAAGGCGAATAGTTTCTCCAATAAAGTTTTTGAACTCATCTGGAGAAATCTCTCCCAAACCTTTAAATCGGGTGATTTCTGGTTTTGGTTTTAGTTTTTCAATGGCTTCTTTTCTTTCTTCTTCAGAATAACAGTAAATGGTTTCTTTTTTGTTTCGAACCCTGAAAAGAGGCGTCTGCAAAATGTACAAATGCCCTTCTTTGATTAATTCTGGAAAAAACTGTAAAAAGAAAGTAATCAAAAGCAAACGAATGTGCATTCCGTCGACATCGGCATCGGTTGCGATTACGATGTTGTTGTAACGTAATTTTTCTAGTCCGTCTTCGATATCTAAGGCTGCTTGAAGCAAGTTGAATTCTTCATTCTCATACACAATTTTTTTCGTCATTCCGTATGAATTCAAAGGCTTACCACGCAAACTGAAAACGGCTTGCGTATTCACGTCGCGTGACTTTGTAATCGACCCGGAAGCCGAATCTCCCTCGGTAATAAAAAGAGTGCTTTCTAAGTTTCTTGGGTTTTTGGTATCTGGAAGATGCGCGCGGCAGTCTCTTAATTTTTTATTATGAAGATTGGCCTTTTTAGCACGATCTGTAGCCAGTTTTCTAATTCCTGATAATTCTTTACGTTCGCGTTCTGCCTGTAGAATTTTACGCAATAAGGCTTCGGCAGTCGGCGGGTTTTTATGTAAATAATTATCTAATTTAGTTTTAATGAAATCGTTAACGAAAGTACGAACAGAGACTGGAGGTGTCCCATCATCTGAACCCATATCTGTAGAACCTAATTTTGTTTTGGTCTGAGACTCAAAAACAGGTTCCATTACTTTAATACTAATCGCACTCACAATCGATTTTCTAACATCTGATGCTTCGAAATTCTTATTGTAAAATTCACGAATTGTTTTTACAACAGCTTCACGATAGGCCGCTAGGTGCGTTCCTCCCTGCGTTGTATTCTGACCGTTCACAAAAGAGTGATATTCTTCGCTGTACTGCGTTTTACTGTGTGTTAACGCAACTTCGATATCATGCTCTTTTAAATGGATAATTGGGTATTCTAAATCTTCTTCGCTGATTGTTTCTTCTAATAAATCGCGAAGTCCGTTTTCTGAATAATATTTTTCTCCATTAAAAATAATCGTCAAACCATTGTTCAAATAACAATAGTTTTTGACCATTTTGATCACATATTCTAAACGGAATTTATAGTTTTTGAAGATCGTTTCATCTGGCGTAAAAGTCACTTTGGTTCCTTTACGTTTTGTTGTATCAATTACATCTTCTTCTGAAACTAAATTTCCTGCAGAAAACTCCGCCGCTTTTTGTTTATCGTCACGAACAGATTCTACACGGAAATAATTGGAAAGCGCATTTACCGCTTTTGTTCCGACACCATTCAAACCAACTGATTTTTGAAAAGCTTTAGAATCGTATTTTCCACCTGTATTCATTTTCGAAACTACATCGACAACTTTTCCTAACGGAATTCCACGTCCGTAATCACGAACGGAAACCGTTTTATCCTTGATTGTCACTTCAATAGTTTTTCCAGAGCCCATTACGAACTCATCGATACAGTTATCTAAAACCTCTTTTAAAAGAATGTAAATACCATCGTCTGGAGAAGAACCGTCTCCCAACTTTCCGATGTACATCCCTGGACGCATACGAATATGTTCTTTCCAGTCGAGTGATCGAATATTATCTTCGGTATATTGATTTTGCTCTAGCATAAGGTGAATTGGATTTTTGGCTAATGTACCATTTATCGGTAAAAAATGAAAGCGTATTTTTTTTTTGTTATGAATAATAACAGTTTAAAAATCTATTTAAATTGATTTTAAAATAAAACGGACGCTAAAATTATCAAAAAACTGCATTTTCAGCAAAAAAATACTATTTGATTCCGAGTACTTGTTTTGCCAAAGTAATCATTTCGGGAGTTCCAGTATTTTTATTTTTTTCGTCAGAAAGCTTTACTACGCCCTGCCAATGTATATTATCGGGTTTTGTGTCGGTTAATTTGATAACCATATTCATGGCAGGAAGACCAACATCATTAGTGAAATTTGTTCCGATTCCAAATGACGTTTTGATTTTGTCCTGACAAAAATCGACAATCTTTTTTACTTTATCGTAATTCAATGAATCTGAAAAAACAATAGCTTTCGATTTAGGATCAATTCCCATTTTAACGTAATGTGAAATCACTTTTTGGGCAAACTCAATTGGGTCACCGCTGTCGTGTCTTACACCGTCAAAAAGCTTGGAATATTTTTTATCAAATTGATTGAAAAATATTTCTGTAGTGTAAGTATCTGTTAAGGCAATTCCGAGGTCGCCTCCATAAACTTGCGTCCAATGTTCTAAACTTATAGAATTGGCCATTTTAAAGCCATATTGTGCGGCATGAAACATAAACCATTCATGGGCATGCGTGCCTAAAGGCCTTCTGTTATTGACCATTGCAAAATGCACATTACTGGTGCCAATAAAACTTTGTCCTCCGTATGCCTTCAAAGTTTCATTTACCAAATCATGTACATCATACGAATGACGGCGTCTTGTGCCGAATTCTAAAACCGAAACTCCCAATTTATTGTAATTGTCAATTTTCTCTTTTGTCAAATCTTTTATCGCTTCATCATTCAATCGAATTAAATGATTTGACTTGTAAAAAAGTTCTGAAATCAAAGCCATCAAAGGTACTTCCCACAAAATGGTTCTGTACCAAAATCCTTCAACAGTAACTTTTATTTCTGAACCTTCCTGGCTAATCTGCACTTCAGATGGATCAAAACTATAACCTTGCAGAAAATCTAAATAAGTTGGATCAAGATAAGGGCAATAATGTGATAAATAACTTTTTTCTTCTTTCGTTAACCGAAGATCTGCCATTGCATCTACAGAATGTCGAAGCAAATCTGCAAAGCCAGCTGGAAAAATATGTTTTCCTCGATTTATAAATCCGTAGCGAACTTTTGCCTTAGGAAAAAGCTTTATTACAGCATGCTGCATTGTAAATTTGTAGAAATCATTGTCTAAAATAGATTTCAGGAAAGTTGTTTCCATAGCTTTTTAATTCGAATCATTACTTGCTAAGATACGTCAATTAAATCTATTTTGGAAGTATTTTGAAAGACACAACACTACTCGTATTTACAAAAATAGTAATATAGTCTCCTACGTTATTATCAATAAGAATTTGAAATTCTAAACCGCCTCGTTTCTCTTTTGGATTTTGAACTTTAACTGCCTGATTCTTTTTATTGAGATAAAAAACCTGATTTGATTTTGAAACATTTTTGATTTCAAAATCGATTTTATCTCCTCTCCTAACCTCTAAAATTCCAGAATCTGGAGCTTTTATTTTATAATCTTCCTCGATTGTTTTATTATAAATTAAAGGCCCGTTTAAGAAATCTTCTTTGCTTAATCTATTTCCTAAAAAAGAACCCGAATCTGGAAAATGTTTAGCAAAGAAATAATCGGGATCTGTATCGAAATAAATAGGCGCAAAATCATTTACCATTCTGCCTTTACTGCTGTCATAGTAACCCTGCCCCCAAGTTACATCAATTAAACGCCACTTTTTATCAATCAAAACCATATTCCAGGCATGATTAGAAGATGTTGTTTTTCGTCCGATATCACGAACTGAAGTTTTAGAATCTCCACGGATTATTTCACATTTAATTCCCACTAAAGAAGCCAAATGCTGATATAAAGCCGTAAAGCCTTCACAAACTGCTTTTTTTGAAGTAAATGCTGTTTGAATTAGATCATCATTGAGCTGTTTTATTTTTCGCTGCTTTTCGGCTTCTGACGAATAAGTAAAACCGCGCACTCTTGGCGGATTCAAATAAGCATTATAATCGTATTTTATATTGAGAGCAATCCAAGTGTAAATAGCACGTGCGCGATCATAATCCGAATTAAAATCATTCTCGATTTTATCGGCTAACTTTTCTGTAGTATTAAAGCTTTTAGGATATTTTGCAACGATTTTATCTACTTCATTAAGCTTTTGAGCAAAAGTAAAATTTAGAAAAAAATAGTGCAGGAAAAGAAATATAAAAGCAGGTTTGGGTATTCTCATTTAAAAACAATCTTTAATAATATCTCTTAACTCTTTGTCTAATTCAGCATTAGAAATTTGATTTTTCTCTAAATCAAAATTGGCATTAAATGCTGGAAGCGAAAATGAAGCTTTAATTTCGGCACCATATCTTGGTAGAGCATTACGAGCTATTTCTAGAACAGATGCTCCACCTCTTGTTCCTGGCGACGTAGCCATAAGTAACATCGGCTTTTTCTGAAAGACTTCTTTATTAATTCTGGAACTCCAATCGAATATATTTTTAAATGCCGTTGAATAGTTGTTATTATTTTCTGCCAAAGAAACTACTAATATATCTGCACTGGCAATTTTTGCAAGAAATGCTTTTGCAAGTTCATGCTGACCAACTTCTTTCTCAATGTCAACACTGAATAAAGGCATAGCAAAATCATTAAGATCTAAAACTTCAACCTCAGCATTTTCAAACAAACTTGATGCATAAGTCGCTAAACGCTTATTGATTGAATGCTGGCTGTTACTTCCTCCAAAGGCTATTATTTTCATATTCGTGGTATTTATTTTATTTCAATAACAAAGTTCTTGCCACAATTATAAAGATTAATATTTGCGGCTAAGCTTTATTTTCGATCTCGTAAATCTCTTTTTGAATCTCAACTGAATATTCGTTCGGATAAATTTTTCCACCGTACGATTTTGCGTATACTTTCGTAAATTCTGCTCCAAAATACAGAATAATTGCCGAATAATAAACCCAAACCAGAATTATTATCACAGATCCAGCTGCGCCATAAACAGAGGCTACAGTAGAACTTCCCAAGTAAAAACCAATAGCAAATTTACCAATCATAAAAAGTACCGCTGTAACTCCTGAACCTATAAAAGCATCTTTCCATCTTATTTTTCCGTCTGGTAAAGTCCTGAAAATAATAGTAAAAAGCAGTGTTATACTAGCCAGCACAATTACAACATTGACCACATAAAACAAATAAACAGTGCTTTCTGGAAAATATATTTTTAAGCGTGAGCTCACTAAATCTAATGTTGTATTTACCAAAAGACTGACCAGCATTAAAAAACCTACTGATGCAATCATAGAAAAAGACATTAATCGATTTTGAATAAACTTTTTAACTCCTTTATCCGGCTTGGCACGTAATCCCCAAATAAAATTAATAGAACTTTGTATTTCGGCAAAAACCCCAGAAGCTCCAATTAACAGCATCACAACTCCAAAGACGGTTGCAAACATATTATCACCAGACAATTGAACATTTTTTATTGCTTCCTGAATTTGACTTGCTGCACTATTGCCAACCATTCCGTTTATTTGTCCGTATAATTGACCAGTCACAGCATCTTCTCCAAAGAAAAAACCACAAATAGTAATGATGATAATCAACAAAGGAGGCAATGCAAATATGGTATAATAAGATAAAGCAGCACTTAGCTTGATAGCATTGTCATCGTTGAATTCTAAAAAGGTGTTTTTCAATAGAAACCATGACTTGGAGAATATATTTTTGATTTTCATTTGCTGATTTTTTGAGATACTCTCAAATTTACGCATTAATCAAAATCTTAAATTCTCGTTTTTTAGTGGAATCTTATATTTTTTCCATGTTAGTTTAAGATTAAAGCAGAATATTTATTGATAATGACAAAAAATCCCTTTATCATAAACCGTCCATAAACTTGCTTTTTGATTGGCGGCTTTCAAAGCAGAATTTGCCCAAGTATTACAAGTATAAAAAAGACTGTAACTTCCTTTTGCTTCATAAAAAGCATCTTTTTTTCCGTAACTGTGACCTTCAATCCATTGCGGGTGAATAGGGTCGCTGAAACTTTCAGATATGTAAGAAACTAATTTTTGATAATTTTCTTTTGAGACTAAAATACGTTTGCAATCTTCTCCCTCTTTTAATTGTTTGAAAAATGTAGTGTGCATAGCTGATGAACTTACCCCAAAAGCTGCTTTTAAAGCTGTACTGGCTTTTAAATCTGACCATTCTGGAGTATCGAGATAAAAACCTTTATCGCCCCAGCCGAAAGCGATAAAATTCATTACTGAATCTTTAGATTGAGTTTGACTGAATTGAATTTCGTTTCTCCAATCTTTAATTTCATTTTTTATCGGAACGACAATATCGGTATGAACACCGTTTGAAAGTATGTAAATGGGAATTGCATTTTGTTCCTCAACTTTTACAACATCTGAATTGACTGTAATTTTAGAAATGAAATAAACAGAAACCACATAAAGAACAAGAAAAGTGAAGATTCCGAAAAGTGCCCAGCCCAGAAATTTGAAGGTTTTTTTTAGCATTTTTGATTAATTGATTTTAGATTAGTAATTGGTTATTTTTTCTGTAACCAATTTTTGAGCCAAAAATTTTGCTTCCTGAAGATAGTACACGGATTTTACGGATTCGTTTTTGCGAAAGCGCGGATTTTACACGGTTTTTTTGTTTTATTTTGTAGAAAAATCAAAATACAGACGCATAGTGAAGGCTCATTCTTAAAAATAAAAAAACTGCTGAATTTCTCCAGCAGTTTTAAATCTATTTTCTTGTTTCTTTCTTCAATTATCTAAAAAAAATTAAACGTTGAAACGGAAGTGCATTACATCACCATCTTTTACTACGTATTCTTTTCCTTCCACTTTAAATTTTCCAGCTTCTTTTGCTTTTGCTTCAGAGCCGTATTGAACGTAATCATCGTATGAAATAACTTCAGCACGGATGAAACCTTTTTCAAAATCTGTATGAATAACTCCAGCTGCTTGAGGCGCAGTCGCTCCAATGTTGATTGTCCAAGCACGAACTTCTTTTACACCTGCTGTAAAGTATGTTTGTTGTTTTAGCAATTTGTAAGCTGCACGAATTAAAACTGAAGCTCCAGGTTCTTGTAATCCCATATCTTCAAGGAAAACCTGACGCTCTTCATAACTTTCTAACTCAGTGATATCAGCCTCTGCCCCTACTGAAAGTACAATAACTTCAGCATCTTCATCTTTTACTAACTCACGAACTTGATCTACATATTTGTTTCCGTTTACGGCAGAATTTTCATCAACATTACAAACATACAAAACTGGTTTTGCAGTAATTAACTGAAAAGATTCCATTAAAACTTCTTCGTCATTACTTTGAGGAGTAATTGTACGAGCCGATTTAGCCTGTAATAATGCTTCTCTGATTCTGTCTAAAAGTGCTTTTTCAGTCTGCGCTTCTTTATTTCCAGTTTTAGCGGCACGATTTACTTTTTCCAAACGTTTTTCAACAGTTTCTAAATCTTTTAGCTGTAACTCGATATCAATAGTTTCTTTATCACGAATTGGATTTACATTTCCGTCAACGTGAACAATATTATCATTGTCAAAACAACGTAAAACGTGAATAATAGCATTACACTCTCTAATGTTTCCTAAGAACTGGTTTCCAAGACCTTCACCTTTACTTGCTCCTTTTACCAAACCTGCAATATCTACGATATCTACAGTTGCCATTTGAACGCGTTCTGGTTTAACCAATTCTTCCAATTTGTTGATTCTTGGATCTGGAACGTTTACAACACCAATATTAGGTTCGATTGTACAAAACGGAAAGTTGGCACTTTGCGCTTTTGCATTAGATAAACAATTAAATAATGTTGATTTTCCAACATTTGGTAATCCTACAATTCCTGCTTTCATCTGTTTGTTTCTATATTATTTATTCGGTCTTTATTTAATTAGACCTAAAACATTAAACGTTGTAATTTAATGCCTTATGATTTACGTTTTTCTTGGTTTCTGCCAAAATGATATTTTTTGGCTTTAAAATTTTGCAAATATAAGATTTAATAGCTCTTGCACGAAGTAAAAATGTTCAATAATATAATTTTAAGAGCATTCTTTAAAATTTTTAAACATTTTATTAATTTTTTGTTAAAAAACACTACTTTTATAAAACTAATCAACAAAAAACAAATCAAAAAACCAATAACCATGAGAAAGATTGCATTATTTTTATTTCTGCTGAATTCAGCATTTCTTTTTGCACAAAAAGAAGTCTCGGGTCTTGTAAAAGACAAAACTGGTAATCCACTGCCTGGCGTTAATATTATTGAAAAAGGAACTTCGAATGGAGTATCAACCGATTTTGAAGGTAGTTTTAGAATAAAAGTAAAAGATGGTGCAACATTAGTTTTTAGTTATGTCGGATTTGGAACTGTTGAAAAAACTGTTTCTGGAGATAAATTAGATATTGTTTTAACGGAAAGTGAAGGTCAAATTTTAAATGACGTTGTTGTCGTTGGTTCTAGAAATGCGAAAAGAACCGTTGTAAATTCGGCTGTTCCAATTGATGTAATCAATGTAAAGGACGTTACGACACAAAGTGGAAAAATTGAAATCAACCAATTATTACAATATGTAGCGCCGTCATTTAATGCCAATAAACAATCTGGTTCTGACGGCGCCGATCACGTTGATCCTGCTTCTTTAAGAGGTATGGGGCCTGATCAGACTTTGGTTTTGATTAACGGAAAAAGAAGACATCAATCTTCATTAATTAATTTGTTCGGAACACGCGGACGCGGTAATACGGGAACCGATTTGAACGCAATTCCTGCTGCGTCCATTAAAAGAATTGAGATCCTGCGAGACGGAGCATCTGCACAATATGGTTCTGATGCGATTGCCGGGGTTATCAATATTGTTACTAATGATAATGTAAACGAACTTACTGGTTCTATCACTTATGGCGTTTTTAATACTCACGCAAAAGGTGATTTCCTGCCGGGAACACCAAATACCGAAGGTTTTCGATTGGATAAGAATGGAAACGGAAATTCATACGGAAAGGATCAAGATTTTGATGGAGGTTCTGTAAGGGTTGCGGCAAACTACGGAACAGCAATTGGCAGTAAAGGTGGTTATGTAAATATTACTGGAGAATTTTTAAACAAAAACAAAACATTAAGACCTGCATATGATTTTAGAAAAGGTTTTGGTGATGCTGAAATGCAGGGTGTAAATTTATTTGCAAATCTTGCTATTCCGATTTCTGACAAAACTGAGTTTTATTCTTTTGGAGGAAGTAATTTTAGAGATACTGATGCTTACGCTTTTACCAGAAATGACGGCGAAAGAGTTGTAGAATCTGTTTACCCAGGCGGTTACACTCCGAGAATTACTTCTAAAATTAATGACAATTCGGTGGCTGCGGGAATTAGAACTGAAACTTCTGGCGGTTGGAAATTTGACTTAAGCAATACTTTTGGAAAAAATAAATTTCAATACGAAATAAAAGGAACGATCAATGCTTCTCTCGAAGAAAATTCGCCACATCAATTTGACGCTGGTGGACATAGTTTACTCCAAAACACAACCAATTTTGACATTTCAAAAAATTACGAGGATGTTTTAAGTGGCTTAAATATTGCTTTTGGAACAGAATTTAGAGTTGAAAAATTCGAGATTTTTGCTGGTGAAGAAGGTTCTTACACTACTTATGATACCAACGGACAGCCTATAACAGATCCGACTACACAAAGTGCCCCAATTGACCCAATCTCTGGCGAACCAAGACCAGGAAGTTCACAAGGTTTTCCTGGATACAGTCCGGCAAATGAAGTGAATAAAGATCGTACCAACTTCTCTCTTTATGCAGATGCAGAATTGGATGTTACAGAAGCCTTAATGTTCAGCGGTGCAGTTCGTTTTGAAAACTATAGTGACTTTGGAAGTACTGTAAACGGAAAATTAGCTTCAAGACTTAAAATTACAGATCATATTAATGCCAGAGGATCTGTTAGTACTGGATTCCGTGCACCATCTTTAGCGCAGATTTATTATAATTTACGTTTTACCAATTTCAATGCCAGCGGTGCAACCGAAGTTTTACTGGCTCCAAATGACAGCCCTGTAACTAGAGCTTTTGGAATTGATAAATTAAACGAAGAAAAAGCAGTAAACGCTTCATTAGGATTCACAGGTTCGTTTGGTGATTTTACTGCAACAATCGATGGATATTATATTCAAGTAAAAGATCGTATTGTTCTTACTGGATATTTTGACGCAAGTGCATTAAACCTTGGTGTTTCTGAAGCGCAATTTTTTGCTAATGGAGTAGACACCAGCACACATGGTTTGGATATCGTTTTTTCTTGGAAAAAACAATTTGACTTTGGACAGTTTGGCGCAACACTAGTTGGAAACATTAATGACATGAAAATTGACAAGGTTAAAAATGGCGCTTTAGACGAAGCAACTTTCTTTGGAAAACGTGAAAAAGCCTTTTTATTAGCTTCTGCTCCAGATAATAAATTCGGATTAAATCTTACATATGCTAAAAATAAATTTGATGCTGGATTGGCTTTTACACGTTTCAGTAAAGTCGTTTTAGTAGATTACGCAGACGAAGACGATGTATACAATCCGAGATTAATTACTGATTTAACGGTTGGATATCAATTTACTAAAAGCTTGAAATTAACTCTTGGAAGCAACAACTTATTCAATGTTTATCCAACAAAACAAGATGAACAAGGAAATACAGAAGCTGGAGGTTATTGGGATGCTGTACAAATGGGATTCAGCGGTGCGTACTACTATGCAAGACTTGGATTTAATTTTTAATACGTAAGGGCTTCGACTTCGCTCTGCCTGACAAACTTTGTAGTTATTTCAAGCAGATTTTGCAGATTTCTCTTTTTGTCCTCCTGAGCAAAGTCGAAGGATGCGTAAGAAGTTCAATACTGTAAAAATCTTTGCGGGGCTTCGACTTCGCTCAGCCTGACAATCCATTTATCAATAGTTTATAAATAAAAAATCCTGAACAATTAAGTTCAGGATTTTTTTCTGTTTATATAATTACAATTTAAATTCTAAAGAGGCAATAATTGCTTTTTCTTCATCAGTAGCGGTAAAACCAGAAATATCCCAATAATTGGTTAAGATTTTATTTCGTTTATTAAAAAGGGATTTTTCTTTAAAGACATCACTTTCGCTATACGTGAAGTTTTGTTTATTAAAACCTGTCGTCACAAAACTATTTCTGACTTGAATATTTTTAGCTTTATCTTTTAAAATCACGGTATATCCAATTTCTTCATTAGAACTTAGCAGATAATAATCGGTTCCATCCCAGCGATAATTCACTTTTACAAACGATTTGGTAATATTTTTGTCTCCAACCTTTGTTTTATCTTCTATTTTATCAAGACTCGCCGGAGTTACAGATATAGTAAATTCTAAAATTATTTTTTTTACTGGATCATAAATAATCTCAAAATTATCGACTGCCTCTTTAGCTTTATCCAGCGGATTAACCGACATTACGTAATACTCTTTATTTTTAGCATGACCTTTAATAGTAAAATCATATTCTTTCTTTGCTTTAGAATCTAACAAAGGTTCAAAATATTTAAAATTTGAATAATTTTCCATTATATTATTCAAATTATATCCCATTAAATCTGCGCTTACATCTGTTTCCAGTAATCCGTAAGAGCGGTTTTGTTCTACCAGTAAAGTGGTTGTGTTATTTTTATTGAATTGAAAATTAACCAATCCGTCATTGTAGTAGGAATATTGATTGTCGAGCATAAAAAATTCTCGAACATAAACTTTTAATCGATGTGAAATACTTATTTTATCTTTTGAATTTGAAACTATTTTTTGAAGTGTTTTTTGAGGATTTTCTTTTGATACAACAACTTCATCTAAGTTTTCTTTCTTGTTTTTGAGGTAAACTATAAATTCATTTTCTTTTAAAGAAGTCCAGCGCATTGTCAGATTTTCATAATTCATTTCTGAAACCTGCACATTTGAACCGCCGTTTAAAACAAATGTAACTTTACCATCTTCGTTAGTCAGCAAAACTTGTTTGGTTTTTAAGATAACCACAGTTGCATTTTCGATTGGCTGTAAAGTTTCAATATCTTTTACAAGAATAGAATACTCTTCGCTTTGTGCAAAAACGCTTACATTGTTAAGTAATACGACCAATAAAAGTAGTAGTTTCTTCATAGGCGTTATTAAATTTTCAACTAAAGTATTAAATTTTTGTTAATAAATCAATACTCAAAAATAAATCATTAGTTATCAATACAATAAGATTTCGAAAATATTTCAATTTTATGCAAAAAAAATCCTGAGTATAAACTCAGGATTATATTTTAAATAACTTAAAGTAATTATTCTCCGTGTAAAAACGCTTGTCTTTGTAACAAAGTTTCTTCGTCTTCTACGTGATTATCATCTGGCACACAACAGTCTACCGGACAAACCGCAGCACATTGAGGCTCATCGTGGAAACCTTTACATTCTGTACATTTTCCTGGCACGATATAGTAAACCTCGTCAGAAATTGGAGTTTGAGCATCGTCTGCATCAACTTCAGTTCCGTCAGGTAAAACTATCTTTCCAGTAAGACTTGTTCCATCTTTATATCTCCAGTCATCTGCTCCTTCATATATTGCTGTATTCGGGCACTCTGGTTCGCAGGCCCCGCAGTTTATGCATTCGTCAGTTATAATAATTGCCATTTTTTTCGTAGTTACATGTTAAAAGTTATAAGAATATAAGTTTAAAATATCAAAGATTTGAATCTACTTTGCCTTATAACGTAATATAGCTTATTTTTGTGCAAAATTACAATCAAAACAATTCATAAGCAAACATTATGACATTAGAAACAAAAAAAAGTGTTTTTGTTGAATTAGGAAAATTTTTAAGTCAGTTTTCTGAAGAGCAATCCGTGCAAAAATCTGACGTTTTATATAATGATATCTTTTTTGAAGATTTTAAAAAACTTATACATTTATCCCAATCTCATAACGGATGGTATACACCGGAGCAAGTTTACTTCGCATTACAGTCTTGGGCAGAAGCTTTAACAGATGAGAATCTCGAAAAATGGCTTTCTCAATACGAAGCTGACTTCGCTCAAAATGACATCAAAGAAAAAACAGTTGCTTTGATATTAGCTGGAAATATTCCATTAGTTGGTTTTCATGATTTTTTATCGGTCTTAATTACAGGCAATAAAGCTTTAATAAAAACATCATCAAACGATCAGCATTTACTGCCTTTTTTGGCCAAGTATTTAATTGCTGTAGATGAAAGTTTGAAAGATAAGATCACTTTCGTGGAAGGAAAACTAGAAAATTTCGATGCTGTAATTGCTACAGGAAGCAACAATACTTCTCGCTATTTCGAATACTATTTTAAAGATAAGCCATCGATTATTCGCAAAAACCGAAATTCGGCAGCTATTTTAACGGGTAAAGAAACACATGAAGAACTAGAGCAATTAGGCGAAGATATTTTTAGATATTTTGGTTTAGGATGCCGAAATGTTTCTAAACTTTTTGTCCCTAAAGGATATTCTTTTGATGCCTTTTTTCAGGCCATTTTCAAATATCAGGATGTTATTCATTATGAAAAGTATGCTAATAATTACGATTACAATAAAGCTGTTTTTTTAATGAGTAATTTTAAATTGTTAGACAATGGTTTTCTAACCTTGAAAGAAGATTCGAGCTACGCCTCTCCTATTTCGAGTGTTTTTTATGAATATTATGAAAACCTTGAAGAACTTCAAAAACGCCTTGAAACCGATTCAGAGCAAATTCAATGCATTGTTGGTACCAATTTAACAAGTGACACTATTGCATTCGGAGAAACGCAAAAACCTCAATTGTGGGATTACGCAGATAATGTCGATACTATAACGTTTTTGTTAACAACAAAGTAATAAAATGTTTAATTATTTCGAATATTTTAACGCTTTTTCGGCTCTTATTACCGAAATTTGCGTCTTTAAAATTTTCGACTATTAACAACAACCATGAAAAAACACAACTACAGCGCAGGACCAAGTATTTTACCTCAGGAAGTTTTTGAGAAAGCATCAAAAGCAATTTTAAATTTTAATGATTCAGGATTATCTATTCTTGAAATTTCGCACAGAAGCAAAGATTTTGTTGCCGTTATGGAAGAAGCCCGATCCCTTGCTTTAGAATTATTAGGACTTCAAGGAAAAGGTTATCAAGCTTTATTTTTACAAGGTGGTGCAAGTACAGCATTCTTAATGGCTCCATATAACTTAATGAAAGAAAATGGAAAAGCAGCTTACTTAGACTCAGGAACATGGGCAACTGCTGCTATTAAAGAAGCTAAACTTTTTGGAGAAACTGTTATCGTTGGTTCTTCAAAAGACGACAATTATACTCATATTCCAAAAGGTTACGAAATCCCAGCTGATGCTGATTATTTCCACTGCACAAGTAATAATACGATTTTTGGAACTCAAATGAAAGATTTCCCAGCAACAAATATTCCTGTTGTATGCGATATGAGTTCTGATATTTTTTCACGCGAATTAGATTTTTCTAAATTTGACTTGATCTACGCTGGAGCTCAAAAAAATATGGGACCTGCAGGAACAACTCTTGTTGTGGTTAAAGAAGAAATCTTAGGTAAAAACGGAAGAACAATTCCTAGTATGTTAGATTATGCTAAACATATCAAAGCAGAAAGTATGTACAATACTCCTCCTGTTTTCTCTGTTTACGTTTCTCTTTTAACTTTACAATGGATCAAAGAAAAAGGCGGAATTGCTGCTGTTGAAAAATTAAACAACGCAAAAGCAGCTTTACTTTACGCTGAAATCGACAGAAACCCATTATTCAAAGGCGCAGCAGCAGTTGAAGATCGTTCGAATATGAATGTAACTTTCTTACTGAACAATCCTGAACACACTGAAACTTTTGACGCTTTATGGAAAGCTGCAAACATTT
Source organism: Flavobacterium sp. S87F.05.LMB.W.Kidney.N (assembly GCF_004366435.1). Lineage (NCBI taxonomy): Bacteria > Pseudomonadati > Bacteroidota > Flavobacteriia > Flavobacteriales > Flavobacteriaceae > Flavobacterium > Flavobacterium sp. S87F.05.LMB.W.Kidney.N. Next base: position 542,196 of record NZ_SODX01000003.1, on the reverse strand, counting down.
CTGGATTGCCAGGACACCGTTCTGTTGGTGGTTACAGAGCTTCTATCTACAACGCAATGCCAATCGAAAGCGTTCAGGTTTTGGTTGACGTAATGAAAGCATTGGAATCTAAAGTTTAGTTTTCAGTTTCAGTCTCAGTCTCAGTTTTCAGCTAAAAATATCAAAAAAAAAGAAAAATCAAATAGTTGGTTCATCGATTAAACAATTAAACGTATAAACAGTTAAACCTTTACACGATTCACCAAATAAACAATAAACACACAATGAAAGTATTAGCAAATGATGGAATTTCTAAAAGTGGAATTCTAGCCTTAGAAAAAGGCGGATTTGAAGTTATAACTACAAAAGTAGCTCAAGAACAAGTAGCTAACTATATAAACGAAAACAATATTGACGTAATTTTAGTTCGTAGCGCAACTAAAGTTCGTAAAGACATTATCGACGCTTGTCCTGGTATTAAAATTATCGGACGTGGTGGTGTTGGTATGGATAACATTGATGTTGACTATGCTAAAAGCAAAGGAATCCATGTAATCAATACTCCGGCTTCATCTTCAGAATCTGTTGCTGAATTGGTGTTCGGACACTTATTTAATGGTGTACGTTTTTTACATGATTCTAATAGAAATATGCCTCTTGAAGGAGATACTAATTTTGACGGTTTGAAAAAAGCTTACGCTAACGGAACTGAATTAAGAGGTAAAACTTTAGGTATTGTTGGTATTGGCCGTATTGGCCAGGCTACTGCAAAAATGGCTCTTGGTTTAGGAATGAAAGTTATCGCTGCAGATAGTTTTATTCCAGAAGTAGATATTAAAGTTGAATTTTTTGACGGACAATCTATCACAACTAAAGTAGTTTCTCAATCTTTAGAATCTTTATTTAAAGAAGCTGATTTCATCACATTACACGTTCCTGCTCAAAATGGTTACATCATTGGAGAGAAAGAATTTGAAATCATGAAAGATGGCGTTGGAATTGTTAACTGTGCTCGTGGAGGTGTTATTGACGAGGTTGCTTTAGTAAAAGCATTAGATTCTGGAAAAGTTGCTTTTGCTGGATTAGATGTTTTTGAAAATGAGCCAAAACCAGAAATGGCAATTTTAATGCACTCTAAAATCTCTTTGACGCCGCACATTGGAGCTGCAACTGGAGAGGCACAAGATAGAATTGGTACTGAACTAGCTTCACAAATTATTACTTTGCTAAGCTAATAAACTATAATTAAATCACTTACAAGGGATTTATTAACATCGTTTAATAAATCCCTTTCTTTTTTTGTTTAAATTTGAGTTCTAATCTAAATCCTAAAAATCATGTTTGAACAATTAACCCAATTAGTACAACAATATGGAGGCGATGCAGTTGTAAACAATAACGCTGTTCCAAACGAACACAACGAAGCCGTAATCAATGAAACCAGTAGTTCTATTTTTGAAAGTTTAAAAAAGATTGTTTCTGAAGGCGGCACCGAACAAATTGCAGGATTGTTTAGCGGTAAAGAAGCTATTGATAGTTCAAATCCTGTAGTACAACAAATTCAACAACAATTAAGCGGCAGTCTTGGTCAAAAATTCGGATTAAGCAGTGCAGACTCAAACGGAGTTGCGTCTAATTTAATTCCGCAGATTTTAGGTTCTTTAGTTAATAAAGCAAAAGATCCAAACGATAATAGTTTTCAAATTTCTGACATCATCAACTCTATTTCAGGAAACAGCGGACAAGCTTCAGGAATAATGGATACCATTTCTAAATACGGAATGCAATTCGGTCTAGACCAAAACAACGACGGAAAAGTAGATGTTGCTGATGTTCTTGTAGTAACCAAAAGCAAAGGCGGTATAGCTGGATTTATTGGGAAATTGTTTGGAAGTAAATAGTCGTAAATAGTCTAGGTACAAAGGTTTAAAGTGACAAAGGAACAAAGGCCTTAAGAAAACTCTAAAAACTGATTGCAAATTGTAATCAGTTTTTATTTTTATAAGTAAGAAGTTAAACCTTTGTTACTTTAAACCTTTGTTCCTCTGAACCTTAAAAAAAATTCGTAAATTTAAATCATGAAAAAATGCGTTTCCATATTGATTGTAGTATTAACAGTAATTGCTTGTTCAACAGCTTCGCAGAATAATATTGCGAGCAATAATAATGCAGTAAACAAAAAGGGAAATGATACTGTTAGAATTGCAAACGATTCTTTAGAATACGAAGTAATAATTATAGATAATGGTTTCAATACCTGGTTAAATTCTCGTGCGCTTCCTAGACATTATTATACATTAAATTATCTCGAAAATAAAAATTATCAATATGTTGTGGAATGGAACATTCGAGCTTCACAACCCAATCGTTACAATCCGAATTTATACGAAATGACTATAGATTACCAACCGCAGATTCGTTATGGATACGAAGTGAATTATTTAATTTATAACTATATGATTTATTTTCAAAATACTTACAAACAAAAGCTCGCGGGGTATGTTCCGCAAAGATAATGTTAGTATATTTGTAATGGTTATAAATAAATAATGGACAGACTTAAAAAACGCTGGGGAATCACATCCAACCTACAAGCCATAATCATATTTATTGTTTTTGCTATCACTGGATCAGCATCTGCATGGATTTCTAGACCTTTCTGCGACTGGATCGGAATTTATAAAGAAGATTTCGGGGCTGTTTGGTTTACTTTAATCCGTTTATTAATCATTTTTCCTATTTACCAAGTTTTATTAGTTGCCATAGGAACCCTATTTGGTCAATTCCGTTTCTTCTGGAATTTCGAAAAGAAAATGCTCAAAAGAATGGGGCTTGGATTTCTTTTTAAAGATTAATTTAATTATTTCTTTTAAAACAAACCGTTCTGGTTAAGACCTATTCTTAATCACAATATTTTATTTATTTTAATTTCTTCAAGTCAATAAATCTTTTTCTCTCAAACCAATTCATTTTTACTCAATCCCTTTATTTATCTAATATAAACAATGTAAAAAATTTATACAAAAAAAGTATAATCCGTTTTTTTTATATTAATTTACTACGAAAACAGCATACAGAACAGGATGGTGCAGGATAGTTTGTTTTGAAGTAATAATAATCTTTACAGTAGTGAAAATCGTTTTTTAAACCTGATAATCAGTTGTTTAAAATTATTTTCTAACTAAGATTATTTTACTTACTAACCAAACCACCATTGACATGCTGAAAAATTACTTAAAACTCTCCGTGATATCGGCCATAACCTGCCTCATTGCGCCGATGACTTTAATTTTTGCCCAAAATCCAATAGTAAAGATTGACTTTGATCAATCTGGAAGACCAAAAGCCGAAGTAAACGATCCAGATTACACAACTTGGGTAATAGCCTCTGGAAATACCAGCACATATACCGAAAATGGAGTTACATTTACTGTAACCAGAGTTGGAGACAAAGGAGATGCTCTAGGAACAAACTGGTACAAAGCAGGAATACAAGCTCCATACTATGCCAGATTAGTGAGCGATGGTCTAACTGTAAAAGGAACAACTGCAAATCTAGGAGGACAGATAGAACTTAAAATAAGCGGATTAACAACTGGCGAACATTCCTTTTTAGCGTTTTTTAATGCTGTAGACAGTCCGTCTGGAAATAACTTTAGCCCAATTGATATTTCTATTAATGGAAATTTGGTTGTCGATAATTTAATTCCGTCTGTAAGAGCTCTTAAAACTGCCGATGCCAAATCTACTTATTTAAAATTTCAAGCTGTAACAGGCACAGATGTTGTGATTTTAATTGCTGCAGAAACCTCAGGTACAGAAAATATTAAAAATATTATGCTTAACGGTTTTGAACTTAATACGCCTAATATTTTTTATCAGGCCACAAATCCAAATCCGAAACAAAATGACGAACATGTTGAATTAACTTCTGGCGGTAAATTACTGCAATGGACTGCGGCGGCAAATGCGGTTTCTCACAATATTTATTTCGGTACAGATCAAGCAGCTGTAGACAATGCCACGACATCTTCGCCAGAATACAAAGGAAATCAAGCTTTAGCAAACACTTCTTATCAAGTAAACGGACTATATACAGGAGCTACTTATTATTGGCGTATTGATGAAGTTCTTGCAAATGGAGTTGAAAAAGGAAATATCTGGCGTTTTCGTCCAGCACAGCTTGCATTTCCAGAAGCTGAGGGATATGGGCGCTTTGCAAGAGGCGGACGAGGTGGAAAAATAGTTGCCGTAACTAATCTAAACGACAGCGGACCTGGAAGTTTCCGTGAAGCTGTTACAAATGATATTGGACCAAGAACCATCATTTTTAATACATCAGGAATAATCCAATTACAATCTCGTCTTGTTTTAAGTCAGCCTTACGTTACAGTTGCAGGACAAACCGCGCCTGGCAAAGGTATTTGCATTCGCTCTGCTCCTTTTGGAGTTACTGGAAATGATGCCGTAGTCCAAAATCTAAGAGTTCGACTTGGCGCTGGACCAACTTTTGACGGAATGGGATTAACTGGTGCTGACAATAGCATTATTGATCATTGTTCCATCAGCTGGACAATTGATGAATCTTTCAGCTCTAGATCAGGAAAAAATATAACTCTGCAAAAAACACTTATTTCTGAAGCTCTAAACGCTGCCAATCATCAAAATTATCCAACAGGAACAGAACATGGTTATGCAGCTACAATTGGTGGAGATATTGGTAGTTTTCACCATAATTTACTAGCACACTGCTACGGTCGTAACTGGAGTCTTGGCGGCGGATTAGACGGAAGCGGTGCCTATACCGGCAGAATGGACATCACAAATAATGTAGTCTACAACTGGGGAAGCAGAACAACCGACGGTGGAACCAAAGAAGTGAATTTTGTAAACAATTATTACAAACCAGGCGCAGGCTCAAAAATATTTGTAGCATTTAATCAGCAGAATGAAGGCGTTGGAACTGGAATGCAGCAATGTTATTTTAACGGAAATGTGATGCCGGGCTACTTCGACGAAAGCAATCAAACTGCAGGAAGAAAAGCTTCAGGAAATACTGTTACATATGAAAATTTTGTCAACACACCCTTTTTCCCTTCTTATGTAACTACGCAATCTGCCAAAAATGCTTATAAAATTGTACTGTCGGATGTGGGATGTACACAGCCTGAATTTGACGAACATGACCAGAGAATTATCACAGAAACTTTAAACGGAACCTATTCTGCTGTTGGAAGCGTAACTGGAAAACCTGGATTTCCAGATAACGAAGCTGATGTTGGAGGATTTGAAATTTACCCAATTGTAAATAGAGATGCCAATTGGGATACTGATCAAGACGGACTTCCAAATTGGTGGGAAACTATTATTGGAACTAATGCAAACTCTGCAATTGGTGATTTTTCAGATGCAAATGCTGATAACGATTTAGATGGATACACAAATCTTGACAAATACCTGCAATGGATGTCTTTACCACATTATGAATCTCCAGAAGGAACAAAAATTGACATCAATATTCAAAAATTATCAAGAGGATTTACAAGTGGTGTTTCGTATGCTATTTCAAATGTTGTGAACGGAAATGCAGTACTTAATACTGATACAGTTGCATTTTCTCCAGCAGCCAACGGATTATGCTCTTTTGAGTTTACAGTTACCGATTCTGAAGGCGGAACTATGAAGCGAAAGGTAAATATTATAAGCGGACAAAGTTTAACTTTAGGTACTGACCAAGTTGTTAAAGAAGCAAAAGACAACTCTTTTAATGTATGGCCAATTCCGAGCAGGGGGTCTTTTTCAGTCTTTATTAGCAATGAAGAAACAGAAACTGCCGATCTTAAAATCTATGATATTGCTGGAAAAGAGTTAGTACAACAAAAAATTAGAACCAATACAGCCGAAACAATTCATTTAAATTCCAAAGGCGTTTTTCTAATTAAAGTTATTAATCCTCAAACAAACAAAACATCATACATCAAAAAAATAATTGTTCAATAAAGAAAAGGAATTAAAGACGGTTTTTACAAGCCGTCTTTATTTTTTTGAAAGAAATAAGTATAAATCCATGTTAATGTAAAAGAAGGAATTACATCCGTAAAAGGTATAATTTCTTCTACAAAAGTCAAAATACTTGCCACCCTTCCTACGCGTCCTTTATACATTCTAGTCATAATAAAAGCAGCAATTGGCGCCCAAATCACATCCGAAAATTCGCCCACAAGCGGTATCGAAAATGAAACCATACCAATAGCATCCAAAATTAAACCGATTATTAATTTGGACGTTCTGTTATCTTCAACAACATTTAAATCTTGCATTTTGATCTGTATTTGAAGTTTATTCGAAATTAAAAATAAACCATTAAACTCTGTTATTTCTTTTTCGTATTTAATTTCCACAATTCCCATATCAATAAACGTACCTTTTATTTTAGATTTAAATCCGATCTTTAATGGTATTAAATTGGAATTTGGAATTTAAGACATTGAAATTTGATTCTATACATAATCTTCGTTTCTTTGTAAAAAGAGTTTTCTAAATGATACACGCAAAAAACATACATAAATTCTACGACAAACTTGAAGTTTTAAAAGGAGTCGATTTACATATTAAAAAAGGCGAAATTGTTTCGATTGTCGGTGCATCTGGCGCTGGAAAAACGACTTTACTGCAGATTTTAGGAACTTTAGACAAACCAGATCATAGTCCAGATTCATCATTAACGATTAATGGTAAAAATGTACTGGAATTACAAGATCTCAAAAACGATAATTCAAAACAAGAAAAGACATTTAAAATCATTACTTGGGCTGGCTCTCTTTACATTGTTGTTCTGGCCGTTTATTTGATGTTTTTCAGAACTAAAGTTTTTGATGACACACTTAGGTTAGTAGTTGTTGGAGTCCTTTTTCTGCCAATATTTTCAATGCTTGTTTATTATAACAGATATTTCAAAAAGAAAAGCAGACAAGACAAAACATTATCCGATTTTAGAAATTTAAACCTTGGTTTTATTTTCCAGTTTCATCAGCTTTTACCCGAGTTTACAGCTCTAGAAAACGTTTGTATCCCAGCTTATATCGCCGGAAAAAAAACTTCAGAAACCGAAGCCGAAGCTAAAAAACTGCTTACTTATTTAGGACTTTCACACAGAATTAATCATAAGCCAAGCGAACTTTCTGGCGGAGAACAACAGCGTGTGGCCGTTGCAAGAGCGTTGATCAATAAACCAGATGTTATTTTTGCCGATGAACCTTCTGGAAATCTAGACACGCATTCTGCAGAAAACCTGCATCAATTATTTTTTCAGCTTCGAGACGAATTTGGGCAGACTTTTGTGATCGTAACCCACAACGAAGAATTGGCTAATATGGCTGATAGAAAATTGATAATGTCTGACGGGCAAATTCTTTATTAATGGTTTTAATTATAATTAGCTGGATTTATATTTTAGTCACAACCATTAATTTAGGTGTTAGTTTCGATAAATTAATGAATCTCAGCAATAAAAATTTTGTAATTACATCTATACTTGGGTTGTTCTCAACAACTATACTAGCAAGTATTTGGGCAATTTTCGGAAGAATTAATATCGAATTTCATATTTTTTTAATACTTCTGAATATTTTTTCATTTCTAAAATTTCAAAATTCGATTATTGATCTTTACAAGACATCTTTATTAGAATTACAACAACTGCCAAAAAGACTAAAAATCGTTCTATGTATTATTTCTGTTCTGATTATTTTACAATGTGCATCAATTCCTTTTGTAATTGATAACGAATCGTATTACATTCAAACTATAAAATGGCTTAACGAATATGGCTTTGTAAAAGGACTTTCAAATCTCCATTTATTTTATGGACAGACGAGTGGCTGGCATATTACGCAAAGTGTTTTTAATTTTTCCTTTTTATATAAAAATTTCAATGATTTAAGTGGTTTTTGCTTACTATTAGGAAATGTATTTGCCATTCAGAAACTAAATGAATACAGCAAAAATGACAACAAAAATTATTTGTTAGTTGGATTGCTTCCTTTATTTAATATTTTCTTTTTTCAATTTATAAGTGCACCTTCTCCAGATATTCCTGTTTACATTTTCTCGTTTATTTTTTTCTTTTATTTTTTTCTTTTATTTTTTAGAAAATTTCAAACAAATAACTTCTGAGACATTTGGTTTGCTTTTAATTTTAGTTCTTTTTTTACTCTACATCAAAAACACAACGCTGACATTTGCAGTTTTTCCTTTAATTTTATTAGTTTTTAATTTTAAGACGTTATCAGGAAAACTTCTAAAAGCGATTTTATTAAGCACATTAATAATCGTGCTCTTTTTCATTAAAAACCTAATTCTCTGTGGATCTCTTCTTTTTCCATCTAAAATATTCACATTAATTGCAACAGATTATGCTATCCCGAGTAAAATACAGACTTTTTATTATGACAATCTGAAGTATTATGGCTATTTTATTACAGCGGAACAATATAATTCAATGTCGGTTTGGGATTTATTTATAAGATGGATCACGCTGCCAAAACTGAATGGATTATTTAATAAACTTAGTGTTTTTTTGATTCTAGCCTTACCTTTTTTTATATACAAATTTAAAAATGAAAAAGCTCTTTGGCTCATTTATGTTAATATGATATTGCAAATATTTTTACTTTTAATAACCTCTCCACAATATCGCTTTTTCATTCATTTTGTTTTATTTTTCTCTGTCTTTTGTTTGATATGTTTAATACAGAACAAAAAACTAATAAATGCACTATTAGCACTTTCACAAATCCCAATAGCACTAATTTTATTTTTTCCTTTTAATCTAAGTAAACTTGCAAATCATAAATCGTTGATGGAAATAAGTACATTTTCTATTAACAATATTGTTTTTCCTTACCAAAATACAAAAAGCAATACCTCCTTCGAGACTATACAATTAGGAAATTTGAAGTATAATTCTCCTCAAAAAAATGCTTTTTTATGGGCAAGCGGTAATGGAGATTTACCTTGTGTCAATAAAAAACAAGTTGATACTTTTGAAAAATACTTTCAGTACATTCCCCAAATGCGTACTAATGAATTAAAAGATGGATTTTACGCAAAAAAAATCTCAAAAAATGAATAAAAAAGAACTCAAAGAATTTTTAGACGAAAAAGTCATTCAATATAATAATCAGGATTTTATTGAAAGTGATCCTGTACAGATTCCGCATCTTTTCAGCCAAAAAGAAGACATTGAAATTGCTGGTTTTTTAAGCGCATCAATTGCTTGGGGAAATCGCAAAATGATTATTAAGAATTCGCATAAAATGATGGAATTAATGGGCAATACACCTTATGATTTCGTCATGTCACATTCTGATGAAGATTTGGCCAGACTTGAAACTTTCGTCCATCGAACTTTTAACGGAAATGATTTTTCTGGTTTTATAAAAGGTTTAAAGCACATTTATGCAAACCACAACGGACTTGAAGCTGTTTTTGCTAAAAACCAACAAGAAAATAGTCTGCAGAAAAGTATTCACGAATTCAAAAAAATATTCTTTGAGATCGATCATTTAGCGAGAACGCAGAAACACATTTCAGATCCGTTAAACAATTCGGCTGCCAAAAGAATTAATATGTATCTACGCTGGATGGTACGTCAAGATACAAAAGGCGTTGATTTAGGAATCTGGAAAAGTATTTCTCCTGCTGCCCTATCTTGTCCGCTTGATGTACATTCTGGAAACGTTGCCCGCAAACTTGAAATTCTTTCGCGAAAGCAAAACGACGCAAAAGCTTTACTGGAATTAGATACAAAATTAAGAGAAATGGATGCGCAAGATCCTGTAAAATATGACTTTGCTTTGTTTGGATTGGGAGTTTTTGAAGGGTTTTAAAATTTTAAATCTGTATGTCAGGCTGACATTCAAGATGGTAATAAGACATCAAAAATTATAAATTCAACAAAAAACCGTGAATTTAACGTACATTTGCACAAAATTTAAAGCAAATGAGCACTTTCGAAAAATTTAATCTTCCAAAATCAGTACAAAAAGCTATAGACGATTTAGGGTTTGTTACACCAACTCCTATTCAGGAAAAATCTTTTTCAGTGATTACTTCTGGGCGAGATATGATGGGAATTGCACAAACCGGAACTGGTAAAACACTTGCTTATTTACTGCCGCTTCTAAAATTATATAAATTTACTAACACCAATACCCCTAAAATTGTAGTTCTTGTTCCAACCCGCGAATTAGTAGTTCAGGTTGTAGAAGAGGTTGAAAAACTGACTAAATACATGTCGGTTAAAACTTTAGGAATTTACGGAGGCGTAAACATTAACACACAAAAGAAAGCCGTTTACGAAGGTGTCGATATTTTAGTGGGAACTCCAGGTCGTACAATGGATTTGGCTCTGGATGCTGTAGTTCGTTTTGACGAAACTCAAAAACTGGTTATTGATGAATTTGACGAAATGTTGAATTTAGGTTTCCGCGCGCAATTGACAGCTCTTTTGGCAATGATGAAACCAAAACGTCAAAACATTTTATTCTCTGCAACAATGACAGACGAAGTTGATGCGATTTTAAATGATTATTTTGATTTTCCTGAAGAAGTTACTTTAGCTGCTTCTGGAACTCCGTTAGAAAAAATTACACAGATTACATATAATGTTCCAAACTTTAATACTAAAGTAAATCTTTTAAGGCATTTACTAGAGACGGACGAAAGCATGGAACGTATTCTGATTTTCGTTAATAATAAAAAGATTTCGGACATGCTTCATACTCGTATTGAAGAAATGTTTGAAGGACAGTTTGGAGTAATTCACTCTAATAAATCGCAGAATTATCGTTTAAGTACAATGGCAGAATTTCAAGAAGGAAATCTGCGCGGATTAATTACTACCGATATTATGGCGAGAGGTTTGGACATTTCTAATATCTCTCACGTTATAAACTTCGAACTTCCAGAATTACCAGAACTTTACATGCACAGAATTGGGCGTACTGGTCGTGCTGATGCAACAGGAACAGCGATCAGTTTTGTTACACCTCGTGAAGAAGAATTTAAAATTGAAGCCGAAGTTTTAATGAATCAGGAACTTAAAATTGCAGATTTCCCAGAAGAAGTTGAGATTTCATCTAAATTAATAGAACCTGAAAAAGACAGACAGCCAATTAAGTTTTTAATGAAAAAACCAAAATTAGACGGCGATGGTGCTTTTCATGAAAAATCGAAAAAGAACAAAAAAGTCAATCTTGGAGGCCCTTCAAAAACAAAAAAGAAAACACATGGTTCTGTTAACAGAAATATGCTGAAGACTAGAGATAAGAAGAGAAAAGATAAGGATAAATAGATTTTTTTAAAGAATCTAAGGTTCTGAGATACTAAGGTTCTAAGTTTAAAAATTACAAAAAAGCTCAAATTTAAAGTGTAATCAACACATTAAATTTGAGCTTTTATCTTAGTCCCTCAGTAACTTAGCCCCTTAGAACCTTAAAAATTATATTTTCGTAAAAACCAATCCAACCGGCGAACACAACTCGATTCTTTTTCCGGTGTCTGTGATTTTTCCAGTTGTTTTATTTCTTTTAAAAATAATGATATCATTAGTATATTGATGACCAACTAAAAGATAATTTCCTGTTGGGTCAATAGCGAAATCTCTTGGACCTTTTCCTAAAGTGCTTTGCTGCTCTACCAATTCAATGGCTCCTGTTTTAAGGATTTTATAAACCGAAATAGAGTTTGCGTCTACACGATCAGAAACATATAAGAAGTTTCCGTCTGGAGAAATTTTAATTGCCGCTGCGCCTGTTCCGCCAGTAAAACCTTTTGGAAGAATGCTTGTTTCAGCAATTAGTTTTAGATTTCCAGTTTTATCATAACTAAAAGTCGTTAAAGTTCCGTCCAATTCCTGAACCAAATACACAAATTTTCCATCTTTACTAAAAGTCAAATGTCTTGGCCCGCTTCCTTTCTTTACATCAACACTACCTTTAAGCGTCAGCATTTCGTTTGTAGAATTCGGATTGTACTTATAAATAAACACTTTATCTAAACCTAAATCATTAGACAAAACGAATTTTTTATCTGGTGAAAAAACAACCATATGCACGTGCGCTTTTTCCTGACGCGCTGCATTTGGACCTTTTCCTTCATGCTGAATTATTTGCTGCACTTCAGTAAGACTTCCATTTGGCTTTTTCTTAAAAACGACAATGTTTCCGCCAGAATAATTGGCAACAATTACATTTTTATCATCATTAATTAAATGACATGGATCTGCACCTAAAGAAGCATTTGTATTCAATAACTTTATTTTTCCTGAAGCTGAATTATAACTAAAAGAACTGACAGCACTTTGAGTTCCGTTTTCGTTTACAGCATAGATAAATTTATTATCAGCAGAAACCGATAAATAACTTGGACTGATAACATTTTCTGAAGAATTCTTTAATTTTAAACCGCCGGAAGATGCATCAAATTCATAAACATAAATTCCGTTGCTTTGACAGGTATTTGTGTAAGTTCCAACCAATAAGTTGAATTTATTTTGAGCTTTTACCGTGGTCAGGGATAAAGCAGAAAATAAAAATAAATATATTTTTTTCATAGTTTGTTTTTTTGAATCAGCTAAAATAAGGAATAAAAATCGTTTTAAAATAGTTTCTTTGTTACAAAAGAAATGGCAAAAGTTACATTTTTCAAACTCCATAAATTTTATCCAGCACTAGTTAATCTCTTACAGAAACTTATTATGGTTTAAATAATTTTTAATTCGTATTTTTGACCAGCATCTTCGCGAAAAACAAAACGTAGTGAAGTAAATCGAAGCCAGAATGCATTTTAAACATCCCGAAATTCTATACTTTCTGTTTTTATTGATCGTTCCAATTTTGGTTCACTTATTTCAATTAAGACGTTTTAAAACCTCTTTTTTTACCAATGTTCGATTCTTAAAAGAACTTGCAATTCAGACACGTAAAAGTTCTAAAATTAAAAAGCGCCTTTTATTGGCTACACGTTTATTACTGCTGACTTTTATAATTTTAGCTTTTGCCCAGCCGTTTTTTCAGGCAGTCGACAGCAAAAATGCTTCAAACGAAATGTATATTGTTTTAGACAATTCGTTTAGTATGCAGGCAAAAGGCAAAAAAGGCGAATTGTTAAAAAGAGCTGTTCAGGAATTGCTTGAAAACACTCCAGAAAACACTCCATTTTCTTTATTAACTAACACCGAAAATTTCTGGAATACCGATATTAAATCTTCTAAAAGTGCTTTACAAAACCTAAAATACAGCGCAGCGCCTTTTGACCTTTCGGCAATAACTGCAAAAATTAAAGCACACAAATCTGCACATAAAAAAGACATTGTAATCATTACAGATGCTGTAGGTTTAAAAGAAAAAGATGTTGCAACTGTAAATTTTGAAGAAAAACCATATTTCATAGTTCCAGAAGCAGAACAAAAAAATAACGTTTCGATCGACAGCGTTAACATTAATCAAACTTTAGAGAATTTCTATGAAATCGGAATTAATTTATCAGCTTACGGCGAAGATTTTAAACCGGTTTCGACTGCTTTGTACAACCAAAATAAATTGATTGCCAAAACGATTGTCAATTTTGACACTAAGAAAAAGAAAATCAATTTTACGATTCCAAAAGAAGCTTTTCATGGATATATAATGATCGAAGATAACGGCTTAACGTATGATAACAAATTGTTTTTCAGCATTTCTAAAAACAAAAAAACAAACGTTATCAGTATCGGCGAACCTGAAAAAAGTAATTTCTTATCTAGAATTTATACTCCAGGCGAATTCAATTACCACAATTATTCGATTAGTTCTTTAGATTACAATAGTTTAGAGAAACAAAATACGATTATTTTAAACGAATTGAATGAAATTCCGCAGGCTTTGCAGACTACTTTAAAAGCTTTTGTTTCTAAAGGCGGTAATTTGGTTGTAATTCCTTCTGAGAAGAGTTCAATTGCTAATTTAAATACTTTGCTGAGTAATTTTGGAAAAGTTCAATTCGGTAATTTAGAAAACAACAGTAAATTAATCACTAAAATTAATTTTGATCATCCGTTATTTTCAGGAGTTTTTGATAACAAAATAACGAATTTTCAATATCCAAAAGTAAATAGTGCATTTGCCGTTTCAAGTTCATATCCTGCTGTCCTTTCCTTTGAAGATCAGACACCTTTTGTAACTTCTGTTCAAAATCAGGTTTCTGGAATAACGGTTTTTACAGCACCAATAAATAGTACAAATTCAAATTTTCAGCAATCACCTTTAATTGTTCCGCTATTTTATAAAATCGCTCAGAACAATCAAAAAACTGGAGTTAACGCATTGACAATAGGAAATAATCAACCTTATTTTGTGGATGTTTTATTAACTAAAGACGCGATTTTGGAAGTAAAAGGAAATGAAGATTCTTTTATTCCGATTCAGCAGATATTGAACAATAAAGTAAAATTAACCTTTAATGATTTTCCTGAAACTGCTGGTAATTACGGTGTTTTCGATAAAAAAGAATGGGTTGAAAATATTAGTTTTAATTACAAACGAACGGAAAGCGATTTGAGTCAGGTAAACACAAATGTAGTTTCTGACTTTAAAACCGCCGATACTATTTCGACCATTTTTAATACCTTACAAACTGAACGAACTGACAGCCAAATTTGGAAATGGTTTGTTATCTTTGCACTGTTATTTTTAGCACTAGAAATGGCAATTATAAAATTTGTAAAATAGAATTCGAGTTTGTTTTAAAGGCATTCAACTTTTTACAAAAATCATCTTACGACAAAAAAATATCTACAATATGAAAATAATCATCAAAAGCGCCAAAATTATCGACTCAAAAAGTCCGTTTCACAATCAGACCGTTGATCTTTTAATTGCAGATGGTTTAATAGAAAAAATAGGCGTTTCACTTCCAAACGATGATGCAGAAATTGTACGTTTCGATGACCTTCACGTTTCGCAGGGCTGGTTTGACAGTAGTGTCTCGCTGGGCGAGCCAGGTTACGAAGACAGAGAAACCATTGCAAACGGTTTAAATGTTGCCGCAAAAAGTGGTTTTACTGCAATTGCACTTCAGCCTAACTCCTTACCAGTTATTGACAATCAGTCTCAGGTAAGTTTTGTGAAAAATAAAGCAAATGGTTTTGCAACAGAAATTTTCCCAATTGGAGCCTTAACTAAAGCAAGTGAAGGAAAAGATATGGCAGAACTTTTCGATATGAAAAATGCCGGCGCTATTGCTTTTGGAGATTACAACAAAAGTATTGACAACGCAAATATCCTTAAAATCGCTTTACAATATGTACAAGATTTTGATGGTTTGGTAATTGCTTACTCGCAAGATCCTAATATTAAAGGAAATGGTGTTGCGAATGAAGGAATTGTTTCTACAAGATTAGGTTTAAAAGGAATTCCAAACTTAGCCGAAGAACTGCAGATTTCAAGAAACTTGTTTTTATTGGAATATACTGGCGGAAAACTTCATATTCCGACCATTTCTACAGCAAAACCGGTTGAATTAATTAGAGAAGCTAAAGCTAAAGGTCTAAATGTAACTTGCAGCGCATCTGTACATCATTTGGTTTTAACAGATGAAAAACTGGACGGATTTGATACTCGCTTTAAAGTTACGCCTCCTTTAAGAACTGAAGTAGACAGACAAGCTTTATTAAATGGAATTGCTGACGGAACTATAGACACAATAACATCTGACCATAATCCGATTGACATTGAATTCAAGAAAATGGAATTTGATACAGCTAAAAACGGAACTATCGGTTTAGAAAGCGCTTTTGGAGCTTTATTAACGGTTTTACCATTAGAAACTGTTATTGCAAAATTGACTTCTGGAAGAACGCTTTTTGGTCTTGAAAACAACACAATCGAAGAAGGTGCAAAAGCAAATTTCACCTTATTTACTCCAGAAGGGAAATCAATATTTACAAAAGAAAACATTCTTTCAAAATCTAAAAATTCTGCTTTTTTAGGAACTGAATTAAAAGGTTCTGTTTATGGAATTTTAAATCAAAATCAACTTGTTACAAAATAATAAAATGAATAATTCAGTCGAAGAAGGAAAATCAATCGCCATTACCAGCTACATTCTAATCATTGGTGTTTTGATCGCCATGAGCATGAATTCTGAAAACAAAAATAGTTTTGCTTCTTTTCATATCCGTCAGGCTTTAGGATTGTCTTTAACCTTTATTTCATTGGGCGCAATAATCAGCAATTTCGACAGCTTTTTTATTACTTTCCCAATGTGGATTTGTATTTCAATTCTATGGACTTTTGGTATTTTTACTGCCATTCAGGGACAAACAAAACCAATTCCGTTAGTTGGAGAATTATTTCAAAAATGGTTTAAAAAGATTGGCTAATTTTTTAAATTTCAATTAAAAAATTCCAAATTCCAAATTCGGAAAATTCACAATTCACAATTCACAATTAAAATATGAATATATCTTTAGAATATAAAATACAAGAACCAAAAGTAATTTTAGATAAAAATCCGTTATTGCTTTTATTGCACGGATACGGAAGTAATGAAGCTGATTTATTTTCATTCGCTTCTGAACTTCCAGACAACTATTACATAATTTCTGCCAGAGCGCCTTACGATTTACAATATGGAGCATACGCTTGGTACGCAATTAATTTTGATGCCGATCAGAATAAATTTTCGGATAACGAACAAGCAAAAACTTCAAGAGATTTAATTGCCAAATTTATTGACGAATTGGTTGCAAATTACCCAATTGATGCGAACAACGTAACTCTGATTGGATTTAGCCAAGGATCTATTTTAAGTTATGCAACAGCACTTTCTTATCCAGAAAAAATTCAAAGAGTAGTGGCAATGAGTGGTTATTTTAATGAAGAAATCATCAAAGAAGGTTTTGAAAACAACGACTTTAAAAACCTTAAAATATTCGCCTCTCACGGAACTGTAGATCAGGTTATTCCGATTGAATGGGCTAGAAAAACTCCAGCAATTTTAGATAAATTAAATGTCCCTGTTGTTTACAAAGAATATCCGGTTGGACATGGAGTTGCTCCGCAGAATTTTTTTGATTTTAAGAATTGGCTGGGTTTGTAGTTTTCAGTTTTCAGTTGCAGTTTTCAGTCTCAACAAACTGTAAACTGCAACTGAATACTGTAAACTTTATTCTCCTGTATAAAGAATCTTCTCTCCTTTCTTTAAAACATAACCTTTCCAAGGAATTAACTGCCAATCGCCGTTAACCCAAGAATCGCCTTCAGATTTTCTTTCTAAAATGATGGATTCTTTTTGAGTGTCTAGAAAAAGTTCAGCTTTGTTTCCATCGAAAATTACGTATGATGCAGTAGTGTATGTTTTACCATCATCATAATGTGACAGTTTTGTTCCTTCAAAAATTCGGATACATTCTTTTTTAAGCGTTGACCAAGTATATCCAGCAGAACCTTTACAGCCGTGAGAATCGGCATCTGCTCCTACTACCACTTCTTTTGCTGGCTCTTTTGGAGTTGTATTTACATTTTCTTGCGCAACTTTTTTGGCACAGGAAAACGCGCTTTCCATAATCAAAAACAAAAACATCTTTTTCATAATCCTATTGATTTAAAGGTCAAAAAAAATAGGATTATAAAATACTATTTTTGATATAACCAAGTTTGATTTACTTCAAAAGTAATATTATCATCGTTATCAACAAAATATTTTAACAAGACTTCTCCCCATAATTCGCCATTGCTGTAATCAGCAATTATCCAACGGTGGTTTAAAATTTTAACTTTGTTGATGATAAATTTATTTGGACCAATCTGATCTTGACCTGTATACGGATTCCCTTTTGGATTTGCATTGAAATCTAATAGTTTCTCCGTAACAACTGGAATCAGTTTTTCATACAAAATTACTTTTCCGCCAGAAGCACTGTTGTCAAAGTAGTTTTGAGCATTTTCGTTATGTTCTAAAGAAAAATAATCAGCTTCGGCCAATTTTGTTTTTACTAGATTGATGCTGTCTCTTAGTTTCTTAGTTGTTTTATCGTATCTATTTTCCGCAAATTTTACTTCACTATTGTAAAAAGCATAAGTAAAGACATTCATTAAAACCGCTAAAATCAGAAGATAAAGCATTAAGGATTTTTTCATTTTGTGGTATAATTAAATTGTAATTTCTAAATTGTCGTAAGCCAGAAAAACATTTTCAGGAAGTTTCTTTTGAACTTCTTCATGAAAACCTAAAACGTGGCTAATATGCGTTAAATAAGCTTTTTCGGGTTTAACGAGATTAATAAAATCTAGCGCTTCCTGCAAGTTAAAATGCGTATCATGAGGTTCAACTCTTAAAGCATTTACAACCAATACTTTCAAGCCTTTCAGTTTATCAATTTCAGCTTGTTCGATTGTTTTTACATCTGTTAAGTATGCAAAATCATCTACTCTGTATCCAAAAACCTGCAAATCGCCATGCATAGCATTTATTGGCACTGCCATTTTATCTCCAATTGCAAAAGGCGCATTATTTTGCACTTCGATTGTTTTAACGCTTGGAGCTCCAGGATATTTGTTTACTGTTTCGAAAACATAATCGAAACGACGTCTTAGATTATCTAAAACGCGTTGATGACCGTAAATAGGGATTTCTCCCTGCCTAAAATTAAACGGACGTATATCGTCTAAACCAGCAGTATGGTCTGCGTGCTCGTGAGTAAATAGAATTGCGTCAAGTTTTCTACAGCCGCAGGAAAGCATTTGCTGTCTAAAATCAGGTCCGCAATCGATGACATAAGAATGCTCGTCCCATGTAATCCAAATGGATACACGAAGCCTTTTATCCTTAGCATCAGTGCTTTTACAAACTGGATGATCGATCCCGATAATCGGAATGCCTTGAGAAGTACCTGTACCTAAAAAATAAACCTTCAATTGAACTTAATTTTTTTACAAAAATAGGATTAATTCTCTTTCATTAGAAGCCTAATTTACTAACTTTGTAACAAATCTATTTAAAATAAAATGGGTACAGAAATAAAACTCAAGGGTGACAAGGTCATCGAACAGATTCCTTCTATAAAAGACAAAGCTTTACGTATTAATTTAAACGAAAATATTTACGGAACATTTGCTGAAATTGGTGCTGGACAAGAGACTGTTAGACATTTTTTCAGATCCGGAGGTTCATCGGGAACAATTGCAAAAGCAATGTCTGCCTATGATAAAGATTTTAGTGATGCGGTTTATGGAGTGGAAAGCGATGGACGATATGTGACTGAAGAGCGTTTGAAAAAAATGCTTACCCATGAAGGACAGATCATCGAAGAGCGTTTAAGCAGAGAAAAACACCCAACAAAACTTTTCTTTAGTTACGCCAATACTGTAGCCACAATAGATTTTGCTAAACAATTTAAAGGTCACGGCTGGGTTGGAATTCGATACCAAATTGAACCAGACGAAGCTTATAACGAAATTATTCTTCACATTCGTTTTAAAGAGACTGACGCTAGACTGCAACAAGAAACACTAGGAATTTTAGGTGTAAACTTAATTTACGGTGCTTTTTACAAATACAACGATCCAAAACGATTACTTCGTTACTTATACGATCACTTAGATAAAGACCAATTAGAAATCGATACTATCAACTTTTCTGGACCTCGTTTTGCCGATGTTGACAATCGTTTGATGAGTTTGCAATTGGTTAAAAACGGAATGACAGATGCCGTAATGTTTAATCCAGATGGAAAGAATGTTTTACCAGCAGCTGTTTTATACAAAAAGAATCTTCTTGCTTTTAGAGGAAGTTTCCGTCCGGTTACAAACGTAAATCTTGACATGTATGAGAAATCTTTAAAAATGTTTCTCGAAGAAAGTAAAGTTGAAAAAAATAATACACTTGTTATTTTTGAAATTACACTTTCAAACTTACGTTCAGACGGTGAGATTGATGAAAGGGATTTTATGGACAGAGCCGAATTACTTTGTTCGCTTGGCCAAACTGTTATGATTTCTAATTTTCAGGAATATTATAAAGTGGTTGAGTATTTTTCTAATTATACCAAAGCCCGAATGGGATTGGCAATGGGTGTAAACAACCTTGTTGATATTTTTGATGAGAAATACTATCGTCATTTAAGTGGTGGAATTTTGGAAGCTTTCGGAAAACTATTCTATCGTGATATGAAAGTATTCTTATACCCAATGCTCGGCGATAATGGTGAAATTATAACTTCTGATAACCTAAAAGTTCATCCTAGAATGAAAGAATTGTACAAATTCTTCAAGTTCAACGGTAAAGTTGTCGACATTAAGGATTATAACCCAAATATATTGAATGTATTCTCACGCGAAGTACTGAAAATGATTGGACAAGGAAAAACCGGCTGGGAACCAATGCTTCCTTCTGGTGTTGCTGAAATTATAAAAGAGCATCATCTTTTTGGATATCATCCGCAAAAAGAGCTTGAACAAAATGCTTAATAAAAAGTCCCAAAATGAAATTTCTTTTTGGGACTTTTTTTGTTTTTAACGCGTGCCCTTCGACTTCGCTCAGGGTGAAAAACTTTTTTTAAGTTTCATATTGATCTTGCGGTTTAATTTTTTAACGCAAAGCACGCTAAGTTTTTTGATAAGCTAGGTTTTAGAAAAACATAAAGTTCGCAAAGCTTTGTGTTGATTGAACTTTGCCAGATAAAACTTGAAATAAAATTTTACTACAGAGCACACTAAGATTCTTTGATAAGCTAGGTTTTAGAAAAACACAAAGTTCGTAAAGCTTTGTGCTGATTTAGCTTTGCCAGATGAAAAACTTGAAATAAAAAATTTACCACAGAGCACACTAAGATTTTTTTGATAAGCTAGGTTTTAGAAAAACACAAAGTTCGCAAAGCTTTGTGTTGATTGAACTTTGCCAGATAAAACTTGAAATAAAATTTTACTACAGAGCACACTAAGATTCTTTGATAAGCTAGGTTTTAGAAAAACACAAAGTCCGCAAAGCTTTGTGTTTAGGCTTTGCCTTATGAAAAACTTGAAATAAAATTTACCGCAGAGCAAACTAAGATTTTTTCAATAAGCTAGGTTTTAGAAAAACGCAAAGTCCGCAAAGCTTTGTATTGAATTAGCTTTGCGAACTTTGTGTTTATAAACGCCACAGATAAAATAAAAAACTTACCGTGCTTTGCGTTAAAAATTAAAACGCCAAGATTAACATGAAACTTGAAACAAAAAATTACTTCAAAATCTGAGAGGCGTGCTCTTTTGTTTTTACATTTTCTATTACTTCTTCAATAATTCCTTTTTCGTCAATTACGAAAGTTGTTCTGTGGATTCCGTCATATTCTTTTCCCATGAATTTTTTCGGCCCCCAAACTCCAAATGCATTAATAACCGATTTGTCTTCGTCTGCAATTAATGGAAAAGGAAACTCGTATTTATCTTTAAATTTAGACTGTGCTTTCTGACTATCGGCACTAACACCTAAAAGTTCATAATTATTAACTTTAAAACGCTCAAAATTATCTCTCAAATCACATGCTTCAGCTGTACATCCTGGCGTACTTGCTTTTGGATAAAAGAAAACCACTAATTTTTTTCCAGCATAATCTGCCAGTTTATGCGCTTTTCCATCTTGATCTACTCCCGAAAAATTTGGCGCTTTATCTCCTGCTTTTAATGTTGTCATATTTCTTATTTTAGATTGTTACTTTTAGAATTTAGATTAAAAATCAAAGATAACTTATAACCCGCAAATCTAACTCATAACTTAGAATTCATTATTTTTACGGGATTAAAATTACGGAAATGAATAAAGAAGCTCGCGTACAATTTGTTATAAATACGTTAAAAGAACTCTACCCTACCATACCTGTCCCGCTAGATCATAAAGATGCTTATACACTTTTAATCGCTGTTTTGCTTTCTGCTCAATGTACCGATGTGCGTGTAAATCAAATTACTCCCATATTATTCGCAAAAGCTGACAATCCGTATGACATGGTTAAAATGTCTGTGGAGGAAATCAAGGAAATTATTCGTCCGTGTGGTTTGTCTCCAATGAAGTCAAAAGGAATTCACGGATTATCAGAAATTTTAATTGAGAAATATAACGGAGAGGTTCCACAAAGTTTTGAAGCACTTGAAGCTTTACCAGCAGTCGGCCACAAAACAGCAAGTGTTGTTATGTCTCAGGCTTTTGGAGTTCCTGCTTTTCCCGTAGACACGCATATTCATCGATTAATGTACAGATGGAACTTATCGAATGGAAAAAATGTGGCTCAAACGGAAAAAGATGCTAAAAGACTATTCCCAAGAGAATTATGGAACGACTTGCATCTGCAGATTATTTGGTACGGACGTGAATATTCACCTGCTAGAGGATGGAGTTTAGAAAAAGATATCATCACAAAAACAATCGGAAAGAAATCTATCATTGAAGAAATGGAAAATCCAAAACCTTCCAAAAAACAAGGCACAAAATAAAAACTTTGTGCCTTTGCTTCTTTGTAACTTTGTACCTTAAAAAACTACATTCCAGCTTTTAAGGCATTATATTCTGCTGTCATATCAAGAGATCGATAAACACCTAGTAATGTCTTTGTGGCATCTGGATTCTTAGGTTCTAAAGTCAGAACCTTTTTCAGATACGGGATTGCACTTCTTGTAATATCATCTTTTCTAGCATTTAGCTTATCATATTTCTGCATTTCTGCAGGAGAAGTTCCTAGGGATGAAATTTCTTCAGCTAAATCTTTTTTCATCTGCAATTTTAAGTAAGCCAAATTTATATACGCATCAACATAATTCGGATTTAACTCTAAAACATAGTTATAAACCGCCTCTGCTTTTGGGTAATCTTTGTTTTCAAGATAAGCATATGCTAAGTTATTATTAACTTCTATTTTTTTAGAAGGAACTGATTCTGTTCTTGGTTTTTCATAAAGTCCTTGCTGAATAGCTGATTCTCTTGCTTTTGGCGAAATAAAAACATCTTCTTCTTTTGTCTTCTTGTTTGTCGCGTAATATAAAACTCCTTTTCCAGAAAAATTAATCTTTTTCAGTAATTCGTAATAAGTGATTGCAGAGTTGTAATCTTTAGCATTTATAGAAGAGGCTGCTGCATTTACTAAATTCAGGGTATCTTTTTTATCAAATAAGTATACCTTATAACTTTTCTCAGCACTTTCTTTAAATTTACCAGCTTTAAAATCTTCCATTGCGCCATTTACAAGACTGGCTTTCATATCTTTTAATGCCATATTAGCTTTAACAGTAGATTTAAATTTACCTGATTCGTTCTCGTATAAAAATACATCTTGATAAGCTTGTGCTGCCATTGTAAAATTATTGGCTGCATCAATATTTTTTATAGCTAAATCTTTTAAGACATTTCCTTTTAAGAAGTAAAAATCAGATTTATCTTCATCTGGAGCATTTAAAATAAGATATTCTGTTTTGTTTAAAATAGCTAAAGATTCCTCGCTTTTTCCTTTATCATACAAAGATTGCGCTTCTTTAATTCGTTCTTTTTGGGCAAATACGCCAATGCTTATCATAAGAAGGCATGACAGCACTCTAAATTTCTCTTTCATTTTGCGGTTAAGTTTTGGTTGATTAAATGATTTTCATGTTTATTATTGATAGATAGTTTTTAGCAGATAATTAAATTGGTTTAAAAATTATCTGAACTATTGTGGCAAAAAATATTTTCTGGTTCAAATATTCTCTGCTTAAAAATCAAAAGACAATAAACTTAACAAAATAAAGCAGGGTAGTTTTTCTTCATATTTAATCTGGTTTTGGGTTAAGTATTTAATTTTTAATTAATTGATATTTTAAATTATAAATTGAAGCAAATGTTTCAATACGAAAAATACTTCAAAAATTCATTTTTAATGAATATAAAATTAGTTTTTAACTAAAATAAAATTAAAAATTAAATAAACATATAAAATCGGGTCAAAATATTAAATTTTAACAAAACTGTTAAAAAGTGATATAAAAAACTTATAAAAAATTTATCCCACGAAAATTGAATTTGTGCATAAAGCAATTACTTCACTATTTCGCATAAAAAAACTCACTATTAGTATTTACATACGAATAGTGAGCTTTTCAACCAAAACGACCATTTGGTTTTATTTTAATAAACATCCGACAGGAGCAGCGGGGTGTTTAATTAGCTATAATCTCAAAAGTTTTTTCTTCAATCTTAACCACAGTCAAGGCTTGAGAATAATTCAATAAGAAAGAAACGACTTCTTTTTTAGGTTTAAGATTTTTTGAAGCTAATGCTTTTTTTGAGTAAATTTTCGCCATACTGTAAAAATGTTTTATACTAGTATAACGAGCTAATTTCCAAAATAGTATTAGTTGGTTAAAATAATTTGATGTTTATCAATTATTTTTCTCAAATTCATTAGAGCATAACGCATTCTTCCTAATGCAGTATTGATACTTACACCTGTAATCTCAGAGATTTCTTTAAAGCTCATATCTTGATACATACGCATTACCAACACCTCTTTTTGATCTTCTGGAAGTTCTTCAATAAGTTTTTTTAAATCAATCTCAACTTGGTCCACAATCATTTTGCCTTCAATAGTCAAAGCATCATCTGACATTATCGAAAAAATAGAGAACTCTTCTGTTTCTCTATACATTGGCATTTTTTTGGTTTTGCGAAAATGATCCACAATCAAGTTATGTGAAATACGCATTACCCAAGGAAGGAATTTACCCTCTTCGTTATAAGAATTGCTTTTTAAAGTTTTAATAACTTTAATAAATGTATCTTGAAAAATATCATTTGAAATATCTCTATCAGCGATCTTAGAATATATAAAACCATATATCTTAGATTCATGCCTTTTTATTAATGTTGCCAATGCAGCTTCACTGCCGTCAACATAATTTTTAACTAATAGAGCGTCTGGAATATGCAGATCAGCCATAATACTACTTTTTTAGTTTCTGTTTTAAAATTTGGAGTAATTTTTTCTAAAAAGTAGTTTTATTATATAGGCGAATCTTTTTTGAGTTGTGTTAATATTTTGGCCAAATTTAACAAATAATTATTTTAAAAAGCAAATTAAATTGCCAATAATTATTAGTAAAACATTTATTAAAGTAAAATAAACTTAAAATTTACATTGAAAAGGCTAAAAATCTACAAAATTAAAAACAAATGAATTGCTTTTGTAAACAGACGTAAATACCTTACAATAAATTAAATAAGATTATATTTTAACTTAAAACCAGATTTAAATTACAATTTTTTTCTTGATTAATTGATCCCAATATATAAATATTTTTTCTATTTAGCGGTTTTAATTCAATTAATTGTTAAAAATAATTCTCAATTTTCTCCAATCACCTTTATTTAAAGGAGTTTTGCAATGCTTTGACATTATGGTAAAATAGTTAAAATTTGGAACTATGTCCTTAACAAAATCCAATTCAAAATTGATTACTTTTGTAAAAATTGACTTTTTTATGCAAATTGATCTTTCTAAAATAGACCCAAAATCAAATATTATAATAAAAGGAGCACAAGTACATAATCTAAAAAATGTAGATGTGGTTATTCCGAGAAACAAACTTGTTGTGATTACAGGTCTTTCTGGATCAGGAAAATCGAGTTTAGCTTTTGATACTTTATATGCCGAAGGACAAAGACGTTATGTCGAGAGTTTATCTTCGTATGCACGACAGTTTTTAGGACGTTTAGACAAACCTAAAGTTGAATATATTAAAGGAATTGCCCCTGCAATTGCTATTGAACAAAAAGTAAATACAACCAACGCACGTTCGACTGTTGGAACATCAACAGAAATTTATGATTATATCAAACTCTTGTTTGCCAGAATTGGACGTACATACTCTCCTATTTCTGGACAAGAAGTCAAAAAAAATACTGTAACAGATGTTATCTCTGATGTAAAAACTCTGCCAATTGACAGTAAATGGCTTTTGCTCTCTCCTATTCACCTTGAAGAAGGGAGACAGTTAGAAGACAAATTAAAAGTATTACTGCAGCAAGGTTTTGCTCGTATTCTTGTTGATAATGAAATGGTTCGTCTGGATGAATTTACACCTTCAGATCTTCATAAATTTGATAACAAAGATATTCTGCTGGTTATTGATCGTATTATTGTAAAAGAAGAAGAGGAATTTTATAATCGACTTTCGGATGCCGTGCAAACGGCTTTTTTTGAAGGTAAAGGCATTTGTTATTTACAAGAACTCAATTCTGATAAAAGATTTTCTTATTCGAATAAATTTGAACTTGACGGAATCAATTTCTTAGAGCCAAATGTTCACTTATTCAGCTTTAACAATCCTTATGGAGCTTGTCCCGTTTGTGAAGGTTACGGAAATATTATTGGTATTGATGCCGATTTGGTTGTTCCAAATACTTCCTTATCAGTTTTTGAAAGCGCCATTTATCCTTGGCGAGGTGATAGCATGAGCTGGTATAAAGACGAATTGGTTAAACATGCATATAAGTTTGACTTCCCTATTCACAAACCTTATTTTCAACTTACCGAAGAACAGAAAGATTTAATCTGGACAGGAAATCAATATTTTCAAGGGCTTAATGATTTCTTCAGAGAATTAGAAGAGAAGAATTATAAAATTCAAAACCGTGTAATGCTATCGCGTTACCGTGGCAAAACAAAATGCCATGTTTGCAAAGGAAAACGCTTGCGCGAAGAAGCATCTTACGTAAAAATCAACGGAAAAACAGTTTCTGATTTAGTTGATTTGCCAATAAAACATTTGGTTACTTTCTTTAAAAACATCGAATTAAATGTTTACGAACAGCAGATTGCAAAGCGTTTAATGGTTGAAATTAATAATCGTTTGTCATTCTTAACCGAAGTCGGATTAGATTATCTTACTTTAAACCGAAATTCAGCAACACTTTCTGGTGGCGAATCACAGCGAATTAATCTTGCAACTTCACTAGGAAGCAGCTTAGTTGGATCTATGTATATTTTAGATGAACCAAGTATTGGTCTTCATCCTAAAGATTCTGAACGTCTTATAAAAGTTTTACTTTCTCTTCGCGATTTAGGAAACACCGTGATTGTAGTGGAGCACGATGAAGACATTATGAAAGCGGCTGATATGATTATTGATATTGGTCCCGAAGCAGGAACTTTTGGAGGAAATCTTGTGGCACAGGGAACTTATGATGAAATTTTAAAATCTGAATCGTTAACCGCTAAATATCTCAACGGAGATTTAGAAATTTCTGTCCCTAAGAAAAGAAGGAAGTTTAAAAATCATATTGACATTGTTGGAGCGCGCGAAAACAATTTAAAAAACATCAATGTTACTTTTCCTTTAGATGTATTAACTGTTGTTACAGGAGTTTCTGGAAGTGGAAAAAGTACTTTGATCAAAAAGATTTTGTTTCCGGCAATGCAGAAAAAACTAGAAAGCGCTTCTGAAAAAGCTGGTCAATTTACCGAGCTTACAGGTTCGTTTTCTCAAATTAAACATATCGAATATGTAGACCAGAATCCGATTGGGAGAAGTTCACGTTCAAATCCTGTAACGTATATTAAAGCTTATGATGATATTCGAGATTTATATGCAAAAGAGAAATTATCTAAAATAAGAGGATATCAGGCCAAACATTTTTCTTTTAATGTTGATGGAGGCCGATGCGAAACTTGTAAAGGAGAAGGCTCTATAAACGTCGAAATGGTGTTTATGGCCGATGTCTCATTACCATGCGAAACTTGTGGCGGAAAACGATTCAAAAAAGAAATATTGGAAGTTACTTTTGATAATCAAAACATCAATGATATTCTAACCATGACTATTGATGATGCAATTGCTTTTTTCGAAAAAAATAAACAATCTAAAATTACGCAGAAATTACAGCCGCTGCAAGATGTTGGTTTAGGATATGTACAATTAGGACAATCTTCTTCTACTCTTTCTGGAGGTGAAGCACAACGTATCAAATTAGCTTCTTTTCTAGTAAAAGGAGCAACGAAGGATAAGGCATTATTTGTTTTTGATGAACCAACTACTGGTCTTCATTTTCATGACATTAAAAAACTTTTAGCTTCGTTTGATGCCTTAATTGATAAAGGACATTCTATTATTGTAATCGAGCATAATCTTGACCTAATTAAATGTGCCGATTGGATTTTGGATTTAGGTCCTGAAGGTGGAGAAAATGGCGGGTATCTTCTTGCTTCTGGAACACCAGAAGATATAGTAAAAGTAAAAGAATCAGTTACTGGAGTTTATCTAAAAGATAAATTATAGGAGAAATATTTCCTAAAAATAATTAAGCCATAAATACAGTTGATTAGGTTGTATTTATGGCTTTTATTTTTTTTGTTTTTTTCAATGCTAAGCTACTAAACATCTTTCCTCAAAAGGAAATCCGTCTTCATCAATAGCTACTAAAATCTTTTTTTGTTTTGAAGCCTCGATTGTAAGATATAGCCAAGCAAATGACCATAGTCCAAGAGTCAAACAAAAAATCATGAAATTTAAACTGTGGTTAACCACTTTACCTCCTTTAGATAAAACTGCGAAAAGCAATTTATCATTTCTTTCTTCCAGCGTAAATCCATTATGAACTTTATTTGATATCATATTAGAAAATACCTGCATGCTTTGTTCTTGGCTGAGATGATTGTCTTTCATAATTATTAATACTACAATTAATTCTAATACTTTATTTGTAATTTCTTGCAAAATTATTGAATTCTAAAAAATAAAAAAATACCTACATTTCATCATTTTGTTAGAAAAAAAACTGCAATTGCATGAAAGTAATGCTAAACTTTCATGATAAAGTTAATTTTTATTAAATTAATTACAAAATATTCAAGTGTTAAAATTTAAAAATTAATCACTCGTTTTCAATTAATTAACTTTATACATCAAAAACAATGAAGTAAGAATTTATTCATAATCCTTTACATGAGGTCTTACATTCGTGAAATGCCTTTATAGAAGGAAATGATATGAAGCATCTGATTTTTTCTATCCAAAAACAAAAAAGAAAGAATATACTGATATTAAGCATTAAGACGACCTCTTATTCTTTGATAAAATCAATATAAAAATGGTATTAGATTTTAATTCCTATCTTTTTAAAAATTGTATCAATTACATTATTGATATCTGGAGAGATTTTAAATTTATAATTCAGATACACATATACAATCGTTACCAAAATAGATTTTAGAGCAATGCTTATTAACTGGAAAAAAGGAAACTCCCAGAAATAAAATACTAAAAACAATGCGAAAGTTAAAAGTATCGAATAAATTGTTTCTTTGGTAAAAGGATAAAGATGAAGTTTTTTAACCACAAAAAGTAGTTTTGCTAAGCTATATAAAGTAATAGACAAAAGGGTTGCAAAAGCAGAACCGAAAATTCCGAAAATAGGAATAAAAATCATGTTCAAAACTATTGTCAAAACAACCAGCATTAATCCTAAATATAAAACCATTCTGTAATATTTTGTATTGAATATGATGGCATTATTGTTTCCTAAAATCAAATCAAAATATTTTGAAAGACCAATCATAAATACAACTGCAATTCCGCCGCTGTATTCCTTTGGAACTAATTCGTACAATTGATTAATATTAACAAAAATACATAGCATTACAAATCCGCCGACCATTTGCAGATTTATAGATGTCTTTTTATAAAGCTGGTTTAATTCATCGTGTTTGTTTTCGTGCATCAATTTAGCCGTAATCGGATAAACGATTTGGTGCATCGCACGGCTTGGAACCGAAATTACCAAAGCAATATAAGTTGCCACAGAATAAAATGCAATGTTATCGATAATCATATATTGATTCAATATCATTTTATCTCCGTCTAACAGTAAATTAGCGACACTTCCCGACAAAATAATATAAAATGTATAGACGAGTATATCTTTTGTGTTTTTTGGTCTAGCAATCTGAAAATGCGGTTTTTTTACACTAAAAGCATAAAACATGGTAACTAAAAATGCTAATAAATATAATACTGCAGTTGCATATACAAATCCTTCAACACTGAGTACATTATAGTAAACCGCTATCAATAAGAATAAGGAAAACAATCGTAAACCAATTTCCTTAATAAAATTTCCAAAAACAGAATGCATATGAACACGTGCCCAAGCATAAAAAATTTCGAAATAAGCCATAGTCAATCCGATAAACGGGATTAGCCATACGTAAGTTTTTACAATTGCATTCTTTTTTGACAAAAAGAACAAAATTTCATCATAGAAACAAAGTCCGATTAATAAGAGCGGAATTATTAATAGAATCGGAAACAAGACCGTAAAAGATAAAAATTGAGATTTTTCTTCCTCGGTTTTGTATTGAGAATAAAACTTTACTAATGTATTTTGCATTCCAATAGCAAACAAAGGCATTATAACATTTGCACTTGAAGTTATATAGTTAGTTAAACCATAAAAGGTTGCCCCAAGGAAAATTGGATATAAATAAAGTGTATTAATGGCTCCGATGCCAAAGCCAATATATGTAATTACAGTATTTTTAAAAGACTGATTTAAGACAATACCCATGTTTGGATTTCTGAATTTAGATTTTTAGATTTTAGATTTTTACAATCTATGATTTACTAATCAGCTGTGCTAACTGTTTGGTTAAATTTTTTCTGGAATATTGCTGTAAACCAATTCCGTGTGCTTGCAATTTCCCTTCCAAAAACTGATTAAAAAAGTCCAAAATTACACTTTTTAACTTCGTTTTTTCAGAATAATCAAAAAATACTCCTGTATTGGTCTGCGTCACAATATCTGCAAAGTCAGAACCTTGTGGTCCGATAGCGATAATTGGGCGATTTGAAACCATGTATTCGAATAATTTTCCGGGAATAATGCTTTTGGTATCTTCAGAATTAATCTCTATTAAAAGTAAAACCTGAGATTTTCTTTGATGTGCAACTGCTTCCTGATGCGAGACATAACCTAGTAAATTTAAATAATCATTTAATTGATGGTCTTTTATTGCGTCTAGCACTTCCTGGCTTACCGCACCAATAAGTTTGATTTCTAAATGTGATTTAAACTCTGGAACTTCTTTTAACAACTCAACCAAAACCTCCCACAAAAATGGCGGATTTCTGTCTGATAAAAAAGAACCTATATGAGCTAAACTAAATTTACTATCTAAAGTCTGTTTTTCGACAGTTTCGACATCATAACCATTTGTAATTACTGTAATTGGCTTGTTGGTAATAGCCTCAAACTCTGTTTTTGTGGTTTTGCTTGTTACAATAATTTCATCAGCAGAATTAAGGACTTTATGCTCTAAACTTTTATGCTTTTTTTCAGCGTAAGATGATAAACGAAGGGCTTTATGATAACCAATCGTTGTCCAGGGATCACGAAAATCGGCAAACCATTTTACTTTTAATTTCTGCTGTAATTCTAAACCAATTAAATGTAAACTATGTGGCGGACCAGAAGTTACAATGGTATCGATATTATTCTCCTGAATGTATTTTTCAAGATAAGACACTGATGGTTTTACCCAAAAAACGCGGGCATCTGGAATAAAAAGATTTCCTCGAACCCAGAGAAAGGTCTTATCTAAAAATGTCTGTTTTTTCTTTTGCGGAAAGATACCAGAACTAATTTTTTTAGTTTTATTTTTTGAAAAAACAGAAGCCAATTGGTATGGCTCCCATATTTTATTCTTTAGAACAATTACTTTGTCTGATATTTCACTGACCAAACCTTCGTCAACAATTGGATATGTAGGGTTTTCTGGAACATAAACTATTGGCTGCACATCAAATTCTGGTAAATATTTCACAAATTTCAACCAGCGTTGCACACCAGGTCCACCAGCGGGCGGAAAGTAATAGGTAATTATTAAGAGCTTTTTTTGTTCCATTTAGGATTTATTCAGTTCCACAGAGATTCACAAAGTATCCACTAAGTGTCACAAAGATTTTAAATTATTTTTGAGTATCTCCGCTATTACTTTTTGAATCTTTACGAAATTTTTCAAAATAAATTCCTCCAGCTAAAAGCAGTAACATTCCAATTGAACTAATCAAAGTAATTGTTCCTCCAGTTTTAATAACTTGAGGTTCAAATTTAAATTCTATAGTATGTTTCCCTTCAGGAATTTCCATTGCTCTTAAAACATAATCTACAGGAAAATGATCTGTCAATTTACCATCTACATAAGCATTCCAGCCATTTTTATAGTACATCTCAGAGAATACAGCTAAGCCATCTCCTTTATTTTCAGATTTGTATTTGATGTAATTCGGCTTATAAGTAACTACTTTTATTGTTCCTGTTGTATCCCAAGCTTTCTTTAAACGAGCGCTTTTAAATTTACCTTCATGTTCATGAACATTAAAAACTGCGACTTTTTTAGTATTTAAACTATTAAGCGCTTTCATGACATCGTCTGCTTTGTTGACCAATTTTACAGAACCTACAAACCAAGCGTTTCCATTAGCATCTGGATTTTGAGTCGGAATCTGGTTTCCTTCTTTATCCACTTGAATTACATACTTAACATTTAGCATATTAAGCACTTCTAAATTATTTTTAGCAATTTGGTAATCATACAACTGCTGCATTCTTCTAGGTCTTACGGCACTGTATCCTCCAATTGTTTTATGGAAATATGAAGATCTTCCTTGTAATTGCCCTTGAAGATCAAAAACACGGTAAATTGATGTATCTTTTAAAATTTGAGAATCGGCAGGTGTTTCTTGAAAAGGCGCAGCAATTTGAACTGGGGTAACAAAATCTTTAGCCGAAACATATTTTTTGTCCACAAAAAACAAATCGAAAACCATCACGATTCCAACTATGATTAAAGTTGTTGTCTGTGAAAATTTATTTTTAATAAACATCCAAAGAATTACAAAAGTAACTACGATTAAAAATCCAGATCTTAATAAATCTGCGTAATACATTGTCATTCTGTCTTCTTTCAGCGCATCAACAAATTCTGGTCCGTAGCTTTCTAGGAAATATTGGTCGCTTGCTCCAGTAAAATGGAAAAAACCTTTAGCAATTAGCAAAATAACTAGAATTCCTAAACCAAAAACTCCTGTTTGAAGTAATGCTTTTTGTTGCAATTTCGGTTCATCTTTAGCTTTAAAAAAGGATTGTAATCCCATAACAGCCAAAACAGGAAAACACAGCTCTAATATGACTTGAATAGAAGAAACTGCTCTAAACTTATCGTACATTGGAAGATACTCTATGAAAAAATTTGTCAATAATGAGAAATTTTTTCCCCAAGAAAGTACCAGTGTAAATAAGGCTCCTGCTAAAAACACGTATTTGATTTTTCTTTCGTCAATAAACAACGCTAAAACTGCCAAAAAGAAAACTACTGCTCCAATATAGGCGGGTGCAGAAACTATTGGCTGATCGCCCCAATAAGTAGGCATTGCTGAAACAAAATCTTGTGCTTGACTTGCTGGTACGCCTTTTTCCAGCATGAATTCATACATGCGGCTGTCTGTACCTACATTTTCATGGCTTGAACCTCCAAAAATACGAGGAGCAATTAAATTCAAACTTTCCGCAATACCATAACTATATTCTGTAATATAATCCGTTGTCATTGAAGCAGTGGTTTCATTTTTAGATCCATCTGGATTAAAAGTCAACTCACTTTTGTCTCTGATACTATATTTTGCGTATTCGCTAGTTGCTAATAAATTTCCTGCATTGGCTCCAATTGCAAAAATCCCCGCAACAATCAAAGTACCAATTGAAATTAAAAGCGGCTTATATTCTTTATTTTTAATGAAATCAAAAGCAAAATAACCTGAAAGTATCAATAAGAAAATCAATAAATAATAGGTCATTTGGAAGTGGTTGGCATTAATTTCTAATGCCACTGCAAACATGGTGAGCAAACCTCCCCAGACATATTTTTTCTGAAAGACGAGTATAAAACCAGCAATTACCAAAGGCATATACGCAATAGCGTGAGCTTTAGCATTGTGTCCAACTCCTAAAATAATGATTAAATAAGTAGAAAAACCAAACGCAATGGCTCCAATAAAAGCTTTTAAAGGATCGGTTTTTAAAACTAATAACAAACCATAAAAACCAAGAAAATATAAAAATAAATAATCTGCAGGACGTGGCAGAAAACGCAGTACATCATCTATCTTTCCAACAAAATCATTTGGATAATTTGCTCCAAGCTGATAAGTAGGCATACCACCAAAAGCTGAATTTGTCCAATAAGGTTCAGCATTTTCCACAGCTCTAAAGTCATTTTGCTCCTTTGCCATTCCGGTGTATTGAGCAATATCAGATTGGAAAATTTGTTTTCCTTGCAGAACTGGATAAAAATAAATTAATGATACAAGGATAAAGCCCAGTACAACAAGGGCGTGCGGATAGAACTTATTTACTATTTTCAATTTTGGCTGGTTTGGGTTAAAATGATCCTAAATTTTCAGGACACAAATCTAATCTATTTCTTCGTAATCAACATACTCTCCCACTTTTTTGGTTTCACGCGGGTTTTTAGCATTTGCAGTATTAATAATTATTTCGTCTTTAGTATTGTTATTATTATTCTGCCAAGTATTGCTTTGATATTGCTGTTGTCTCTGAAAATTTTGACTTGCGTTTTCAACAGCCTTTTTTACCAATACTGGTAAAAAGATTCTAGCTAAGAATTTAAAAATGTAATAAAAGGCAATAATGCCAATAATTAATCTTAAACCTGAAAATGATGCTTCTTGCATAACTGTAAAATTTTTTCCAAAATTAATAAATCCGTTGTTTAAAAATAAAATATGAATCTTAAATAAATAATAAAATATGTACATTTGATATGCGTTATTATATTTTAATCCAAAAAAAATTATATGTTCAAAATTAAAAACTTACTTGCCCCGGTACTTTTTTTTATTCCACAATTGTTTTTTGCACAATATACTGATGTCATCAACTCAAATCGCCCAGGCGAAACTATGTCCGCATACGGTGTTGGAAAATCAGTAATCCAAGCCGAATTAGGAGTTTACGGCATCAAGGAAAAACATGATCTATTAAATTATGATGCCAGCGGTTTTGGAACCGACTTTTCGCTTAGATACGGTGCTTTTTTTGAACAATTAGAATTTGTTCTTGATGTTCAATATCAAATGGAAAATTTTGACACTCCATTTACCAGCTACAAAAAAAATAATTTCAGGCAGACTGTCTTAGGTGCCAAATATCTTATTTACGATCCTTACAAAAATAAAAGAGAAGTAAACATCTACAGCTATAAAGCCAATCATAGTTTTAATTGGCGTGAGTTAATCCCGGCAGTTTCTATATTTGCAGGAGCAAATTTTGTTGGGGCTGATAATCCATATTATTTCTCGCCTGATGGAGCGATTTCCCCAAAAGTTTCTTTGATTACCCAAAACTTATTTGGAGGAGGAAAATGGGTTTTTGTAACCAATATTATTGCTGATTATATTGGAACTGATTATCCAAGTTACGGATATGTATTAACTTTGACACACGGATTTAACGAAAAATGGTCTGGTTTTGTTGAAAATCAAGGCTATAAAAGTGATTTTTACAGCGATGCAATTGTTCGAGGCGGAGCTGCTTATCTTCTTTCTCCAAACATGCAGGTTGATGCCTCTATAAGTACTAACTTTAAGAATACACCGTCTGTTTTATATGGAGGAGTGGGAATATCATGGCGTTATGATGGATGGTACAAAGATAAACAAGCATTAAATAAAGCTCAGGAAAAAGCAAAGAAGAATCCTGAAAATGAAAAAAATGTGGATTACCAAGAAAAAGAAAGAAGACGTAAAGCTAAATACGAATAAAATAATAACACAACTCAACTAAAAGAGACTCTCAATACCACTTGAATGATTACAATTAAAGAAGCCAAAAGCAAAAAAGAATTAACCGAATACATTAAATTTCCTTTCTCATTATACAAGGATAATCCGTATTGGGTACCGCCAATTATTGCAGACGAATTGGAATCTTTTGATAAAACCAAAAATCCAGCTTTTGACAATGCTGAAGCTTATTTTTATTTGGCTTACAAAGACAATAAAATTGTTGGTCGTATCACTGCTATTATCAATTGGTCTGAAGTTAACAATCAGCATAAGAGAAAAGTACGTTTTGGCTGGTTTGATGTAATTGATGATATTGAAGTAACAAAAGCTTTGCTTGAAAAGGTTTTTGAATTAGGAAGAAGTCATAATTTAGAACATGCAGAAGGCCCAATGGGGTTTTCTAATCTCGACAAGGTTGGCCTTCTGACAGAAGGTTACGATCAAGTCGGGACAATGATTACCTGGTACAATCATCCTTATTATGTAACTCATTTAGAGCAGTTAGGTTTTCAAGTTGAGAAACAATATATCGAGAGTATATTTCCTTTTTCGAATGTAAAACCGGAGTTTTTCTTAAAAGCACAGGCTTTAATTAAAAAACGTTACGAACTGCGAGCACTTAATTTTACTAAGACAAAAGACATTATGCCTCACGTAGACAAAATGTTTGATTTGTTTAATGAAACATATGCCAACCTTGCATCGTTTGTAGCAATTTCAGACGTTCAAAAAGAATATTTTAAAAAGAAATATATCAGTTTTATCAATCCGGAATATATAAAATTCGTTGTTGACAAAGATGACAATTTAGTGGCCTTTAGTATTGTAATGCCAAGTTTTACAGAAGCTTTACAAAAAATAAAAGGTAAATTATTTCCGTTTGGTTTTTTACAATTATTGAAAGCCAAAAAACATAGTAAAGATGTTGTTTTTTACCTAATCGGAGTTCATCCTGATTATCAAAACAAGGGGGTAACGGCAATTATTTTTGATGAATATTATAAAACATTTTCAGAAAAAGGAATTCGAAATTGTATTAGAACTCCAGAGTTATTAGAGAACAATGCGATTCATTTGCTTTGGAAAAACTTTGATCCAGTTATTCACTGTCAGAGAAAGACTTATTTGAAGAATCTTTAATTAGTTTTCAGTCGCAGTTTTAAGTGTTCAGTTTAGCACAATATGGTTTTAGATAAGTATTCAATAAAAATTTGTGAAGAATGTAAAAGCGAATTTTACGAAAAATCATCTCAAATGAAGAATTTATGTCCTGAATGTGCTCATCAATTGTATGGTTATAAAAATTGTAAACACGAATTTAATAATCATCGTTGCTCAAAGTGTTATTGGAACGGAAATTCGAGCGATTATATAGACAAACTTAAGACTTAAGACTAAAAATTAATCCTAATTACAATAAAAAAAATCCATTCGCCCCCAAACGAATGGATTTTTACATTAAAGCACTCTTGTTTATTTACTCTACTTTACAATCTACTTTTGTCAATGTATTTTTTGCGTCAAATTTTAATTTTGATTTATCTTTAAAAGAAACTTTATTGTTTGCTGCTACTACATCGCCGTATCCTTCAATAAAAGTACCATCTTTTTGTAAAAAAGCAACCTCTCTAACAGATGAAACTCCTTCAGAACTAAAGGTATAATCGGCAATTAAAGTATCGCCTTTCATGTTACCTATCAATGTTCCTTCATTTTTATCTTTTCCTACTAAGTTGTAGCTTAGTTTCCCGTTTACTTCTTGATGTGAGTTTACATTAAAACTCATTTCAATAATACTTCCATTAGCTCTCCACGCATAACATTGATCACCAGCTGGTTCTACAATCTCTGCTTCTTTTGGCGGGCTTGGTGCTATTTGTACTGGCTCTGTCGTTGTAGTTTCTTTTTTACAAGATACAAGAACCGTCAAAATAAGGGTTGTTAGTATTAATACTTTTTTCATAATTGTTATTTTTATTTTGTGATTATGATATAAAGTTACCTTAAAATAAAAAAAAATCCATTCGCATAACGAATGGATTTTTTACATAATTCCCACCTAAGGAAATTCTATTTCTGGTAATTACGAAACGTCTACAGTCGTACGTTCAGCAATTTCTTTATAAGTTCCGTTTACCAATTTCTCACGAATTGCTTCGAAAGCAGATAACGTTTCTTCAATATCAGCAAGTGTATGAGAAGCTGTCGGAATCATTCTTAACAAAATAATTCCTTTTGGAATAACTGGATAAACAACAATAGAAAGGAAAATACCGTAGTTTTCTCTTAAATCGTTTACCATTACCATTGCTTCAGGAATACTTCCTTCTAGGTAAACCGGCGTAATACAAGTGTTTGTATCTCCAATATTAAATCCTTTTTCTTTAAGACCGCTTTGTAATGCATTTACATTTTCCCAAAGTTTATCTTTAATTTCAGAAGAATTACGCAATAATTCTAAACGTTTCAAAGAACCAAGTGTCTGGATCATTGGTAACGCTTTTGCGAACATTTGAGAACGTAAATTGTATTTTAAATAATCAATAACTGTTTTATCAGCCGCTACGAAAGCACCGATATTAGCCATAGATTTTGCAAAAGTAGAGAAGTAAACATCAATATCGTCTTGAA
This sequence comes from Flavobacterium sp. S87F.05.LMB.W.Kidney.N, assembly GCF_004366435.1. Taxonomy (NCBI): domain Bacteria; kingdom Pseudomonadati; phylum Bacteroidota; class Flavobacteriia; order Flavobacteriales; family Flavobacteriaceae; genus Flavobacterium; species Flavobacterium sp. S87F.05.LMB.W.Kidney.N. Next base: position 503,683 of record NZ_SODX01000003.1, on the reverse strand, counting down.
CTCCCTGCTCCTCACCTGCTCCAGCACCTGTTTTACCAAGTGTACCAAAACCGTGTGCATCATCTACCAATAAACGGAAATTGTATTTTTGCTTTAAGGCAACAATTTCTTTTAATTTTCCTTGCTGTCCGCGCATTCCAAAAACACCTTCGGTAATAAATAAAATACCTCCGCCTGTTTCTTCGGCCATTTTAGTAGCACGCTGCAAGTTTTTCTCCATACTTTCAAGATCATTGTGTTTGTATGTGAAACGTTTACCCATGTGCAAACGAACACCATCAATAATACAAGCATGTGAATCAACGTCATAAACAATGATATCATTTTTAGTAACCAAAGCATCAATGATAGAAACCATTCCTTGGTAACCAAAATTCAATAAATAAGCAGATTCTTTCATTACAAAAGCAGCTAATTCATTTTCTAATTGTTCGTGGTACGTAGTGTGTCCAGACATCATACGAGCTCCCATCGGATAAGCCGCACCAAACTGAGCTGCTGCATCTGTATCTGCCTTACGAACTTCTGGATGATTTGCTAGACCTAAATAATCATTTAAACTCCAGTTTAAAATATTTTTTCCATGAAATGTCATTCTAGGACCCAACTCTCCTTCTAACTTTGGGAAAACATAATAGCCCTCTGCTTGAGAAGCCCATTTTCCTAAAGGTCCCTTATTGTCCTGAATTCTTTCGAATAAATCTTTTACCATAATATAGTGTAGTAATTTTTTTAACTTAATCAGCGAGCAAAAATAATCATTATTATTCTAAAATTCAGAGTGTCATTTATTTTTATTTAAAATTTTCTGCGGTAAGATTTTAACAAGATTTAACCTCAAAATCACTTATACAGATTTCATAAGAACTAATTCCGTAAAAAGATTCAGGAATAGCTACTCTACAATTAGTACACCTTTCATCATAGCCACATGGCCAGGGAAAGAGCAAATATATTTGTATGTTCCTTTCTTATCAATTGTAAATTCGATTGTGTCTTCTTCTCCGCCTCCTAACAATTTAGTGTGAGCAATAATCGAAGCTTTTTCAGATTCAGGGATATAATCAGTCGCCGCTGCATCATTCGCTTTAAGCGCAAAAGCAGCTTCATCTGTTCCTTCTTTCAAGATTACTAAATTATGTCCCATTGCCTCTTTTGGAATTTTTCCAACATGCTTTAAAGTCAATTTAATTGGTTTTCCGGCAACAGCATGTAATTCATTTGTGTTGAACTGCATTTGGTCATTTCCTTCAATAATTAATACATTTTCTTCTGTTGATGTTACTGGTGCCGCTTCTCCTTCTGTTGATGATTCACTTTTTTCAGTCTGGTCAGCTGGAGTTGTTTCTTTTTTTCCACAAGAAGTTATTGCTAAAAATCCCATTAGGATCATTATTGAAAATTTTGTTTTTGTATTCATTTTAAGATAATTTATAAATGTTATTGTTTGTATTCAATATATTATTCCGAGCGGAATTCTTTTAAAGGCTTATTCTTTTAAAACTAAAGTTCTAATTCTCTGCTCACACTCTTTAAAAGCATGAATTTTTCAATTAAAACCAACACAAATATAGATAGACATAAAACAAAAGACAACCGTATCTTTAATTCATTTTTAACTCTACAAACATTATTTATAATGAAAATAATTAGTGTTAATAAAATCACTAATTCATCATTCGATTCTTATAAAAACCAATTTTAATTTTAACTTTGAGAATCCTTAATTTTCTAATATTGAAATAATGCCTTTAAGCAACTCAAAAGATTTAAAACTGGCTGTTCTTATTGATGCGGACAATGTGCCTTACAGCAATGTAAAAGGTATGATGGAAGAAATCGCAAAGCTGGGAACTCCAACCACTAAAAGGATTTATGCCGATTGGACAAAACCAAATGCTAACGGATGGAAAGGTGTTTTATTAGAACATGCCATCACTCCTATTCAGCAATATAGTTATACAGTTGGTAAAAACTCTTCAGATTCAGCATTGATTATTGATGCTATGGATCTTTTATATTCAGGAAAGTTAGACGGTTTCTGCATTGTTTCGAGTGACAGCGATTTTACGCGTCTGGCAATTCGTTTGAGAGAATCCGGCATGAAAGTAATTGGCATTGGCGAAAAGAAAACTCCAAGTTCGTTTATTGTTGCCTGCGATAGATTTATCTACATTGAAGTTTTGGACGGTGCAATTCAGAAGAAAAAACCAAAAACTCATACTGCTGCCGACACTAAAAAGCCAGTTGAGAAACCAGCTGAAAAAGCGCTCCATAAAGTTGACAAACAAACTATAGAACTTATAGAAGCTACAATCGAAGATCTTGAAGATGATGACGGATGGGCATTTTTAGGAGATGTAGGAAACTTGGTTGTGAAGAAAAAACCTGAATTTGACCCTAGAAATTATGGCTACTCTAAGCTTACGCCAATGTTGAAGTCACTAACAGATATTCTGGAGATTGATGAAAGAGAATCTGACAAAAAAGGAATCAAACACGTTTATGTGCGTTTACGATTCAATTAATTACCCGCACTTATTACCTATTTAATTTTTTAAAAACATGAGAAAGAAATTCTTTATTTACGGATTCTTATTGTTTCTAATTGTTGCAGCAATTTACTATTATACCGGCCGAGGCTATTTACTCGTTTTTATTATTCCTATTTTATTGATTATTGGAGCTTATAACGCTTCTCAAAAAAAACATGCTATTTTAAGGAATTTCCCTGTTCTGGGTTATTTCAGATATTTATTTGAAATGATTGCACCAGAGATTCAGCAGTATTTTATTGAAAGATCTACAGATGGAAAACCTTTCTCTAGAAATCAGCGCTCTTTAGTTTATCAAAGAGCTAAAAATATTGATTCTAGCACTCCTTTTGGAACGCAGTTAAACTTAAATACTGAGAACTACGAAGGAATCAAACATTCTATTTTCCCAGCACAAGTAAACGAAGAATTACCTCGAGTATTAGTTGGTGGAAAAGATTGCAAACAGCCTTATTCGGCTTCTTTATTTAATGTTTCTGCTATGAGTTTTGGTTCTTTGAGCGAGCATGCAGTTCGTGCCATAAATATTGGTGCTAAAAAAGGAAATTTCTACCAAAATACAGGCGAAGGAGGATTAACAGAATTTCATCTTGCTGGCGGCGGCGATATTACCTGGCAGATTGGCACAGGATACTTTGGATGCCGTGACGCAGAAGGAAATTTTAGTCCTGAGAAATTCTCAGAAAAAGCGAATCTTCCTAATGTAAAAATGATCGAAATTAAACTTTCGCAAGGTGCAAAACCAGGTCACGGAGGTGTTCTTCCTGCTGCTAAAAACACCGAACAAATTGCTAAGATTAGAGGTGTTGTACCTCATACCATGATTCTATCGCCTCCAGGCCATCATGCTTTTTCTGATGCAAAAGGATTAATTCATTTCATCAAACAATTACGTGATTTATCTAACGGAAAACCAATCGGATTTAAATTGTGTATTGGAAACACAGCTGAGTTTGAAGCCATCTGCCAAGAAATGATTGCAGAAGATATTTATCCAGATTTTATCACAGTAGATGGTGCAGAAGGCGGAACCGGCGCTGCGCCTCTTGAATTTGCTGATGGAGTTGGAATGCCTTTTGAACCAGCATTAATTTTCGTGAACAAAACTCTGGTTCGTTTAGGAATTCGTGATAAAATGCGAATTATTGGAAGCGGAAAAATAATCTCTGGTTATTCTATTCTACATGCCGTAGCACTTGGAGCAGATATGTGTAACAGCGCCAGAGGATTTATGTTTTCTTTGGGCTGTATTCAGGCTTTACGCTGCCATAATAATGAATGCCCAACTGGAGTGGCAACTCAAAACAAAATGCTGATGAAAGGTTTGGTTGTGACGGATAAATCTGAGCGTGTATATCATTTCCATAAAAATACACTGCACTCTGCAAATGAACTTTTAGCAGCAGCAGGAAAGAAAAGTTTCGCCGATGTGGACATTAATATTTTTATGCGCGGTGACGAATTTGCTAGTTTATCCGATATGTATTTCCCGGATAATTTGAAAAACGTTACGCAATTCTCATAAATAATAAAGCCTCTTTAAAATACTAAAGAGGCTTTTTTTAATTCCATTATTTAAATTACAATTTTGCAGTTTCTTTACTTGGTTCTGCGGTTCCTTCTAATACCGCTAATTCTTGTTTGTCTACTACTTGCTGCGCCAAAATAGCATTATTATAAGCTAGGAAGTAAACATCAAAAGATACTCCTTCATTAACTAACTCAGTAGAAATCTGGTCATTTTTAATCATTTCTTTTAATAAATCAGGAAATGATTCTTTGTAGGCAATTCTGTTGGCATCCGTCTCTTCTAAATTCGTTTCAATTCTAATTTCGATTTTGTTGTCATTCAAAAAAGCTTTTGCTGTTGTACTTGTAATTCCGTTTCCTTTTATAGAAGAAGAATTATTATAAGTACTTACATGTTCCTGAATTTTTTGCTTGGTGTTTTTACAGCTAACTAAAAACAATGCAAAAGAGAGCACGAATGCGATTTGGGTAATTTTTTTCATAAATTATTGGTTTTATAGTTATTTTTTAACTCAAACATAATTAATTTATGATACAAAAACAATGTTTTATCAACAAAATACAATAGATAATTAATTGAATACAAATTGATTACCCTTTAAAAACAAAAAAAATGTAAGAATTCAAAAAGCTATTTTTTGCTTTATTTGAAGTCTAATCATAAAAAAGTCTCTTTAATTTGTTATTTAAAGAGACTTTCATATGTAGGAAATTAAACTTTTTAAAGTACTGATTTTTTACTTCAAAAAATATTTAAGAGATTCGCCATTTAAGATTTCTTTTCCCAGAACCGTGTTGTCATTGGCTAAAAAGTAAACATCAAACTGAACTCCTTCTTCAATCAATTGTCTCGGAATCTGATCTTTGGCAATAAGTTTCTTTATTAATTTCACAAAAGCGATTCCTGTAGCTAATTTGTTTGCCTCATTTTGTTCTAAATCGGTTTCAAAACGCAGTTCAATTTTATTATCGTTTAGGTAACCTCGGGCTGTTGTTAATGTTACATGGTCGGCTCTAAAGCTTGGCGCAGTTTTATTATATTCCGTAACATATTCCTGAAGTTTTTGTTTGGTATTTTTACAGCTGGCAAGCATCAATACCATCATTATTGCAAATACAATTGGGCTTATTTTCTTCATGATATTTTATTTTAGTTTTTGAAGTCTTAATAATGCCTCAAGATAGTAATAATCTGCGTAATTTATAGAACAATCTATTTCACTTCCTGCAGGTTTATGACCTGTTGAATGCAATAAAAATGCTGAATTAACATCATGACTTTGATAATGCTCTGAAAGTGAAACAATCATTTTTTTAGCTTTTGTTAAATATTCATTTTTCAAATTTTTATCTTTTGTATAAGAACTCAACTCCAAAAGCGCCGAAGAAACAATCGCTGCCGCAGAAGCATCTCTAGGTTCGTTAGGAATATTGGGCGCATTGAAATCCCAGTACGGAATTAAATCTTCTGTTGTTAATTTATCCAAATAAACACGAGCTAATTTATGTGCGAAATCTAAAAATTTAGGATCTTTAGTTTCTCTATAAGTCATTGTAAATCCATAGATTGCCCAAGCCTGTCCGCGCGCCCACATACTGTCATCGCTGTAACCTTGAGCCGTTCTGCCTTTGATCTTTTTCCCAGTTTCAAAATCATAAATTACAACATGATAAGAAGTATTGTCTGGCCTAAAATGATTTGCCATTGTGGTTTCTGCATGTTTTACCGCAATGTCGTAAAGTTTTTTATCCCCGCCATTTTTAGATGCCCAAAACAGAAGTTCCAAATTCATCATATTATCAATGATCGTATTATGACCTCCCATTTTATTATTCGGCCAAGATTGGATTGTTCCCACTTTCGGATTAAAAAGTGTTGCCAGCGTATCTGCTGTTTTCAATATAATTTGTTTGTACTCTGGATTTTTAGTCAATCGATATCCGTTTCCAAAACTATTAAAAACCTGAAAACCTAAATCATGGTCATTTGCTTTGCTTACAGATAAAGGCGTTAAAAAACGGGTGAATTTGTCGGCTTCTTTTTCCCATTTTTTGTCTTTTGTCGCTTCATACAAAAACCATAATTCGCCAGGCCAAAATCCGCTTGTCCAGTCTTTATAGTCAACAAATTTCCATTCTTTACTTCCGTTAGGAACTGTTCTTGGAGAAGTCCCGTCATTCGGAATCACTTTTAAAGTTTTAGAAGCCTGTGCTGCACAATATTCTAATTGCTTTTGAATATTAAATGATTTGTCTTTTTGAGAATAGCTTAGATTTCCGAAAAGAAATAAAGATAAAATCAGGGGAAAAAATTTTGAATTCATGTGGCTATTTTTGATAGTAAATTAATTGAACTGATAAATTTATGAAATAAAGTCAATCAATTGAGGATTTGTATTTTTCGTTCCCTAAAAACGTACTTTAAGTCCACTTCTTTTCTCTTTTTCAAAGTTTTTAAACTTTGAAAAAGAGAAAATCTTCAATATCTTGAAATAAAAGATTTAGTATAAATTTGCTCCTAACTAAACATTACTAAACTTGAAATCCAGAGTCTATTATTTCATTATTTTCGTCAGCATTATTTTCCTTGGAATCCTTTCCAGAAAAATCTCTTTTATTCCCTTATGGATTGGCGATTTTTTGTATGCAGTTATGATTTACTTTTTGGTTCGAATTTTTCTTCCACTTAAAAAGGCTTTTTTAATTGCTTTACTTTCTCTCCTAATTTGTTACAGCATTGAGTTTCTACAATTGTATCAAGCAGAATGGATTGTTGAACTTAGAAAGACACTTTTTGGAAGGTATATTTTAGGTCAGGGATTTTTATGGTCGGATATTCTTGCTTATACTTTCGGAATTGCCTATGCTTTTCTTGTCGAAAAAATAGTTTTAAATTATATCAGTCAAAAGTCTGTGTGATTTTTTCAATATTTAAACTATTGGCCATCGCCATAAATATTTGATAATACGTTCCCTTATTATCATATAATTCATCATGAGTTCCTTTTTCGACACATCTACCTTTTTCTAAAACTATAATATTTGAGGCATCAATAATTTGAGAAATACTGTGCGAAATTATAATTACAGTTCTATCTTTTTTTATGGCGTCGAGAGACTTTTTTATTTGTTCTGTTGCAATCGCATCTAAACTCGCGGTTGGTTCATCTAAGAAAATTATGGGCGGATTTTTTAAAAACAATCTCGCAATCGCAATTCGCTGCTGCTGTCCGCCAGAAAGTAAATGCGCATCAGAATCATATCCTTTTGGCAATTGAATTACTTGTTCGTGAATATAGGCTTGTTTGGCAGCTTCGATAATTTCCTCTTTTGATGCTTCTGGCTTTCCGTATAAAATATTCTCTGCAATTGTGCCTTTAAAAATATGGTTTTTCTGAAGCACCAATCCAATATTTTTACGCAGAAAATCTGTATTATAATCTGCTAAATCAACTCCATCTAAAAAAATATGACCCGACGAAGGCTGATAAAATTTGTCCAGCAAATTAATAACAGTACTTTTTCCCGCGCCGCTCAATCCGACCAAAGCTGTGGTCTCGTTTGGTTTTACCGTAAAATTAATATCATAAAGCGCCTGTGTTCCGTTTGGATACACAAAATCTACATTTTTAACCTCTATTAATCCGTTAATTTTATCTGGAATAAAATCTCCGGTGGTTTCTATTTCCTGTTCTGATTCTAAAATATCAAAAAAGCCTTCGGAGTAAATAAGAGCATCGTTTACTTCATCGTAAATTCGGTGTAATTGTCTAATCGGAGACGAAACATTATTAAACAACATAATATGAAACATTATGGCACCAATTGTCATTTGGTTGTTCAACACAAAATAAGCTGTTAATATAATGATAATCACTACTCCTATCTGCTCAACAAAACTTTTAACGCTTTCAAAAATAAAACTCGTTTTTCTGGTTGCTAATTGATTTTCGGTCATTTCATATTGGATCTTCTCGTGGCGTTCCGCTTCTGTCGATTCTCTCACAAAAGATTTAATAACTGTAATAGATTCAATTAAACTTATGATTCCGTTGTTTTTAGTTTCGCGGTAATTACGCATTCTTCTCCTAAATCCGCTTAATTTTCTCGCCTGCAATTGACTGATGTAAAAGTAAATCGGAATAATACACAAACTCACCAAACCAACATAGACATTGGCATAAAACATTATCACCAATGCCACAAAAGCATTTGCAAATAATGGCAGAATATCAATAAAAAAGTTTTGGACCAATCGTGTTAAACTGCTAATGCCTAGATCGATTCTGGTTTGAAGTTTTCCGCTTTCATTTTCATCAGAAGTATAAAATTCCATTCTATAACTTAGGATTTTTTCAACAATGGTTTGAGAAATATCACGGGTTATAAAAATACGGAGTTTTTCTCCGTAGAATTTTTGCCCAAACTGTACAACTGAATTAACCAATTCTTTAATTAACAACACAATACTAATAATTCCTAATAAATGAAAGCCTTTAGAAAGCGGCTCGTGTGCGACCATTAAATTATTGATGGTATCGACAGTGTATTTTAGAATTAAAGCATTTACCTGAGCCGCAAATGAACCTAAAAACGTAAGCAGTAAAGTAGCAATTACCATTTTTCTGTAAGGCTTTACAAAAGGCATTATTTTTTTATAAAGAACCGATAACTGCATTTATTTTATTTTTTAGGTAACATATCAAATATAAGAATTCTAAATTTGTGTTGAAATCATTTAAACAGATAATTCTATGAAACTCGTTTTCGCTTCAAACAACAAAAATAAAATCGCAGAAATACAAAGTATGCTTCCTGAGAGCATTAAAATATTAAGTCTAGAAGATATTAACTGCCTTGAAGATATTCCTGAAACTGCGGAAACAATTGAAGGAAATGCTATTTTAAAAGCCGATTATGTAACTCAAAAATATGGTTATGATTGTTTTGCTGATGATACTGGCTTAGAAGTAACCGCATTAAATGGCGAACCTGGCGTTTATTCTGCGCGATATGCTGGCGAACAAAAAAATGCAGATGACAATATGAATAAGCTTTTAGAGGCATTAAAAAATGAAGAAAATCGCAGCGCCCAGTTCAAGACCGTTATTACTTTAAACCTTGGAGGAAAACAACATTTATTTACCGGAATTGCCAAAGGAACTATTACCTCAGATAAAATGGGAACAAATGGTTTTGGATATGATCCTATTTTTAAACCTGAAAATTTTGATGAAACATTCGCTCAACTGCCATTAGAAGTAAAAAATAAAATAGGACACCGCGGAAAAGCAGTTCAGCAACTAATTGATTTCCTGAGTGCCGCAAAATAATTGTTTCAAATACAACATTTTAAAGACTAAATTTTAGATTTCATGACGTGTTTTTTGTGTGTTTTCTGATTTTTTTATTAAAAATCATTTTAATAAAAATGTAACTTTTTGAAAATCAAATCATAACAAATACATAATTCTTGAATTACCATTAGTTTATCTGAATAATTAACAGTAATTTTGCACCCTATTTTAAATACATATATGAATAAATTTGAACAATTAGGATTGAATGAATCGTTACTGAAGGCGATTTTAGATCTAGGATTTGAAAATCCGTCAGAGGTACAGGAAAAGGCGATTCCCCTATTATTGGAAAAAGACACAGATATGGTTGCGTTGGCTCAGACAGGGACAGGGAAAACGGCAGCTTTCGGTTTTCCGCTAATTCAAAAAATTGATGCTGACAACAGAAACACACAAGCATTAGTTTTATCGCCAACACGAGAACTTTGTTTACAGATTACCAACGAACTTAAAAACTACTCAAAATACGAAAAAGGTATTAATGTGGTAGCAGTTTACGGCGGGGCTAGTATTACAGAGCAAGCTAGAGACATTAAAAGAGGAGCGCAGATTATCGTTGCAACTCCAGGAAGAATGCAAGACATGATTAACAGAGGTTTGGTTAACATTAAAAATATAGATTACTGTATTCTTGATGAGGCTGACGAAATGTTAAACATGGGATTCTATGAGGATATCGTATCTATTTTATCAGATACTCCAGACGAAAAAAGTACATGGTTGTTCTCTGCAACTATGCCGCAAGAGGTTGCTAGAATTGCAAAACAATTCATGAGTGACCCAGTTGAAATTACTGTTGGAGCCAAAAACTCAGGTTCTGCAACAGTTTCTCACGAATTTTACTTAGTAAATGCTCGTGACCGTTATGAAGCTTTGAAACGTTTAGCTGATGCTAATCCAGATATTTTCTCTGTAGTTTTCTGTCGTACAAAAAGAGACACACAAGCTATTGCTGAAAAATTAATCGAAGACGGATACAGTGCTGCTGCTTTACACGGAGATTTATCTCAAGCACAGCGTGATGGTGTAATGAAATCTTTCCGCGGAAGACAAATTCAGATGCTTGTTGCTACTGACGTTGCTGCGCGTGGTATTGACGTTGATAACGTAACACACGTTGTAAACTACCAATTACCTGATGAAATTGAAACTTACAACCACCGTTCTGGTCGTACTGGTAGAGCTGGAAAATTAGGAACTTCTATTGTAATTGTTACAAAAAGTGAGTTGCGTAAAATTTCTTCTATCGAAAGAATCATCAAACAAAAGTTTGAAGAAAAAACTATTCCATCTGGAATTGAAATCTGCGAAATCCAATTATTGCACTTAGCAAATAAAATTAAAGATACTGAGGTTGATCACGAAATTGACAACTACTTACCAGCAATCAACAATGTTCTTGAAGATTTATCTAAAGAAGAATTGATTAAGAAAATGGTTTCTGTAGAATTTAACCGTTTCATTACTTATTACAAAAAGAACAGAGATATCTCTGCTCAATCTGGAGAAAGACGTGAAAGAGGAGATTCTGAACCAAGAGAATTCAATAATAACGGAGCAGTTCGTTATTTTGTAAACATCGGTTCTAGAGACAATTTTGACTGGATGTCATTAAAAGATTACTTAAAAGAAACATTAGATTTAGGTCGTGATGATATCTTTAAGGTTGACGTAAAAGAAGGTTTCTCTTTCTTTAACACTGATCCACAGCATACTGACAAAGTAATGGACGTTTTAAACAACGTACAATTAGAAGGTCGTCGTATCAATGTTGAGATCTCTAAAAATGACGGAGGCGGAAGACGCGACCACAACAATCGTGGCGGCGGAAGAAGTTCTGGACCAAGAAGAGAAGGAAACTTTGCTCCAAGACGTGAAGGTTCTGGAGGCGGATTTAGAAGCGACAGAAATTCTTCAAGAGACGGAGGATCTAGAGAAGGTGGTTTTAGAAGCGACAGAAATTCATCTGCTCCAAGAAGAGAAGGTGGTTTTAGAAGTTCTGCTCCAAGAAACGAAAATGGTTCTTCAGAAAGAGCTCCAAGACGTTCTGAAAACTTTGGCGACAGCCCAAGACCAAGAAGATCTAGAAGAGATTAATACTTTAGTATCTCAAAATACAAAATCCCAAATTCCAGATATAATTGGAATTTGGGATTTTTTTATATTAAGAATCTTACTCTCTATGAATGAGTTTTGTAATTACTAAAGCAAGACTGCTTCCTTTGTTAATTTTCTTATAATTAAATTCCAAGACTGCAAAATATTTAATCCCGATTTACTACTTTTAGAGCTTTAAATCAGGATATGAAATATTTCGCAGTTTTCTTTTTTATTCTTCTAGCTAACATTGGTTTTGCGCAAGATACGCAGCCAACTGTTCCTCAAAGAGTTTCAGGTTATATTATTAATGACAACAGTAAACAACCTCTTGCCGGTGTAAACGTTATTAACACTAACAAAGTTCGTGGTGCAAAATCTGACGAAAAAGGATATTTTGAAATTGATGTTCAGGTTAACGACACACTTCACTTTTCTATTCTAGGGTTTCAATCTCTAAGAATTAGAGTTACAAATGACTGGATAAAAAATAAAGTAACCCGTATTCAGCTTACTGAAAAAGCTATTGCTTTGGAGGAGGTTATCATTGCTCCGTTTACTTTAACAGGATATCTTGAAATTGATTCTAAATTAATTCCAACAAAAGAAAACTATCGTTACAGCATTTCTGGACTTACACAAGGTTATGAAGCAGGAGAATATGCTCCAAATGCATTTGGTAAGGTACTAGGATCGATTTTTAACCCCGCGGATATGCTCTATAATTTCTTTGGAAAAAACGGTAAAGAACTTAAGAAACTAAAGGAAATGAAGAAAGATGATACGGTACGAACACTTCTGGAATCTAAATACGACCGCGAAACAGTTGCCGTGTTATTAGGAGTCAGCAAAGACGAGATTCCTGAAATCATGCACAGATGTAACTATTCTGATTCTTTTATACAAACTGCAAATGATCTTCAGATTATGGATGCCATTAGCGCTTGTTATGAGCAGTATAAAGTATTAAAACGTAATTAAGAATCTCCTTCATAAGGAAAATATTTAAATCCTCAATTCTAAAATTGAGGATTTTTTTTGGCGTTTAAGTTTTTAAAAGCTTTACATTTACTAAAACACCATCAAAATCAATAAATTATGTCAAAGGGTCAAGATGCTAAAAAAACAGCAAAAAAAGAACCGTTAAAAACGGCTAAAGAAAAGAAAGAAGAAAAAAGAGAAAAGAAAAATACTCCTAAGAGAGATTAAGTTTTTTAGTCGCAGTTTACAGTCACAGTTTACAGTTTTCTTAGAAACTGAAATTAACTGTGACTGAATACCGTGACTGAAAACTATTTAACTGGAATATTCGAAAGAATTTCTAGTACAAATTTCCAATATTTTTGAGCTGAAGAAATACTAGCTCTTTCGTCTGGAGAGTGTGCTCCATGAATTGTTGGGCCAAAAGAAATCATATCCATATCTGGATAATTTGTTCCTAAAATTCCGCATTCTAAACCAGCGTGGCAAGCTACAACCTTAGGCTGTTCTCCATTTTGCTTTTCGTAGATTTCTTTTAAAACTTCTAATATTTCAGAATTAACGTTTGGAGTCCATCCTGGGTAAGAACCAGAAAGTTCAACTTCGCATCCTACTAATTCGAAAGCAGAACGCAATGAATTTGCTAAATCAAATTTAGAAGATTCAACAGAAGAACGCGTTAAACATCCAACCGAAATTTCTCCGTCTTTAATAATTACTCGCGCAATATTATTTGAAGTTTCAACCAAATCTGCCATATCAGCGCTCATTTTGTAAACGCCATTATGTGCGGCGTAAATCGCTCTGATGATTCCTTCCTGAACCCCTAAATCCATTACTTTTTCAGGTAATTCTCCTTTCACGATTTCAATTGATAGGTTTGGCTCAGTTGTTTTGTATTCAGCTTTGATGTCAGAAATAATTTCCTGCATATCATACACATAAGCTTCATCAAACATTTGAGAAATAATTACTTTAGCAACACTTTCTCTCGGAATTGCATTTCTTAAACTTCCACCGTTTACTTCAACAATCTGTAAACCGAAGTTTTCAAATCCATCAAATAATAAACGATTCATTATTTTATTAGCATTCCCTAAACCTTTATGAATATCCATTCCTGAATGTCCTCCGTTTAGTCCTTTTACTGTAATTGTGTAACCAACAGAGCCTTCTGGAACTTCTTCTTCATGATACGTTCTTGTAGCCGTAACGTCAATTCCTCCTGCACATCCGATATCAATTTCATCATCTTCTTCGGTATCTAAATTCAACAGAATCTGACCCTGAAGAATTCCGCCTTTTAGGTTTAGCGCACCAGTCATTCCTGTTTCTTCATCAATTGTAAACAAAGCTTCAATTGCTGGATGCGGAATATCTTTACTTTCTAAAATTGCCATAATTGTAGCTACTCCCAATCCGTTATCTGCACCTAGAGTTGTGCCGCGAGCGCGAACCCAGTCTCCATCAACATACATGTCAATTCCCTGCGTATCGAAATCAAAAACAGTATCTGCATTTTTTTGGTGAACCATATCCAAATGCCCCTGCATTACAATAGCTTTGCGATTTTCCATTCCTGGTGTAGCCGGCTTTCTGATGATTACGTTTCTAATTTCATCTTCGAAAGTCTCTAAACCTAAACTGTTTCCAAAGTTTTTCATAAACTCAATTACGCGCTCTTCTTTTTTTGAAGGACGAGGAACGGCATTTAAATCTGCAAATTTATTCCAAAGTGCTTTTGGCTCCAGATTTCTTACTTCTTGACTCATTATATTTTGTTTGATGTTTAACAATTAAGAGCTTCAAAGTTACAAAGTTTAAATGCTTTTTTCGATACAAATTATAGGATATTAATCCAGAAATCTTTTCCCTTTTTATGCCACATAGTGGCATTTCGTTGGTAATAAAATAAAACAAGGAGCTATCATGCGTTCCTATGGGAACGCTTGGCTTCAATATGCATAAATTCTCTACCAATCAATTGTGCCTGACGGCAGATTTAAATACCAATATTTAAAAGTTTTTATATTATAATTCATTTATAGAATGATAAAATTTCAAAAAAATAAACTCAACTTCTATTTAATTATTATTTTTATAAAAAACCTAAACCGTGAGATCAAAATACATTTTACCTATATTTCTTCTTGTTCAAATTATCTTTTTAAGAATCCTCGCCTTCTTTCCAGACTTTGTTGAAGGTTTTTACAGTAACAATTTATTTGTTAGAATTTCTCATCTTTTAAGGATAGCACTAGGAAAAGTTCCATTTTCTATTGGAGATTGTATTTATGCTTTTCTAATTTTAGGTATAATTGGCTGGTTTTGGAAAATCCGTAAAACATGGAGAACAGATTGGAAAGATCATCTTTTAAAGATATTAAGCAAAATTTCTGTTTTTTACTTTTTCTTTCATCTTCTTTGGGCGTTCAATTATTATAGAGAGCCTCTTTTCGAAAAAATGGAAATCAAGAGAGAGTATACAGATGCTGATCTTTTAGCTTTTACGAAAAGATTAATTACAAAAACGAATGAAATTCAGTTTGCAATTACTAAAAATGACACAGCAAAAATTGTTTTTCCTTACTCTCAAAAAGAATCGTTTAAAATGATTTTAAACGGTTATGACAATTTAGCGAAGGAACATCCTTATTTTAAATATGAAATTTTAAGCGTTAAGAAATCCCTATTCAGTACACCATTGACTTATATGGGTTTTGGCGGTTATTTGAATCCGTTTACCAATGAGGCTCAGATCAATTATTTACTGCCAATGTACACTTTTCCTCAAACTACGGCGCACGAAATGGCGCATCAAATTGGTTTTGCCAGTGAAAGTGAATGTAATTTTATAGGTTTTTTAGCTTCCGCTAAAAATGATAATCTTTATTATCAGTATGCTGGATATAGTTTTACATTGAATTATTGTTTAGGAATCTGGAAGTTTAAAAACGAGAAAGTTTTTAATCAATTAAAGAAATCTGTACATATTGGTATCTTAAAAAATTATAAGGAAAGTCAAGATTTTCACAAAAAGTACGATACTTTTCTTGATGAAGGATTTTATTTTCTTTACGATAATTTCTTAAAATCAAACAACCAAAAAGATGGTATGGACAGTTACAGCAAATTCATTGACTTGGCAATTAATTATTATAAAACCAGAAAACTTTGATTCAACTGTAACAAAAATGATTTCATAACTACTAATACTTTTATGAGCGAAAATCTAGAACAGTCATTTGTTGCGCAATTGCAGGCAAATCAGAATATAATCCACAAGATTTGTAGATTATATACTGCTGGAGAAGATGCTCATAAAGATTTATTTCAGGAAATTACCATTCAGCTCTGGAAGGCTTATCCAAAATTTAGAGGCGACAGTAAATTTTCGACTTGGACTTATCGCGTGGCTTTGAACACCGCGATTACATTATACCGCAAAACCAAAAGAACTATTTCTACCGTAGATTATGAAAACCACCAGCATTTTGTAAAAGATGTTGACTACAATTACGAAGAAGAAGAACAGATAAAATTGATGTACAAAGCAGTTTACCAGCTTAACGACATCGAAAAAGCATTAGTTTTTATGTATTTAGAAGACAAAGATTATCAAGAAATAGCTGAAACCTTAGGAATCAGCGAAGTGAATGCGCGCGTGAAAATGAACAGAATTAAAGGGAAACTTAAAAAAATACTAAATCCTTAAAAATTATTATGAAAGAACTGGATTTACTAAAAAAAGACTGGCAGAAGAACTCAGGTTCTTTTCAACAAATTTCTGAAACTGAAATCTATAAAATGATTCACAAAAAATCATCTTCCATAGTAAAATGGATTTTGATTATCAGTATTTTGGAAATTTCGTTTTGGACTTTTTCAAACTTATTTATTAATACGGATGATGTTTTGAAAAAAATCAATCATCCAGAAATTATCATGGCTTTAGAGTTTATAACATACTTTAATTATATTGTCGTTCTCATTTTTGTGTATATTTTTTATAAAAACTACAAAACGATTTCGACCACTGTAGCTACCAAATCATTAATGAGTGCCATTTTAAAGACTAGAAAAACAGTTCAGTACTATGTTTGGTATAATTTAGGAATGATTGTAATAACGGCTATTTTAAGCTTCTTTATTGCTTTTGTTTACAATCCAGATATGGAATTTCTGAGAGAAAAATTAGCCTTAAACGGAAGAGCTATGTTTTTTACGATAGGAATATTATTCTTGGTAATTTTAGGCTTCTTCGGTTTATTCTGGTGTTTCTACAGAATAATCTACGGAACTCTTTTAAGAAGATTATATACTAATTATAAGGAGTTGAAGAAAATAGATTTTTAAGTTGCCAAGGTTCTGAGATACGCTAAAGTTCTGAGATACTAAGATACTAAGGTTCTAAGTTTTTTTGACAACTTGAAACCTGAAACAATCTAAAATCTAAAATCAGAAATCTAAAATCACTAATAATCCCACTGTCTGAGTTTATTAAGTTCTTCCTGTGCTTTAATTTCTTCTGCTGGAATTACTTTTAAAAATGAAGGATGTTGTTCGATTGCGTATTCTACTTTTTCAACAATTTGCTCGATTGTATCGTTTTCATAATCAATATCAAGAGGTTCTTTGATGATGAAAGACTGCAGGATCCCTTTTTTCTTCATTCGAAGTCCTTTTTTATCGAATGATCTACGGAAACCATCAATTACAATCGGAATTACAATTGGTTTATGCTGTTTGATAATATGAGCAGTTCCTTTACGAACAGGCTTAAACGATTTTGTAGTTCCCTGCGGAAAAGTAATTACCCAGCCATCTTCAAGGGCAATTCGAATGTTTTCGGTATCGTTTGGATTTACATCGCGTTTCTCTGTAACATCAACGCCTTTAGCACGCCAAGTTCTTTCGACTGTAATTGCTCCTACATAAGCCAAAATTCTTGGCAGTAATCCTGCCTGCATGGTTTCTTTTGCAGCAACATAATACAAATTCATTTTAGGCTGCCACAAATAGCCAATGTTCTTAATAGTATCTTGACGTCCGCTTAAACTTGCGTTAAACACATGAAACATTGCAACAACGTCTGCAAAATAAGTTTGGTGATTGGATATAAATAAGACATTAGAATCTGGGAGTGTTTTAATAATTTCAGATCCTTCAATCTGCAAATCGTTAAAACCTCTATATCTTCTATGCGTCATGGCACCCAAAATTCGGATTAACCATTTCTTGATGAATAATATATGCCCAAAAGGATTTCGTTTAAACAATCCCATAACTAATTTATCTTATTTTTTTGTTAGGTCGCAAACATACAAAAATTATTCTTTTAGCAACACTTTAAAACAATTTCTCCAATTTACACCTATTAAAATGAATATCAAATTGTTAAATAAACATTTTTAAATTTCATACCCAAAAGTCATTTTTAATACATCTCTCAATTCGCTCAAGATCATTGCTGTTGCACCCCAAACCACATGATTTTGAATATTGAAAGCCGGCACTAAAATATTAGCACCATAAGAAGTTGATAATCTGGCCTCGATAATTATTTCGTCATTTAAAAAAACCGACAAAGGCAGTTCAATGATATTTGCAACTTCTCTAATATCAGGGTAAAAAGAAAGCTCTTCTTTTGCAATTCCTAAAAACGGATGCACCAAAAAATTACTGGGCGGAATATACATGGGAGAAAAATGTTTGATTATTTCTATTTTATCACTGGCAACTCCAACTTCTTCCTGAGTTTCGCGCAGTGCAGTAGTTTCAAAATTCAAATCTTCTGTTTCATATTTTCCTCCAGGAAACGCAATCTGAGCAGAATGCACTCCATCATAAGCATTTCTTACAATCAAAACTAAATGTGTTTTTTCCTGCTTTGGGTAAAACAGCATCATTACTCCTGCCATTCTAGCATTCAGTGCTTCAATATCAAGATTTTTTAATCCCTCAATGCGTTCTTTTGGAGCCATTTTTAAATGTGATTCGACCGCTGGCAGTTCAACCGGAATAATATTGGGAACATATTTCAAAAAGTCTTGAAAATTCATAATCAAAGCTTATTTTTGTACTTTTAAATAAAACATAAATATACTCTAGAAAACGCAGTACCGCAAGTTTTCTAAAATTAAAGCCTAAAAAATGTACAGCAGAGAAGAATCACAAAAAATTAAAAGAGAATTTTGGGTAGCTTTCGCAGAAAAATATCCTCGCAAATGGGTGCTTTATGATACAAAGATTAAAGACTTCTCTTTTAAATTTTATGTTGATAATAAAAAGGCTCAGGTTTTAATTGATATTGAACATAGAAGTGATGAAAAGCGTACGGCTTACTTTGAAAAAATAGAAGCTTTAAAAAACATTCTGGAAGAAGAATTTATTAAAGACTTGGTTTTTGAAAAAAATTATACTCTCGAAAGCGGTAAAACAATCAGCCGAATCTGGGTTGAAAAAACAGGTGTTGGTTTTAGCAACCGAAATAACTGGGATACAATTTTTGATTTCTTTAATGAAAATATGCATGCTCTAGAAATGTTTTATTTAGAGTATGATGAGTTTATCAAGGATATTGATGTTTTATAGAAAAAGGTTCTGAGGCTTTTAGAGATTAAGGTTCAAAGATTTTATATATAACAAACCCGGCAGATTTTAGAATCTGCCGGGTTTACTATTTTATACCGTAAAAATATTATAAACAATAATATGGTCATCGTAATTAATATAAAGCTGTTTACGATAATCCTGTTTTTTACGTGTTATAATGGAAAGTTTGCATTCTCTACCGTCGTTGTCTTTACACATAAAAGAGTAAACAATATCTGTGTCATTTTCTTCACGCTCGATATAATCTAAAATACTAAAAAGCTGGATTTCCTGTGAATAAACAACGATTCTATGTTTATTTGTATCTAAAACAACGGAAAGATTTACTAAATCCAAATTGGACCATTCGCCCCATTTCCCTCTTTCATTTTTCTCTAAAACGCTAAATCCTGAGGTTTTAAAATGATAAGACTGACTTTGAGCCTGCTGGAATCCAAATACCAGAAAAAGTATTACTATATAGGTGCGTAAAAAATTCATAGATATTTTCTTGCGGATAATTAAAACTCAAAAGTAGTCTTTTCTTTGCATGCGACTTCAAATTCGGCGATCATTTGTTGAATAATTTCTTCAACTGGTAAAATTTTATGAATCAATCCTGCCACTTGTCCAATCTCAAGTTCGCCTTCATCCAGATCGCCTTCAAACATACCTTTTTTAGCTCTTGCACGACCTAAAAGCTGTGCTAATTCTTCTTTTGAAGGGCAGTGTTTATACAATTCCTGAACGTCTTGGTAAAACTTATTTTTGACTAATCTAACTGGAGCTAATTCTTTCAATGTCAATTGCGTATCTCCTTCTTTAGTATTAACTATAGTTTCTTTAAAATTATTGTGTGCAGAAGATTCTACAGAAGCTGCAAAACGACTTCCAACTTGAACACCATCGGCACCCAAAATCATTGCAGCCAGCATTCCTCTTCCTGTTGCAATTCCACCCGCGGCAATTAAGGGAATCTGAATTTTTTCTTTCACCATCGGAATCAAAGTCATCGTCGTGGTTTCTTCACGTCCATTATGTCCTCCAGCTTCAAAACCTTCCGCCACAACAGCATCTACACCTGCGTCCTGTGCTTTTAGGGCAAAAACACTGCTGCTTACCACATGCACTACTGTAATCCCCTTTTCTTTTAAAAATGAAGTCCAAGTTTTAGGATTTCCTGCAGAAGTAAAAACAATTTTTACGCCTTCTTCAATCACGATATTTATGATTTCTTCAATGTTTGGGTATAACATTGGAATGTTGACACCAAAAGGTTTGTCCGTAGCTTTTTTACATTTTTGGATATGTTCTCTCAAAACTTCTGGATACATAGAACCTGCGCCAATTAACCCCAAACCTCCAGCATTACTAACTGCCGAAGCTAATTTATATCCGCTGTTCCAAATCATTCCGCCTTGAATAATTGGATATTTTATATTAAAAAGTTGTGTGATTTTATTCATTCAAATAAATTATTGCTTGATTAGCTTTCCTGTTTTATGCAGATTATCAGCATCAAAACTATAAAAATAGAGTCCGCTTTGTAATGACTGCAAAGAGAGAATTGGATTGGAATTATTAATCTTTTCTTCAATTAATTTTTGGCCTAACACCGAATAAATAGTGACAGAGGCTGTGTTATTTTCGGTTAAAAAAGAAAAAGAAACTTCATTTTTAACAGGATTTGGATATACAGCAAAAGAAGCTTCTGCAACAAAATCATCAACACTTAAAGTCGCACCGAAATTCGGAATTCCGTAACCGTAATTATTATCCGGGTTTGTGAATCTGTCAGAAGAAGCCAAAATCATTTGTCGAATTTGTTTATTGGTTTTAGTTGGAAACGCCTGCCATAAAGAGGCTGCCATTCCAGCCATTATCGGACAAGAAAAAGATGTTCCATTTGCGGTTCCAATATTTCCGTTTGGATCAGAGACTACTGAAGCCACGCCTTGCGCCATTATATCTGGTTTTATTCTTCCGTCATAACTTGGTCCAATCGAACTTGAACTAGCCCTCACTTTAGTAGCATTAACAGAACCTATTGCCAATACCGAAACTGCATCAGCTGGAGAGCCAATATGTTTTTCAACCTGAATTCCTTCATTTCCAGCAGAAGCCAAAACTAAAATCCCTTTACTAAATGCTGTTTCTGCACCACGCGAAATGAAATTGGTAATTCCATTCATATCGCTGTAAGTATGATTGTATCTAGACTCGTCGCGATCACCAAAGTATCCTAACGAAGTAGTAATTATATCGACTCCTAAAGCATCTGCTTTTTCGGCAGCTTCAACCCAAAGCGATTCTTCTACCGGATTTTCTAAAGCACCAATTTCTGTAATAAAAAGATAATAAGAAGCATTTGGAGCTGTTCCAACTAACGAATTTTCTTTGTAACCGCCCATTGTAGAAAGCACCTTTGTCCCGTGATCACTGCCTGTGTAGAAATTTGCATTTCTTGTTGTATAATCATAACCGCCTAAAATTCGGTTATTATTTCTAAGATTCTCAAAAGGCTGTGCTGTGTTTACGCCTGGAAAACCACCATCAAAAACTGCAATAATTTTTCCTTCTCCAGTAAAATTCTGCTGATGCAAAATTTGTCCGTTCAGCATCTGAATTTGATTTGCAGAATTGCCATACGAATAATCTATTGCCGCCTCCAGCTTATTGAGACCTTTAGCTGTTTTAGTTTCCGAAACTTTTTTGGCTGTAGTGTTTAAAGTTTTATCAGCAAATTCTATTTTCTGGACAAAAGGCAATGTTTTTAATGCATTTATGTTTGCCTGAGTTCCCTGAATATGAAGTGCATTCAACCATTTGGACTGCGCCATAACTGTTATACCGGCACTGGATTTAATTTGGCTTACATAAGTAGTTTCCAAAGGAGCATCTGTAATATCTAAAGCGATATTTTGATTGGTTCTTCGATCTAAAGCTTTCTGAGAAAGTTCTGTCAACGGATTATCAAAAAACAACTGCGCATTCGGTTTTCCGTTAAAATAAACCCACGCATCTTCTTGTGCAAATACCGCAAACGAAAGAAGTAATAAAAGGAAAGTAAAGTTATATTTCATAGCGTACCTTTGAGGAATTTCTTCCAAATAAGGTATAAAGCTAAGAAATTACTCCCGAACCAACTAATTCATTTTCTAAATACCAAGCAACAAATTGTCCTTCTGTAATGGCAGACTGTGCTTCTTCAAATTCAACGTACATTCCGTCTTCAAATTGATGTAAAATTGCTTTCTGTAATGGCTGACGGTAGCGAATTCTAGCCATCACTTCCATTTTCTCACCTGCTTTCAAAGCCAAATCTTCTCTAACCCAGTGTACTTCAGATTTTCCAACAAAAAGTGCTTTTTTAAATAATCCTGGATGCAAACTTGACAAACCTGTATATATAGTGTTTGTTTCAACATCTGTAGCAATTACAAATAATGGATCTGTAGTTCCTCCAACATTTAAACCTTTTCTTTGCCCGACAGTAAAATAATGCGCTCCTTGATGTTTGCCCACTACTTTTCCCATTGTTGGAACGTAGTTTAACTTTTGAGATTCTAATTTTAAATCTTCTTCTAAAGAAATTCCAGCTGGTTTTTCACCAACATAAATAGCATCATTTTTATCAACTTGAACAATTTTACCTTCTTTAGGCTGTAATTTTTGCTGTAAAAATTCTGGAAGTCGAACTTTCCCTATAAAACATAATCCTTGAGAATCTTTCTTTTCTGCGGTAACCAATTCCATTTCGGCAGCAATTTCGCGCACTTCTGGTTTTGTCAAAGCACCAATTGGAAACAACGCTTTAGACAATTGCTCTTGTGACAACTGACATAAAAAATAAGATTGATCTTTATTTACATCATTCCCAGCAATTAATTGATAAACTGTTTTTCCGTCAACTTCGATTTCACTTTTTTGGCAGTAATGCCCAGTCGCAACATAATCTGCTCCAAGACTTAGAGCGATTTTCATAAACACATCAAATTTGATTTCGCGGTTACAAAGTACATCAGGATTTGGAGTTCTTCCTTTTTCGTATTCGTTAAACATATAGTCAACGATTTTTTCTTTGTATTCTTCGCTTAAATCAACAGTTTGAAACGGTATTCCAAGTTTTTCAGCAACAAGCAACGCATCATTACTGTCTTCAAGCCAAGGACATTCGTTAGAAATAGTAACCGAATCATCGTGCCAGTTTTTCATAAAAAGGCCAATAACTTCGTATCCTTGCTGCTGCAGTAAATAGGCTGCAACACTAGAATCTACTCCACCTGAAAGTCCAACAACTACTCGTTTCATTTTGAAAAGTTTAATTTTTTAAGGTTGCAAAGGTACGCCAAATAATAGAAAACTGCACAAAGGTTTTGATTACTTTAAGCAATCCCGCAGTAGATAAAACTTATTACTTTTTTAAGTACATTTAATACTCAATTTCAATAGAATGAAAAAATACATTTACAGCCTATTTTTCTTGTTCGTCTTAACAACTTTAAGTGCGCAGCGATTTGTTTCGTCTCTTCCAAACTACGAAGCTTACAAAGCATTTAGAGGCAAACCTTTGTCTGATAAATTCTCAAATATCGAATCGGTTAAAGTTATGTATGACTTGCGAAAACAGAAAATGTATTATTTCAACAGCAGTCTCATTTTACTTCATTATGATTTTGCAACTAATTATTTAGGATACAGTCAAGATTTAGATGTGTTTAATAATAGAAACTACAGCAA
Organism: Flavobacterium sp. S87F.05.LMB.W.Kidney.N; assembly: GCF_004366435.1. NCBI lineage: Bacteria > Pseudomonadati > Bacteroidota > Flavobacteriia > Flavobacteriales > Flavobacteriaceae > Flavobacterium > Flavobacterium sp. S87F.05.LMB.W.Kidney.N. The sequence goes on along the minus strand of NZ_SODX01000003.1, from coordinate 479,826 downwards.
CACTGAAAAAGATCGAGACTTTTTACTCGGAAATTTAAATCATATAAAAGGAACTGAAAAATGGATTTTCGAACTCGCTGCTTCTGATCACATGCCAATTCCATTAGTTGAACGTTTCTTCAATTTAGTCAAGAACTCCACTTTTATCGGGCAGAATTTAAAATTCTATTTGAATAATCCTGAAATGATGGAATGGTCTCGGCAAGATAAATTTTCAATTCCCTGCGTGAAATCAGATTATATTTTTAATGAAATTAAATACCAAGAAGTTGTTGGCGGCAGCAACGTCGGAATTCTAAAAAAATATAAAATCAAAGAATTAGAAACATTGAAACCTAATTCAGATGAAATTATCATTTTGGATGGAACACCTGACATCCTCCCAAATGTACGAGGAATTATTGTAAATGAACTTCAAACTCCATTGAGCCATTTGGTTCTATTAGGAAAAAACAGAAAGATTCCGATAATGGCTTATACGGATATTGAAAAAGATAACAATATCAACAAACTGCTTTCTAAAAAAGTAGAATTAAAAATTGAAGTTGATACTTTTTTCATCAAAGAAACCACCAAAAAAATTCCAACAAAATCTGCTGGAAAAAAGAAAAAGCTAGTTATAGACAATAGCGTTACAGAATTGGTCAATCTATCTGAAATTCCAAAAAAGGGAATTAATTATATCGGTTCGAAGGCGCAAAACATGGCGTATTTAATTGCAATTTCTAAAGAAATTCCCTTTAAAGTTCCAGAAAATGCACATGCTATTCCGTTTTACTATTATACAAAGCATATTCAGAATCCTGCCATTTCTCCATTAATTGCAGAGCTTTTAGCTTCCTCTCAAAAAGATTCCACGGTTTGGGTTAATAAACAGCTAAAAAAAATTAGAGACGCTATCAAAAAAGAACCTGTGGATCCTGAATTAATATCGAAATTGAAGATGGCTTTTAAAGATGCCAAATTTAAAAACTTCAGATTTCGATCTTCTACAAATGCAGAAGATCTGGATGATTTTAATGGCGCTGGACTCTACGATTCTAAAACAGGAATTCTTGGTGACAGCATCAAAACATTCGAAAAAGCTATAAAACAAGTTTGGGCAAGTGTTTGGAATGAAGGTTCATACAACGAAAGAGAACTTTTTGGAATCGACCAGCAAAACATTGCTATGGGAGTTTTGGTTCATCGTTCTTTTCCTGATGAATTGGCAAATGGCGTAATAATCACAAAAAATATATTCAGAGAAAACTTTCCTGGGATTACGGTTAATGTTCAAAAAGGAGAAAATTCTGTTGTGAAACCCGAAAAAGGCGAAATCTGCGAGCAATTTGTTGCTTATCATTTTAATGACGGAAAAGACGAAACCGATTTTGATATTGATTATACTTCAAACTCCAATTTGAATAATAATGAGCCATTATTGACTCGAAAAGAAATGAGTAATCTATACGAAGTCAGTAAAAAAATTGAAACTAAAATGTATCGATATTGGCGCAAAAACCAATTTCATCCTGTAGATATTGAATTCAAAATTGTGGGCGAAAAAAGAGATTTATACATCAAACAGGTTCGCCCTTTTAATGATTAATAAAAAACCAATAAATCTATTTCGTTTGCAGCGGTATTGATTAAGACAATTCTAAAATCAAATTCTTCAATTTTAATTTTCTGCTGAATTGATTTTCTAATTACTTCTGAATTTAAAGAAAAACTTTCGTCAAGCGGAATTTTTACATCGACTGAATTTAAATATTTAGAAGCTTTTTTATTAACAATAATCGAAGCGATAACATAAAATCCGATTATTATTATTTGAAAAAATAAGAGCAGTTCGATCTTTTCAAAAGGATACATGATATCTAAAATCGATAATGTAATGGTCGCAAACAGAAAGATCACAGCATTTACAGTAAAAGACTGCGTTCTAAATCGAAGTATCGAAAAAATCGCAAACAATCCAAACCCAATTCCAACTCCGATTTCTATTTTGGTAAAAAGATAACACAGTGAAAATGTACACAACCCAACAATTACCATTAATGGATTTATGGTTGCATTATCCTTTCTATTGGAGAAAAAATACAAAACCAAAATTGAGAAAAACAACAGCAGAAATCTTCCTAAAAGTTCGCGTAAATCCATTGGTTAGAATAAATTGGTTACCCAAATGTAAACAATTAATTCTTTTTCTTTTTTATTTTGAATGAAGTAATTACAAATGTATTAGATGACTATTTTTTGGGTGCCGGCCCTTTTTCAGAAGCTTTGTTGGTGTTTTTTGGATCACTCATATTTACTTCTTTGACCAATTTTCCTTTTTGATAAAACTGCCAAATTCCTGCTTTTTTACCATTTACGAATTTGCCTTTAGAAGCAACAGATTTATCTGAATCATAAAAAACAGCATCACCGTTGTATTCGTTATTTTTAAAATTCGACTCTTCCAAAAGTGTTCCATCCTGTCCCATCTTTTTGTAAGCTCCTTCTTTTAAACCATTTTTATACATCATCTCCTCTGCCACTTTTTCATTAGGATAATAAATGGTTCGCAAGCCTTCAAGCTTTCCGTTTTTATAATTTTCAACAGTCATCAAAACTTTAGAAGCTTTGTGGTAATATTTCCATTCGCCTTCACGAGATTTTCCAACTTCTTTACCTTCGCTTACCTTGTTTTTATTCTGATCATAAAAAATAGTATACGAACTTCCATCATTGGCACTAAAATCCCTAGTAGCGATAACATCTCCTTTTTTGGTATCATCAAAAAATTTGAAAATCCCCGTTTCTTTTCCGTGACTAAAAGTTCCTTCATAACGAGGTCGCTTAGATTCGGTGTAAATTCCTTTCCAAAGCCCATCTTTTTTACCGCTTGCATCTACCTTGTTAGATTCTTGTGAATAAGCCGCAATACTTATTAAAAACAAAAGCAAAAATTTTTTCATAATCTATTTTTTCTATATAACAACAAATATTGAGTTTTATTATTACAAAAATATAACCATTTTAAGGATAACAAGAGCCTTTTAAGCAAAAAATATGATTTAACATTTTTAAGGCTATTCCCACTAATTAAAAAGCACTAAACTCATAATTAACTAAAAACCAATAGAATAAACAAAAGTTAAATAATTACTAATTTTAATAAATGTTTAATTATTTTCTTTTTTCGTTAAACAAAAATAGATAACTTAGTAGTAACAAACACAAAAAACTATATTATGAAAACAATCAAAATTAAATTAATTGCTTTATTAGCATTAATCGCTTTCGTCAGTATTTCATGTAACAACGATGATGATGATAATGATTCACAACAACCGCAAACAATTGTGGCGATCGCAAAAACAAATTCTAATCTTAGTTCATTAGTTGCAGCTTTGGAAAAAGCAGATTTGGCTGCCACGTTGAACTCTTCTGGTACTTACACCGTTTTTGCACCAACGAATACTGCTTTTACCGCTTTTTTACAAGCAAATGGATATGCTAACCTTAACGCAGTTCCTGTTCCTGCCTTAAAAGAAATTCTATTGAACCACGTTTTAAGCACAAAGGTAAAATCCTCTGAAATAGCTACTGGATATGTAAAAACTTTAGCTAAAGGAAGTGCTTCAACTTCGAACACTATCAGTATGTATCTGGAAAAAGGCACAGGAGTCGACATTAACGGCGGGAAAACAAATGGAGGTGCGATGGTAACTACTGCAGATATTGAAGCTTCTAATGGTGTTATTCACATAGTAGATGGCGTTATCGGATTACCAACAATTGTAAACCATGCAGTGGCCAATAAAAACTTTACCACACTGGTTGCTGCTTTGACATACAATGCCTCATCTGGTTTTGCTGCAACTTTATCAGGAACTGCAAATTCTCCATTTACTGTTTTTGCTCCTACAAATGCTGCTTTTACAAGTTTCCTAACCGAAACTGGTTTTTCGGGTCTTCCTGCTATTCCTGCTAATGTTTTAGAAACTACTTTAAAATATCATGTAGTTACTGGTGCAAATGTTCAATCATCTGCTTTAACAAACGGACAAGTGGTAAGTACTTTTGCCGGTCAAAATTTTACAGTTAACTTAACTGGCGGTCCAAAAATTACTGACGCTAGTAATAGAGTAAGTAATATTATAGCAACAGATGTGCAATGCTCAAATGGAATAATTCATGTTATCGACAAGGTTTTATTACCGAAATTTTAGATAAAACTAATTGTAAAAAAACCGTCTCGTTAAAAAACGAGACGGTTTCTTTTTATATACTAAAAAAGTATTATTTCTTTTTATTCTGAGCTTTTGCAGCTTCTTGCTGTTCCATTACATCTTGAAGACGCTGTTGAAACTTACTTGGTTTCTTAGGCTCTCTTAATTTATTTTCTTGAATCTGAGCGTGAATTTTTTCGCTGTCTACGATGTAGTTTTTAATCACGAACATAATACCGATTGTAATTAAGTTTGAGATAAAGTTATACAAACTTAAACCTGCACCATAACTATTAAAGAAAATTAACATCATTAATGGCGAAACATAAATCATGATTTTCATCATTTTTGCCATATCCGGCATACCTTCTTGTTGAGGCGCTGCCATTTGCTGATCTCCAGATGTCATTTTCATGTAGAAGAAAATCGCAATTGCCGCCAAAATTGGAAACAAACTGATATGATCTCCATACAACGGAATAGTAAATGGTAATTTTACAACTGAGTCAAAAGATGATAAATCGTCTGCCCAAAGGAAACTTTTTTGTCTTAATTCAAAAGCCGCTGGGAAAAACTGGAACGATGCATACATAAAAGGAAGCTGAATCAATGCTGGGATACATCCTGCCATTGGGTTTACTCCTGCTTTGTTGTACAGTTTCATTGTTTCTTGCTGTTTTTTCATTGGGTCTTTTTTGAATTTTTCTCCCAACTCTGCAATATCAGGTCTTAAAACTTTCATTTTAGCCTGAGACAAGAACGACTTATAGGTAATTGGCGACATGGCCAATTTGATTATAATTGTAAAAATTATGATTGCGATTCCTAATGACAATCCCATTGTTGAGCTTAAAAACCCAAATAAAGGAATAAAGATAAATTTGTTAATCCATCCAAAAATTCCCCATCCTAAAGGAATGATTTTTTCGAAATTCTTATCGTAAGATTTTAATGTTTTGTAATCAGCCGGACCAAAATACAAACTCATTTTGTAATCAATCTCACCATTTGAGAATGCTAAAGGTAAATTTGCTCTAAACTGTTTTGTAAAAACAGTGTCAATTTTTTCATCTTTAACTAAATCGTCAGATTGTAATTTTGAAGTTTCAAATGGTTTCTCCGTAGCTAAAATAGTCGTAAAGAAGTGCTGCTTGAAAGCTACGAAACTTACTTTTTCAGGAGTTTCTTCTTTTCCTTGTCCATGAGAACTTACATTGCTGTATTTTGATTCGTTGTATTTATAATCAATTTGAGCATAACGATTTTCGTAAGAAATACTTTTTTCATTTCTATACGTTTTTAAATCCCATTGTAAATCAACTGGTTTAGCAGAATTTAAAACTCTGTTTAATCCTTGAGAACGAATATCAAAACCAACTAAATAATCGTTTGGTTTCAGAATGTATTTGTACTCTAAAAATTCATTAGCACCTGCTTTTAAACGCATAGATAAAACTTGATCTGCACCAATTTTTTCTAAAGTTGGTTCAAAATACAAATCTTTAGAATTTAACGTTCTATTGTCTGTAGTAAGAAGCTGTAAATTTAAGTTTGAATTATTGTTTTTGATTAATTCAACTAATTGACCTGAACCTTTTTTAATTTTTTCGAATTCTTTTAAAGTAGCCTCAACAATATAACCACCTTTATTAGCGATTTTAAGTTTAATCTTTTCGTTTTCGATTGTAGTAAAAGCTTCTTTCGCAGAAGGAAGTGTTGCAGAATAAGCAAATCCGCCTAAAGTTTTTTGCAATTGAGCTAATTGTACTGTATCGCCAGGAGTTACCGCTGCAGCTGGTAATGATGCTGTTTTAGCTTTATCAGCTTTTGCTTGTGCCTCTTGTTTAGCAACTAATTCTTTCTTGGCTTTTTCAGCAGCAATTTCTTTATCAGAAGGCTGATTTTGGTACATTATCCAAATCAAAATTCCAAATATCAATACAAAACCAATGATTGAATTAAGGTCAAATTTTTTTTCTTCCATTATTTTTAAAAAAAGTTATTCGTTTGAGGTTATTAGTTATTCGTTTAATTAAAAAGTTACACCTCTTAGAATGAATTATTATTTTTTATGCGCATTTACCGCAGCTGCCACAAAGTTTACAAATATAGGATGCGGATTTGCAACTGTACTTTTGTATTCTGGGTGATATTGTACACCAATAAAGAATGGGTGATTTTCAAGCTCAACGATCTCGACTAAACCTGTATCAGGATTTACTCCAGAAGCTTTTAAACCAGCTTTTTGCAATTCATCAGCATATTTATTATTGTACTCATAACGGTGACGGTGACGCTCCGAAATAGTTTTTTCTCCGTAAATTTTGTGTGCTAAAGTGTTTGGTTTAATATCACATTTCCAAGCACCTAAACGCATTGTTCCACCTTTATCGGTAATTGTTTTTTGCTCTTCCATTAAATTCACAACAGGATGAGGCGTTTTATCGTTCATCTCTGTAGAATTCGCATCAGCATAACCTAAAATATTTCTAGAATATTCGATAACAGACATCTGCATTCCTAAACAAATTCCAAAGAAAGGAATATTGTTTTCACGTACATAACGAACTGCTTCAATTTTTCCTTCAATACCTCTTTCACCAAAACCTGGAGCAACTAAAACTCCGTCAAGACTTCCTAATTTTTCTTCAACATTATCTGCATTGATATGCTCTGAGTGAATAGAAATTACGTTTACTTTTGTTTCGTTTGCAGCTCCTGCATGAATAAACGCCTCTAAAATAGATTTGTAACAATCCTGCATTTCTACATATTTTCCAACCAAACCAATATTTACAGTTTGTTTTGGATTTTTTAATCTTTTTAAGAAAGTATTCCAGTTTTTAAGGTCTGGAGATGCTTTTTTAGGTAAATCTAATTTCTTTAAAGCCACAACATCTAATCCTTCTTCAAGCATTAAATTTGGAACTTCATATATAGTAGAAGCATCAATTGACTGAATAACTGCTTCTTTTTTCACATTACAGAACAAAGCTAATTTCTGGCGTAATTCCTGAGATAATTCATGCTCCGTTCTACAAACCAAGATATCTGCTTTTATACCGCTTTCCATTAAAGTTTTAACAGAGTGCTGTGTTGGTTTTGTTTTTAATTCGCCTGCTGCAGCCAAATAAGGAACTAATGTCAAGTGAATAACAATTCCGTTATTTTCACCTAATTCCCATACTAACTGACGAACAGATTCTATATAAGGTAAAGATTCGATATCACCAACAGTTCCACCAATTTCAGTAATTACAATATCATAATCGCCAGATTTCCCTAGCAATTGCATTCTGTCTTTGATTTCGTTTGTGATATGAGGAACAACCTGAACTGTTTTTCCTAAAAACTCTCCTCTTCTTTCTTTTTCAATAACCGAAAGATAAACTCTTCCTGTAGTAACGTTATTAGCCTGAGAAGTAGGAACGTTTAAGAAACGCTCGTAATGTCCTAAATCTAAGTCTGTTTCGGCTCCATCATCTGTCACATAACATTCTCCGTGCTCATAAGGATTTAGTGTTCCTGGATCAACATTAATGTATGGATCAAATTTTTGAATAGTTGTACGGTATCCTCTTCCTTGTAACAATTTTGCCAAAGATGCCGCGATAATTCCTTTTCCTAATGAAGAGGTCACACCTCCTGTAACAAAAATATATTTTGTTTGATTCATTCTGTTGTTGTTTGTAAGTAGTTGTGTAAAAAACTTGGCAAAAGTACAAATTTAATTAGACAATTTGAACATTAGACTTCTTAGATTTTTAGAATTTTAGATTGCAAGATTTTTGGCTTTTTCAAATCAAAAGAAAACCATTCAATATATTAATCTTTATCTATCTTTTATCATTTTTTCAAAGAATAAAACCAAAATTTTATCCAATTATATAAAAATCCAACAATCTAAATAATATCTATTATGGCTTTGGATATTGCTTCTTTATATTGCGAATTAATTCTTCCAACCCATTCAATTTCAATTCGTAAATCAATTGCAACTGCTGTCCAAGCTCTCCTTTTGGAAAACCTTTATTATGATACCAAACGACGTAATATTCTGGAAGATCAATTAAAAATCTGCCTTCGTATTTCCCGAAAGGCATTTTGGTGTGTGCTAATTTGATGAGAAGTTTTTTGTCTTGTTCCATTTTTTTTAAAGAAAAAAGAAGCAAGAAGAAAGAATATAGATTTTCTCTCTTCTTGCTTCATAGGTACAAAGCTATTATTATTTTTCTCTTTTGCCACAGATTAAGAAATAGTTTTCAGTCTCGGTCTCTGTTTACAGTTAAAAAAAGAAGCAAGAAAAAAGAATATAGACTCATTCTTTCTTCCTGCTTCTTATCGCGTACAAAGCTATTTATTTTTTACCACAGATTAAAATAATTTTCTAATCTGTATATTTTTTTTGCCACGAATTTCAAGAATTCACACAATTTTTTTTATTAGTGTAATTCGTAGCGAAAAAAAAACTTAGAATCTTAGTATCTCAGAACCTCAGCCTCTTAGTAATGCCATCTCACAAAAGCTTCCATCGCTGCATAAGTTGCTAAACCTAATTGGTGATACAAAGCTGCTGTTTCGCGGTTTCTGTCTTCTGCTCTTTGCCAGAACTCCCTTGCATCTGTCCCTTGGAAAACAACTCCGTCTTTTTGTGACTGGTGTTTGAAGATTCCGTGACGTTTTTCTAAAACCTGATCTGGACTCATTGGAACAGCCATTTCAACCTCATCAATTCCCCATTCCTGCCAAGCTCCACGGTATAGCCATAACCAGCAGTCGTTCATAAATTCTTTTGGTTTTAAAACTTTTACAGCTTCAAAAATGGCATCTAAACAAACTTTATGTGTTCCGTGCGGATCTGCTAAATCTCCAGCAGCATAAATTTGGTGCGGTTTAATTTTTTCGATTAAATCTACAGTCAATTGAATATCTTCTGGTCCAATTGGTTTTTTCTCAATTGTTCCTGTTTCATAGAAAGGTAATTCCATAAAATGAATCTGGCTATCTGGCAGACCAACAAAATGGCTCGTTGCTCTCGCCTCTCCTTTTCTGATCAAACCTTTGATGTAACGAACTTCAGGAATATCAATTTCACTGTTCTTTTTATTCTCTAAGAATGTTTCTGCTTTTTTATAGATATTATCTGCCTCTTCACTTTTGATCCCGAATTTTTCATTGTAATCAATTACGAATCTTGCAAAACGAAGTGCTTCATCATCTGCAACTGCAATATTTCCAGATGTTTGGTACGCTACGTGTACTTCGTGCCCCTGCTCTTGCAGACGCATGAAAGTTCCTCCCATACTGATAATATCGTCATCTGGATGCGGACTGAAAATCAATACACGTTTTTTAGCCGGCTCTGCTCTTTCTGGACGATTTGTGTCGTCAGCATTTGGTTTTCCACCAGGCCAACCTGTAATTGTGTTTTGTAATTTATTGAAAATCTTAATATTGATGTCATAAGCCGGACCAGAATCTGCTAATAAATCGCTCATACCATTTTCGATGTAATCTGCATCTGTAAGCATTAAAATTGGTTTTTTAAGATCTAATGCCAATCCTAAAACCGCTTTACGAGTTAATTTATCTGTCCAAATAATTTTTTCAACCAGCCAAGGTTTATTAATTCTTGTTAGTTTAGAAGAAGCTTCTTTATCTAAAACAAATACTGCGTTGTTATGTTCTTGCAAAAATGACGCTGGTACTCGGTTTGTAACTTCGTCTTCAACAGATTTTTTTACAATGTTTGCTTTTCCTTCTCCCCAAGCCAATAAGATTACTCTTTTGGCTTCCATTATTTTTTTCACTCCAAGTGTAATGGCAGTTCTTGGTGTATTGTTCAAACCGAAGAAATCTTTACTTGCCGCAACTCTTGTAATATGATCTAATGCAACCAAACGAGTTTTAGAGTTTTGAAGCGAACCAGACTCATTAAATCCGATGTGTCCGTTTCCTCCAATTCCAAGAATCTGAAGATCAATTCCGCCTAAAGCTTCAATCTTAGCTTCATATTCGTGGCAGTAATCTGCGATTTGTTCTTTTGTTAAAAGTCCGTCTGGAACGTGTGCGTTTTCTGGTAAAATATCAACATGATCAAACAAAAGCTCTTTCATAAAACGAACATAACTATTGATTGAATTTGGCTCCATTGGATAGTATTCATCCAAATTAAAACTAATTACGTTTTTGAAACTCAAACCTTCTTCTTTATGCAGACGAACCAATTCTGCATACAATCCTTTTGGAGAAGAACCAGTTGCTAATCCTAAAATGCATGGTTTGCCTTCTTGTTGTTTTGATTGAATTAAAGCTGCGATTTCCTGCGCTACTTCTTTTGAAGCATCTGTTGAGTTTTCAAAAACAACTGTATTAATGTTTTCGAATCTTTTCTCGAAACCTGTTGCTTTGTCGATTTTACTTTTTAACATGATATATTAATTTTTATTTTTGTTCAACTATTTCCATTTCCTGTATTTATGTCCTTTTACAGCATAAAACAAAATCATTATATAAGAGGGTAATAATATCAAATAAGCTACCTGATTGCCGCTTCTAGAAACGTTTTGCATATTTTTTGCAAGATTTGCAGCATTCACACTTTCGGTAATCATTCCATAAAACAATGGAAAAACTGCTCCACCAATAATTCCCATAATCAAAATTGCGCTTCCAATCTTTGTATAACCGCCCAAATCCTGCAAAGCCATTGGCCAGATTGCCGGCCAGCACAAAGCATTTGCTAATCCTAAAAGTGCTACTAAAAGAATTACCAATGGTATTTGTGGAATTCTAGGAAGAGTAACCAATATTTTTGGCGAAATCAAAACAATTGTCAAAACCAGTATAATTCCTAAAATTCCTGAGACTTTTAAAGCTGTAACCTGCGAAACATATTTAGGAATTAAAACGATCCCAAGTACATATCCAATAACCATTGCCGACATGGTAAAAGAAGTTAATTTTAGATAAAAATCTCCATTATTACCATAGACTCCAAGCTGTTTTCCAAAACCTCCAATGGAATCTCCTGCTAAAACTTCTGCTGATAAATAAAGCATTAAAGTAATTACTCCTAAAACTAGCTGAGGATGTTTAAATGCGTTTTTGATTTGTTTGAAAATGTTTAAATGAGATACATTTCCTTCTTCATCAAGATCAATTTCCGGCAAAGGAGAAAATTTTACCAACAAAGCTAAAACTGTTATAATCAACCCCATATAAAGATACGGTCTTTGCAGTTGCAATGCAAGTGAATTTAAAGCATTTGTCTTGGACACCTCATCCATTAAAGCAATTTTGTCTGCCGTAAAGTCCTTCATATTAGACAAAACCAGAACTGTAAGTACAAGTGGCGCTACGAATCCTGCTACTTTATTAGCAATACCCAAAACGCTGATTCTAGCCGCAGCGCTTTCTCTTGGTCCAATTACCACAACGTACGGATTTGAAGCTGTCTGCAAAACCGCTAAGCCAGTTCCCATTACAAACAATGCTAATAAAAAGAAGAGAAATGTTCGACTTGCAGCAGCAGGATAAAACATAAATGCTCCAGCAGCGATGATTAATAATCCTAAAGAAATTCCATTCTTATACCCTACTTTTTCAATAATATAAGAAGAAGGAACTGCCATTACAAAATAAGCAATATAAAATGCAAAAGTCACAAAGTAGGCTTGAGAAGAAGTTAGTTCGCAAGCCAATTCAAAAAACGGAATTAATGGTCCGTTCAGCCAGGTTACAAATCCTAGAATAAAGAATAGCAAGGTTAAAATTACCATTGGAACAACGGTATTCTTTTTTTCTAACAGTAATGTACTTTGAATGTTTGTCATAATTTTTGGGTTGATTGGTTATAGATTTAGTTATTTCAAAATCTAAATTAGAATCAACGCTTTAATTACCTTATGCGTAATTTATGCAAATATCTGCATTTTTTTTGCAAAACAAAAGTAGTACATTAATTTTCCTTAATCTCTAATTTAGATATGAATATTTTGTTAATTTTTGGTATTCCAATTTAAATCAGGGTAATATTTTGCCAAATACGCTTTTACATCGGCAATATCTTCTTTGGCTGTTAGGTCTGGAACATGCTCAGAAAACGGAATTCCGACCGTTGTATTCGGATTTTCTTTAACTGAGTTTAAAAGTACTGTTGGTAATTCCTTCTCGTCACGCTCTGGATGAACAGGGCAATTTTTAAGATGTGTATATAAGGTCTTGCCTTTAAACTTAAAAGCATTCATGCTTACTCGTATTTTTCCTTCGCTGTCTTTGTATTGTTCCAAAACATCTTCAGAAGGTTTTTCCAAAATATCCAAAAGCTGATTATTCTCGTCTAATTTTGCAATTGCAAAACGCGAAATACGTTCCTGCGGAAATTCCATTGCATCTCGGTCATAACTAATAAAGGCATTCGGACTTTCGGTTTCTCTTAAAGCACGAAGAGCTGCTGCCGAATATAAGTTATCACTATTACAAACTGAATAAAATTGAGAATTGAGCTCTGGATATTGTTCTACTGCCTGAAACAGTGCATCTGCAGTTCCAAAGGGTTTTACTCTTCCTTCTGGAATATATTGTACAGCAAACGAAATATTAAGACCGTGGAAATCATTATTTTTAATTTGACTTCCGTAAAACTCCTTAAATAATTCGCCTTTTTCACCTATTATAATATATATGTTTTTGTAACCAGCTTTTTTTGCATTCCATAAAAGATAATCTAATAGAGGCCTTCCGCTTGCTCCTACTCCAATTAAACCTTTGCTTCTTTCATTTGCCTGCGCTATTTCTTCAGCAGATAAATTATCTAATACGGCTTCTTTTTTCATTCGTGAAGAAGCTCCACCTGCTAAAATCACTAAATTGTCGTGCATCTTATTTAAATTTCAATATTATCAATAATTCGTACTCCTGGATCAACATTTACTGCGTAAGCTTCTTCTGCTCCCGCGTTTAATATTGCTTCAATCACTACGTCTTCTTTTTTTGGATCTGCAATCACTACAATACTGCCGCCGCCGCCAGAACCTACAATTTTTGCACCGTATGCTCCTGCTTTCAAGGCTGCATTAATCATTGCATCAATTCTTGGAACTGTAATTTTTAGCAGATCCCGCAAGATTTCATGATGTCCATTCATTAAAGCACCAATTTTCTGAAGATCTAAAACTGGTTTTTCAAATTCCTTTAATGCTTCTTTAGTATAATGGTAATTTTTGATAGCCGCTTCAAAATACGGAATCAAACGATCTGGAAGACAATTTCTATACTTATCCAAATCTTCTATTTCTGATGTATTGAGATCAAAATCAGGATAGTTTTGTTTTACGATATCAATTGCCATTAAAGCATTTCCTTTCAACTCGCCAATTAAGCCAATTGTTTCTTTGGGAACTCCAGAAACTCCTGTTATTAAACCTTTTAATCCAGTTCCGATCACATCAAAGGAAAAAGGTTTTTTAGTATTAATGTACACAATATTTCCAACGCCAATACTAAAATGATCCATCATTCCGCCAGGTTCTCCATGTTCTAAAACTTCAGATTCGTATCCTAATTTAGAAAGGAATTCGGGCGTAACTTCGTGATCGATTCCAAAAGCTTCAATCAAAAATCGAATCCAAGCCATTAATAAAGCTGATGAACTCGACGTTCCAGAATTAATTGGAATATCTCCTGTAATTGTTATGGTATAACCAGTTGTAGGCATACAGCCGTATCTGCGTAAAACACGCAGCGAGGATGCAAAATAATCTCTGGGTTCTAATTTTTCGAAAGATGCATGAATATCTATTACTCGAATTTCGTTTATATCGATCATATTTAGAACAAACGATTCGGTCTGATTTTCTTTGGCAATTAATTTAATATTTCGATCTATGGCGCAGGCTATAACTGGCAGTCCTAAATAATCTTGATGATCTCCAAAAAGACAGGTTCGGCCGGGAGCTAATGAAGTAATTTTTCTCACTTAAGAACTTTGTATTAAAACATTGTAATCCAATAAATTACAACATTATTAGGTTATGGTTTTATTTTAAATTTTCGGTTTTGATTCTACGAAACTATATATTATATTTTTATAAAACAAGAAAAAACAAAAAAATGTGCTCGAACACACTAAAATAATGTTCTCGAGCACACAACATGAATTCTTCTAAAATTTTTACGTTTATTAAATCAAAGTTTTTATATTTGCTTATATGGATAAAAAGTACACAATTAAGGATATTGCGCAAATGGCTGGAGTTTCTAAAGGAACTGTAGATCGCGTGCTGCATAATAGAGGAAAAGTTTCTCCTGCGGCGCTAGAAAAAATTAATGAAGTGCTGAATGTCATTGATTATGAGCCCAACTTAATTGCTCGAAATTTAAAAAACACAAAGGTTTACCGCATTTGCGTTTTACTTCCAGATCCTGAAATTGATCCGTATTGGCTTCCTTGCGTTAACGGAATTCAAGATGCTGCAGCAGAATTTAAAGCGTACAGTGTCGTAATTCAAACTCATTACTTTAATCCAGAAAGCACCAAATCTTTTTTAAAAACCCACGAGGCAATTATTGCTCAATCACCAGATGCTGTTTTGCTGGCTCCGCTGTTTCATAAAGAAACTATAGAAATCATCAAACAATATGATGAATTGGGAATTATGGTAAATACTTTTAATAACCAGGTAGAATCTTCTTCTATTAAAAGTTTCGTCGGACAGGATTTATACAAAAGCGGCCGTGTTGCTGCGAGTTTAATGAATTTGATTTTGCCTAAAGGCCAGATTGCGATTATTCATATTGATGAAAGTCTGAAGAATGCTGTTCACATGCAGGAAAAAGAAAAAGGTTTCAGAAGTTATTTTGATGAAAAAAAACTTTCTGATTTCTCTTTGCTTACACTGAAACTCAAATATTCTAATATCGAAACTAAATTTGCTGCTTTTATAGAAGAGCATCCAGATTTAAGCGGTATTTTTATTACTACTTCTAAGGCTTATCAAATTGCCTCTATTCTATCTACTTTAGAAAATAAAAAAATAGCCTTAATTGGTTACGATTTAATTGAGAAGAATGTCAATTTTTTAAATCAAGGTCTTGTTCACTTTTTAATTCACCAAAATCAAAAAAGACAGGCTTATTTAGGAATCAGTACTTTGGCAGAACATTTTATATTTAGAAAAGATATCCCAGAAACAATTTTGCTTCCTATCGATATTATAAATGTCGAAAATGCTTCTTTTTATGTGTCTTGATTTTTTTTCTAGGGACAAAGATAAGGCTCAAAGGTGCAAAGTTTGAAGGTTTTTAATCTCGCAAAGGCGCAGAGTCGCAAAGGTTTAATTTGAAAAGGCTTTATCTAAAATATTTATTGTTTTTGGCTAAAGCCTTTTCTTTTCAACATTATTTCATCCAGCTAAAGCTGGACGCTATTCAATTATTTAAATTAAAATATTCGACTTTTCGAAATTGCAATAAATTAAAATCTGCGTGAATAAAACTTTACGATTCCGCGAGATTAAAACCATATTTATTCTGAAGCCAAAATAAACTTCCCAAAAGATGAAGCAATATGAAAATTGGGTTCTGGCGTGTTTGGATTTACCCATGTGATCCAAGTTGGTTCATAATTTTGATTTTCGCCTTTAGAGAATTTCGCTCTATATACTCCGGTTTCAATACTATTATTATGAATTAAATCAAGTCCTTTTAAAGATGCTATGCTGATTTTTCCGGCAACGGTAAATGATGTTTCATCTTTTGAAGAATATAATTTAATATGTTCTTCAGGCCATTTCCATTCGTAATCAAATTTTTTATTGGGGCGTGCTTCAAAATCTAACAATCTTGTTGACGGATCAATTTCTAAACAGTAATACGGATCTATAGCATCGTTTTGACGAAAAAACAGCTCAACACGATCAGAATTGCAGATACTGTCCGCACTATCGTCTTTTGTATCGATATAAACATCTGTATCAAAAACCCTGAAATGGAAATAGAAATTTTGCTGATCCCAAAGGGCTCGAAATTCAATTTTTGAAAATGTTTCCGTTTTCCAAGGAGACGAAAAATCGGTAAGACAATTAGCTTTTTTCCAGAAAATTGAATCTAAAATTTCGACTTCATTTATTTGATTTTTATCTATTAAAATTACTTGATATTCTTTCACAATTTTGACTCTAAAATTTTGTTAATTCTCAATTCTTAAAAAGTCAAAATGACCATAAATTAAGTTTCAGATTTTGGCTTTTTTCGAGATGACCAAGATAGTTTAAAATTGAAGACAAAAACACTCTTCTTTTTACAAATAAAAATCAAATTTTCAGTCCATAAAACTCATCAGAAAAGACTGCTTAATTTTTACGTTTTTCGAATCATGATTGCGAAATTCATAAGTTTTTACAAAATCGTCATTTATAATTCAAAAAAGCCTCAATTTATTAAGTATCCTTATTACCAAAATATTTTAAAAAAATCACATCATTTTAAGTCAAAAAAAACGTTTCGCACAATTTTATGTGCTCGAGAACATAAATTTTGTGTGTTCGAGCACATTTTTTGTGTTTTTTCTTGTTTTATAAAAATATAATCTATAGTTTCGTCAGAGATTAATCTTAAAACTAAGTTAATTATGTAAAAATTTAGGTGATTTTAAGGCTTCAAAATCGAAGAAAAACGAACTAAATAAGCAGTATTTAGAGCCGAAAATAAGACACTGTTTTTATGTAAAAATCAATTCAAATGAAAACTCAATTAAACACCAAAATGACTCTCCTGATCAAAAAAGAAATCTAAAACCTACAAACAAGAAAAAAACAATTAAACATTAACCAAAACCAATTTTAAGTATGAAATTATTAACCCAAAAAAAACCAAGAGATTTTCGGATTAACAATTTATCCCGCAAAGAAATTAAACTAACAATTCTATCGTTACTCGTTTTTACATTTCAAGCTTCGGCAGCTTCTTCAATAAATACTTCAGATAAAAACTATACCGCATTATTTTTCGAAAAAATAGTAAAAGGTAAGGTTACAGACAAAGATGGTTTGCCTCTTCCTGGTGCCAATGTTGTGGTGAAAGGAAGCAATAAAGGTGTTCAAACAGATGTTGATGGAAGCTTTTCGATTACTGTAGCCGATAATGTTACTAAACTTGTGGTGACTTATATTGGTATGGAAGATCAAGAAGTAACTATTGGAAATGCACCGCTAAAAATTGTCATGAAAGAAGCTGGACAAAAATTAGAGGAAGTAGTTATTGGATACGGAAAGGCAAAAAAGAAAGATATTACAGGCGCTGTAACTTCTGTTGGTAAAGACAACTTAAACTTAGGCGGTACGGTTTCCAACGTTGGTCAGGCACTACAAGGTCGTGCTTCTGGAGTTCAGGTACAGCAAAATAGTTATGCTCCTGGAACAACTCCTACTATTGTTGTAAGGGGAGGAAACTCTATTACAACCTCAAATGCACCTTTATATGTAGTTGACGGATTTATTACAGGTACTGGTGCGTCTATCAGCCCGAATGATATAGAAAGTATTCAGATTCTTAAAGATGCGGCTTCTACAGCAATTTACGGTTCACGAGGTGGAAATGGGGTTATTTTAATTACTACCAAAAAAGGAAAATCAGGAAAAATGCAGATTGAAGGTGAAATTTCAGATGGTTTTCAAAATATAATTCAGGAGCCTTCATTGTTAAATGGACAGCAATATGCCAGCA
This sequence comes from Flavobacterium sp. S87F.05.LMB.W.Kidney.N, assembly GCF_004366435.1. Lineage (NCBI taxonomy): Bacteria > Pseudomonadati > Bacteroidota > Flavobacteriia > Flavobacteriales > Flavobacteriaceae > Flavobacterium > Flavobacterium sp. S87F.05.LMB.W.Kidney.N. The sequence goes on along the minus strand of NZ_SODX01000003.1, from coordinate 461,899 downwards.
TTCAAAATGCGATTGCTGCTGAAAACGGCAGACCTGCAGTTTTCCCTTCAAGTTTTCCGATTGCAAACACCAATTGGTTTGAAGCAGCAACTCGTCCAGGTGAAGTTCTAAACAGAACATTAACTTTTAGCGGAAGCGACAAAACATCCAAATTTTTCTTATCTGGAAATTACCTGAAACAAACAGGGGCTATAGAAAACACAGATTATACAAGATATAGTGTTCGTATCGGAAGTGAGAAAAAATTCACTGAAAAAGTAACAGTAGGAGCCAATGTGTATGGTGCTGCAAGCGAAGGACATAATAGTGATTTTGGTGATAATATTTTATCTCCAATGTTTTCTATCCAGACTGCACCGCCGGCAATTCCTATTTATAATCCTGACGGTTCGTACTATAAATATCAAGGAAAGGATAATGCGTTAGCTCTTTTACTTGAGCCTACAGATCATACTATCAACAGATTGGTAAACGGAAACATGTTTATGGATTATGAAATCATTAAAGGACTTACTTATCACTTTGGAGCTGGTGCAGAATGGCAGGAAAACATTCAAGGTAAATATACTCCACGAACTCTGGTTGCAGGAGCAGCTTTAAACGGTACAGGATCTGAGGAAAACAAAACATATTTCAGATGGAGTACAGAACAATATTTAACTTATAAATTTAATATAAAAGAGCAGCATTCTTTTACAGCAATGATTGGAACATCAAATCAAAAAGATACTTACGAAAGAATGAAAGCATCTGGTTCTGGTTTTGCTAATGATATACTTACCTATTATAATCTTGAAAGTGCTGCTGTTTATCTAAAACCTGAAACTCAAAAACAAGAAACAAAACTTACTTCCTATTTTGGAAGGTTAAGTTATTCTTTGGATGACAAATATTTAGCTTCATTTACAATTAGACGTGATGGTTCTTCTCGTTTTGGTCCAAATAATAAATACGGAACTTTCCCATCTGGAGCTGTAGCCTGGAGAATCTCAAAAGAGGCATTTATGCAAAATGTAGAAACACTTTCAGAACTAAAATTAAGAGTTAGTTATGGTATTACAGGAAATGACGGAATTCCAGATTATTTGTATCTGGCTAATCTTGCTCCTTGGAATGTTACTATTTCTGATGGTTCTTTTGTAGGAGGTACTGAACCTAAAAATTTATCAAATCCTGATTTAAAATGGGAACAACAAGCCCAAGCTAATATTGGTTTAGATATGGGATTCTTTAACGACAGACTAACCGCTACAATTGATGTTTACAAAAAGAGAACTACAGATGCCCTTTTGAATGTTCCTGTTGGAGGATGGTGGGGATTTAATACCCAAACACTTAACTCGGGTACAGTTGACAATAAAGGGATTGAACTTGGTATAAGCAGTGAAAACTTTAAAAATGATAAATTCTACTGGAGAACATCTTTAAATCTTGCCTACAACAAACAAGAAGTAGTGACACTAGCAGATAATGTTAAAATAATTAGTTACAATACTTCTAATCCAAGTGGGACTGTTTCTGGTCGTGAATTTACAAGATTGGAACCTGGAAAAGAAATGAGTGTTCTATACGGATTTAAATATGCCGGAGTAATCAAAACGGGAGAAGTTTATGATCCACAACCTTTATCTAAACCTGGAGATCCAAAATATGAGGATATAAACGGAGATGGAAAAATTACCGCTGATGACAGAACTTATTTAGGAAATTCTACACCGCATTACATTGTTGGTTTCAATAATGATTTCAGATTCGGAAATTTTGATGTGAATGTATTTTTCCAAGGAGCTCTTGACTATTCTGTTTACAATATGACCAGAATGGTTGGAGAATCAACTACCAGTACAGATGCTTTGAATCGTTGGGTTGCGGGAACAAATGAAAACACAGATATTCCTAGAGACGGTTATTACAAAAGTACATACGGAAGTTATGTGAATTCAAGATTTGTTGAAGATGCTTCTTATTTACGTCTTAAAAATTTATCTATTGGATATTCTATTCCAGAAAGTCTATTAAAACCTACCAAATTTATTGACAACATAAGACTGTATGCTATAGGTCAAAATTTATTGACAATTACAAAGTATTCTGGAAACGATCCTGAAATAAATGGACATACTAGTAGTGCCACAGCACAAAATCTAGGTGGAGGAATCGATTTCAACTCTTTCCCAGCTTCGAGAACGTTTATTTTAGGAATCAAAATAGCAATTCATTAATAGCTTTTTCACTAACATTAAATTCATCAAAATGAAAAAATATACAATATTATTGCTTTTACTTGGTGCAGGTCTACAATATTCCTGCAATGAGGACTTAGATCCTACAGTATACAGCAGTTTGACTACTACGAATGGATATCAAACTAAATCAGATGCTATTGCTGCAGTCAATTCTATTTACGGCAGATTAAAAGGACCTTCTGTAGGAGATAACTTTTCGTATTGGGCAACCCGACATTTTGCACTAACAGACATTGCAACAGATTTAGGTCATTGTCAATTTGGCGGTGATCCAGGACAATTATCATTAGGAACATGGAATTCAGCGAATGGTTTACTTTTGGAAGACTGGAATGCCATGTACAAATTAATTTCCAATGCTAATACCGCTATTTATTATATACAAAAAATGACTTCAATTTCAGAAGTTGAAAAAGCTCAATTTATTTCTGAAGCTAAATTTTTAAGAGCATCAGCTTATATGGATTTAACAGATGCTTGGGGACCAGTTATTTTAATGACCGAAGATAATCTGGCAAATCCAAAATATCTGGAACAAACACCACCAACATCTGTTGAAAAAATTGATGAATTTATCATCAAAGACCTTACAGAAATTGCTCTTGTTTTACCTGTTAACTATAAGGAAAACGTAATCTATGGATCTAATGATGTTGGTCGCGCTACAAAAGGTGCAGCACTTACTTTATTAGCAAAATTATACCTACGAAGCCACGATTGGCAAAAGGTAGCAACGCTGACACAACAAGTTATGGATCTTGGCGAATACAGCCTGTATCCATCGTATTTAGGTTTGTTTAAAGAAAGTAACAAATGGTGCAGCGAAAATATTTTCTCTTCATTAAGTGATGCAAATACCAACGGAACCGAGCTATTGAATCACTTTGGGCCTACTGATCATCCAGTTGTGGCAAACAGATGGCAATATTACACTGTAAACTGGGATTTCTACAACACTTTTGGTGATGAAGATGATCGTAAACAATGTTTCTTTCCAGAATTTATGGGTTCAGATGGTTTACTACACAAACAAGCTCCAACATTAGGCGCAGAACCGCCAGAAGGAGAATTGTATATGCCGGATGTATCTACTAGAAAATATGCAGATGACGAAACAACGACTTATTATGATGGTCATAGCGTAAATATTCTTCGTTACGCAGATGTATTATTGAGCAGAGCTGAAGCATTAAATGAACTCAACGGACCAACAAGTGAGGCAATTGATCTTATCAATAAAGTAAAAGCGAGATCGCATGCCAAACAATTGGTTTTAGCCGATTACAATCAAAATTCACTACGAGATGCTATTTTGCAAGAAAGAGGATGGGAACTTTTCTATGAAGGAAAACGCCGTCAGGATTTAATTAGAATGAACAAATATGATGTTCTTGTAAACGCATATCACCTTAGAGTTGGAGAAGCTGCACTAGTCAAAATGCCGCAAAATAAATATTACACTTATCCACAAAGCCAGGTTGATCTTAATCCTAATTTAAGCAACGCTGATAGACAATAAAGAATACCCAATCAAGAATAGACAGTAAAAAATGTCTGTCTATTCTTGATTTTTAATACAGATGAAGTACTTTTCTGTTTCACAAAAGAAGCTTTTCAGATGATCAAAAAACTATTACTTAAAGGAAGTTTTATTTTAGCCTTACTTGCATTGGTAAGTTGTTCTAAAAATCAGGATATAGTAAATATCAATATTGGGACTCATGGCAACAACGAATTGAAAATTCAAATCGATGTTACTACGAATGACAATGTACAGGTATATGCAGAATATTGGTCTGACCAAAAAGGAACTCAAAGCAAAATAACCACTCCTATTTCAAAATCAGGGCTTAAACATACTTTAGTTCTCTGCAATATTACTCCAGAAACGAATTATAGCTATCAGCTTGTTACAGTTGCAGACGGCGAAAAAAAGCCCAGTAAAGTCTATACTTTTAAATCGAGAAAACTTCCAGAATGGCTTCAAAAACAATTTAAAGCCAATTGCCCGAAACCAGAATTACTGCCTCAAAATTTCAAAAAGGGTTTTATGCTTTTGGCAAAAAGAGAAACACCTGGAACAGCTTATATAATAGATTACAAAGGAAACTTAAGATGGTATCATACTATTGAAGGAACTGGGTTTAAAGTAGCTCATTTTACAAAGGAACAAACCATCATTTCTATTCTTGGCAAAAATGACGAACCAACAAGTTATGGAAGTGAAATTCTAGAAATCAACTTACAAGGAGATACTTTAACACACATCAAAAAAGGACAAGGCGATTTAAAACAAGTTCTTCACCACGAAATTATAAAAAAATCGGCTAATGAAATTGTTACTTTAACTGTTGATCAAAAAATAATCGACTTAACTTCTATTGGAGGAAAAAAACAAGATACGATCAACGGAGATGGAATTTTAATTTTAGATAAAAAAGGAAAACAACTTTGGAAATGGAGTGTTTTTGATGATTTAGATCCCTTTAAAGATAAAGATTTACTAAAAACCAAAAAAGATTGGACTCATGCCAATAGTTTAAATTACGATACTGATGGAAATTTCCTGATCTCATTTTACAATAACGGACAAATTTGGAAGATCAATTCTAAAACTGGAAAAGTGATCTGGAAATTAGGAAAAGGAGGAACTATGAAAATGGCTCCAGATACCAATTTCTCTCAGGCGCATGCCGCACACATTAATCAAGAAGGAAGTTTATTGTTTTTTGATAATGGTGTCGACAAAAAACAGTCTTCTGTATTTGCCTTAAAAGTCGACGAAAAAAACAATGCAGTTAAACTGGATTATCAAATAAAATTACCAAAAGACATTTACAATGACAGAATGGGAAGCGCTTATATGATTGATAAAGATGCCATATTATGCTGCTGCTCCAAAAGACATATCACGGTTTTAACGAATAAAAAAGGAGTGCTTTTATGGGCATTAGAATCTGAGATTCCGCCTTATCGTACACAGTTTATTCCCGAAGAAAAATTGAAACCTTTTATTCAAAATTAGAAAATGACGTTCCTGCAAGGTTTCTAAATCTTGTAAGCATAAAATAAGTTATAATAAATACAGGTTTTAGAACCTGTTAGGATAAAAATAGTAAACATGAAAAAAATAATTCTAATTGGTCTATTTGCAGCATTGCCAATGGTTGTTTTCAATTCTTGCAATACTTCGACTTCACAGACATTAGCGGCAGCAAAAACAGTTGAAGCTGATGATGAAGGTTATATTACAATTGATACTTCAAAAATTCCAGAAGATCAATTCGGAGAATCTGTTCGCTACGGAAGAGAATTAATGTTGAAAACAGCCTATTATATTGGACCAAACGGTAAAAACGGACAATATTTGGGCAACAAAATGAATTGCACCAACTGTCACCAAGATGCCGGTACAAAACCACATGCATTCAACTTAATGTCTTCACACGATAATTATCCACAATATCGCGGGCGCGAAAACAAAGTGCTTACACTGGCAGAAAGAGTTAATAACTGCATTATGCGCCCGCATTCTGGAAAACCGCTTCCGTTGGACAGTAAGGAGATGGTGGCCTTTTTATCTTATTTTAAATGGATCAGCAAATTTGTGCCTAAAGATGGTAATTTTAAAGGAGCAAAAAATTTAGAAATCGAATTTCCAGATGTCGCTGCAAGTCCAGAAAGAGGAAAAGCATTGTTTACTGAAAATTGTGCACGCTGTCATGGCAATAATGGCGAAGGCGTATATAATGCTGATAAATCGGGTTACATCTACCCGCCTCTTTGGGGAGAATACGGTTATCAGCCAGGTTCAAGCATGCACAGAGTTATTAAACAAGCACAATGGTTAAAAAATAATATGCCTTACGATAAAGTACTTTTAGGAAAACCTTATCTCACAGACAAAGAAGCACTTGATATCGCTGCTTATGTAAATGATGATAAGATTCACACAAGACCAAACCCTAAAACATTCGATTATCCAAATAAACTAGGCAAACCTATCGACTATGCGCACAGTCCTTTTGTAGATAATTTTTCTGAAGAACAGCATAAATACGGACCTTACAAACCGATAATTGCGTACTGGAAAAAGAATGGCTGGAAAGCTGTTTATTAATTTTAAATTTTAGACTATTTAAACCTGAACATACATTACAATGAAACTAAACCTAAAAAACAAACCTCTTTTAAGCAGAATAATGATAATGTGCTTTTTCATTCTCACTATTCCAATGGCGGCACAAATAAAATATTCTGACGGAAATGACAGCTGGAATCCTAATTTACTTGGCAATCACCGCGCTGTAATTGCATTTTCCGGTTCAGGAAATATTGCCAAAACAACTATTGAATGGCGAAGAAGAGATCAAAATCCAGAACTTAAAAAAATTATTGTTCAAGATGCATCAGGAAAAGAAATTCAAAATATAAAAACAGAAAATATCAATAGAGAAAACGGTACTATTTTCTTTGAACCTATTTCGGGAAAAGGAACATATTACGTTTATTATATGCCTTATGTAGACGAAGGAACGGCAAATTATCCGAAAGGAATTTATGCCAAACCAGAAAACAAAGCCGATGCACAATGGTTATCTAAAATTAAAACAAATACGACAGATAATGCTGCAGTTACAGAAATTCAAAGTGTAAATGCTTTCAATAGTTTTTATCCAATGGAAGTCATTGCAACGGCTGCAGAAACAAAAGCTCTTATTGCAAAAAACAGCGGAAACTCATTTTTAGTTTTTCCAGAAGACAGATTGCATTCAATCAAAATGAAAACCGATTTGCCACAGCGCTGGATTCAAAAAGGTGTTCAAAATACTTTTTCAGATACCGCTTTAAAAGGCGAATATTTAGCATTTCAATTAGGTATTTACGCTCTTGAAGATGTAAAGAATGTAAAAATTACCTTTTCGAATTTAGTAAGTCCTTCTGGAACAATTGATGCAAAAAACATCAGCTGTATAAATACTGACGGAATTCGTTACGATGGATCTATTTTCACGAATACTGTTTCGGTTTCTAAAGGAAAAATTCAAGCAATGTGGTGCGGAATTGAAGTTCCACAAACTGCAACTGCTGGAACTTACAAAGGGAAAGCGACAGTGAATGCTGACGGAAAATCAAAAGAAATTGAACTTCAAATTACTGTTACTAATGAAGTTACTAAAAATGGCGGAATTGACAGTCCAGAAAAAATGACGCGTTTAAATTGGCTAAACTCAACTTTAGCTCAGGAAAATACGGTTATTGCGCCTTACACTCCATTAGTTGTAAATAATTCCGAAATTTCATTATTAGGAAGAAAATTGATTTTGGCTGCGAATGGATTCCCAGCGCAAATTCAGACTTTCTTCACTCCAGAAATGACTTCAGTAACTACAAAAGCCAATGATATTTTAAGTGCTCCAATTGATTTTCATTTTCTTGATGCTTCAGGAAAAGAAGCGCAATGGAAAAACAACGGTGTAAAATTTACTAAAAAAGAAGCTGGAACGGTTTCATGGGAAAATACCTCGACTTCAAAATCAGTTCAAATGGATGTTAACGCTTCTGTTGAATTTGACGGTTTTGTACATTATACAGTAAAAGTTACCGCTCTTGAAGATGTTTCTTTTAATGATATCAATTTCCAAATGCCAATGCAGCCAGCTTCTGCAAAATACATGATGGGATTAGGTCAAAAAGGCGGAGATCGTCCTGCAACTTTTGACTGGAAATGGGATGTTGCGCATAAAAACCAAGATGGTGCTTGGATTGGTGCTGTAAATTCTGGATTGCAATTTTCTCTTAGAGATGAAAAATACAGCCGTCCGTTAAACACTAATTTCTATTTGCAGAAACCATTATTACTGCCAACTTCTTGGGGTAATGAAAACAAAGGAGGAATAACCATTACACCAAACCAAAAATCAGTTTTAGTAAATGCATACAGCGGCGCTAGAACGATGAAAAAAGGCGATGTATTGTATTATAATTTCAACTTATTAATCACACCGTTCCATACAATCAACACAGATTTTCAATGGGATACGAAATTTTACCACAAATACAGTCCGATAGATTCAATCGCAAAAACTGGTGCAACTGTGATTAATATTCACCACGCTAATGCTATTAATCCTTATATCAATTATCCTTTTATTGAATTTAAAAAGATGAAAACGTATATCGATGAAGCACATGAAAAAGGACTAAAAGTAAAAATCTATAATACCGTTAGAGAGGTTTCAAACAAAGCTTATGAGACTTTCGCTTTAAGAAGTTTAGGCCACGAAATTTATTCTCCAGGAAAAGGCGGCGGATTCTCTTGGCTGCAAGAACACGTTGGAGACGATTATATCGCTGCATGGTTTGTTCCTGAAATTAAAGATGCTGCAATTGTAAATAGCGGTATGAACCGTTGGCATAATTATTATGTTGAAGGAATGAATTGGCTGACTCAAAATGTTGGTATTGACGGAATTTATCTAGATGACGTTGCTTTTGACAGAATCACCATGAAACGTATCAAAAGAGTTTTAACTAAAGATGGTCATCCTGGAATTATCGATTTACACAGTGCGAATCAATACAACAAAAGCGACGGATTTAATAACAGTGCCAATTTATATATGGAACACTTTCCGTACATCAATAAGTTATGGTTTGGAGAATATTTTGATTATGAGAAAAATCAGCCGGACTTTTTCTTAACAGAAGTTAGCGGAATTCCTTTTGGATTAATGGGCGAAATGCTTCAAGATGGTGGAAATCCTTGGCGTGGAATGGTTTTCGGAATGACGAACAGATTACCGTGGAGCGATGGTGCTGACCCAAGACAAATCTGGAAATTATGGGATTCTTTCGGAATTAAAGGTTCTGAAATGATTGGTTACTGGAGCGAAAATTGTCCTGTAAAAACAAACAATGATAAAGTGCTGGCTACAGTTTACAAAAAGAACGGAACAGCATTAATTTCTATTGCAAGCTGGACAGAAGCTGATGTAAATGTAAAATTGAATATTGACTGGAAAAAACTAGGAATCAATCCGTCTAAAGCGACAATTACAGCTCCTGAAGTTCTTAATTTTCAGCCTGCAAAAACGTTTACAGCAAAAGATGAAATAACTGTTCCTAAGGGAAAAGGATGGTTGTTAATTGTTAAGTAATTTAAAGACAATAACGATTACCGGTCCTATTTGTCATTTCGACGAAGGAGAAATCTCCACAAGTAGCTCGACAAAGATTGACGATATACTATGCGGAGTTTCTTGCGAAGATTTCTCCTTCGTCGAAATGACAAAAAGCTCAAAAAAATAAGCCACAGATTACACAGATTAATTTTTAAACAGATTAAAAAAAATCATTTTAATCTGTGTAATCTCTGGCAAAAAAACAACCACAAAACACTAGCTCTCCATATGAAACTTAAACCTTTCTTATCAATTCTACTTTTTGGAAGCCTCTTTGTCACAGCACAAAACAAACCCACTATAAAAGAATACAAAAAAGTATTTACCACCTACCCTTTTTCAGATCCTGACCCGATTCCGAAACCAGACACAAAATTTTATCCTTATTTCCGTTTTGACGGCTTTACAGACAAACCAGTTCAGAAAGAATGGAAAGTAATTGAGATAGAAAACGATTACATCAAACTGATGATTTTGCCTGAAATAGGCGGAAAAGTTTGGTCGGCTGTAGAAAAATCAACTGGAAAAGACTTTGTTTACAATAATCATGTAATCAAATTTAGAGACATTGCCATGCGCGGACCGTGGACCAGCGGCGGCGTTGAAGGCAATTATGGAATTATCGGTCATACCCCAAATTGTGCTACTCCAGTAGATTATAAAATTATAAACCGTGAAGACGGAAGCATCAGCTGTGTTATTGGAGTTTTAGATTTATTAACGAGAACTTCTTGGAAACTAGACATCAATTTACCAAAAGACAAAGCTTATTTTACAACCAATTCGTTTTGGTCTAATTCGACAGAATTACAGCAGCCTTATTATACTTGGATGAATACAGGAATTAAAGCGGCTGGAAACCTGCAATTTATTTATCCTGGACAGACGTATATTGGCCATAACGGCGAATACAATTCTTGGCCGATTGATAAAGAAAACGGCAAAGATTTATCTTATTACAAAAACAATGATTTTGGCGGTTACAAATCATATCACGTATTCGGAAAATACAATGATTTCTTCGGAGGATATTGGCATGACGAAGATTTCGGAATGGCAAGATATGGTAATCACGATGATAAACCCGGCAAAAAAATATGGATTTGGGGATTATCACAGCAAGGAATGATTTGGGAAAAATTATTGACCGATACTGACGGACAATATACAGAAGTACAAAGCGGCAGATTATTTAATCAGGCAAGCGAAGGCAGTAATTTAACCCCTTTTAAACAACGTTCGTTTGCGCCTTATCAAACTGATACTTGGACAGAATACTGGTTTCCTGTAAAACAAACCAAAGGTTTTGTAAAAGCCAATAATTACGGGGCTGTTAATGTGAAAAACGAAAATGGCTGGCTGAAAATCTATTTCTCTCCGCTTCAAAAATTAAATGAAAAATTAGAAGTTTTTGAAGGTGAAAAGAAAATCTATTCAAAAGATGTTGCGCTTACCACCATGCAGTTATTCAAAGATTCCATTCAGGTTTCTGTTGATCCAAACAAGCTGAAACTCGTTTTGGGCGAAAATAAATTGGTTTGGAATGCTGATCCACAAGATGGAAATATTAATCGTCCTATGGAGATTCCGAAAGGTTTTGATCATAATTCAGTTTACGGATTATATCTGCAAGGCAAAAATTATATCAGTTTTAAAGATTATGTAAAAGCAGAAGAAAACCTTACAGCTTGTTTACAAAATGATCCAAACTTTGCTCCTGCCCTTTCTGAATTAGCTTCTTTACAAATTAGAAAATTTCAATACAAAGAAGCTGTAGAAACTGCTAAAAAAGCTTTAGCAATTGATACTTACGATGCTGGTGCAAATTACAATTATGCTTTGGCAAATCTTCATTTAGGAAACACAACCGATGCAAAAGATGGTTTCGATATTGCAGCAGCTGGTGTAGAATACAGAAGCGCTGCTTATACATCACTAAGTAAAATTTATTTAGCTGAAAATGATTTACCTAAAGCTATTGAATATGCCGAAAAGAGCTTAATAAACAATCAATACAATTTAGAAAGTCTGCAAGTATTGGCGGTTTTGTATCGTCTTCAAAATAATTCAGACAAAGCAAATGCAGCTTTAAAAACAATTAGTGCACTTGATCCGTTAAATCATTTTGCAGATTTTGAAAAATATCTTTGGAACAGTTCAAATGATGCCAAACTTAATTTTACAGCTGCAATTCAAAATGAAATGCCAGAGCAGACTTATCTGGAATTAGGAATTTGGTACGAGAATCTGGGCCGAAAAGAAGAAGCTCTAAAAGTTTTTAACATCGCAGTTCCAAGTGCAGAAATTATATATTGGAAAGCTTTTTTAGAAAACAAAACTGTTGATTTATCTAAAATCAAACCTGGAACTAGTTTTCCGTTCCGCGCAGAAACGGCTTCCATTCTCAAAACATTAATTAAAACTAATGATCAATGGCAGTTAAAATACCATTTAGGTCTAATCGAATGGAATCGCAATAGTATTTCTGAGGCAAAAGAATTGTTTACACAATGCGGCTCAAAACCTAATGATCCAGCTTTTTATGGTGCGAAATCTTCTTTATTTAAAGATGACGCTGCAACTGTTGAGGCAAGTCTTCAGCAGGCTTTAAAACTAGATCCACAAGGCTGGAGATATCATAAATTATTGGCAGAACATTATATCGTTCAAAAACAATTTGACAAAGCACTTTCAACAACAGAATCTTTCTACAAAAAACATAAAGAGAATTATTTAATTGGAATGCTGTATGCAAAAACGCTGCTGTTAAATAAAAAATATGCTGCTGCAGATGCATTTCTAACCAAATTGCAAATTCTTCCTTTTGAAGGTGCAACTGCCGGAAGACAATTGTACCACGAAGCGAAATTGATGCAGGCTTTGGCAGAAATTAAAAACAAGCAATATAAAAAAGCATTACAATTTATTGGCGATGCAAAATTGTTTCCAGAAAATTTAGGAGTTGGAAAACCTTACGATGAAAACATCGATGAAAGGCTTGAAAACTGGCTGGATTATCAATGTTATACCAATCTTGGCAACAAAGAAATGGCTGCTAAATCTTTACAAAAAATCGTTGCTTTTACTCCAAAGGTTGATAATACGGTTATGAACTTTTTACCAGCAAATGATCTTGTGTCGGCTTGGGCAATCGAAAAAACATCCTCTTCTCAAGAAGCAGAAAAATGGTTAAAAAATCAAGCCGATTTATATCCAGAAAACAAAATTATTCAGTGGAGTTTACTCGTTTACACGAAAAAACAATCGAATATTTTAAATGAAGATGAAAAAGACGGAGAAGTCAGAATTATCGAAAAATTGTAAAGAACTTTTAAAACAATAAAATGAAAAAGCATTTTTTAAAATATACTTTTTTAGGTCTTATTTTCATTGTAAGCCCAAAAATTGAAGCGCAAAACAAACAGGAAAAACCAGATGAATTAAGTGTTTATAGAGTTACACCTTTAAAAACTAATGATTTAATTCATACCAAACTCGAAGTCTCATTTGATTACGGAAAACGTTATTTGTATGGAAAAGAATGGGTTACTCTAAAACCTCATTTTTATGAAACCGATTCGCTGCATTTAGATGCAAAAGGAATGGATTTTAAAGAAATTGCTATTGTCGATGGAAAAAAAACTATTCCGCTAAAATATACTTACGATAACGAACAGCTTTCAATTCAATTAAACAGAAAGTACAAAAAAAACGAAAAGTATACGATTTTCATCGATTATGCAGCAAAACCTGAAGAACTAAAAACTAAAGCTGGCGAATCAATTACGGATTCAAAAGGTTTGTATTTTGTAAATCCTGACGGAAAAGGAGACAAACCAACACAAATTTGGACTCAAGGAGAAACAGAAGCTTCGTCTTGCTGGTTTCCTACGATTGATAAACCAAATCAAAAAACAACTTCTGAAATTGCAATGACAGTAGAATCAAAATATACTACGCTGTCTAACGGAAAATTAACTTCACAAAAAGCAAATAAAAACGGAACTCGTACTGATATTTGGAAAATGGATCAGCCAAACGCTCCATATTTATTTATGATGGCAGTTGGAGATTTTAAAATCTATAAAGATTCTTATAATGGAAAAGAAGTAAGCTATTATTTAGAACCTAAATACGCGCCATTTGCGAAACAGATTTTTGGCAAAACGCCTGATATGATGAACTTTTACGGGAAAATGCTTGGTGTAGAATATCCTTGGGCAAAATACTCGCAGATTGTTGTAACAGATTTTTTTGGAGGTGCAATGGAAAATACTTCTGCAACTGTTCACGGCGGATATGTACAAAAAACCGAAAGAGAATTATTAGACAATAACGAAGAAAGTACCGTAGCACACGAACTTTTTCATCAATGGTTTGGAGATTTAGTAACTGCTGAATCCTGGTCAAATTTAACAATGAACGAATCTTTTGCCACATTTGGAGAAGTTCTTTGGCACGGTCATGACGCTGGACAAGATGCAGAAGACAGATCTCGTTATGAAAAATTGCAGAATTATCTTCGTTCACAAAAAAATGGAGACAGTCCAATTTTAGCACGTTTTCATTACAAAAATGCAGACGATATGTTTGACAATATCAGCTATTCTAAAGGCTCGATTATTTTGTATGCCATGAAAAACCAAATGGGTGACGAAGCCTTTTTTAAAGGATTGAATCATTATTTAACCACTAATGCTTACAAATCTGGCGAACCGCATCAACTGCGCTTATCGATGGAAGAAGTGACTGGAAAAGATTGGCTTCCTTATTTTGATCAGTGGTATTACAATGCTGGAAGTCCGATTCTGGATGTGACTTACAAATACACCAACGGAAAAATTATTATTACGATTAGTCAATCTCAGGATAGTGCAGTGCAAACCTTTACGTTGCCTTTAAAAGTTGATTTTTACGTAAACGGAACTAAGATAAGAAAGGATATTTTAATTACTAAAAGAGAACAAAGTTTCAGTTTTGACCTTCCTTCAAAACCTGAATTTATAGATTTAGACCCAGATAAAATACTAGTCGGCGAAGTAAATGTAGATAAAAAAACTCCTGCTGATTATCTTTTTCAATATAAAAATGCGCCATCGTATTACAACCGAATTGAAGCTATAAAATTTGCTTCAAAAGACAGAAGTCAGGAGTCACAACTTATTTTATTGGAAGGTTTGAAAGATCCTCAAGAAGACTTACGAGTACTAAGTATTAAAGCAATTGATTTAAATGAAAAAGAAACTAAAGATCAGGTTTTAAAAACACTTCTTGACATTGCTAAAAACGATAAAAAGACCATTGCAAGAGCAAATGCTATTGTAAAATTAGCTTCTACTGCCGATGCTTCTTATAAAACATTGATGGAAGAAAGTACTAAAGAACAATCGTACAACGTAATTGCGGCAGGAATTACAGGATTAACAAAATATACCCCAGTCGAAGCAGATAAAGCATTAGCTTCATTAGATGACGATACTAAAAAACATGTAACGCCATTAATGAAAAGATTTAGTAGTCAAAAATAATTATTAGAATCCTTTGAATCTGTTTTGTTTTTGAAAACCTCTCTAATCTAGTTCATTAGAGAGGTTATTTTTAAAAATTATCTAACAAAATCACTCATGAAAACTACATTTTTTAAATCTATTATAGCTCTTTTTCTTTTGTTCGGATGGACAATTGCAACGGCACAAATGATTAAGACTAAAACACCTGCACGAGCAAAAGGACAGCAAGATGTACTGAGAATGGCAGCAGACCCGATTCCGACCGTTCGTGTTGCTTTTATCGGCCTTGGAATGCGGGGTCCCGGAGCTGTAGAACGCATGACACATATTCCCGGTGTAGAAATTGTAGCGTTGTGCGACATGACTCAAGAAAACACGTCGAAAGCAAATGAGATTTTAACCAAAGCTGGTTTCCCAAAAGCGCAAGAATTTTACGGCGATGAAAATGCATGGAGAAAAGTAACGGCATTGCCAAACGTAGATTTAGTTTACGTAGCAACAGACTGGCTGCATCACGCTGTTATTGGAGTTCAGGCAATGAAAGACGGAAAACACGTTGCTATTGAAGTTCCTGGAGCTCTAACCATGAAAGAAATTTGGGAACTTATTGATACTTCTGAAAAAACACGTAAACATTGTATGCAGCTTGAAAATTGCGTTTATGATTTCTTTGAACTAACGACTTTAAATATGGCACAGCAAGGTTTGTTTGGAGAAATTCTTCATGCAGAAGGTTCTTATATTCATGGTTTACAGCCATTTTGGGGCGAATACTGGAACAACTGGAGAATGGATTACAACATTAAACACAGAGGCGATGTATATGCAACGCACGGAATGGGTCCAGCATGTCAGGCACTCAACATTCATCGTGGTGACAAAATGAATTTCTTGGTTTCTATGGATACAAAAGCGGTTAGAAATCCCGCTTACATCAAAGAAAAATCAGGTAAAGAAATAAAAGATTTTAGAAACGGAGATCATACCATGACGATGATTCGTACTGAAAATGGTAAAACAATCCATATTCAGCATGATGTAACTTCTCCTCGCCCATACAGCAGAATGTATCAATTGAGTGGCACAAAAGGTTTTGCCAATAAATACCCGTTAGAAGGTTATGCTTTGGACGGAAAAGAATTAAGCGATGATGTAAAGCCAAATCACGAAAAATTAAGCGCACACTCTTTTGTTCCTGAAGAAGTGAAAAAGGCATTGATGGAAAAATACAAACATCCAATTGCAAAAGGAATCGAAGAACAAGCCAAAAAAGTAGGCGGTCACGGCGGTATGGATTTTATTATGGACTATCGTTTAATTCATTGCCTGCAAAAAGGATTACCGCTGGATATGGATGTATATGATTTAGCAGAATGGTCTTGTTTAGGTCCGTTGACTGAAATTTCGTTAGATAATAATTCAGCTCCAGTAGAAATTCCAGATTTCACCCGCGGCGGCTGGAATAAATTGAAAAAATTGGAATTTTCAGAATAAATATTGGTTAGTTAAAGAAGGCAAGAGAGCATCATTGAAAAACTGCTCTCTTGTTTATTTTAGGTCTATCCATCCCAAAAAAAAAGCCACCTGATTTTATTCAGATGGCTCCAGTTATTGCTTTAAAAATTACTTCCAGTTAAAAGTAATATTCTTTTCGATTTCACTGCTCAAACTTAAAAATACAGGACAAGTCATTGCTGCACGCTCCAGAATAGTTTTATTCTTTTGATCAGCAACACCCTGCATTTCAAATACAATTTCTATTGCGCCGATTCTTCTTGGTTCTGCATTCATGATTTTTGTTACTTCGGCTGTAGAGCCAACAAAATCAACTTCTAAATCACGGGCCTTAATTCCCATAATAGTCATCATGCAGCTTGCCAAAGCGTTTGCAACTGTATCTGTTGGAGAAAAAGCTTCGCCTTTTCCGTTATTATCTAATGGTGCGTCAGAAATGATTTCGCTTCCCGACTGCACATGAATTGATTTTGTTCTTAAATCTCCTAAATAGGTTACTTTTGATGTCATTAATTTGCTACTTTTAAAGTTAAGTCACTGTCATAGTATAAGATGTAAACACCTTTGTTAGCGTGTCCGCCATCTTCTTTTCTATAATATTGAAATTTATTATCTACTTGCTGTGTAGTCATTAAATCTGCTGTTTCCTGAAAAGTTTTTCCCTGTACCAAACGCATCATTGTATCAAAAGTAACATCAAAACCTCTTGTTGCATAAGTAGTTGGATTTATTTTGTTTTTCAGACGGTATTGCTTTTCATAAATTAAAACTGCTTGTTCGTCACTTTCACGAGTTACAGAAGGATACATTAATTTTAATTTCACTAAGTTATCAAAACTGATTTCATCCGTATCCAATGTACTGTTCGGTTCTAGAATTACCAGTTGAACCTGACACGTTTTCTGAGAATCAATTAGTGCTTTAATTGTAGTTTTAATCATTGCAGTATTTGCCGTTTCCATCACCACATAATTCATTCGGTTTGGAATTAAAAGGCTTTTTAAATTCGCAACATCCAGACCTCCAGTTTCAGTTAAAGATGCAAATGCAACACCTTTCTGATTTTGTTTAATATAATTAACAACAGATTCCTTTTTCTTATCTACAACAGCCACAATATTTCCGTTTTTAGAACGCATATAATCAAAAACAGCATTTTTAATTACATCATTTGACGGTATTGACTGATACAAATTCTCAATCGGGTTTGCACTGTCTTTTGATAATGGAGAAATAACAGGAACATTATATAAACGAAGTGTATTAGCTGTTGATTCAGCATTATTTTGGTAAAATGGTCCTATAACTGCATCAGCATCTTGAAGTTTACTAATTAAACTAGGCACATTTGAAGTCGTTTTTGTTTCCTGAGAATCATATATAGCCACATCAATTGGCAGTTTCAATGTTTTCGCAGAGTCAATTGCCATCATAGCTCCAGAATAAAAATCTAAAGTCATATTTAAGAACTTATCGTTTTTAATTCTGTTAGCAGTTCCAGAAGTATCGCTTTGTACTTTAGCCAAATTAAAAGGAAGTAACAAAACTACTTTTTTACGTTCATTGGCACCTCTTTTTTTGCTCAGCTCTACAATTTCTGGATTAGCATTTTCAGATGATTTTACCTTGTCAATAATTTTAATTCCTCCGCCAGTGCTTTCAATAGGTTTGTCGATTGCAGAATCAGCTGTTTTTTCAACTGGAACCTGCGCTGCAATAATTGGAGCCGGTGCCACATATCCTGCAGGAACTTTTAAAACCATTCCTTCTTTTACACCCTCAGAAAGTGAAGGATTTAATGCCACTAATTCATCTTGCGTTAAATGAAAAACTCTTCCTAAACTATAAAAAGTTTCTTTTGGCTTTACCTGATATTCCATGTAAGTCACTGCTTTTTTAGAAGTTTCAGCAGGTTTTTTACTTTCTACAGATTTTGCTGTTTCAACTGAAGCAGTTTCAGTTTTCGGCGCTTTTCCTTTGATTGTCAATCTATAACCAACTGGCAGACTGGCAACAATATCTGGATTGCGTTTTTCTAATTCTTCCACAGTCATATTATACTGTTTTGCAATACCAAATTTAGTTTCTTTTGGCTGTACATCATGATATACATATTTTTCTGAACCTTTTTCTTTTGCAGGTTTTGCTGCTGTTTTTGGAGCAGATCCTTTAGCAGGAATGACTAATTTTTGTCCAATTTGAACACCTGTTTTTTCTAAAAATGGATTCGCTGCTTTTAAAGCTTCGTCCGAAATTCCGTATTTCTTCTCAATGCTGTAAAAAGTTTCTTTTGGCTGCACTTCATGAATCACTTCTTTTCCAGAAGCTACAGGAGCTTTTGTTTCAGAAACTTCCTTTTTGGCTTCACCTGTTTTCGTCGGAATCAACAATACCGAATTAGGAGTCAAACCTGTTCTTGCATCTGGATTTAATTGATAAATATCAAAAGGCGTTACCTTAAATTTCTGCGCAATCTGATTAATAGTTTCTCCACTGGAAACCTTATACTTAACCACCTTTTCCTGAGAAAAAGCATTTGAAGAGATAAAGAATACAAAAGACAATAATGTTAAATAATATTTCATAATAAGGCTTAAAAACAATTTAATTTCTAATTCTAAAAGCAAGTTACAAATTTTCCTTAAAGCAAAATTCGCGCCGTTTGTTTAATCGTTCAAAAATTACCTCAAATCAATTTCTACTTTGGCAATAATGACTTCTTTATATAACTCATCTTCTTCTTTTTTCTTGCATTGATAAAGCACTTCTTCCATGTTTTCGAACTTATCACTGTAAACATAGTACGAAAGGCTGTTAATATTAAAGAAGAAACTAGCGTTAAAATCGCCAGAATCAATGAGTTTCATAATAAACTTATCGCGCTCAACTGCGTCTGTAAATATACCCAAAACTAAGTAATACCCATTCGAAACTTCTCTAAGATTATCATAAACTTCTACTTTTACTGTTTTATCAGCTCTTAACGGATTGTCTTTCAATTCTTGTTTCATCTCTTCCAATGAAATTGTTTTTGAACTTTCAGAAGAAGAATTTTTATTCTGTTTTTTAACCGCTTCATCCTGATATTTTTTCAATTTAACCAAAGCCAGCTTGTCGTCAAATTTTCTAGCTTCCATACTGTAATAAGCAGCTTTACTGATGTGTCTTTTTACTTCTATTTTTTTCTGAATATCGAGCGAGTCAATTTTTGCAATCAAAAGCTGATTTTGTGCATCGCCCTGCTCCTGCTCTATTTTATAACGTTTAATTTCTTCTAACGACAAACGCTGCTGCAAAGAAGCTGCATTATTATTTTTTTCGCTTTCGCGGATTTTCTTCTTATACTCCTGATTTTCCTCAACTGCAATTCGTTCTACTTTATTCATCAAACCGGCATAAGCTTTTCTATTTTCTGCCAGTTCTTTCTTTAATTGAGAAGATAATTCATTGGTTTTATTGATTCCTTCAGAAGATTGTTTTTCCAGTCTTTTTGATTCATCAACATTTAAAATATCCATTCTCTTCAATTCTTTCAAATCATTATTCATCGAATTGACTAACGAATCTAATTTTGCCATTAAAATATCCTGAACATTTTTATTGGCTTCTAATACCAAACGCAGTTTTTCTACCGAATTTTCTTTGGAACCATTCATGTCATTCAGATTGACTTTCAAATCATTAATTTTTATAATTTTCTGATTCATTTCTTTCTGAACAATAAGACGATCTTTTAAATCATCTATCTCAACTGTTTTTGCTTTTGTCTTTTCAACCACAACCTGCTTTTCTGCCAAAGCCAGCATCAATTCTTCACTTTCGTTGGCTGGTTTTATTGCTGTTGTATTAATTGCCAATTTGTTGCCAACTACCAATCCGTTTACAATTTCTGGATTTTGAGATTCAAGCTGATCGATAGAGATTCCGTATTTCTTTGCAATAGAAAACTTTGTTTCTTTTGGTTCAACCACATGAAAAACAGTTTCTTGATTAATGACACGAACTCTTCCGTCTAAAGTTTTTCTTTTGTTTGGAATGACAATCGTCTGACCAATCTGCAGTCCGTTTTGAAGTATTTCTTTATTTAAGTTTTCTAAATCCTGAACCGAAACATTGTATTGTCTCGCAATACTAAACAAAGATTCTTTAGCCAAAACCTGATGAGTGGTTTTAGATGAAACAACAGTTTCCTGCTTAGATGAATGTTCAAAATTTTGAGGAATTATTAATTCTTGACCGATTTGAAGTCCGCTGGCAAGAATTTCTTGATTAGCATTTTGAATGGCTTCTACAGAAACATGATATTGTTTAGATAAGCCGAAGAGCGTTTCTTTGGGCGCAACAATATGTGTTTTACTTTGCTCTTTAATTATGGTTTGGGAGTTGTGAACTGGAATCTTTATAATCTGATTATCCTTGATTCCATTTTGCGATTCGGGGTTGAGTTTGTAAATCTCATCTATAGAAACCTTATACTTTTGGGCAATAAAATAAGCAGTTTCTCCTTTTTGAATCTTGTGCTCAATAATTGAATCTTGCGCAGTTATTTTGTTAAAAGACAAAATAAAGACAAGAGAAATTGTTAAAAGTTCTCTCATAAATAGTAGGTTATAAAAAATTAAGGCCTTACAAATGTAAGACCTTAATTTTAAAATACGCTGCTATTCCCACTCAATTGTTGCAGGTGGTTTTGAACTAATATCGTAAACTACACGATTCACACCTTTTACCTTGTTGATAATATCGTTCGATACTTTCATCAAGAAATCATACGGTAAGTGAACCCAGTCAGCAGTCATACCATCTGTTGATTCTACTGCTCTAAGCGCTACTACTTTTTCGTAAGTACGCTCATCGCCCATAACTCCAACACTGTTTACCGGAAGCAAGATTGCCCCAGCCTGCCAAACTTTGTCGTACAATCCCCAAGATTTTAATCCTTCGATAAAAACAGAATCAACATCTTGTAAAATTTGTACTTTCTCTGGAGTAATATCTCCTAAAATTCTAATTGATAATCCTGGTCCTGGGAAAGGGTGTCTTCCTAATAATTCAGGATCTATTCCTAAAGTAGCTCCAACTCTACGAACTTCGTCTTTAAACAACATTCTAAGCGGCTCTACAATTTTTAATTTCATATAATCTGGCAATCCACCAACATTATGGTGCGATTTAATAGTTGCAGATGGTCCTTTTACAGAAACAGACTCGATAACGTCTGGGTAAATTGTTCCTTGTGCTAACCATTTTACGTCTTCAATTAAATGCGATTCGTCATCAAAAACTTCGATGAAAACACGTCCAATAGTTTTACGTTTAGTTTCAGGATCACTAATTCCTGCTAATTCAGAAAGAAAACGATCTCCTGCATCTACACCTTTTACGTTTAATCCCATTCCCTTATATTGGTTCAATACATTTTGGAATTCGTTTTTACGTAAAAGACCGTTGTTTACGAAAATACAGTAAAGATTTTTACCAATTGCCTGATGCAATAAAACTGCAGCAACAGTAGAATCTACACCGCCTGATAATCCTAAAACAACTTTATCATTTCCTAATTTCTCTTTTAATTCTCCCACCATTTCTTCTACGAAAGCATTTGGTGTAAAGTTTTGAGGAACTTCGGCAATTTTAACTAAAAAGTTTTCCAGCATTTTTGATCCATCTGTTGAATGGTAAACCTCTGGATGGTATTGAATGGCATAAGTAGTTTCGCCTTCAATTTTGTAAGCTGCAAATTCTACATCATGCGTGCTTGCTAATTTTACAGCATTTGTTGGAAGCGCTTTGATACTATCACTGTGGCTCATCCAAACTTGACTGTTTTCTGAAACTCCTTCAAAAAAAGTTTCATTCTCTTTAATATAAGACAAGTTTGCTCTACCATATTCTCTGGTATTTGATGCTGCTACTTCTCCACCGCTGAAGTGCGCTAAATACTGCGCTCCGTAACAAACGGCAAGCATTGGAAGTTTGCCTCTAATTTGCGATAAGTCAGGATGTGGTGCGTCTTCTCCTCTAACAGAGAAAGGGCTTCCTCCTAAAATTACGGCTTTATAACTTGATAAATCACTTGGAATGTGATTGTAAGGAAAAATTTCGCAGAATATATTTAATTCGCGAACTCTACGCGCAATAAGTTGAGTATATTGCGATCCGAAATCTAAAATAAGTACGTTGTGTTGCATGCGCAAAAATACTTTTTATATTCGAAATTGAAAAATGGAATTTTGATTTTTTTTTAGAAAGGTTCTAAGGTTCTGAGATACTAAGGTTCTGAGTTTTATTTATAACCTAAAAAAGAAAAAACTTAGCACCTCAGAACCTTAGCAACTTAGTTTCTCTAAAAAATAAATCTAAAAATCAAAATATCTCGTATCTAACGAAGAACCCAATTATAATTTAACTATGAAATCAAAATTTGTTGCCGTTACCCTATTATTATCTTTAGTTTTAACTTCTTGTGATGCTGTTGATGATTTGTTAAGTTTCAATATTTCGAATGAGACTTCTATTAAAATCAAGAGCACATCTCCTATCAATCTACCATCGGAAATAATCACTCCAGATGTCACAACCAATTCTTCAGCTGAATTTGAAAACAATAAAACGAAAGCGAGTTTGGTAAAAGATGTAAAAATTAGATCGCTTAAATTATCCATTTCCGAACCTTCTGATAAAACTTTTACGTTTTTAAAGTCGGTTCATCTATATATTTCGACAACCAATTCTGATGAAGTTGAATTAGCTTACCAAGAAAACATTAATACAAGTGCAAATACAATCGATTTGATTTGCACCGATAAAAAATTAGATCAGTACATAAAAGCAGACAGCTACAAAATTAGAACTCAGGTAACCTTAAAAGAAACCCTTACAAAAGATGTGACCGTAAAAGCAGATATGAAGTTTAGAGTGACTGCGGATCCGTTCTAGTCAAAAGTTACAAAGGTTCAAAGTTACAAAGGAACAAAGGTTCAGAGGTAAACGAAGAGTAAAAACTTTGTCTCTCTGAGCCTTTGCTTCTTTGAACCTATTTCTAATTACTAAAAAGTAAACACTCTGCCTTTGTTCCTTTTAACCTTTTTTACTACTAAAAAACAAAAAACTCTGTACCTCTGAGCCTTTGTCCCTTTGAACCTAAAATAAACCAAATCTTTTCCTTAATTTTATAAAACCCCTTCAGATCACTGCCAAATACTTTAAAATATAATTATTAAGAAGTAAACCATAACCAATGTGCACTTTCGAAATATTAATTTTAAAATATAACTCATGAGTAAAATAGTTGCCGAACAATTAGTAGACATGTTGGTAGAAGCTGGAGTGAAACGCGTTTATGCGGTTACCGGCGATAGTTTAAATCATTTTAATGATGCCATTCGCAGAAGCGGAAAAATAAAATGGATTCATGTACGCCATGAAGAAGTCGGCGCGTATGCTGCAGCGGCCGAAGCAGAATTAGACGGTTTTGCTGTTTGCGCTGGAAGCTGTGGTCCCGGTCACGTTCATTTAATTAATGGATTGTATGATGCGCATCGTTCGCATGTTCCTCTTTTAGCAATTGCTTCTACGATTAATACCAGCGAAATGGGAATGGATTATTTCCAAGAAACCAATACCATTAAACTTTTTGACGATTGTAGCCACTATAATCAAATGATTATGACGGCGGAGCAAGCACCTAGAATTATCCAAACGGCCATACAACATGCTTTAGGCAAAAAAGGCGTTGCTGTTATTGGTTTACCTGGCGACGTTTCTCAATTAGAAGCAGTTGAAAGCAATATTTCTACTCAATATTTCCATTGTAATCCTGTTATCCGACCTTCTAATAGTGAGTTACAACATTTAGCAAAAGCTATTAATGAAAGTTCTAAAATAACTTTGTTCTGCGGTATCGGAGCTGAAAAAGCTCATGATCAGGTGGTGCAGTTGTCACAACATATTAAAGCTCCTGTTGGATATTCTTTTAGGGGAAAAATGAGCATGCAGCCGAATAATCCTAACGAAATAGGAATGACAGGTTTACTCGGTCAGCCTTCTGCTTATCACAGTATGCACGAATCACATTTGGTTTTATTATTAGGAACTGATTTTCCTTATGATAAATTCATGCCTTCAGACAATAAAATCATTCAAATTGACACAAGCACAGAACGTTTAGGAAGAAGAGCCAATCTCTATATGGGTCTATGCGGTGATGTTGCCGATACGATAGAAGCTTTACTGCCGCTTTTGGAAGCAAAAACAGATGATAGTTTTTTACAAGCGCAGTTAAAATTATACAGCAGTGTAAAAGAAAGCATGAATACTTACATTAATGATAATGGCGGAGAAGATACTATTCAGCCTGAATATGTGGCGCACATTATTGATAAACTGGCAGATCAAGATGCAGTTTTTACCGTAGATACTGGTATGAGCTGTGTTTGGGGAGCTCGTTTCATTAAAGGAACGGGACAGCGAAAAATGTTAGGTTCTTTTAACCACGGTTCTATGGCCAATGCGATGCCAATGGCTATTGGGGCTGCTCTAGCGCATCCTGAAAGACAAGTTATTGCCATGTGCGGCGATGGAGGTCTTTCTATGCTTTTAGGGGACTTGGCAACCATTCATCAATATAATATTCCGATTAAAATTATTGTTTTCAACAACCGTGCTTTGGGAATGGTAAAACTTGAAATGGAAGTTAGCGGTTTACCTGATAACGAAACAGATATGGTGAATCCTGATTTTGGTCTAATTGCTCAAGCAATGGGATTTCAGGGCGTAAATGTTCATAAACCTGAAGAAGTTCAGGGAGCAATTGAAAATGCTTTCCGCCATAATGGTCCTGTTTTATTAAATATTTTCACCAATCCAAATGCGCTGGCAATGCCTCCAAAAGTAGAATGGGAACAAGTAATTGGAATGGCAAAATCGATGACAAGATTAATGCTGGGCGGTAAAATGGAAGAAGTTTTAGACACCATTAAATCCAACTATAAACATTTAAAAGAAGGCATTTAAGCTTAATTAAAGAATCATGGATATAAATACCAATAAATCATACACCAAATACTATGTTATTGCCTGGATATTTGGTTTGATTTTCTATTTTTTAGATTATGTAATTCGTTCTGCTCCAGCAGTAATGTTCCCAGAACTTTCGCAGAGTTTTTCTGTGAATGAAATTAGGCTAGTAGAAATTGTCGGCACTTATTATTATACCTATTCCACCTGCAGTTTAATTGCTGGAATTGCTCTGGACCGATTTGGAGCTAAATATTCACTTTTTGCAGGAGCACTTATTTTAGGAATCGGCTGTTTATTATTTATGATTTCGAGTCAGTTTAGCGGCGTTGTCGGCCGATTGTTTCAAGGTGCGGGATGCGCTTTTGCTTTTCCGGGCTGTGTCTATTTGGCCAGTAAAGGATTTTCTGCAAAATCACTCGCAACAGCCATTGGATTTACACAATGCCTCGGAATGCTTGGTGGTTCTGCAGGACAATTTGTTGTTGGGCCGTTGATTGAAGAAGGAATGAATATCAATACGTTTTGGCTCTCGACTGGAATTTTCACAATCATTGTGGCTTTCGGACTTTGGTTTATAACTCCTTCCAACATCACAGATAAAAATATAGAAAGTACACAAAAGAAACAAAGTCTGCTAAATCCCTATAAAATCGTTTTTAGCAATCCGCAATCTTGGTTTTGCGGCATAATTTCGGGATTGCTATTTGCGCCGACAACTATATTTGCGATGACTTGGGCAGTAGATTTCTTTCAAAAAGACCGTGCTTTCGACTTTCATACGGCAACAATATCGAGCGCCATGGTAGCTTTTGGCTGGGTTTTCGGATGTCCGCTATTAGGATATATTACAGACAAAATAAATAAACGAAAACCAGTTTTGGTATTTGGCGCTGTCTTTATGATTGTAGCTTTAATTCAATTGCTGTATTTTCCAAATCTACTTCCAGCAAAATACAGTATGTTTTCATTAGGCGTTGCTTCTGGCGCTGCTATGATTCCATATTCTATCATTAAAGAAGCTAATCCAGATAATGTAAAAGGAAGTGCTACAGGAGCCATCAATTTTATAACTTTTGGTGTAACAACGCTCTTAAGTCCTTTATTCAGTCGCTTATTCGGCAGAACTCTTGACGGAACTTTGGATAAAACAAATCACTTTCAGCAGGCAGGACTATTTTGGATTATCGGAATTTCAATAGCCATTTTAGTGAGTTTTCTATTGAAAGAAACTGGGAGCGGAAAAAAAACAGATGCTGAAAAAGTTATTATATAAGAAGATAACAAACATCAATAAGATAAAGATAGGATCAAGAAAATGATCTTATCTTATTCTTTTGTAACTACAATTGAAGCTTTAAAGCCGGCAGCTAGATTATCCCAGTAATCACTGGTAACCATTGTACCTTTATCGTCATATACTTGGATCTCGGCAGTATTTCCGCCAAGCGTTCCAATATTTAAAGCTTCGAAATCTAATTTATTAAAACCTGGATTAAGATTAATTTTTACTTGTTGAAAATTAGAATCTAATAAAAGTCGATCTCGCACTACAAGTTCATTTGAAGAAACTTTAACTAAATCTCCATCGATTGCTCCAAAATCACGGAACTTCACAATAAAATATTCCGATTTAGTTTTAAAATCTCCCAGTGAGATGTTTTTCTTCACCAAAACACCTCTTCCTTCTCTTAAACCGGCATCTTTTAAAGCTTTATCAAGATCCTTTTCCATTTTTGCCACATAACGATCGCCTGGATTGGCAAAATCGGTTTCTGTAGACATGGTAAATTTGCTTTTTTCTTCTCCAATCTGAAATTTAGATTTTTGAGTTATCGTTGTATTTTCAAAAACGTTTGGGGTTTTAATACTTGGAATATCATTTAATTCTGCCTGTGGATCTTTTGTCTCAGGAGCTGGAATTTTTTTTGGTTTTGCACTAAACTTTGGTGCGGGAATAGCTTTGAATTTAGAATTAAATTCGGCTTGGGCTGATACTGACAACGCAGTAAAAAACAATATGAAAAATAAAATGTGCTTCATTGAAAAAGTATTATCGAATCGGCTTTTATAATTAGTCTTAAATAATAGTCCAGCATCACAAAAATAGCATAATTTAATTAGGCATTGCAACTTTAGGACTTTTATAACAATAAATTAAGCTAATTTTTGGAATCAAAAAACCTGCCAAAATTTTTCTTTCTGATAAAAATAAATTTCAAATTTTAAAATTTCAAATTCCAATATCTCTGTCTTTAATATAGAGTTTCTTTAAATTTACTATTTTGATAATTAATAACTTATTCTTAACTTCAAGACTTTATTTTACCATTTACAAAAACTCAATAAAATGGATTATATCGATTATTACAAAGTATTAGATGTTACAAAATCTGCGACCGAAGCAGAGATCAAAAAAGCATATAGAAAACTGGCCAGAAAATATCATCCCGATTTAAATCCGAATGATAAAGAAGCCGAAAAAAAGTTCAAAGAAATTAATGAAGCTAATGAAGTTTTAAGTAATCCTGAAAACCGAAAAAAATACGACAAATACGGTAAAGACTGGAAACATGCTGATGAATTTGAAAAAGCGGGTTACGATCCTAATCAGCAGCAAAGCAGACGACAAACCAGTTCTCAATATGCTGATAGTGATTTCTCAGGTTTTGGAGGCGGCGATTTCTCTGGAAGTGATTTTTCAGATTTTTTCAATTCGATGTATGGCGGAGGCAGAAGCAGATCGCAGTCTAAATATAGAGGACAGGATTTTAATGCCGAACTAGAATTAGACCTCAAATCGGCTTACACCACACATAAACAGAGCTTAACGGTAAACGGAAAAAATATCAGAATTACTATTCCAGCCGGAGTTGAAAATGGCCAGATTATAAAAATTCCAAATCATGGCGGACCTGGTGTAAACGGCGGTCCAAATGGTGATTTATTTATCACTTTTTCTATTGCCAACAATTCAGAATTTAAACGAGAAGGCAATAATTTATACGCCGATGCACCGCTTGATTTGTATACTGCGGTTTTAGGAGGCGAAACGTACATCAACACTTTTGACGGAAAGGTAAAAATCAAAGTTCCTGCAGAAACACAGCCGGGAACCAAAGTAAAACTGAAAGGAAAAGGTTTTCCTGTTTACAAAAAAGAAAATCAATTTGGTGATTTGTATATTACTTATACGATAAAAGTTCCAACAAAATTGTCGGATAAAGAGAAAGAATTATTTGAAGAATTAGCAAAACTAAGAAGTCATGAAAAATAAAAATTTAATCCAGATAAAGCAGTTTTGTTTGTATCACGAAATTGAAAATACTTTTATAACTGAACTTAACAACTATGGTTTAATCCAAATTATTAGCGAAGAAGACGATGAATATTTGGAGCCTGAGCAGCTGCCAACGGTCGAAAAAATGATTCGCATGCATTACGACCTCAAAATTAATCTGGAAGGAATCGATGCCATAGCCCACTTATTAAACAAGATAGAAAACTTACAGCAGAGTCTAAATACGGCACACAACAAACTTCGTCTTTACGAAGAAAGACATATCGACTAACAATTTAATATCACAAAAAAGCTTGATTTCCGATTTGATTTCAAGCTTTTTTTTATGGATGCCAAAAGCAGAATTCTTAAATTGCGACATCTTAATTAACCTGAATTTGCTCTTTTAAAACCATACAGACAAATTCGCAAAATATAAAAAATGAAAAGAGAAAACATCTTAACTGGATCTCCGTGGGAAGACAAAATGGGATATTGCCGCGCAGTAAGAATTGGTAATATTATTGAAGTTTCTGGAACTGTAGCAATTGTTGATGGTGATAAAGTAAAAGCAGATGATGCTTATGCTCAAACTTATAATATATTAGAGCGAGTTGAAAAAGTTTTAGAAGATCTAAATGTCAGCATGAAAGATGTCATTAGAACAAGAATATTTACAACCGATGTTTCAACTTTTGAAGAAGTAGCCAGAGCCCATTCTGCTTTCTTTAGAGATGTAAAACCAACAACCGGATTTTACGGAATCAATCAATTAGTTGCACCAGAATATTTGGTAGAAATAGAATTCACTGCTGTTGTGCAGTAATTTTTTTGCCGCGAATTCCACTAATTTAAACTAATATATTGCCACAGATTAAAGGATTTTAAAAATTCATTTATAATTCTTTCAATTAAAAATATATTAATTCGTGAAAATTCGTGAAATTCGTGGCTGAAAAAACTTTTCATAAAAAACATCCATGACTTTAGACCTAAAAGAAACACTATTATCTATTCCAAAATGGATTATAATTTGTGCTTTAATAGGTCTATTTTCAGGATCTGCATCGGCCTTATTTTTGGTTTCTTTAGAATGGGTAACGCAATTTAGAATGCAGCATGATTGGATTATCTGGCTTTTGCCTTTCGGCGGATTTCTAGTTGGATTGAGTTACTATTATTGGGGAGAATCTGTAGTTAAAGGAAATAATTTACTACTGGAAGAGTACGAAAATCCTAAAAAAGTCATTCCGTTTAGAATGGCGCCTTTGGTTCTTTTAGGAACATTAATTACCCATTTATTTGGAGGTTCTGCTGGCCGAGAAGGAACGGCAGTACAAATGGGAGGCGCAATTGCCGATCAATTCACCAAAATTTTTAAATTAGATAATTCCGAACGCAAAATTCTCATTATTCTGGGAATCAGTGCTGGTTTTGCTTCTGTTTTCGGAACGCCTTTGGCAGGTGCTATTTTTGCTTTAGAAGTCTTATATTTTAGCAAAATTAATCTTAAAAGTGCTGTACTTTCTTTTCTAGTCGCTTATGCAGCTTATTTTACAGTTGAATTTTGGGAAATAAAACATACTCACTACAGCATTCCTATTATTCCAGAACTTAGTTTCAACAACATTATTTTTACCATAATTGTCGGAATTCTTTCGGGCTTTGCTGCTTTATTATTCGCAAGAAGTACTCATTTTTGGGGTTCTCTTTTTTCCAAAAACATTAAATATCCGCCGCTTCGTCCCGTTATTGGCGGCGTAATTTTAGCGATAGCTTTTGCAGGTTTTGGACTTACCAAATTTTCAGGATTGGGAGTTCCTGTAATTGTAGATTCGTTTTCGAATACAAGCGAATGGTATGATTTTCTGCTTAAAATTCTTTTCACAGGATTTACTTTAGGAGCTGGATTTAAAGGCGGAGAAGTAACTCCTCTATTCTTTGTTGGTGCAACTTTAGGAAGCGCATTATCAATAGTAATTCCAATGCCAATTGCTCTTTTAGCCGGAATCGGATTTGTTGCTGTTTTTTCTGGCGCAACCCACACTCCTATCGCCTGCACTATTATGGGCATGGAATTATTCGGAATTGCTCCTGGAATATTCATTGCAATAGCCTGCACAATTGCCTATTTTTCTTCGGGTTCTATCGGAATTTATAAATCGCAGATTGTTAAGGGAGCTAAATATAAATTATATCAAAGGTTAAATTCCAATTTTTAAAATTCCAAATTCCAATCTCCTAGTTATAGTTCCTACGGAACATAAAGATAAAACCTTAAATCTCTCCTACGGATCAAAATCCGCTGCTACAAATGTAATGTACCTACGAAACTTAAAAAGTTTCTGAAAAAAAATAAAAAAAATAAAAATCCGTTGAAATCTGCGTTTTCGCGATAGCGAATCTGTTTCATCCGCGTTCAAAATTCATACGCAAAATTTAAATTCCAAAATAAAAACCCAATATCTATTGAAATAGACTGAATACTAAAGAAACTGGTACTAAAAATATTTTCAGCATTACATTAAAAAAATGTAAATTCGCACACTATGAAAATACAAGACATTCAAGCGATTCAGTTATTACTCGCCACTCCAAAAAAAATTGTCATCATTCCGCATAGAGGACCGGATGGTGATGCAATGGGCTCTACATTAGCATTATATCATTTTTTAATTAAAAATAATCATCAGGCAACAGTAATTGCTCCAAATGATTTTCCTAATTTTCTAGCTTGGCTTCCAGGATCAGAAACTGTAAAAATATTCGAAAAAGATACCGAAAACTGCACCAAGATTTTAGAAGAAGCAGAAATCGTTTTTACGCTTGATTTTAATGCTTTTCATCGTACAGGTGAAATGGAGCACACTTTGGCAAAGCTAAATGCTATTTTCATAATGATCGATCATCATCAAAAACCTGATGATTATGCTACCTATACCTACTCTGACCCTTCATACGGATCTACCTGCGAAATGGTTTACAACTTTATCACTTTCTTAAACAAAAAAGAAGATATTGACAAAACCATCGCGACTTGTATTTACACAGGAATTTTAACCGATTCAGGCTCATTCCGTTTCCCTGGAACAACAGGAAACACTCATAGAATTATCGCTGAATTAATTGATCTGGGTGTAGAAAACACACAGATTCCAGTTTTATTATTTGACAATAGTTCCTTCAGCAGATTACAACTGTTAGGCCGAGCTTTACAGAATATGAAAATATTCGAAGAGCATAAAACTTCTTATATGACGTTAACACAAGAAGAACTAGATTCTTTTAATTATGTTAAAGGTGATACAGAAGGAATTGTTAATTATGGCTTGAGTATAAAAGATATTGTTTTTACTGCTATTTTTATCGAAAATAAAGACGAAGGAATTATTAAAATTTCATTCCGTTCGCAGGGAGGTTTTGATGTAAACCAATTTGCAAGAGATCATTTTAACGGCGGCGGACACAGCAATGCAGCCGGCGGAAGATCTGAAGTTTCGATGGAAGAAACTGTAAAGAAATTTGAAGATTTAGTAAAAAAACTAACACTATAGCCCACATGAATTACCTAAAACTTAGCATTTATAGTTTGCTTTTTGCTGTTTTGTTAATCAGCTGTAAGCATCATGAAGAAGCCAGAAGACCTATTTCCAGCGCTTCAGGAACATTCATGAAAAAATCTGCAGATCGAAATAAGAAATTAGTGGCTAATGAAGAAGATGTCATTAAGAAAATAATAAAAAGCAATCCGAAAGTAAAATACTATGCCACTCCAAAAGGGTATTGGTTTTATTATGATGAAAAAAATGCTACAGAAACTGCATCACCAAGAAAAGGCGATATTGCTTATTATAATTTAGAAGTTAAAGATATAAAAGGCAATATAATTTATTCTGATTCTGACCTTGGTCCGCAGACTTATTATGTAGACAAACAAGACATTATGATGGGACTTCGCGACGGAATTAAGAGAATGCATAAAAATGAAACTGTGACATTTTTATTTCCATCGCATATGGCTTATGGTTATCATGGAGACAACAAAAAAATTGGTACAAATGAATCTTTGATGGTTACAGTTACATTGAGAAATTTTGTTCCAGATCCAGCTCAGACTAATGCTCCTGCTCAAACTACTGCTGTAGCTCCAGCAGGACAAGCTCCTAAAACAACAACACCAAAACCTGCAGCTCCAAAACCTGCAGCTCCAATAAAAAAAGATACATTAACTCCATAAAAAACAATCTCTTAAAATGAAAAAGATTATTTTATTATTACTAATAGCCGTTAGCTCATTTTATTCTTGTAAAGACGATCACAGTAATCTGCCAGATGGTTTGTATGCCGATATCGAAACAAACAAAGGTCATATTATTGTTGAACTTGATTACAAAAAAGCACCAATTACTGTGGCTAACTTTGTGACTTTGGCTGAAGGTAAAAACGAATTTGTAACGCATGAAAATTTAAAAAAGAAACCTTTTTTTGATGGTTTAAAATTCCATAGAGTTATAGAAAGTTTCATGATTCAAACTGGAGATCCTTTAGGAACTGGTTCTGGAGATACTGGATATAAGTTCAAAGACGAATTCTCAGATTTAAAATTTGACAAAGCTGGTGTTTTAGCAATGGCCAATAACGGACCTGGAACAAACAGCAGCCAGTTTTTCATCACACACGTAGAAACTCCTTGGTTAGATAACAAACACACTATTTTTGGTCATGTTGTGGGTGCAAAAGATCAGGAAGTAGTAAACAAAGTAGTTCAAGGTGATAATATCGTTTCTGTAACTATTATTAGAAATGGTGAAGCGGCTAAAAAGTTCGATGCTGTAAAAGTATTTCATGACTATTTTGCAGAAATCGCAAAAGAACAAAGCAAATATGCAGGAGTTCAGAAAGAAAAAGTAGCTTACTATGCTTCTATTAAACCAAAAGTTACTAAAACAACAAGCGGTTTAGAATATTTTATTACTGAAAAAGGGACGGGCAAAAAACCTGCAGCAGGAACTCAAGTATATATTGCTTACGCTGGTTTTCTTGAAGACGGAACTTTATTTGACACAAGCATAGAAGATGTTGCAAAACAATTCGGAAAATTTGATCCTGCAAGAGCTGCAGCAAAAGCTTATCAGCCAATTCCATTTAAAGCAGGAAGCAAAGACGGAATGATTCCTGGTTTTATTGAAGGACTTGAGCAGCTTTCTTTTGGCGATAAAGCAATTCTTTTTATTCCATCTCACTTGGCATACGGAGAAACTGGTGCAGGAGGTGTAATTCCGCCAAATGCAAATATTATTTTCGAAGTTCAATTATTAGAGAAACAATAAAACAATTCATCATAGACTTAAATCTGAAAAGTAATGAAGTTTAAATTTTTATTTTTATTTTGCTTAGCAATAGTAAATATTCAGGCTCAAACTAAAAAACCCGTAGCAAAACCTGCTGCAAAAGCAAAAACAACAACTGCAGCAAAACCTGCTGCTAAGCCAAATACAAATCCTAACGAAGGGATTTTTGCTACAATTTCAACTTCAAAAGGAGATATTGTTGTTTCTTTAGAATACACAAAAGCACCCGTAACTGTTGCCAACTTTATCACTTTGGCAGAAGGAACAAATCCTTATGTAAAAGTGGAAAAATTAAAAGGAAAGCCATTTTATGATGGTTTAAAATTCCATAGAGTAATTAACGATTTTATGATTCAAGGTGGTGATCCGCAGGGAACTGGGGCTGGAGATCCAGGATATTCATTTAAAGATGAATTTGTTGCAGAATTGAAATTTGAAAAAGGCGGTGTCTTGGCAATGGCAAATTCTGGACCTGCTACAAACGGAAGCCAATTTTTCATTACACATAAAGACACGCCATGGTTAAACGGTAAACATACTATTTTTGGTCATGTAGTTTCTGGAATGGACAATGTCAATAAAATTGTTCAAGATGATATCATGAACAAGATTACCATTACACGCAAAGGCGCAGCAGCAAAAAAGTTTGATGCTGTAAAAGTTTTTAGTGATGAAATGAAAAAAGGTGAAGCTAAAAAAGAAGAGGCTAAAAAAGTAGTTGCTGCCAAAGCTGCTTATTTTACTGCAACAAAAGCAAAAGCTACAGCAACTGCATCTGGTTTAAAATATGTTATTACCAAAAAAGGAACTGGTGTAAAAGGCGCTGAAGGTTCAAATATCTATTTTCATTATGCTGGATACTTCGAAGATGGTACTTTATTCGACAGCAGTATCGCTGAAGTTGCAAAAGCTTACGGAAAGTATGATGCAAACAGAGATGCACAAGGCGGATACAAAGCTTTTCCTTTTACAGTTGGTAAAAAAGACGGAATGATTCCTGGTTTTATTGAAGCTCTTGATATGATGACAGACGGAGAAAAAGCTATTTTCTTTCTTCCTTCTAACTTAGCGTATGGCGAAAAAGGAGCTGGCGGCGTAATTCCTCCAAATGCAACTTTAGTTTTTGAAATTGAAACTTATCAAAATCAGCCAACTAAATAACTAGAATTCAATTTCTATTAAATACAAAAAAACATCAAAAGATACTTTTGGTGTTTTTTTGTTTTAAGACCATGTAAAACTTTAAAGAATTATTATTTTGAACGTTGAAAATCAACTATTTTCATTATTAAGTTCACGATTTTGCCTTTATTTCTATTAAATCCTAAACAAAATAACTTACCTTTGCCGGCTTTAATTTTTTAAAACAAGTAAATTATGACGTCGCAAAATAATGTATTAAAAGGTGTTTTTCTGGTTGCTCTAGGTGCTACTACATACGGAATGCTGGCAACATTTGTAAAAATGGCATATTCTGAAGGATATACAACCGCAGAAGTTACGACATCACAATTTATTTATGGAATTACAGGAATTCTACTAATCAATCTTTTTCAAAGAATAAAAAATAAAAATCAAGCTGTAAAAGCAACTCCAAAAAATATTTTCAGTTTAATGCTTGCCGGAACTTCATTAGGAATGACAAGTTTATTTTACTATTTAGCTGTAAAATTTATTCCAGTTTCTATTGGGATCGTTTTATTAATGCAGACTGTTTGGATGGGCGTTTTATTAGAAATGATTTTAGAAAAAAAACTACCTTCTAAACAAAAAGTAATTGCAGTTTTGATTGTGCTTTTTGGAACTGTTTTAGCGACAAATATCATTAACAATGACATACAACTAGACTGGAGAGGTTTGGTTTGGGGAATCTTGGCCGCTGCGTCTTTTACCACAACTATGTTTACTGCAAATCGTGTTGCTACAGAAATTTCATCTGCTCAAAGAAGTCTTTATATGCTTTTGGGCGGTTCTATTATTGTTTTTTCATTTGCCTTTGTAACTCAGGTTACCGCGTTTAATTTCGAAATTTTCTTAAAATGGGGAATTGTGCTGGCTTTATTTGGCACCATAATTCCGCCTATGTTAATGAATATTGGTTTTCCTCTTACTGGTATAGGACTTGGAAGTATTGTTTCTGCCTTAGAATTACCCGTTTCTGTGATGATGGCGTACGTTTTATTGAATGAAAAAGTTATCTTCTCTCAATGGGTTGGAATCGTTTTAATTATACTTGCAATAATCATTATGAACGTAAATTTCAAGTCAAAAAAATAGCCGAATTTGAGCATTATTAAAAAAAGATCTTCTGTAATGTAATAATTGTTAATTTTTTTATAAATTCGTGATAAACAATCAATTATTATGAGTTTACCCTGGCATTTATATTTAATGGCTTTATTGTATATACTTGCTGGAATTAATCATTTTAGAAAACCTGGAATGTACATAAGAATCATTCCACCCGCATTTAAAAACCCAAAATTAATAAATAATTTAAGCGGAGCTGCCGAGATCATTTTAGGCATTCTCCTGATTTTACCTGCCACAAAAACTTTCGCCGCCTGGGGAATTATAGCTTTACTGATCGCTGTTTTTCCTGCAAATATCTACATGTTTCTAAATAAAAAAGCAGGTTTTGGTTTACCATTATGGATTTTATTTGTACGTTTGCCCTTACAAATTGTTTTAATTTATTGGGCTTACCAGTATACATTATAACTTTAACCATTAAATTTAATTTATTATGAAAAAATTATTTGCAGAGTTCTTCGGGACTTATTGGCTTGTTTTTGGGGGCTGTGGAAGTGCCATATTTGCTGCCGGTTATCCAGAATTAGGAATCGGTTTTGCCGGTGTTGCACTTGCTTTTGGTCTAACAGTAGTGGCAATGGCTTATGCAGTTGGACACATTTCTGGAGGACATTTTAATCCTGCGGTTTCTTTTGGATTATGGGCAGGAGGAAAATTTCCAATTAAAGATCTTATCCCATATATAATAGCTCAATGTATTGGAGCTATAGCTGCAGCTGGTACATTGTATACAATCGCTTCTGGAAAAGCTGGTTTCGTAATTGACAACACTAAAGCTGGAGCATTTGCATCAAATGGTTTTGGAGCATTTTCTCCTGACGGCTATTCTCTACAAGCTGCTTTTATTGCAGAATTTGTTCTTACCTTGTTCTTTATTTTAATTATTCTTGGTGCAACAGACAAATTTGCTAATAGTAATTTTTGCGGTATTGCGATTGGTTTAACACTAACTGTAATCCATTTAGTTAGTATTCCAATTACAAATACTTCTGTAAATCCTGCAAGATCACTTTCTCAGGCAGTTTTTACGGGAGGCGAACCATTATCTCAAGTCTGGCTTTTTTGGGCAGCTCCAATTTTGGGTGCAATAGCGGCAGGATTTATCTACAAAAATTTATTACAGCAAGAGGGCGAACCCGAAAAAATAGTTTTATAATTAGTTAATAATAATTATAAATTAGCCTATAATTAATTTCAAAAGAGAAAATCAAATATATTTATAATTGATTTTCTCTTTTTTGCTTTGGATAAAATCGATAAGAAAACAGTATTTCAACTCAAATATTTATATTTATGAACGAAATTATTTCTTACTTCAGTACGATTCCATCTTCTCATAGAAGTTTGATTCTAGTTGGCGGTATAACCATTTTCTGGTTGATTGAAAACTCTTTCCCGCTGTTCCGAATGCAGTATAAAAAATGGCCACATGCGGGAATAAATTTCTTTTTTACCTTCACAACTATTGTTGTCAATTTTATTTTAGCATTTATTCTAATTAGAACCGCGGCATGGACAATTGAACATAATTTTGGTCTTTTGCAATGGCTTCCTAAAATGCCAATCTGGCTTTATACCATAATTGGTTTATTGCTTCTCGATTTAATTGGTGCTTATTTAGCACATTTAGTAGAACATAAAGTAAAATTTCTTTGGCAGTTTCACTTGGTACATCATACCGATACTTGGATCGATACCACGACTGCGAACAGACATCATCCCGGCGAAAGCGTTGTTCGTTTTATATTTACCACTTTAGGAGTTTTAATTATCGGAACACCAATGTGGATGGTATTTCTTTATCAATCTTTATCAGTTATCGCTTCACAATTTAACCATGCCAACATTTCGCTTCCCGAAAAATTAGATGTTCTCTTGAGTTATTTTATCGTTTCTCCAAATATGCATAAAGTACATCATCATTATGTACTGCCATATACGGACAGTAATTATGGAAATATTTTTTCTGTTTGGGACAGAATTTTCGGAACTTTTACTTATCTGCCCAAAGAACAACTTATTTATGGTGTAGATACACATATGCAGCCTGAGGAAAATAACAAATTGAAGAATCTGCTAAAAATTCCATTTCAAAAATCAAGATCTTTCAAAAACAGTTAAAATCACTAAAAAAAGTGTACTTTACTGAAACAACTTATTAATTTTTTTTTTAATATTGATACAGAAATTGAAAATCAATCTATTAATCATTAACACCCTATTTTGAATTAATTTTCACGAGATGAAAAAGAGTAACCGTAAAGAATTGACTTGGGAGCAAACTGAAAAACTTGTTTCGTTAGCTTTAGAAGAAAGAAATCCATTCGAAATTATAAAAAAAGAATTTGGATTAGCAGAAAAAGAAGTCTTGGAGATCATGAAGAAGAAAATGCCTCTTGAAAAATTTGAAATGTGGAAAAAGAAGGCAGTAGCAAACAAACCAAAACCAAAACCAGTAAAAATAGATGATTTTGATGAAGATTTGGACGGAAAATATTATATAAAAAATAAACTAGACTAAACTAGAGCTCCTGTTTTTCAGGAGTTTTTTTTTATTTCTAAATTAATGTAATTTTTTTAGTAACTTTTCTATGTTTTTTGTGACAAATACAAATAACTAAACATATACATATGAAAAAAATACTTTACACCTTAGCTCTAGCGGTAACATTTTGGAGCTGTAAAACAGGTAGCACTGGAGCCGCAAAAAGCAATACCGTAGAGGTTAACATCAATTTGACTGACGTTAAAGACGATAAAGTTTTGGTGACCGTTACTCCGCCAGCCATTAAAACAGATGAAATTGTTTATAGCATTCCTAAAACAGTTCCAGGTACTTATTCTACAGATAATTATGGAAAATATTCTGAAGACTTTAAAGCATTTGATGCTAAAGGAGCCGCTCTTACTGTAAAAAGAATAGATGATAATTCTTGGTCGATTTCTAATGCAAAAGCATTAAAAAAGGTAACGTATTTAGTAAACGATACTTTTGATACTGAAAAAGGAACTGGATTTGGTAATGATGATGTTTTCTCTCCTGCAGGGACTAACATTGATGCCGGGAAAAATTTTATGGTTAATACCCATGGTTTTGTGGGGTATTTTCAAAATAAATTAGATGTTCCTTACAAAGTTACAATTACACATCCTGAAACACTTTGGGGCGCTACTTCTATGACAGATGAAGATGCAAGCAATACATCTGATGTATTTAAAACTTCTCGTTATGCAATTTTAGTAGAGAATCCAATTATGTATTCTAAACCTGATTACACTACATTTAATGTAAACGGGATGGATATTTTGATTGCTGTATACTCTCCTACTGGAAAATTTACTGCAGAAAGTATCACGCCAGAAATGAAAACGATGATGACGGCACAGAAAAACTTTTTAGGAAAAGTAAACTCTACTAAAAAGTACAGTGTTTTAGTTTATCTATCAAGCATGGCAAAAGACGATGCACATGGTTTTGGAGCATTAGAGCATCCTACAGCTACAACAGTAGTTCTTCCAGAATCAATGCCAAAAGAAAAATTGGTTGAGACTATGAAAGATGTTGTTTCGCACGAATTCTTCCATATTGTTACGCCATTGACAATTCACTCAAAAGAAATTCAGTATTTTGATTATAACGCACCTAAAATGTCTGAGCATTTATGGATGTATGAAGGTGTAACAGAATACTTTGCAAATCTTTTCCAAATCAACCAAGGTTTAATTGATGAAGCAGAATTTTACACTCGTATTGCTGATAAAATTCAACAATCTAAACAGCTAAACGATACTATGTCATTTACTTTGATGAGTAAAAATGTATTAGAGCAGCCGTATAAAGACCAATACCTAAACGTATATCAAAAAGGAGCTTTAATCGGAATGTGTATTGATATTATCATTAGAGAGAAAAGCAACGGAGAAAGAGGTATTCTTGACTTAATGCATAAATTATCTACTGAATATGGTATTGAAAAACCATTTAATGATGATGAGCTTTTTGCAAAAATTACTTCATTAACATACCCAGAAGTGGGCGAATTCTTGAACAAATATGTAGCAGGAACTACTCCAATTCCTTACGATTTCTATTTGGCTAAAGTTGGTGTTACCAAAGCGACTGAGAAAAAACCTGGAAGTGTTTTCATAAAAGGACAAAATCCATATATCACTATTGATAAAGCTACTAAAGAAATCGCTGTTCGTTCTGATATCGAAACCAACGAATTCTTTAAAAACTTAAACTTAAAAGGCGGGGATAAAATTCTAACTGTTAATAACAAACCATATTCTTTAGATAATATCTACGATTTGATTACGGAAAGTGAAAACTGGAAAGAAAATGATCCTATTACTCTGAAAGTAAAACGCGGTACTAAAGAAGAAACAATTAAAGGAACTGTAAAATTACCATACGAAGAGTCTGAAACTTTTAAAGCAACTGATGCTTCAAAAGATAAACTTAAAAATGCATGGTTAAAAGGATAATTTCTTTTTCAAATATAAAAAAACCGACAAGTGATTGTCGGTTTTTTTTTTATGTTTTAAGTTTGTCAGGCTGAGCGAAGTCGAAGCCACCACAAAGTGTTTTATCTCAAAGGACTTCGACTTCGCTCAGTCTGACAATGTTTTATTTAATTCTTGTATGTTTTTTAAAGCTTTATCTCTTCACTGGAAACTTCCAGTCAAATTCGTCTTTGTTATTGATAATCGCCCCGATTTCGAATTTTACAACCTCATCAAATTCTGTTTGGAGAATAAACCAATTGTCTTCGTTGAAATAATTCTCGAAAGTATCAAAAGTTTCCTGATTGTATTTCGTAATACCTTTAGTGGCTAAATCTTTCTTTACATCAGCAATTTTTCTTCCGATTAATTTGAATCCGAAAACTTCTAAATCAGTACTTGAAGCGACAATGTATCCTAATTTCAAATCTTCTTCTTCATAAAAAGTCAATCTCATTTTGTGTGCATTGTACACAAAAATTACATTGTCATCTTCGTCTTTATAGTTTTTATCAGGTTTTCCTAAAACAGCTGTTACATCATTCTGCTTCATTCCGAAAAGCAGTTTATCAATTCCTGATTTTAAATTTATTTTCATATTTAATTGTCTTTATTTGAAATGCAAATTTCGTGAAGTTTTTTAATTATTTGCCACGAATTCACGAATTATACTAATTAATTTGAATTGTCAGGCTTTGTAAACTCATTTGTCAGCTGAGCGAAGTCGAAGCCTCTTATTAACTGCAAAAGCCCTTCGACTTCGCTCAGGGTGACAGTGATATTAAAAACCTAACAGGTTTTAAAAAAAACTGTTAGGTTGTATTTTCATTATGAGTAAACCCTTAGACTTAGCACCTTAGTATCTTAGAATCTTAGAATCTTAGAACCTCAACACCTTAATAACTAATACTTCTTCTTATTCGGTTTTGAACTCATATAAAACGTAATCTTCCCGCCAGCTAAAACATCACTATGCTTTAAAAATGGTTTTTCTAATTGTTTTCCATTCAGAAGTACTTTGCTCACAAATAC
This sequence comes from Flavobacterium sp. S87F.05.LMB.W.Kidney.N, assembly GCF_004366435.1. Lineage (NCBI taxonomy): Bacteria > Pseudomonadati > Bacteroidota > Flavobacteriia > Flavobacteriales > Flavobacteriaceae > Flavobacterium > Flavobacterium sp. S87F.05.LMB.W.Kidney.N. The sequence goes on along the minus strand of NZ_SODX01000003.1, from coordinate 419,944 downwards.
ATTTTTATCCGATTGATTAACGGTTTCTACTTCAAAGTTTTTTCCATTTTCTAAATTAAAAATCGCTTTTTTAACCAGCGGACTTCCTAAAGCATATTCATCAGAGCCAGGCGCAACAGGATAAAATCCTAAACTGCTGAAAATATACCAAGCACTCATTTGTCCGAAATCGTCATTTCCTCCTAAACCGTCTGCTCCATTTCTGTACATTTTTTTCAAGATCATTCTTATTTTGTCCTGTGCTTTCCATGGAGAATCTGTCCAATTGTACAAATACACTACATGGTGTGAAGGCTCATTTCCATGAACATAATTTCCAATAATTCCGTCTCTTGTAATATCTTCAGTGTTTTCAAAATATTTGTCTGGAAGATGCATATTAAACAATGAATCTAAACGAACTTTAAATTTCTCATTTCCACCCATCATTTTAATCATGTCGGCTGGATCTTGCGGTACATACAAACTGTAATTCCATGAATTTCCTTCAATAAAACCTTGCCCGTGCGTGTCTAGTGGATCAAACTCTTTTTTGAAAGTTCCGTCGTTTAATTTAGGACGCATAAAACCTGTTTTTTCGTCGTAAACATTTTTATAGTTTTTAGATCTTTCTATAAACTCATTATAGATTTCCGTTTTTCCTAATTTCTTCGCTGCCTGAGCAATTGCCCAGTCATCATAAGCATATTCTAAAGTTTTAGAAACCGATGAACCGTTTTTATCTTCTGGAACGTAGCCCTTTTTTATGTAATATTCCAATCCATCGTAATAGGGGACTTTTGCCGTATTTACACAAGCCTGCAGAGCTTTTTCAGCATCAAAATTAATATTTCCTTTTACAATGGCATCGGCAATTACAGATACAGAGTGATAGCCAATCATACACCAGTTTTCATTGGCATAATGCGACCATATTGGAAGCATTTTATGAACGCTTTGATCTGAATGTACAAGCATGGAACTTACCATATCTGCATTTCGTTTGGGCTGTACAATATTAAATAAAGGATGCAGAGCACGATAAGTGTCCCAAAGCGAATAACTGGTGTAATTTGTGAAGTTTTCTGCTTTATGAACATTCATATCCAAACCTTTATAATTGCGGTCTAAATCCATGTATTCTGTTGGTCCAAGAAACGCATGGTACATCGCAGTATAAAAATTAACCAAATCCTCTTTTTGAATAGTTTCTATCTGAATTTTATTCAGTTCTGTATTCCAAACTTCCTGGCTTTGTTTTTTCACTTTTTCGAAATCCCAATTTGGAGTTTCTTTTTTCATATTTTCTAATGCGCCAGCGGAACTAACTGGAGACAAAGCCATTTTGATCTTAATTTTTTCTCCTTCATTGGTATCAAAATCAAAAAACAATTTTAAGTTTTGACCTGCCATTTCTGGGAAATTTTTGGTTTGGTCAAATCTTCCCCAAAAGCCTCTGTAAACACTTTTTTCCTGTGCAGCCTGTCCATAGCTTTTAATAGGTTTACTAAACGACATGGCAAAATAAACCGTTCTGGTTCTTGCCCAGCCGTTTGTCTGGCGATAACCTGTTATTAAAGTATCATTTTCTACTCGTACAAAGGTCCAGACATTCTTTTTGTCGTAATTGTAAATACCGGAAGTTAAATCCAAAATAATATGCGCTTCATCTGACTTTGGAAAAGTATACTGATGCATTCCAACACGAGTTGTCGCTGTAAGTTCTGCTTTTATTTTATGATCTTCTAGAAAAACGCTGTAATATGCCGGTTCTGCTTTTTCTGTAGAATGAGAAAATGCCGATCTGTAACCCGACAGAGGTTTTGAAGCCACTCCAGGATTTAATTGTAATTTGCCCGTCGTCGGCATGATTAAAAAATCACCTAAATCAGAATGTCCTGTTCCGCTGAAATGCGTATGGCTTAAACCTACAATTGTTTTGTCTTCGTATTGATATCCTGCACAATATTTATAGACTTCTCCATTATATTTTCCGTTTAAACTGTAGGCAATTGTATCGGTTTCCGGGCTAAGCTGTACACTTCCAAAAGGTACTGTTGCTCCAGGATAGGTATGTCCCATCTTTGCGGTTCCTATCATCGGGTCAACATATTGAATAAGATTTCGTTTTTCACTTACTTTATTTTGACCGTTTAAAAAATTAGTAAAACCAAGTATTGAAATTGATATTCCTAAAAGAAAATTTCGGCAGTTTGTTGTAGTCATTTTATAAGTTTCAATTTTTTGGTTCTAATTGATGAATTTTAATAAAAATATTTGTTGTAGTTTTAATTTAGAAAAATACAACAAAAACTGTTTTTAAAAAACATAAAGTTAGCAGAACTCGAAAGCTTTTAAATATCTTTGATGTATTAAAAGTATAGCGCCAACATGAAAAAGTATATTTTAGTTCTTCTTTCTTTTTATTCTACATTTATTTTTTCTCAAAAAACGGACAGCCGTCGATTAACCAAACAAGAAATTTCAGAAAGAGAACTTGATAACGTTAATGATTTCCCTATTTACAAAGCATTTGAATACCAAGATAAAGGAGGTGTATACGAATTGGTTTTGGGTGAAAACCATAAAACAATTTCTAAAAAGGACACTTTGAACACCAAAATACAAGCTGTCTGTGTAATGAATGACCACGGCGGATTCTTAGAAAAATGGAAAATTAATGATTTGCTTGAAAATACTATTCCGAAAGAAATAAACATTTGGTTCTGGACAAAATATTGCAGTACAAAAGATATTGATGGTGACGGTTATATTGAACCTATTATTGTTTATGGAACTCGCAATGAAGATGGTTATATAAGACGCGTAAAAATTATTACGATTTACAAAAATAAAAAATACGTAATTCGTGCAGTTGAATGTGACTTAGATGATTGCAGAAGTTTTAAGAAAGATCAAAATTGGAATACGCTTCCGCAGAAAATAAAAACCTATGTTGACCAATTAGTTGTAAAACTTAGAAAAGAACAGAATTTGTTGTTGAAAGATGGGTAGGATTTTTAATTGTGAATGGTGAATTGTGAATGGTGAATGGTGAATTGTTGATGGTTAATGGTTGATCGTTGATATTGAATTGTTAACTGTGAATCATAAATCGTTAATGGTGAGGGTTAATTGCACAACT